>JAOPTX010000040.1:0-55950 GCA_051532055.1 Fibrobacterales bacterium | reverse complement strand
TCGATATAGGCGCATACACTCCACCATGTGTTGATGCCCAGCGCCGGTATAGAAGATCCTTATTGATGTTGTCCTCTGCAACCTTTGTTGCAGTTTTTATTTCTGCCTCATAAGCAGCAGTATAGTTCTCTTCATATAAATACCAGCATGAGATTGTCCACCCCACGATCAATATACATATGGTAATAAAAACGCTTTTAATAATAGGCTGTAGTTTCGTTCGTTTTAATGTTTCCATATTTGTTATAGGTGTCTTTTCAATTGACAAAACTATACCTCAAGAACAGTAGTATTATAATTATAAATCACTTGTATTCTAATTATCAGATATTTAAGCAATAATAACCAATATTTATTCGATTACTTTCTAGTCAAACAAAATATGCCATACAACGGCACCGCTCAGATGACTGTTGGTGTATTTCCGCCATTACTTAACTACATATATCTGAAACGAAACAAGAATCTTACTATTCTCATTCGATAGTAGCCTTGACAGAAGATTATACCGTATGACCATCGCAGAGCTCGTTACCGCACAAAGAAATTTCTTCGGTACGCACACCGCAAACCTTCCCGGTCGCAGTTACATGGGCAAGACTGTTAAATAGCGAGCAAACCTGTGTTGCCCCAGACTATATAACTACAAATGTAAAGATTCAACCAACAATACGCCAGAAGTCGTAACCGCTTCGATACTAATAGCATGTGACGAAGGTACTAAACCGCTCTCTACAACTGAACCATCCAATGAGTACACAACAAAATGGGTGGCATGTTCAGGAAAATAAATTGTCTGGGATACTTGGTTACTTTGAACGTAAATCAATTGTCGATGAAAGCGAGACTTCTCAAGTATTGACTCGCCCATGGGAGCAGTAATCTGCGAGCTTGATACACCACTAGCAGTCACACTTGAAGTATGTGTATCTTGTGATAAAGAGACAGAACTCAACAATTCATCAAAGCTACTCGTCAAAGAAGAAGAAGAAGAAGAAGAAGAACTTACCTCGGAGCTCTCTCTGTCTCCATCTACACTTGACTCTCTGTCAATGAGAGAAGATGATGATGCACCGGTTGTGGGAATAGTATCATCGGGATTATACCCATACTGAGAATAAGAATGCACTTGGCTCGGGCCCGAGAGTGAGCGACTGACCAAAGGAGTATCATTACACGCAACCGTTGCAGTCTGTGGCTCAAGAGCACTCTCTACATTCACATGAAACTTATTCATATTTCCTGAAGTTATACGTTCAGAATAGAGAGGAAAATGCAGGGTTTCGCCCTTTTTAATATCCACTGTAAGTTCACAAACAGCCTCTGACGTTGTGGCATCAACCAGCTGATACACCATACCATATCCACTGTGGAGCGCAGGATATATATAGCTCGGTAAGGTGGCATTTGGATCATAAAAGCCCAAGAGCGTTGTGACCGGCACCCCAAATGCTGAAGGCTTGGCAAAAACTCTCTGAGAGCCAGTATAGAGCGGCACCGAAAGTTCCCACGGCACCATAGCTTCTGCATCAGCATCCCACTGAATAAACCCCGTTGAGCTCGTATCAGAGAAATTTACTTTACTTTCAAAAAATGATTGGATGATACTTGCCGTATACGGTGTATAGAGGGTATAGTTATTTACCGATGCAATATGAGGTGCACCGCCACCCATTGCATCTTTCCCAAAAGTATACCCATTAAATGGCTCGACACAACTCTCATTATAACAGGTTTGTTGATCACTCTTATTTAAGGCGAAGTTAGGTATAAACAGATCTGCATCGCTATCCCAGCCCCATGTTGAGTTGATTGCATCAGCAGGGCGATGTACACACCCATCAAAATCACCAGGATAGTGTCCGAGACCATAATTATGACCGAGTTCATGACTAAATTCATTTCCCACACTATTTTTAAGGGTAACCATTCCGTTACCACCAGAAAGTCCATGCACCTGCACTCCGTTGGTATAATTACCTATGGAGTTGTGCGCAGTTATCTGAGCCGACCAATAGGGATGCGTACTTTCAGACGTTGCCGAAGAGGTATTAATGCCATAATTTGCATTATTGATGCCGTGAGAGATCAAGAGTTTACCGATAGCCCCGCGCATACTCCCCTCATATATCCCCCCTTCACTGGTGTGGTCATGCCCCGTTAGCAACGTACCATCCGGAAGCATTACTTCGGTCAGATGGATTGATTCATAATTATTCACAATAAATCGACTCACCGGAAGTGTTTGAAAATACTGCCGCTGGAGTTCTTCATCTTTCTGAAATTGAAACACGTCTTGGTTAGGGGTGAGCATTCCGATATCGATAGTGTGTAATATAAGCTCAGAGTACCCACCAATATTTATATCATCAAGTGTCCCGGTTAAGTCTTCATGAGTAATAGTGAGAATCATTCCTGGAAGAATATATTCGAGAGGCACAATTGCAGACCAAAACCCTTCGCCATATGTTAGAGTGCTACTGCTTTCGTCATCTTCAATGTACCATGTGCCTTCATTCAGCTTCGCAACAATGGTAGTACCCTTTGTCATTGACACACTAGTATTTCTATAGTAGAGCGTCGCGCCATAGCCAGCTGTTGAAGAGATGACCACCGTTTTATTGGTCAAGTCAGTTTTATCGGGAAGATACACTGCATTGATCCATGCCCCATCAGCGAGAGTAATACTTAGCGTATTATGAGATGCAAGGTGTGACGCGACCTGTGAGCCAGAGATATCATCTTTTAAGGTATTCAAAGCTGTTTGACCACTAATACTATAGTCAAAGGAAGGAGGTGCGGTAAAATCGATAGTACTGAGGTCAATAGATTTCACAACTCCCGGTAGCGTCGTGAGTGCATCAGGGCTGCGCATAGTAAATGTCTCTGCTACGTCCGAATTTTTATTTCCAACCACAAGGGTAACTTCTGCAGGGCTCTCTGGAATTTTTGCCTGAGGCTTAAAGAGCACCATGGTTTTGCGTAATTGTGTCACGTGAGGTTGTATATCATTTGGTATTGTATTTTTAGAAGGTATTACCGCATGTTGTGCAAAGAGTACCGTCCCCAGAAGGTCTCCTTCAGTATCACTTGGAAGGTTGTTGGTGTTAAAGCTTTGTGCAAAGATATTCGGTACAGATAGCACTAGCATATACACTATCAATTTGATATTGTTGCTATTCATAGATGATCTTTATTTCGGTGTATTTGGTATGTGTCCATGCTAAATATATACAAATAATGCCTATTACCTACTCTATTCGGCATTCCCCCCTAATACCTCAAACAACTCCCCCTTCTGTACCAATTAGTATTCACTTCGCCCATAAATAGGGTATATTATTAAGTACATACATTGGGGACACACATGAAAATAGTATTACTCATTACTACTGTAATGGCAGTTTTTGCTAATGGCCAATCATTAGATCAATTTATTCCAGGAAGCCGAACGCTGGTTAAAATTGCTGATAGAACCCAAATCCCAGAATTATCAGGGCAATCTACCGCCCGGGGGCAGCAAATTTGGGATCTCGAGGAATACCGAGGTCGTATTTATATTGGAATGGGTGATTACGGTGGAAATACCGGACCTATTGATATTGTAGCCTATGATCCCGCATCAAATACCTTTGAAACATCCTTAAATGGAGCCCCAACTGAAGCTACTGAATATATTAGAAATATCAACGACAACCTGTATGTAACGATGACCGATGCCCGAGGGTGGACGGGCCCAGCTTTTGTAGGGGTGCAAGCTGGATCAAATTCCTGGCAACAGTCTGCGACCCTCTCTTCAACTGCCCATACCTTTGATGTAACCGAGTTTGGAGGGCGCATCTACGTCACTACCGGAGACTGGCAAGACGGAGGTTCTCATCCCGGTGCAACCGTTCCCGCCAATGAAACAGCCCGCGTCTATTCAAGTGGTGATTTTGGGAATACCTGGCAACTTGAGGTGGCATCAAACCTTGTTCGATTTTATCATATCGGTTCAGATGCGACAACCATTTATACCTGCGGCAACGGTGGCAGTTATTACAAAAAGGATGGAGTATGGAACGGCGTGAGTACTTCCGGAAATTTTAGACCGGTTACCCTCAATGGTACCATGCGCATGATTCCTGCTGATGATGGAGCATCACTTTATAAACTGAGTGGTTCAGCATTAGTTGCCGCCGAGAGTAAACCCTTTACCGCCGACAACTTTTTTGCAAACAATATCTCATACAGTGACACAGACCTCCCCTACGAGGTATTTTGGATGCTCGGATCCCCTGCCGGAAGTACTGCCGTAGAAATTTATGCAACGACAGATTTTGTAACCTGGGTACCCATAGCTCAATTTACAGATCAAGGAGCTAACGCGAGCATCTACCAGAGTTTTGTGCGAGTAGCTTATTACGACAATACCCTCTATTTAGGAACAACCAATGGCCACCTCTACGCCCTTCAAGATATTTTTGACTTTGACGCCGCCCCTCTAGCAACAATCACCTCTGGCTATTATCACATTCAAAACATTGGGCAGCCACAGTTTTTGAGTGACAATGATAGTACCATCGCCTACACCCACACAACTCCCACTGATAGCACTTTTTGGCAGATCAATCAGAAAAATGACCTCTCTATTGAGCTCATACATCTTGCAACGGGAAATGCTATTCATGCAAATCCTGGAAGTACCTTTGCTCATACCGCTGTTAATAGTGAGAATACCACAAGTGGACAATGGTTTGGTGAATTCGTATCTGACACTATCATTCGATTGAGAAACAGTGCCGACGCTACGAGTTACCTCTATGTGAATAATAGTGATACCATCATCAGTCATGGAGCCATTGAAACTGACTGGGTCAGCGCTCAATGGAAGCTAACACCTGCAACGCCTCGACCACACATGTCAGTACTATCCTATACTGTTTTAGATACTATAGATGGCACGACTCTCCCCGACAGTCTATTGGAGTCTCAACAGCATGCTTCAGTACGCATCACTCTTCAAAATACGGGACTCGTATCATCGACCAACCTAACCATGAGAATCGACACCGACGAATCATTGCTCACCACCTCAGGTACCCAAATACTCGGTACCCTCTTAGGCCAGAGTGATACAATCGTTGACCTCACTATCCAAATACAGAACATTGCAACTGCCCAACACTCTGATATCATCATAACCCTCAATGACGATTTTGAGGTATGGACTGATACCATTTCATTATTCCTTACACCAACTGTCGTAGAATCTTCAGAGGAGGCACTTAAATCGTCGAATAGTGCATTTGATGAATCGTCTAATGATGAATCAGATGATCGTTCATTTAGTGAAAGCCCTTATGAGGCCTCTGAATCGAGTAATACAACCGCGCTACATGATGGCATTCATAATTCTGAGGGATTACGAGGATCATTACAGATGGTTCACCTTACAGCAGGGCAGTTCACCTATAGTGCACAAAGGAGCGGCATGGTTACCATTACATTATTTAGCCTAACTGGTGAACAATTGTATCGATCTTCTGTGTATCCAACCAGAGGTATGAATAGTGTGCAACTACCCACGTTTACAGGTCATTCGTTAGGGGTTATCAGATTTACCAGAGAACAACAATACCCATAATACAAAAGGGTCTCTAACACCTCAAACTACTTTGTAATTAATGATAATTGTTGAAATGTGAATTAAAACCCAAATACTATTTCTACATCAATTAAGCTAAGGTTTCGCTCAATTGATGTACATTGGATTCAATTGTGAAGAAAAAAACATATTACACACACATTTCCTTCACATTTGAAATGTAACGTTACATCATCAGACATCCCTATACAATTAATATAAAGGTTAGAATGAAACTCTTTTCAAAAAATATCAAACCAATAGTTCTGGGGGCATTACTGTGCGTAACTACATTATCTGCGCAGAGCTACACCCTGGTATCACAAAATGCAACGGCAACAGCATCAAGCATCGAAAGCCCGTATCAACTTGCAAATCATGCAGTTGACGGTGATATGGACACCAGGTGGTCTTCTGAACATAGCAACTTCCACTGGCTACAAATAGATCTCGGATCTGAACAAACCATTGAAAAGCTCGAACTCCATTGGGAAAATGCTTTTGCCGAATCATATAAGATATATGTTTCACAAACAAGTTCTGACTGGGGAACTGCGGTTCATGAAAGAAATAGTGGTGATGGTGGATTCGACGAAATCATCAAATCAATGGGGAGCGGTCGATATATTACTATTGAATGCTTAAATAGAGCAACAATATATGGGTTTTCTCTCTATGAAGTACTTGCGTATACAAAACGTGGACAACTTATTTCATGGCTTGGTGAGTTAAACGAATACCCACTTAACCCAGAATCAGGTGAAGCCTTTTTTCATGCAACAGAACATAAAAGCTTTACCTATAAGAATGGCTCATGGGGCTATTTTGCTATTGGCGAAACTGGCGCTACCGGACAACAAGGTGTGCAGGGAGTACAAGGCGATCAGGGTGTGCAAGGTGGAGCAGGTCCACAGGGACTTCAAGGCGTACAAGGAGCTCAGGGTGAACAAGGGTTACAGGGTGAGTCAGGTGTTATTGAAACCGGTGCCGTACAGTTTAATCATTTGAGTGGTGATGCTATTGATAACCTCAGTGATCTTTATGGTCAAACACATGCTGCGTGGCGAGAAGATAACAGTGGATTCAATCTAATAGCTTATTGGAATGGGAAAGAGAAAAAATATATATCTGACCCTAGTCATCATAGCTCAATGCCACACATCTCAAAAAACAAAGTAGTATGGGCTACATCTATTAATTCAGCCTATAAAGTATTTTATTGGGATGGCTCAATTGCCCGTCAAATTACTCTTGGTTCAGGTACTTATTATAGTCCAAAAATATCTGGAGATAATATTGTATGGATGAGTTCTTATAACATACACGCATGGAATGGATCTGAAATAATACAAATATCTGATCCAGCTTCAACATCATCGACAAGTATTGAAACTTCCGAATCAGGTGTTGTGTGGAAATCTACTGTTTCGGGAATTTCAAAAATATTTTATTGGGATGGTACAACGACCCAACAGCTTTCATCTGACACTGAAGACAGTTATGCCGCTAAAATTTCGGGTAATAATGTTGTATGGATTACCGATGGTAAAGTGTATTTATGGAATGGAACCACAGGAGTAACAACACAACTTTCAAATTCAGAAATAATTAGTTCTGATCCAGATATATATGAAGAGAGAGTAGTCTGGTCTGGAACTGATGGACAGAGCAGAAGCCAAATTTTCTTATGGGATGGTGTAACTACCCAAGTAATTTCCGATATATCTATTAGTTCTACAAAACCTCAACTCACTGAAAAAGGTATTGTTTGGCTTAACGGAAGTCGACATGATGGTAGAACAGCTCACTACTGGAATGGAACAACAACGCAATCATTAACGACTGTGCCATCTCGTAGCATTGCCCCATATGTTTCGGGTAATAAGATTATTTGGAATTTTTATAATCAAAATAATAATAAAGTAATCTGGTACTGGAACGGCTCAAGCATATCTCAAATAACTGATGACAATATAAGTGCATATGAACCAGTAGTTTCTACTGCTTCTATGGCAGGTGGAAAAGGATCCGATGGCGAACAAGGAATTCAAGGTGAGGCAGGAAATCCTGGTATTCAAGGCGAAGCTGGTATTCAAGGTGTCGCGGGTACTCCTGGAATCCAAGGCGAAGCTGGTATTCAAGGTGTCGCGGGTACTCCTGGTGTACAAGGCGAACAAGGTATTAAAGGTGAAACAGGAATACCTGGTGAACAAGGCGAGAAAGGTGATACAGGAGATACTGGGAACGCTATGCAATGGCTCGGAATGTTAAATGAAAAGCCTACAGCACCAACCACTAATCAAGCATTTTATTGGGATGGTGTCGGTATTTCTTGTATTTATGATGGTGCGTCTTGGGGGATTTTATCGCGTGATGGTGGCGTGACAGCAACGATATGTGAAAGAGCTATTGAATGTCAGGTAAGTTCGTGGAGCAATTGGTCTACCTGTAGTGAAACTGCATGTAACGTTACCGGTTCACAGAGTCGTACACGTACTATCGAAGTGAACCCAGAAAATGGTGGAGAAACATGTCCAGCGCTTCAAGAGACACAAACTTGTAGCAGATTATGCGCATAGAAACATCTATCTAACGCATATATTTTTATAGGCGGATTCATATTGGGGCTATCTAATTAATTTAGATAGCCCTTTTTTATTATCACCTCCAGACTTGAATAGTAGATCTAGGGAGTCAGGGCATTATCCACACCCCAAGCTATGGCGTAAAGTTTCTATTCTGTGAGTACTTTATCACGATAATCAACCTATCATTTTTTTTTGAATATGACATTTATACAGGTTGATCGGATACTATTGAAATCTTGTTTTATTAAATGAGGAGATTACGAGGCTTTATCCAAAAGGCCCCTTCCACAAATGATAATCCCCTCCACGGTGCTGTGACCGCTGAATAACGTTTTTTGAATCCCAATAAACAGGGGTCGGTTTCTCTACGATTGGCCCTATCTGTGAGAGTAAATGAAACATTGATACATTTGCAAGTCCAAGATCAGGAGCGGATTCTCGTTGTATTTTTAGGGAATGCCTCCACTGATTCACATTCGATGCATACTCAATTTCTGCTTCAGCCCATGCTCTTTCAAATGTTTGAGGAATCATAATTTCTCCCTCTACCGAAAATGAGACAAAAACAAGGCCTACTCGGTTTACAAAACGTCCCGTCACATGTATTGCCGCATCGAGTACTATCAATTGTTGACCAACTCTTCTCGGTTCATGAAGTGTTGCATCAAGATAGAACCCACCATCAGCTCCATCATATTGCATTGTTATATCAGTCAGAAGCCAGGTGAGACCTTCAAACGCCGCACCTCCAGGTTCATTAAATAATTGTGCGATGTATAGAATAGAAAGGGGATCAGATTTAAAAGCGCGACGTCCATTGGGTGACCGCACCATATTTACCTCAACAATCGCATAAGGATAATTACTCGATAGATCGAACCATGTAGATCCAATGGGAAATGAACCACTTAAAGAGCATTCTTTATCACCATCCCCAATAGGCCCAGGAGTGGAAGTCACAAATGAAACAGCATAATTGGTGACACTCGGAAACATAGGAAGCACATTGATAGAATATTCATCGGGAGCAAGTGACGATACGGTGACATCAATCTGGCCTATGTCAAATCGTTCGTCTTTTCGTTGTGCGATAATTGTGATACTATCAACCCCTAATGGATTACAGCTTTCTAATACTTGCTCAAAAATATCAGGAGCTACGCCAACTCCATCAAAAAAACCACTGAGCCAATGAGAAAATAATCTATCGACACTCAGATCAGAAGGCAACTGCTCGTAGTCGAGAATCGCCGTAAAGCTCACCGGCTCAAATCCCTCATTTTCGTAATACGCTGCAAGGTGAACACACGGCCTGTTTCCCCAGACGTCGACGGTAAGTATTACTTGAAAGGGGAAATTAAACGGCATACGATCACGGTGCGGTACTCCTTGCACATAATATTCTCTAATAGCGAGGCGTTGTGCCCCTAAAGCACTCCAAAGTAATTGTGATTGTGAGCCATCTGGCATTGAAGTATTGAAACTCCAAACTTTTTTTTCCCCTAAGAGTTCAGAAAAGAGGGAAATAAAGCCTGGGTCCATGCTTGCTGTACGAATAAAAAGTTCATATGCGAATTGAGAAGAGCGTGACATAAATTTAAGGAACCTCCATTGTAATCTTAATGGGTAAATGATCACTAACAGCTACCCAATGCGTTTCATGAGCATCTTCAAGATTAGCTATATTTTCTCCTGCTGTAAAAAGAACATTACTCGCACCCTTCTTGGTATTTTGACGTGTAGCCCAACTATTAAAGAGCGTTCTCCCTTCGACACTCAGCCAATTTGGATGCTGTAAGGCATCGACTAGATCTACAACAACGGCGCTTTTAACCGTAAGTCCTTTCACAAAGGCATTATCATATACATTTGCGCGGCAATCGAGTGTGTTCGCCCATGTTGGTATAAACGCCTGTTTCAAACTCGTCTTGGCTGTTATGTGGGAGGTTAGACCGGCATCCTCCAAAGGTTTAAAGCCTGGAATAGTTTTATACGATCTACTATTATTGGGGTCATCATTAAAGTCTCCCATGACAATCACATGAGCATCATCATTGACCTCATCAATATACCCAAGGTTTTGGTTCGATTCTGCAATATGAACCGATGCAAAGGTAGTGTGAAATACTACACACGTAAAATCAGTAGTATTGGCTCTAAATTTTCCAATAAATGGAAACCGAGAAGGCTTTTGTTTTTTTGTTGTATCATGCCGATTTGGATATCCAATCTTAGTGGCAACACCAATATTCCACGGAATGTATTTAGAAGTGATTGGAAACTTAAATATTTTTCCGGGAGCCTTTACCGTTACATCATCCCAAAGAAAAAGATAATTTTCTGGCTTATTACTATGCTTTGCACTTTTTTCACTTTCCTGAGCATCCCAAGAACCACCAAGAGACGCCTTGAGTTTGGATCCAAAATTTAAACCCTGATTGCCTTTAGTTTCGAGTATAGAAACACAATGAACATTCTGATTCTTAATGACCTTGACCACCATAGCAATGAAGGAGGCATCATTAATCATATCTTTGTTTACATCTTTTATATTCCACGAAAGAATCGCAACGTCAGTCGGCATAGAATCAGGCTCCTTCTTTAACGGCTACTTTTGCACGAAGTAGAGTATCAACCACCCCTGTCTCAGTTATACCCAATACACGCTGAAGTGCTTTAATATGAACATCAGTAAGTTCTCCATTGACATTAGGATGAATACCTAAGGCACGCACACTTCCCACAAAACCTTCGTCACTTTCCTGGGAAACCGGTTCTAATAGTTCCAAAGGATACACCTCAGGCACTTCGCTCCCCTCAAACCAGACATTGAGCACCCCCTTCGTTGCTGTTTTAGCTATGTCGTGGGTGATTGAGCCATCGTTTGAGGTCTGTGCCCCTTGCTCACTCACTCGTTGTCCGTCTACAATCAGCTCATAGGGTGTGTCGGCATACGGCCCTTCGCGCCCTCGCAATTGCATCGTGAAAGGCCGTTTTTTTTTCTTGAGTGGGCACTCCTCAACAGCAGATACAGATGATTCATCAGGACTCAGCCCTTGAGCGCTCGAATCAGCGTTGCGTAATTGTGTACTATCTTGTTTGGTCATCGTCCACTCCTCATAACTTCTTCCTCCATAGCCTTTTGACTCTCTATTTCAAAGAGAGCTTGACGTTGAACCTCAACAAGGCGCTTACCCACTGATTCAGTACCCCGCTCCGACAACATTGTTATCACCCACGCATACTCTGGATCACTCAAAAAAGACCAACCTAAATAGAGACTCAGATTTAAATAGCGACACACATCTTGATCAGAATCTATGCCGAATGATGCAGCACTGTATAGAGCACTATCAATCTTGTCGTGCAGTACACTATTGGAAATTGATTGAGTATCTTCGGGAAAATGATGACGGAGATGTTCACTCATTTTATGAATAAAGCTAACCCTCGAGTTCTTACTCAGAATCTGTATTTGTTGATGGCGGATGGTAAACATCAGTAAAATCTCCACAAGAATCATGGTAATACAAAGCTGAAGTCCAATGTATTCGCTTACTACTCTAGCGTCTATTATTTTGTGAACTCACCATAATAAAGTATTAATTTGTAAAATATCAATAAAAGAGTATCACATCATATATTTCTATCGTTATTAAATCAGAAACCTATTAACTGAGGCAATGATGATGAATATTAAACTTATGGCTCTTCTTTTTACCTGTTGTTTTATGATTGTAAGCTGTTACATGGGCGCCGAGGACAGCGTGAGTACTAGTGATTATGGCGGCACCAACTACACTTATGACGGTGACTATTATCAAGAACAAGCCCAATTAGATTACGCGCAGAACCAATCAAACACACAAAATCAGGACAGTAACACTACCACTATCAACCCTTACATCACCACCCTAGAAGATAGCCTATCTACATTTGGATTGGATGTTGATGCGGCTTCCTATACATTTGGTAGAAGACAAGTCATTGAATATCACCAACTCCCTTCACAAAGTTCAGTGAGAGTTGAAGAATATATCAATTACTTTAATTATGACTACGAACCTCCACAGAATGATGCCTTTGCTATCTATTCAGCATTTAGCCCTTCACCCTTCAGAGATTCTGTACAATTACTCCGCATCGCATTAAAAGCCCGGGAAGAATCCAGTGTACGCCTTCCATGGAATTTGACCTTTTTAGTAGATATATCAGGTTCCATGTCATCCAGAATATGGATGGTTAAAAAGTCTCTCAAGCACCTCGTTGATACCATGCAGGAAGGTGATCAGTTATCAATTACGACATACGCCGGAGGAGTAAGAACAGTGCTCGAGCCAACCGCTATACGCGATAGCGACAAATCATATCTTAAAGGTGTTATTGACGAATTAAGTACGGGTGGTGGCACAGCAATGGCAGATGGCATGACCAATGCCTACTCAGTCAATAAACAAGGGTTTTTAAGCAACGGCATTAATCGAGTAGTTGTTTGCACCGATGGTGATGCAAATATCGGTGGTAGTTCATCGATCGATATGTTAGCGGCTATCAAAAGTTATGTTGATGAAGGAATCACTCTTTCGGCAATAGGCTTCGGAACAGGCAACTACAATGACCAACTCATGGAGAACTTATCAAACAAGGGAGATGGCAATTACTATTATATCGATTCTGAGGCAGAGGCTGAAAAAGTATTCACCACTGGATTAAGTTCCATAATGTCACTTATTGCACGGGATGCAAAAATTCAGCTTGCTTTCGATACCGACGTTGTAAGCGCCTATCGACTCATTGGCTACGAGAATAGAGACATGGCTGATGAAGACTTTGAAAAAGACACGACAGATGCCGGTGAAATCGGTTCTGGACACACTGTTACCGCCCTATACGAAATTAAGCTCATAGAACCATCTATATCTATTGGTTCAGTGCGTCTGAGATATAAAGACCTGGACGGCGGTATATTGGAGCAAGCCGCTCCGTTATCAGCCGCAACGAGCAATACATTTTTAGAACTGGATGTTTCTTTTAAACTCGCAATACTCGTATCAGAATACGCAGAAATCTTGCGTCATAGCCCTTACACCACTATGACTCTATCTGAACTGTATCACAAAGCCATGGCCGCCAATTTAAATATGTCTGACCCAAGTCAAGTAGAATTTTTGGAAATCCTTAAAGCCGCTCAAAACCTTGATCAATAGGTAGTTTATCCAAAATACAACCCGCTAACAGTTCTAGTCTTTCTATCAAACAGCACCCATCACGAACGATGGGTGCTTTAAACATTCAATACAGTGCACAAGTGTTCATTTTTTATTTATATATGTACTGAAGCAAAAAAAGTAAATACGATGTTCATGCATATACCATCATAAATGAACTCACTATTTGCCTACTATGGAACGCACAATGATTAGCATACTCAACTCTACAGATAAAGCAGCATTACTTGAACGATTCAATAATCTGACTCCAAACAATAGCGCCCAATGGGGCACTTTTACTGTTGATAGAATGATTCCTCATTTGAATGACCAAATGAAAGTTGCTCTCGGAGATGTTAAAGCAGCCGATGTGTCCAATTTTTTCCTCAGAACCATCATGAAAAGCCTCACACTGTCTTGGGGGTTACCTATTCCCAAAGGAAAAATCAAAACAGATCCTACAATGCTCTTAAGCTCTCCAAAAACGTGGGATGACGATATTCAACACTTTCATACACTCATTGATCGAGTTATTGGAGAAGAACGTTCTGTTAGACACCCCGCCTTTGGACCCTTAACCCACAAAGAGTGGTGCATACTGGTGACAATTCATATTGATCATCACCTTAAACAGTTTGAGTGTTAATTACTGCCTAGAGCAAGAGTTTACTACTAATAGTCAAACAATGGTATGGATAACTTCATAGTTATTTCACGTAACGTTTGATAGTAGCTTTCGTTAAACTCTTCTTTTAAGGGTGGTATCAATAGGTTACAACATAATGCAGGAACACTTTCAGAACCTTCTGTAACAGCCAAAACGGGTTCTCTTACATACGCATCAAGTCCTGACCCTTCATACAAATCATACAATTCTTTATGGGTAAGATCATACATCATTCCACTTACCTTTGCTGAAGCATCTCTGAGTAGAGTAGCCATATTACCAATTTTCAATTTATACCCTGATACCGTGACTTTTTCTGGAGATCGTGGATTAACTCCTTTTTGAAACAATATATCAGGATCCATATATGCCCCATAAAAAAACACTTTAATCAATCGTTCTTCTGAATTCATCATAGGGGTCCTTTATAATTTTTTCTCATACTATACATCACCCTTTTTAATCCACCAATAAAATAATACAAAGGATTCAATACTCGACCAGATAGAAAAACAAATAACGGCTATATCTGACCACTCATTTTGACTACTTCCAGGTATATAATATACTGGATACCTAGGTTCATATGATGCTACTCGAAACTGTGCAACATCACCAGAAATACGATGGCTCACATATAATTTTACGTGTACCCCAAAAACGGGTGGCTATACCTAACAAAAATATTTTTGTTTTCTGAGCTTAGATACCTTTTAAACTAATCCGCAACACACCGAATAGGAAAATAAAGAGCCTTCCACGCTAAACGAGAATGAAATCCATCAAGCCTATCCAGTGATCGGCTCAAAACATAGTCACGATTTTCTTCCGTTGAGCTCCACCAGTCTGCAGAGTCAAAAACCTGTTTAAAGATGGTATCCGAAGAACCGTAACCACTCGGAAGCGCAGCAAATTCATAAGGATCATGTGCTTTGTATACCCCACCCCAATAGTGACTCGCTCTGAGGTATTGATTAATCGCATAGGCATCTCCCTTTTGGTCTATAAGGTGACCAGAGAAAAGATTGGGTTGGATCCCATGGTCGGCCGCAATGTGCTGAGTAAGAATGTACCACTCATCGTTACTTGGAATATGCCAGTTTGCAGGACATACATCATTATTCATAGCTGTATCCCAGTTGTAATACCTGCCAAATATTTTGCAGTTGTCTTCATTTTCATCATAACAATAACTGCCCTCGGCGGTAGCATAGTTGAGATTTTCAGCCATCCAATCTTGGGTCCCTATGGTTGTAACGGCGTAGCGCTGATTGTCACGGGTATCAACAAATGATGTCGTAGTATCAATTGCTGCAGCAATCTCTGCAAGTGAGTCCTGGGTACTTTTAAGGACAACCTCTTGGAGTGGTTCACTTGAGTCCCAAAGACATCTCATTGGTGCATAGTTAATATCAGTAGAGCGAAACTGTGGTGCCCGACCACCGAGACTATCATTGTCAAAATTAAGGGTGTAAAAAATATAAGAGCCGTATGTCACATTAGATGCACTCCACCAAATAGCACGTTCACCGAGCCCTTCCCACTGGCCATTTGAAAGTAATACACCGCCGGGCAGTCCTGAAAATCCGTACGTATCACTCCCATTACCCGCATAGTTCCATCCATGGGTTGTTTTTAAAAGGGTACCAATTTCGGGCCAATGCTGTTCCTTTTTTTCTGGCGTATTGTGTTGAGTTACTAAAAATTGAGCCAAGGTATCCCAATCAGAATGATCTGGTATCCTCCATCCTTCCGGACAAACACTGTACTTAAATCTTTCATCATCACTAATAATATTTGTATCTGCATAGGCGTTGACCCAGTCATATAGACGCCCGTAGCGATCACAAAGCTCTTGGAGGTGCTCATAACAATAGGTACCATCACCGGGATCATATCTGAGATTTTCTGCCATCCATGTTTGGGTGCCTATGGTGGTGGTTTTATATACCTGACCATCTCTTCCATCAATTATAGTAATACGGGTGTCGATCTTTGACGAGCTTGATATAGGTATATTGCTGGAAGAGATGAGGGTTCCCTGTGAACCAGAAGACTGAGTAGATACCAGTGAACTTGATGTAACGTCTCCTCCATCTGTTTGGCTTGAGTGTGTAGTACTGATGCTGCTGGAACTCCCTTGGAGTGATATGTTTGGTGAGCTGGCAACTGAACTCTCAATTCCTTGTGATTGAGGAGTTGTTTCTAAGGTACTTGAACCTATCTGACTCGCGATATCTGCACTTGAACTGACACTCTCACTAGAAGTTACTGTAGTGGTACAGCTGGTGAGTATAGCTGTTATGACAAAAATGAGTACTATCATGCCGCATTGGGGGTACACACATTTTTCTCGAGATTCACATTTTTTCATACGATACCTATTCTCTCATTTCCAAATAATTAATTACATGCCTCTGGAACATTAGAGGGAAAAGTCCTCATTTCTCCCATCTCAACCAAAAAATCGATCACTTCTTCATGTTGGTCTTCTAAACAAAATAAATTTTCATTGAATCGTATGTCAGAACCGAGCCCAGGCATATCAATAAGACCCAGGGGAATGACTCCTGTTAATTCATTATTGTGTAGATGCAAAATACTGAGTCGCGATAACGTCGTGAGCCCAGGAGGTATTGGGCCACTCAAATTGTTATCACCTAAAAAGAGCGCATATAACTGTGACAAATTTTCAAGCTCAACAGGGATAATACCATTGAGTTTATTCGCGGTTAACTTAAGGAGGTTTAAACCAAGAAGCGAGCCCAACTCAGGGGGGATAACACCTGACAATTGATTACTATCCAAGAGGAGAGCAGAGAGATGCTGTAAGGACGCTAATTCACTCGGTATAGACCCGGTTAATTCATTACTTGTTAAATATATGGTTTTAAGATAAGGAGGATTAGCCAGCTCTTTGGGAATATCTCCTGTTAAATTATTGTGATTTAGATTAAGAGACCCAAGCCTAGAAAGATTACCAAATTCTGAAGGTATGGCGCCCCTGAAGGTGTTATGCCCCAGTTCGAGTTGAGTCAATGCAGAAAGATTGCCTAATGATGCTGGTATACTGCCCGAAAGGGTATTATGCTCAAGAACCAGTTGTGTAAGAGTAGTGAGGTTGCCAAATTCTGTGGGTATAGGACCGGTTAAACTATTGTTACTAAAATCAATGATACCAATTTTGGTTAACGCACCCAGTTCAGCAGGAATGGCACCCGTCAAAGTATTTGATCCAAAATTGAGATATCCCAGTTCTGATAGAGAACCGAGTGATGCAGGTATGGTACCCTCAAATTGATTGTGTTCTAAATACATATGAGTGAGCGCTGTTAAATTTCCAAGTTCCGCTGGAATGCTTCCAGTCATAGTATTGTGTGAAAGGTTTATATAGGTAAGTTTTGATAATGCCCCAATCTCTGCAGGAATGCTCCCGAACAACCAATTATAGGAGAGATCGAGGTGTTGTAAATTTAAAAGATTACCGAACTCTTTTGGTAAGGGTCCATTGAGTCGCGCACCCGGTGCAACGAGACTGTCTAGATTGATAAGTTTTCCAAAAGTGTGAGGAATGATACTATTAAAACTATTGCGACCAAGTTTTAGTACAGTGAGGTTTGTTAAGTTTCCAAGCTCAGGAGGAAGCGCGGCAGTAAAACCATTATGACTCAAATCCAACATTTCTAATTGAGCCAAATTACCTAATTCGTGAGGAATGGTATCTGCAATTAAATTATTACTGAGGTTTAAAATTTTCAACTGAGACAATTTCCCCAACTCCGGAGGAACGGTTCCCCTAAATTCATTATCACTCAAGTTTAGGATTTCTAATTTTGATAAAAAGCCTAATTGGCAAGGAATGGTATCTGACAATGGGTTGTCGCTAAGATTCAATATACGTAATTCTGATAACTCTCCAATCTCTACAGGGATAGCCCCAGAGAGCATTAGATCCTCAAAATTAAGCGAAACAACTCTTGAATCTTCTATAGTGATACCTTTCAATTGCGGTACACCATCAAGAGGTGGCCAATACTTAGGCTGAAGAGGGTTTGTGAAGTCAAAGCCTTGACTTATTTTTAAGGAGGTAAATATGACCTCTAGTGCATTATATTCAGTTTCAGGTATACCATGAGTGACAATAAACTCTTGATCCTCTTGCGTCAGTTCCTTAGGCAGCTCTCTTTCCGGGCATGTATAGTTGGGTTCTCTAGCTAGAGAACTTGAAGATCTGATAGAGAGTTCCTCAGATGAGGATATTTGATTTGAACTCGATGGGTTTACACTTGAAATATGAGACGATAGAGGCCCTGCTGCAGAATGAGAAACAGATAGCACATTTGAACTCCCTATTTTATTCGATCCGTTCGAATTATAGACTGCACTAGAAGACGCTGTAGTAATAACACTGGAAAGAGCCTGCGCGGTAGAACTACTTGAACTGAGTAGTTCTGGATTTGCAGGGGTATTGGAGTCGCAGCCAATTAACCAGAGGCTAAAGAGGGCAACAAAAAAGTATATCATAGAGTGTTCCAAAAGGGAAATATAGGGTGGTATAAAAATACCAATTACTAGGGATTAATACTCATATAAACTATAATTTCAATCTTTTATTGAAAGCATTTTTGAGGCTAATTTATAGGTGAAATCCAAAATCAAAATGAATTTTTGCCATTGGCCCTACGTTCCATTCTACTCCATCTCTATCATTGTAATTATACTCATTCATACCCCAACCCAACGAGCCACCAGCTCTTAGATTGAAATTCTCATTGATATAAGCATACTTATCAATATCAAAAAAGAATTCATGAACATTACCAATATTTTCAAATGTATAAAAAACATATTTTGACGCAAAAATCCAACTACTAAAAGCTTTCTCAGGGTTACAATAAAAAAGACCTGCAGTAGTTCCGTAAATTTTTTGTCCGACCCCTACTACTGGCTCAAGCAATATTCCGAATGAATCGAATACTTTTAATTTTACTGACAAAATCCTAAATGGCATATCCTCTATATTCATCGCAAAAGCGGTTAAACCAATTATTGGAATTTCCACCAACAACCTGTCGGGGGATACATTTCTATTTTGTAACACATCCTCATCACTTCTACCACTTAAAATATCTTTCATTATATCTTCATGAGTTACATCATTTGCATAGGTTAAGGTTAACAGCAATATTATGCATAATACAGAATTTCTCATCACATCTTCTAGTTAAAAACAAAATTAACCTCAAAACTAGTAAGGTTGGCTGACATTTGTAATGAAGCTTCGAAAGATTTCAGCATACAATAAGCCTTTTACGCACCGAACCATCTATGTACTCGATCTGTTCGCAAGTGTAAAAAAGCAGAAGAGCTCCATCACACCTCACCATTTCGAAGTATGGGAAAGTATATTAAACCTTCCAAAGAAGATGGGCGATGTATAGAGAAATGTATTTCAAAAGAATACTAATTTACGAGGGACTATGAATTATTTATTAACATGGGGAATGCTGACGGTTCTATTAGGAATAACAGCATGTGGGCCAGATAACGTGTCACCAACACACTCTGATAATTCAAGTAATGATATGAGTAGTAATGCAGGCGTTACTCAAGCTATTGAAGTAGAAAGTAGTGAGACTAACAACGCTATTCCTACAGACATACATGTGAGTTCGAGTAGTATTTATAGTATGAGTAGTGCTGATACAGTAGAGGCACCAAGTAGTTTGCATGATGTTCGTAGTAGCTCTGAAGACATACATTCATCTAGTGAAGAACATTTGTCTTCAGGAGCTGCATTGAGCAAACGCAATAAACTCAGACACGATCTTGATTTTATATTTGACCAAACAGGTACCATAAAAACATATGAAATTATCATTGATGAAAAAGCATTGGCACGGCTTGATGCAGCCCCAAAAATGGAGGCATATGAATATGCTCACCTTGTTTTTCAAGGGGATACCATTCGTGATATTCAGGTTCGCTATAAAGGAAGCTTTGGAGCCTGGGCCGATTGTACTACTGGTGACTTGGGGAGCCCTGAAGGAGAAAAAACGTGTATTAAACTTTCGATGAAACTAAAGTTTAATACCGAGAACCACCCAGACCAATTGTTCTTTGGTATGAAGAAGTTGATTTTTCATCACATGCATTTTTATCGTGATCAGATGAAAGAACGATTATCATATTGGATGCATCGACAGATGGGAAGCATCGCACCTCGAGCTGTGCATGCGATGATTAAAATTAACGGGAAACGTGTCGGATTATTTACTCACGTAGAGCATATCGATGGGAGGTTTACCCGCGATCGTTTTAAGGATGGAGAAGGGAATGTCTATAAAGAGATAATGCCTCTTCGGTGGGATATGGTGACAAATAGTGGAAGCCTCAATTATGTATTGAAGACTAATGAGGATGAAAGTCCAACACATGAAATCTGGCAATCCCTTGAAGGTGAAATATTAGAGGCCAGTGGAACAAAGAGTATAACAGCTGTACTACGAAAGCATATGGATGTCTCTTCCCTAGTGAGTTCTGTTCTCACCTCTATGGCTATCATGCATTGGGACAGTCCCTTCGTGCGTGATGATGGACATAACTCATATTGGTATGCCGACACTTTAACTGGCAAACTCTATACCATTCCTTGGGATATGGATAATGCGGACTATGTCCCTAAAATGGCCCCGTTTTGGGGAGGCTTAGTTGAAGTAGAGAAAGAGGCTCGGGCTGCATTAGCATGTAACTCACAGCATCGTGAAAACAAAATAGCACAGTATTGGCTCTGTTTTCCTGAGGCCAAAGACGCTCTTGATAAACTCATTGATGAAGTTTACCCTCAAGTGAATACTAAACTTGATGAATGGGCTGCACAAATCGAACCTGCTCACAAAACGCTGCGTGCCGACAACCAGGGAACCTTTCCTCAAACAGGAGCCCTAACAACGAAAGAGTGGAAAAATGCTCTTAACACCCTTAAAGAGACAATAGAAAAAGGGCGTCAGGTAGTTGAGGGTTGGAGATAACATTGTTTCTGCGTTATAAAAGACGTGTAAGTACTTGCTGATGAATGATAAAAAGCATCCTATTGGATTACCCTTAGTTGTGGGCTTTCACGATGGTAACAAAAATACCAGCAACTGTTTAAACGGCTGGACCAGCTTGTAGTCTTTTGGTCGTACCCATAGCACTAATGACCATAAGTGCAGGACAAACACAGTACATAGTACGCATTTGTTTAACGTGCGAAATCAAATTTTAACTCTCCCATAATCCCTGATTACCTGTATCTACAGACTTATACACAACAAGTACAGGGAATCCAATGCGAAGAGTGAATCACAAGTTCAAAATTATGCGGATGCAAACTTGCTTGGTAGTACACCAAACCTATAAGGATGGAATGGTGCTAATAATATTGCCACTGAAGGTGCATTTAAATGGAAAGATGACAGTGATGTAACCTATGTTCCGGCATGGTACCTTACGAATCCAAACGTTGAAATTAGGGATTGTGTTTCTATCGCTGGACTCTACACTTATCATGGAACTCCTGGAATGTGGGAGATATAAAGCTGTACTCAAACAGCCAGAAGACCTATTTGTTCTAACTAATACCACAAAAAAATTTCAGCCGAGTGTCGGTTATAGTTTCAACATTCGGCTTTTGCTCTATATCCTTTCATAATTCCTCAAGTTAGGTATTCTCAAGAGAAACCTTCCTATTGCTCTAAGCTCAAACACCCAACACAAATTCAAAGTGCCAAAGTACATTTATTCCAAAATCACTAAAGTACCAATAAATGTACTATGGGCATTTTTCAGAGTGTAATAATAATTACCCATACTTAATTCAGATAGATCAACAGTAAAGTCATTTGGAACAGTATCAATTTGGATAATGAGAACTCCAAGCACATTAAAAATCAAAAGCTTCGAGAAATGGGAGGTAGTTCCTAGAACCCGTAATCTATGCTGCCTATCCATAAAAACAGTAACACCACTCTGTTGAAATTCGACAGCACTTGTTGGATTTTCAGTAGAAGTTGGACAGTTAAATTCGCATTGACTACACTCAAGTGATCCATTGCTATTAATATCTTCAGGGTCATTTCTTTTCCATGTACATCCATATTTGCTCCGGTACGTTTTCCACATTCCATCGGCAAAATCACCAGAAATCCCATCACTAATTTCAACTGAACGATCCATATAATCAAACAATGCATCATGATTCCATAAATCTTTCATACCCAACACCTGTGCCGCAAGTATAAAGCCCCCCTGCTGCGCAGGAGTATTAGCTCCACGATAAGGAGCATCCCAGTCAAGTCCATCTATTAAATGGTTTGAACTATGATTAATCCCCCACTCAGGCATCCCCTCATGTTTAATAGTGTAGTCCATGAAGTCTCTTTTTTTACCCCCTGAACCATGACCTTGGAAATCAAAACCAGATTTAGAATGAGTTCGATAATTACCATCTGTATCGGGAACAAAAATATCATAGTCTTCATCGGTATTTTCTTCCCATGCTGTTGTGGGAGATGGATGTGCAGTTACATAAAAAGATTGACCATCTTCTCCATAGGTAGATCCTGAATTTGATACGGCAGTTTTCATGATTTGATTATTCAACATTAAGGCTGCAAATACAACGGGGTACTTACGGCCAGAAGAGTGACCACCGTCATTGGGCCAACTACCTCCTGCTTGAGTAACGCTAAAATTATCAATCCCCAATTGTATCAGTCTAATAGCGAGACTATCACTTTTTGGTTCATTTAATAATGTGTATAAGGCAGCAAGGCTTACATTAGTACTAATATCCCGTCCATACCCATTAAAGTTATCACTTGCATGGGTATATTGCAGGGTCCAGTTATTTTGGTGATCTATAAAGGGTCGCTCGAAAGCCCTTAATAGTTCAGTAATATTAGGGGTATTTCCTGGTGAAGTCATTTTTGGTAATGCATTCCAATCAATAGCTGAAATCGGGAAGCTTTCCTTAAAGGTTGTGCCAGCATACCCTGGTCGAAAAGAGGCTTCTGCGGGTGCCTTTTCAAGGCAAGTGAGAACTGCTTGAGTTTTCATAATTCCCCTCCCACAATGCCCTTTATAATCAAGCCAACGATTTGCAGCATTAGAGCCTACACAGTTTGCCTCCTCTGAATTACTAATAGTTGATACTAAACTCTGGCTAGGATCAAAAGACAATGGGAACTGTGCCATTATTGCCTCATCGAACCCACTTCCCCGGCTATCATACCCCTGTATTCCTGCAACAGGATTAATAACTGAGCCGTTTCGTGTGGCAGTTGGAGCAGGACTAACAGATTGAATAACTGCAGCCCCTACAACATACCAATCACCGTTAATAAATTGACCAATTTCATATTCCTTATCAAAATTCCAAGTAATACCAAACTGAGTTATAGAATTACCTGTCGCAGCATAACTACTTACTACAGTAAGGAAAATCACAAAGTAAAAAGATAATAGGTTTGATTTTTTCACTTTACACACATCCTTTTCCATATTCATGTTATTTAATTGTAGAAACTTATACTTTCATCTTTAAAAATAAGTCCAGGTTCTGAATGGATAAATCAAATCAACATCAGTATCTTTCCAATCTCGAACCCATTAAGATTTGTCAATACATTGTAAAGAAAAGTGCACTCAGTGATTCGAAGTATGTAATTCAAATAGCAACACACCCGGCGTAACAGAAGAAGGAATCAATAATCGCCCATCAACCAACACACCACGAAAGAGTTTAGCACCGTGTATACTATAAATTGTTACTTGGTTTTGTAAATTCCCAATAAATACACTCCCTTCACCCCCATAGTTCTTTACCATCACTTTGGTAATGCTGTAATTGGTGTTACCAAAGAGTGCTGTAACAGAGGCATTTGATGACACCATATTATTTGAAGATAGTATACTGCTCTCAGCACTCATTGCGCTCGAACTCATTGATATATGATTAGAACTACTTGATACATGAAGTTCTTGCGAGCTCAGATTACATTCTGGCATTCCACCTTCTGAAAAGGTAAAGGTCAGACCGGGCCCCTTATATCCATGTTTGATGTGAATTTCTTTATGTCCATCCCCATCAATATCGGTAAGATTTATAAATTGATCAAAATTATCAGGATCTGTACACTCCTGTTTCAACTGCACCTGATCTGTTATAAATACTGGAAGATTGAGTATCATATCATTTACTGGAGTTCCAGTGAAGGAAAATCGATACTCCAATTCATTTACTGCGCTAATAGTATACTCAAACCGGGTACCGTTACTTAATTTATAATTTTTTACCCCAACAGGTCCCAAAGCTAACCAATCAGTTGGCAATCCACGACCAACAATGAGAGTACCATTATATTTTTCAGAAATAAGAGTGAGTGCTAACAATCGTGCTTGGCTCATTGAACTCCACACATGTGGAGCAGAACCATTTCCTGACTGTGCTCCCGTTTGTTGCCCCTCAATCACAATATCATAATCTTCTGCACATCCTACGCTTTCGAACCAAGAGTACGGCCCCGTTTGGAGACCCATAAGGTACTCAAACGCTTTATAATATGTAGTGCGATATTTCCCCTTTCCAAGAAGCAATCCTTCTGCATAAGAGGCATTATATCCAGAAGTGCAATAGGTATCACCATAGGTTCCAAAATTCCCATTCCAAGAACCATCAGTAATAAATTTTTCATTTCCCTGCAACTGAGAAATACCAACATCCAACGTGTTATCAATATAGGGAACCAGATCTGAAAGTTCTCCTCCTAATAAATACAGCTCATACATTCTGCCAAAAAAGAAATGGGAATATGCATTCGCATTCTGCCAACTGTCGGGCTGCCCACCAAAATTAAGGTCTTCTGTTAAAATAGTTACTCCAACGGAAACATACTTATCTGATTCTGATTTTTCTGCTACCAGATTGAGCAAGGTACTTTGTAATGTCGAGCTTGTTATTTGATATTGCTTTTCGGCCCACTGTTTCTGACTTGTATCCCCTAAGTAGTTACAGAGGTAACTATAAGCCTTTAAGCCAAGAAGAATTGCGAGATTATCAACAGTCGCCCGGTTATCTGAATCAAGGGTTCCCGCCGAAACAGCAAGTCCATCCGCTTCTAATTTTTCATCTACCAAATAATGCATCCACTCTGAAAGGGGTTTGGTCATTGCGTTTGCACCAGAAAAGAGATGAGTCGATACTAATTCTCTTACAAGTGAACTATCCGGTTGAAATTTTTGGGCAAACTTTGCAATGGCCCATGGGAGTTTTCCCAGCGCATCAATGTAATCATGAGATGCTTTTTGTGCGGGTAAATTCTTGAGAAGTGCCACCGCTTCATCAAATGTCAGTGCTCCCATCTCCATTGCGCTTGCCATGTTACCCTGTGCATCGTGATCATACACATAATCATATCCATTTTCACCAATATGGAGTTCATTACCATCACGTATAATCTGCATGTGAATCAAAGCCACTTTAAATGCATTGTTTATGTAGGTACTATTTGAAGCAGCCTCTGGCATAATCAAAGTTGTCTGACGCGCAAGTTCTCCATCCCAAAACTCCTTCATGGCCGTCTGAGCATCGTTAAAACTCCCCGCTATATTTTCAATCTCCTGAGGAGGAAGCGTATGGTCCCCCACCCCACTTATTCGTTCCGTTGCTATAGCAAAATCAGCATTTACCATGGACTCATTTTCAAGATTTATTTCTGTGGGCATAGCATGTGGTGCAATAAGTGTAAGCCCAGTTGGCGGCGCGATATCAATACTCACTGTTCCTGTTGTTTGGGTTCCGGTATATGTCAATGATGCCCGAACATACAGGAGTACAAAATCTCCCCCCTGCACTGTCGACATTTTGGGGTAGGCAAAATAAGTGAGGGATACCGAAAAATCCGGCACCTCAAAAGTGTAGATAACGGATGGATAAAAGCCTTCATCTAATCGCCATTGAATGGCTGACGTATTGTGTGCAAGAAGTCCAAATGCATCTAACGTCACTCCCGGAGCCTCTAGAAGTACACGTCCCTGTTCGTCAATAAGCGGCGCTTCAATCTGTGCTTTATGACCGATAACCGTCACGAGATTACTTCCTCCATCTCGTGCAGGATTATACGCCGCATCTCCACTGAGTGCTTTTGGTTGTGCACTGATCAACTGTATTGAAACAAGGAGTGTACCAAGTAAACGAGCAGAAAGAGTCCCCCTTTGGAACACCCATGATTTAGATTGCATCACTGTATATCCACACACTAAAATTGTAATAATAATATATTAATTCTAAATTAATGTGGGAGCCAAAAGTGAGCCAATACCACTTTCTACATTGATCCACCACTACATTTTGAATAAGACTAAACACGCACTCAGAACATGCACCTGAATTTAAAACTTTTCTGGCCAACAACCAATTCTTTAAAAGAGCTCCCTTATCAAGTCAAAGGTGTATAACCTCCATATTCACTCAATTATTGATTGTTGCCAAGGTTTTAAGCATGTCTAATAGATACCTTTAAGTTATAACAAGAGGAACATCATTCAAAATACATTGCATTTTCAGTCTCTCTGCCTATAATACTACCTATAGTAATCATTCCACCCAAGAACCTTTAATCATTAGGGCTTTGGCTTATCTCTATTAATTTGTACATGAAGTCGGGATTCTAATTAGACCCATTTTTTCGGTAAATTTTTCTTTTTTTCCTGATTCATATGTAAGAACAACTTTCCAAAAATAGATGCCAGAACCTGCTATGTGTTCACGGGTATCATGCATATCCCATAGGAGATCATTGACAAAAAAATTATCGATGTTTGTAAGTGATTGGCGGTCTTCATTTTCAAATTCGTTACAATATCCGAATTGTTGAAACCAGTGATCAAGAAATTGGCCGAGGTGATCGTACACATAGATCTCTGCTCTGTATGCTCCCTGATCTTTAAAGGAGCCTACTACCAGTGAAGCGTAACATGACGAGTTGAAATCACTTTGTAGTTGTTGAGTATCAGTACATTCTGTACCATGGGATCGCGGAAAACTACCTAGGTTAGGGGGTACCCAGTAGGTGTCGAGTGTTGCAGACCCATGCGCAACTTCATCGAGTAGTTTACCTTTGGGATTATACACCGGGATTTCACCAGTACTCATAGTGGAGGGGCTTCCACTATTTATTCCAATTACAGATGATCTGAACTTCTTACCAAATCCATTCTGCTTGATTGTTGAACCTGAAATTTCAACATAGTTCTCTCTCACTACATTACCGAATGCATCAGTTCTTTTACTGGTAGCACTGAATGATAGTTTATTACCAATTTGAGGAATACGCGAGCCGTTTTCCAATTCAATAGGAACATACCATGTATACTTATTTTCTCCTTGTCTTGGTTTGTTCGTTATATCAAGAACATAGGGGGCCCCCTCTCCAGTAGTTATTGAAAATAGATTACTCCAGTTTCTTTCTGGAATAGCAACTACTTCAGACAGAGTAATAATAAGGGTATCAGCCTGCAAATGATAACTGTAGTCACCCTCCTCATTTTTTATGGCATATTGATAGCTTGCAGAGGGTTTTCTAACCGAACTAAGCACCACAGGGCCAACCTTGTCTTCTATTATAACAGAGCTACTCAAATAGTTTAAATAGGGTGGGTTGAGTATGTCAGCTTCAGTACCAGGTTCAAAAGCACCCTCAAGGGTGATAACAACGGTAATAGAATCAAGAAATGCAAGCTCCTCTAATTCTGGAGTAATAGTATTTCCGCCTTCTACCGGCCAGTCTACTGAGCTGATGCCCTGCGGAAGGCTCTCTAGAACTCTATCAAACGTAACGTGAATGGTTTCTGCAATACCGTTGCCATCTAAATCAAAAATATCTGCTTTGACTACTTTTGCTTCGGGGTACGTCACTTCATCACAATTAATGACCGTGATTTCTGCCTCGGTCCCACAGGAAATAGTGGGATGGAATTCACCACCGGGAACAATTTTAACTGCGTTATTGTATTTTACCAGATACTCTCGGGTGGAGTCGGGAGATACCGTTGGGATCTCTTCGAATATTCTTTGTGTGTTACCATGTTCTTTGTACTCCCAACTTAAAAAATCACCACGACCATCGGCCGAAAGCTCAACGCTATCACCTTTGCAAATGGTTATTTTATTTGACTCTCCATTTATAGCGGCGGTTAAGCGACACACCCCACAATCTTCAGTCAATACTTTGATGGTATCTTCAACTCTGCAAAGCCCGTCATCATACACCACAGAAAATTCTGTTTCTGCTTCATAAAGAGTGGCGGTAGGAGACATGGTGTGTGCATTATCGAGAAGCGCTTCTGGTGCCCAGGTAAAATACTGATCAAGTGCATCTGAAAAATCAACAGTGGAACGAGTTTCATTCAGTATTGCTTGCTCTCCTTCACACATAACGATATCATCACCAAAATCATCAGGAATGGTGACCGCTGTAATTGATAAGGATAGTATCGTTGGTATGGAATGTGCACTTCCTGAAACTTCAACATCAAACAAAAAGGGTCCAGTACCTGCATCACTTTGAGGAGTAAACAACAAGGTGTCAGGAGTCATTTCTGTTACTAGATGCATATGACCTGATGGACTGTTCCAAGTATATGCATCACCGCCAACAGCAAAAAGCTTTACCGGCTTATTACAGGATAGTGTATAATTGTGGTTCCCAAGAGTATGCACCCCTGCTTCTCCAGCTACTGCGCAATCAATTATCGTCACTTCTGCTTCGGTCGCGCAGGTAATACTGGGATGGAACTCACCTCCAGGAACGAGTTTTACGGCATTATTATATTTAACCAGATAATCTATCGTTGAGTCGGGAGATACGGTAGGAGTTTCTTCAAATATTCTTTGTGTGTTACCATCTTTCGTGTATTCCCAACTTAAAAAGTCGCCACGACCATCTGCTGAAAGCTCAACGCTTTCACCTTTACAAATGGTGATTTTATTTGACTCTCCATTTATAGCAGCGGTCAATCGGCACACCCCACAGTCTTCAGTAAACACTTTAATAGTATCTTCAACTCTATACTGGCCATCATCATATACCACTGTATATTCAGTCTCTGGATCATACAGAGTAGCTTTAGGAGACATTTTGTGTGCACTATCAAGAAGTGCCTCAGGAGCCCAGGTAAAATAATTATCAAGTGCATCTGAATTTGCAGCGTTGGGATCATTCTCATTAAGTATTGCCTGGTCACCAGAGCACATATATATGTCATCTCCAATGTTCTTAGGAGCCGCGTTTAACGCTAACACAGCAACCTTAAATGCAGCTTGGCAATAGGTGTTACTATCCCAATCAGCTTCGGGACTCTGTCTGATAGCATTGTTATAATTGGCAGTATACGTCGTTGACTTCTTTGGTGCTATAACACTATTTTGGGTTTTGATTGTGTCACGTGATTGTTTTGTTGCAGCTGTCCAGTGAGAAAAATCTCCAAATCCTTGGGGGGTAATGTCAAAACGTTCTCCCAAATAGATTGTAGTGTCTTTAGGGACCGTAACAGAACAACGGCCACAGTAAACAGGAATTACTTCTACATGGCCAGTATCGGTGCACTTACCATCATTGTAGGTAACGTCAAAAGTGGTTTGAGCAGTGAGCCCGGTTATTTGAGGCGAAAGAAAATGAGTATTATTGACAGACTGGCTAGGTGTCCAGGCTATATTGGCATCACGTGTTGTTTGGTCTGAGTTATTTTGTTGGTGATTATGTTTGGGATAGGAGAGATATGCGGTACTATCCAGACAGATATAGAGGGTGTCATCACGATACATATCGGGAGTTTCAACAGTAATAAAAAGATTGGTCGTGTCTAAAATTTCGCGTCCCGAAGGAAGCCCCTCTTGAGATATCACCTGATAGGTAAAGAGTCCAGACCCCCATGAGGATTGAGGGGTAAACGTGAGTGTTGAATCATTGTGTTTGGTTACTAATTGCATGTGTGCTGGAGTACTCGCACTCCAAGTGTATCCAAGGCCACCTTCTGCGAGGAGTGTTGTAGTTTCATTACATACAATAGTGTCTGATATAATACCGATAGTACCCACACCGGCTTCAGCATCAGCTTCTCCAAACCCGGAATAGTAACCTCCGCCGCCAATGACTCCCGCCGTAAACGTTACAGAACTGGTCATTGCGCGCGTTGAGGTAATATTAAAACTCCCGTCTCGGTCACCATAGTCGGTAAGTTTCTTTATGCGATACGCTACCCAGTCTTGGGTACCTACAATGGAAAATGCACTGTTTTTAGGTACAATTGTACCGTTTATGGTAACGTCTGCGCCGGCAACGGTTACAATATTAATGGACGGCCATGCTGCTGAAGCCGACGAGTCACCAAAGAGCATATCCAGCCCTGAAATGAGGATCTCTTTTGTTGCATTAAATGAAAGGCGTGGAATAAACATCATGCCTGCAGTGTTTTGTCCTCGTCCCCCCGCTACTGTTTGGTAGACATATATATTTTTATTAGACTGAATGTGCATTGCCGTATTGATAAATTTTTCCCACGGAATAATTACATAGTCGCCCTTATTTGTAAGCGTGTATGTATCAGCAGCATTTGTTTTACCATTAACCTGCACTGTGGTATTATTTTTAGTTGCAACAACAATGGCAACTTCATTAAATTTGTTAACACTGGTACCGTTTCCCTCAATTAAGATATACTCTGTTCCGACATACTCTATAGGTACTATCTGATCAAAACCGATGTCTTTTGTAACACCAGTTACTTTTGTAGTAAAGCCTCCATGACTTGATCCAGTGTTTACCACAATCTCTTTTGTAGCTATGATATGTGTGCCATTATAGTCATTCACACATGTATTTGTTGCGCCACACATACTTACAATACCGAGCATGCTGTTACCCACAATATATGATTCACCGGCATTGAGTATTATACTAAAGGTATTACTGGTTTTGCCCCAAAATTGTACCCTACTATTCGTGAAGGTGATACTGGTTCCATCATGAATGGCCATAACAGAGGTAAATTGTGCTCTAGAATTGTCTTCTGAATAACTGCCATGTTGATGCCCTGTAAAAAAATCGGTGCCAATTCCAGAGGTCCCTTTTGAAGTGAGTATATCGGCTTGAGCCCCTTGGTTTATATGATAGTTGGCAAAAAATGGGCTGCTCCCTTCAAGAATAAATCCCTTATCGGAAAATGTGGTATTGAGTAAACCATTCAAGTTGGGTTGTGCTGTATCGTTTGAGTTGTTTGCAATCACATATCCCACAAGTTTATTGTTGAGTTTCGGATTAAGTTCTTGAGGGAGACCCTTACTTAATGAAACGGTTTCAGAATAGGTACCATCTCCGTTTGTAATAGTTACGTCAAAGGGGGTTTCTTCAAGAGTTGAGAGAACTAAGATGAATCCTGGATTGATCCCAGCACCAACTCCAAATACAGGGGGTATATAATGTTTTTTTGATATTTGTGCATAGGTATTTGTGGTACAAAACCCCAGAAAGAGTAGGAAAAATAATAGTGTATTCATTGACGTTCTCCAATCACTTTGGGTATGAAAGTAAGTAAAGTATACCAGTCTCTCGGGTAGCTGGTGTTTTTGTGCGTACAATATACTTACCGATACATCTAAGTTGTGAGGTGAGATGGATGTTCTATATTGTTTTACAAATGCGAACATATTGAGTACGTTTTAGTGGGGCGAATGTGAACGTTCATAGCTGTACTATGGCTCAGTTGTATTATGAAGAAGCTGTACTCAAATTTCTTTTACTATGAGAATAGTGCGAATGATTGAGGCGATAGAGTTTGCAAAAAATACTCTAATATTCGCTTAATTGAGAATCCTTTAGGTAAATATCTCAATCGCACCGAAGAATGGTACAGCGTTCAGAGCTTAGACCTCTAAAGTAATAACTTTAGAGGTCGTAATTGAATTATGCAAATAGAACCATACATTTTTTAATAGTGCGCGATTCAAATAAAATCTCGACTAAATCGACATTTCCTTTTTTGATATTTGGTATTATAATATTCTCATAGGATTCTCGGAAATAATATTTTCCATTATACAGCATACAAATGAGCATAGGTTAATCAAGTACCGTTGGCACTAGCATAGGAAGTAATTGATCATTCAGTTGGCCTGTATCAATTAAAAGTAGTAGATCAAACCTGCTGCTGCCGTATTCGATATGAATATGATGCTTTTGCAATTTTAGAAAGGTCGTGATCACCTTTGTCGAAATGGTCAGTAATGTCATAACCTTACTGGCCATCCACTTCACCTCTTCTTTATTGAGGTGTTTTTTTGATCTTGGGTGTGCTTTGTACGAGTTGAAAATATTATTTTAATAGCTTGAGTAATGAGGTGAATTTCCTCCAGTAGTAGCATTCCCACCTTTTCCTATTGGGGTATTGCATGGTGCTACCCAACCGAAACTATTGGAGATGTTCTAAGCTAATAGTATCAAGAAATTTCAAGCTTCTCGCTATACTCTCATCATCACCTTACCTACTAAAAGAAAACGAAAAGCGTTCTCCATTAATGACAACTATATACAGCCCTGATTGCATAGAAAATGTTTCTACTTCTGCAACAGACAAGGCCCGGCCCCTGATATCGTATACTAAAACGATTGCCTGTTGAATGAGTAATTGCGTAAATTGCGCACGAGACAATTCCCTAATTCTTTTTATTGAATATAATCCGGCAATACCATCAACCAATACATCCGAGGATAATTCCAAATCACTTTCCGATTGCACACTCAAATTGTCATCAGTATGTTCTATTGGTGATTGTATACCAGTGGAAGAAGAGTAGAACGAGCTACTATGACTTCCTTCAATGGACTCACTGGAACGAAATTCTTCGAATGATGAAATGAACATTTCTGAAGACCCCAAAATTGATTGAGATGAAGGTGACCCATCTGACGATACTGAAGGTAATTGGGATGACAATAACACACTCGAAGATACCGAACTTATTTGAGATGAAATCGACACGGCAGAAGACACTGAACTTAATGATGATGATGATGACACGCTCGAAGAAGCCGAACTTAATTGAGACGAAGATGACACGCTTGAAGAAACCGAACTTAAGTGCGAGGATGATAACACACTCGAAGATACCGAAGGTACACTGGATGAAGACGACTGTTGTTCAGATGAATCGTCACGATGGCTCGATGAACTTGTTTGGGCGCTCGAACTTATGGCTCCCGAAAGACAGGTTCTTGGATATTCATTGACCGTCTCCCACGCAAGCCGTTGCAATACAACAGCCTGAGCACTGGTTGGTATTTCAGAATACGTTCCTCCCCACTGTGTTCGCAATTCATTGGAAAGCCCTTGTGGGTTTTGATTATGCAGCATTGCAAAATGAATGAGCGCTATATAATACCTCCCAATGTCATTGAGATGAATATGATCTTCAAACAGTGCATCCATTTGAGAAATCCCCGGCAGCTCGCCAGCGATAACGGCATCATAGAGTTTTATAAGGCCTTGACCACCGGGAATCATACATACCGGATTTCCTGGACTGTGCGCTACATTAAGTGAATCAACTATTCGTTCCCACACATCAAGGTCATCAACAAGTTTTTGCCGCCATGCCTCCTCTGCTGGCACATGGGCACAGTCTGCCCCAATGCCATTAGGTAAACAATGCCAGATTTCATACACATACACTTGAATACCTGGGTTATGCTCTTCTGCGTATAGATAAAAGTTATCCGCATAGGGATAGGTATTTTTTAGATTATTCAAATTTCTCGGAACACTTTCTGTCATAATAAATGCATCAAAATCTCCGGCAGGCAGCCCATCATTCTCTTCAAAAAAAGAGTGACTATGGGGCCTGGTACTCGGATTATTTTCAGCCATTTTACCCCAATGATATGACAAAGGCGATCCGGGAATAGATTGAAATTCCCAATCAAACTGCACACTAGAATGTTCTTCGGATAATCTATTCACCATTGAAGGAATGTAATCCGTTAAGCTATGTCCGATATAATAAGCATTAATACTCTGTGAATAGCTCTCAACATTCACTACAAGTAACACCCACAAAAAACTCTTCATTAATTTCACATGCCCTCACATCCCAGTTATCATTCATCTAAATGTATCTAAACTATAGGATATAGGGAGAGGCTGTAAATTTTACCGTTGAACGCTTAATCAACAGCGATTTATTAAAGAATAGGTTTTGTAACCTCGACACATTCTCAGAGGTGTATTGACATCATTAAAACGATATCATGTACTAAACAAACGCGAACAAATTAAGTACAACACGTCTCTCTCAATTACAGAAAACGCCATAATATAACATTAATTCTAATTCAAAATAACAACATGATCACTCTTAACACTATTTTACTCTTGCGAATATTTTGCGTACATATTACCGGTTATTTGTGCCATAAAAAAATTGACACGCCTCCAGCCTTTGTAAATCGGGGTCATTTTAAACATTAGTTTACACGTATATTCATACACATCTATATATATTTTTTCGCGATGAGAGTATTCCATAAGCATACAACACAACTGACTCACTAATCCAAGTTAGATACCGTTGAATAATACTCATACATATTAAAAACGATAACGAGTAAAAAGGAAAGACATGAAAATACGTTATGCAATTATTGGTTTCAGTTATTTAACAACATTCTTTGTGGGGTGTGATGCGAATAGTGTTCCTCAACAAGTTGAAGTAGAGGTAGAACAGCAAGAAACAAATCAGAGTACACTGATAACAAAAGAAAGTGCCGATACGCACCTATTCAAAATCATTCAGCACGAAGACCAAAGAGTAATTGAGTGTAATCACAAGCACCATATACCTGATGATAATAAAGCACCAGGTATTCTTGCAAAGCACGCTTCTGAAATCGCTCATAATAAATACACCTACCTTATCAATGATCAGAATATTAAGAATGTAACCGTTCGTGTTGATGAAACGGTTCCGACATCAGGTGTCGACAATTGGCGTAACCAAGTTAAAAAATCATTAAAAAACTGGAATGCAGTTTCGGGTACAAAAGTATTTTTTCAGTATACAACAGAAGCAATAGCAGATATCACCATACAAAGTGATGCGGGCGCCTTACCAGATTATGCACTGGGGAGCGCATACTATCCAATGAGTAATAACACCCTCCAAGGTGTCTTACGGTTAAATCTCGATGCTATGAGTGACCAACCGATGTCGGGTGCTCTGAAAGCACAAATTGTTTCTCATGAGCTTGGACACGCAATAGGAATGGGGCATACTAACTTTGCAAATCCATCATATGAAACGTATATTCCTGGCACTCGTCTCGAAGATTTTAATTCTTTAATGAATACAACCACCTATCTCCATACTGATTCCAAAGGAAAACTATCTACTCATATTCTTGGGTTTTCAAAAGGCGATGTTGATGCAGTACGCCTTCTCTATCCAGACTACAGCGCGGCATTACCGTGGGATAATAACAAGGTGTATATGTTTAAAGGGAATACATACGCACTGTATGATCTCAATCAAAATACGGTAATCGGTGGCCACAGAGACATTGAAGCAGACTGGCCGGGGCTCACCGCTCATTTCTCTACAATTGATGCAGCAATACAATCGCCTATAGACCCCAATAGTGTCTTTTTCTTTAGAGGGACCAAATGTATTGAATATCAAAAATCACCACGACAAATTAAAACTGGGCCGATGAAAACATCCGTAGTATGGCCAGGACTCGGTAATATAACCATTAACGCTGTAATCAATTCTCCATGGAATCAAAAACAACTGATCTTCTTTTCGGGGAAATACTTCTATAAATATATTTTTGCTAAACAGAAATTAACGAAACAGGGCCAGCAAAAGATCAAAGGTAATTGGAGTGACTTAACTTTTAAAAAAATCGATTTTGGCTTTGTATCTCCTCTGAACAAGCGTGACGTCTTTTTCTTTAGAAACAAGAATTACTCACTCTATAACTCTGAACTCAAAATGCAAGAACCTGGATTTCCTAATGTGACCGAAGTTGACTTGAGTGGCCTCTATTAATCCCTGATAGCCTTGTATATATAAAATACTCTACCGGGATAGTCATACACCGGTAGAGCTCTTGTAAAAAAATCCTTTGAGATATGTTGATTAGGTACAATACTCATTCCATCAGTCTACTGATGGAGGGGGACTAAACCCCTGGCGCATTGTATTTTCACTGACCGCTCTTTCGCGAATAAACTGATAGAGATAGTGCGGACCGCCTGCCTTAAGACCCTTGCCACTAAGATTGGTTCCGCCAAATGGCTGCCTGCCTACTCGCGCTCCCGTACAAGACCGATTAATATACAAGTTCCCCACATCCCATCCACTCTTAATTTTATCAATATGAGAAGGAGTTCTCGAAAAGATACCACCCGTTAATCCAAAACGAGAATTATTTACAGCATCTAATGCCTCATCAATTGAAGCCACTTTTTTCATAATCACCACAGGCCCAAAAAGCTCCTGATGAAAGAGTGCATGGCCACCATCTTCACACGAGAGCAGTGTTGGTGGCACATAGAGGCCTGTCTCAGGTACCGTACACTGATAGACCACTTCTACTGAGCTATCAATAGACCCGAGAACACCCATAAGCCGATCATACGCCTCTCGGTCAATCACCGGTGGAACATCATAATTAAGCTCTGTAGCCGGGCCTAATCGCAATGTTGCCATGGCATCAACCATACGCCGTACAAAATCATCATAGACACTATCAAGCACATACAGTCGAGAGCACGCAGAACACTTTTGACCCGCAAAGGCAAAGGCGCTGTAGATCACTCCTGGAACCGCAACATCGAGGTCAGCACTATCATCAATGATGATCGCATTCTTACCCCCCAGTTCGCATACTGCATGCTTCAATGTACGTGAACCTTCTACAATCGTACCACACGTTTTAAGAATTTCTGCGCCCACAGCCTGAGAGCCCGTAAATGAGATAGTCACTACATCAGGGTGTTTCACTAACACAGGTCCCACCTCTTCGCCATTACCAGGAACAAACCGAATTCCCTCCATGCCCGCCTCTTGCATTAAGCGATACAGTGCATGTGCACAGGCAGTTGACTGCTCTGCTGGCTTCCACACTATCGGGTTCCCCATTATCCATGGGCCAACTACCATTCCACAGGGAATGGCCATAGGAAAGTTCCACGGTGTGATAACCCCGGTAACCCCTTGTGGATATAATGTCATTTTGTTGTGTTCTCCCGTTTGAGAGAAATCAAAAGGTTGCGTCAGAATTTTTTTCGCTTCAGCAGCATAATAGGCACAAAAGTCAATTGCCTCAGCAATATCTGCTTCAGCTTCGAGCAATGGCTTTGCCACCTCATGAGCTTGTAATGCCATGAGCTTAAAACGGTCCCTCTGCAAAAATGAGATTAACCTATCTATCTGAGTAACGCGATCAGCAAGCCCACTGAGTGAATCCACGAGAGGAATTTGTTTCATCTCTGCAATAGATGAGTACATTTGCTCTATAGTTGCCGGAGTATACCGAGTGACCACTTCAGGTGGGCGCTGGGCACTCAATACATCTACCGAAGGTACACCATTACCCTCCATGACTTTCACTTCGTAAGGGAGCGACTTATGAGAGACGGCATTAACCAGAGCACCTCTCGTATTCGCTTCTGAAAAATCAATGTGCGGTTCATTGTTAAATCCAGTATCAGGAAAATCTTCCTCACTATGGGCTGCCGCTACAGCTACCTTAGGGTTTTGCAACAATCGTTCGAGCGCGATCCCCTGCGTAAAGCTTTGACTCATAAAGCCATCGCTGGAACTGTTTTCTAAAAGGCGACGTACCAGATACGCCATCCCTTTAATCAGATCACCAACCGGTGTATAGAGTCGAACCTGGAATCCTCTTGAGGTAACCGCCTTGCTGAGTGAATCGGCCATACCATAGAGCATCTGAAATTCAAAATGTTTTGAAGGAACACCGAGTTCCTTAACAATAGTCGCGGCATGGGCAATACTTCGAATGTTGTGGGAGGCAATTGCCGGCCTGGTCCATTCCCAGCCACGAATCAATACTTCCGAAAGTATTTCAAAATTAAGGTCAGTCTCTGCTTTAGTGGTATAGACGGGTGGTTCCCACCCACGTAGTTCTGCCTCAGCTTCTTCATAATCCCAATACGCACCTTTAACCAATCGGATAGTAATGGGCACTCCTCGCGTTTGTGCGATCTTCTGCAAATGCTTCAATGTCTGGGCACTATCTTTTCTATAGGCCTGAACCACAATCCCCACATGTTCATACTCTTTGAATATCCCCGTTGTAATCATCTTCTCAAAAAAATGATTCGTCGGTGCATGGTGGTCATTATCTTCCATATCAAAATTGAGAAAGGCACCTGAATCAATAACACTCTGAAATAGTGGATTGAGCAACTCCTCGAGCTCCTCAATAACCTGTTCCTCATCGAGGGGATTAAAGTGGGGATATATAGAACTCAGTTTTAGAGAGAGGTTTATCCGGGGAGCTACTGCACTCTCTTCTTCTGGCACTGCACTCAATGTATTTAATATTGCGATGTATTTATTCAGGTACTCTGTACATTCACTCTTACTGAGTGCTGCTTCACCTAATAGATCAACCGTTGTGGTAACACCAGACTTCCAAAGGGTACGGATTGCCGCTACTGTTTGATCCGTAGTATCTTTAGTAAAATCACCCAGAATAAAAGTATGCGCCATACCTTTTATGTTTCGTCGAATGAGTGCACTTGAGACTGGCGCTGCTAATGACCCCGTACTGAGAGCAAAGGCTGTATGAATACTTTTCGGCAAGTTTCGTTCAGGCTGTCCCAAGTATTCCGTCAGATGCTGACTTACTTGATGAGCCGTTTTAAAACTCGGAAAGGCATCAACAAACCTGAACATATCAACCCGAATCTCTGGGTCTTTGAGTGTCCACTCCATTATTTTGCCGTACCAATATTTACTATTAAAAATAGTGGATGTGCTCGTTTGCATATCATGCCAAAGAGCTTTTCCAAGTTCGTATACTTCGGTTTCTTTATTCATATTTAGATTATACGGTATTTTGATAGATTTTGGTAGTTTTTGGTAGTTTTTGGTACTATTGATTTCACTCAATAGAGTATCTGATGAATAAAAAGGTTTTTAGAGTAAAGAAACCTTCTCCTAGAGTAAAGAAAAGATACTAGAAACCCTATACTGCATTCTTTCTAATTTCTAAAGCAGTCACATTACCTTTTTTCGCCGGGTTACGTAAGGCATGACGAATAACCCATTTTAGATTGACATCTGCCTCTTCTAACCATTCTTCACACAATTCTAAAGCGTATTCTAAATGGTCTTTGGCAATATCGCCCACATGATTAGCGACACTTCTTCTCACATATAAATCTGGATCATTTTTTAAGTGATTTAAAATCATACTCGTGGGACTGGGATCTTTCACAAATGAGTCTATTTTGGTCGCCCAGGGTAATCGAGGTCGGGTCCCCTCTGAGCAGAGGCGTCTCACGTGAGGGTCGGCATCGCTCATCCATGTATACAAAACATCCATGGTTCTTTTTTCATCATCATTAATAAATGGACGTATAGAGTATTCGCACGTAAACCGTTTTGTTAATTCATATTGAGCATTCATGGAAATGTCAAAATGGCCAAGCCCATATTGAGCTATGAAGCTGCAATGGGGCATATAAAACATGCCTGCCAACCCATTACCCTCAGTTTTATCTAAAGGCGGTGTGAGTGACTTAAGAATAATAGTGATTGCCTCTGAATAATCAGCGGGCAAGTATTCTTTTAATGCTACAGCGATATGCGTGCCTCTCTCTTTAATTCCAAGAGGGGTAATATCTTTCTGAGCATCTATTACAAAGCCGGCTGTGTCAAATTTTGAATAGACCAAATGTATATTTTCTGCTAATTGCGCAATAGCTTCTTGGTCTAAGAGCAATTTTAATGGAACCCCTTTTTGAATAGATTGAGGCGCATCGGGTATTTTCAATATTTTTTTATTCAAGGTATTGTATTCCTATTGCTTTAAATCCATCGGTCAACCAAAGGTAATGGTGAGAATAAAATAGCAACATACGAGAGTCTTAATGAAAGATTATTTAAAAAAGCATGCACAGCATATACACACAGGTATATCGCAATGCACGCAAATAAAAAAATCAATAGATTGGATCAAATTTCACAGAACAAATACTCACGCTACCATTTTTAGTTATGAGCTTCACTGCTTTGTTGCCTCCTGTGGTCACATTGATTGTTGCCGTTGCGCTGGTAAAGCTTGCGGTACTTCCCGTAGGGGGCATATCGTTCCATGTGTACTTGGGCCATTTCCCAAATTTGAGCTGAAACTTACGATTAGTAGAAGCAGCGCTTGCCCAATGTACCGTTACATTGTAGTTACCCGCAGGGAGATATGTGCCGGACCATTGTGCTCTATCTCCGGCTGATGAATAGGTCGTTTGTTTACTACTGTATGCAGGGCAGCTCCCCGTTGCATTTTTGATTCCGAGCCCTTTCAACGTTGCATTTGCAGCCTTGAGCTGTAAAGTGGTAAATGCAACAACCTCATCTGAATGTGCAGACTTGTTACCTACAGCATCCTTGGCTCGAACGGAAAAAGTATATTCAGCTCCCCCTTGTAACGTTCTCACCATTGCATAGGTCTGTGTCCCGGGTATGGTAAAGGCATAGATACCATTTTTAAAAACAAGATACTCTGCAACACCACTATTATCAATAGATGCGTCCCACGAGAGATAGACTTTAGCTTGCTTTGTATTGGTTACCCTCAGGTTTTGCGGAACAGCTGGGGCTTGTACATCACAGGGATCACACGGCTGGTCAATATCCTTTTTGGCAGCGAGGCGATTTTTGATGTACTGCCCTTGGAATCCATAGTTTCCGTCCATTTCATCAGCAAGTTCACTAAAGTCGGGGTCGTGCCACATTATCGATTGAAATGCATTATCAAAAGCCCATGCCGTCCAACTGACCTTTCTTGAGGGAGCCTCCATCCAGTCTAATAGCTGGGACCGGTAACTGATTACATCCACTAAATCATTATCAAGACTATAATTAAAAGGAATAGTACTTGGTATTGTCATTGATCGATCATCATATGACTGATACCCCCACTCTGTCATAAATACAGGCCTAGTATCATCAGTAGTTCCAACGTAAGTATTGTCAAAATCTCCTTGAGTAAAATTAGTATTTGCAATTTGATGTGGATAAAGATGCAACGAATACATTATGGGATCATAGAGGTCATAGTCATTGCTGTTATTAATTTCATTGAGGGTCGTAGCCCACCGAGGAGTCCCTACTATCAATACCGTCTCAGTAATATTGAGAGTAACCCTTATCGTGTGTAGAAGATCGGTCATGACATCATCTTGAAACGATTCCCACAAATCAGGTTGACTCCAACCAACACCCGAATTCTGCGTAATAGGCTCATTGACCAGTTCAAAAATAATATTGGGATTGTCTTTATACAGCGGTCCATACCTCTCCCAGAATGCAATCGCGACATCTTTCATAGTACCAGGAACTGCAACTCCATTCAGAGGCTCATTCCAGTAGTGTACAAAATGGAGATCGAGGATGCAATAAGCATCTTGTTCTGTACATTCTTGAACTGCTCTATCAATTATCTCATCCCAAGCAGCCGGATTATCAATCCACTTGGGAATATTTTCCCATCCTCCACTTGTAGAATGAAAATAATTGTCGGGATGCACGGGGAGTCTCACAACTTTTGAGTGAAAGCCTTGTGTCACTCCATCAGTAGCAAGTCGAATTGCCGCTCTGATATCATCTCCTAAAATGTCTGAGTTCAGGTCGCTGTACTGAGATGCTGGTGTACGGTTAATATCTGTGTAATAAATGTCTGCCACAGAAACACCACGAAGCTGTACTACAGAGCCTTCTGGATCACAGATGTTATTACCACAACGGTGGAGTCTTGGTTTGGCCCACACAGCCAAACAAGTAAGTGTAATTATTAATACTATTCGCATAATGTAAAGTCTCATCGATCAATGGTTCGTTTTGACGTCTAAGATATACTATACCGTTTCTATAAGTCGAACCATGGGCATTTGAAACATTACTTTACCCTTGCGAACAAGGGGAGTACAGGGGAGTACGCCTCCCCACACACCCTATATGTACTCAAGTAGTTCGCAAAAGTAAAACACTCTTAACAAGACCCCAATTTACTCAAAGGCCCCCTGTGTTACTCCCATAAAAATATATATTACAAAACTATCAAAGACCGTTCACGTGTACTGGGGGAATTATGGGTAAGGTAAAAGTATTGTTAATGGTGTTCATACAACTAATGTTGAGCAACTGTATTTCGGATCAAGATGATTATTTAAAATTGACAATGAAAAAAGACACCACACCCATGGAAAAATTGTGCGACGACGCAATTGACAATGATGGCGATGGTGCAATTGATTGTAATGATAGTGACTGTGATGAAGATGCCTACTGCGTACTATTGGCAAATGAAATATTGCACGAAAACACCAAAGAGCTCTGTAGTGATGAAATTGATAACGATGGTGATAATAAAATTGACTGTGACGATTTAAACTGTAAGGCTATTGATGTCTGTTTACCCGATGGAGAAAACACCCACAAAACATGTACAGACTTAGTAGATAATGATGACGATGGTGCCATTGATTGTGATGACATGGATTGTAGTGGTATAGCAGCCTGCCTCCCTGACAGAGAAAACACAACAATTCTCTGTATCGATGGCCTTGATAATGATGATGACGGTGACATTGACTGTTCTGATGATGAGTGTTCTGGGCTCTCTGTGTGTCTTGCATATCGCTGTGAACTGGCCACTCAGAATGACTCCTGTGTATCATTCGAGTCAGATATCATAAGTACCTATACCCTACCGAGTAACATACGCTCCATAAGTGAAAATGGCCTGAATATGTGCCTCCCTCTAAATAATGTGCTCAACGACCCTATTGATATTACTTTTGTTATTGATAGAAGTGGCTCTATGAAAAATTACGACCCCGAAATGCTCACCTCTGTAGCGGTCGTCAAAGCAATTGATACTCTCACTGCACGAGTGCCTGAGTCGAATGTTGGCTACTTTGGCTTTGCTCATGGAGTATGTAATGGAGAGGGAGAGAGTGAGTATAACAGTGTTGTTATGCCTGATAAACTTTCAAATATAGCGCATATTGAAAAACTTAAAAAGAAAGCGACCTATGATTTAGATCGTTTTAAAGAAACGATGCATTGTGGTGAGTATAATGATTCTATAGGAACGAGTTTTAAATCGTCCCTCATTCTTGCAAAAGAGTGGAGTGATATTATCACTACTGAGTCTCCCAACAGACAGGTGATATTATTCTTTACTGATGGTGAACCGTATTTAGAAGACCTTACAAAACTCAATTCGTACATTGATAAAAATGACTCAACAAATTATCCTGAGATATACTACATAGGATTACAAAATTCAAGGTATGAGCCACTCGTTGCTATGGCCGAAAACACAAATGGATTTTTTAAAGCACTCTCTGATGCAGACCAAATAGAAGGTATTTTTAATCAAATTTTAGAGAGTGCTATCCAAACAGATAAGCCGAGAGAGATAGAAGTGAAAAACACAACAACCGATGATTGGTTCACATCTACCGACCTCCCTCTTTTTGAAGTACCGCCAGATGTGATGCAGGCGCCGCATATCATGCAGGTGAAAGGGTCTGATATCAAATTCAGTAAAGGCGCTAACAATGTATCAGTTACGGCCTTACAGAATGGTAAGCCCACTTCAGTTGTCTCAAATATCACCTTTGATATGTCTGACTCTATTGTGATCACTACGGGTCGGTCGGCAGTACCGGGTACGCCTTTTGATGCTATCTGTTATGATCAGGTGGAGTAAAAGATCGTTGAGCATACTATACCAGTATGCTCGGTTTGCCTTTAAATTACTTCAATAATAGTATCTATCGCTCTGCGTGACTTTGGATTAAGATGCGGTTGATTGGAATCATTCGCATCTCTGGTACCAATTGCTACAGCCATAAGTGCAGAGTATTGGTCATTCTTTAGAATTGCATCATATTTTTCAGCTTCAATACCTTCCATAGAAGTAGTATCAATATTCATTTCGGCGCATGCACTTAATAACACACCCAGAGCCAAGTAGACTTGTTTGTCAAACCATGCTAAGATTTCTGCATCGGGCAGAGGTTGTATGAAGTTTTTGTAGTACCCTAAAGCACCTTCGGGAAGATCGTCATTGATGATCTCTTCAAATAACGGTACAGAATTAATCCTATTAAACACAATAATGGTATGACTATCAAGAACACTTTGACCATTAAAAAAAGAAGCCTCAGCCAGTTTTTGTTTAGTCTCGGGATCTGACACAAAAGTGAATTTCCACGGCTGACTATTGATTGATGAAGGGCTCAAGTGTAAAATATTTTTTAATGCGTCAATCTGACTTGCATCAATACCTTTTGAAGCATCATATTTTTTGGTAGTATACCGAGTCTGCATTGATTGTATAAAACTCATAGTCTCTTCTTTGTTGATAATCATTTGCTTAGGTGCAAAGTTAAAATTTGTTGTTGCTCTTTGCAAGAACCTTTAAAAACGGTGGAATAAGTCAACGGCATTTATCTATTTGAGGAGAAAATCCTCAAATCTGGCCCAAAACAAAGATTCAAAGGTCCCGCATCATGTAGGGGCTATTGCGTGAGTCCTCAATATTTAGTATTATCAGTACTTACCAATTGATTTACTAACCAGAGGCTATTTCATGAAGAGTGTACTCTTAATACTCATACTGTTCCTTATTTCAAGCTGCGACCCCTTCTTTTCACAGGGTAGCAACGATGATCAATCAAGTATTGAGAAGGCGGATGAGGCATTTATCAATCAAGACTTTGAACGCTCTAAACAACAGTACACACAAGTCCTTATAGATAATCCTAATGATTCAGCTGGTTATATTGGATTAGTTAAATCGTATTCCGAATTACTAAACATTGACTCTATGTTCATTGTCATAACTGAGTTCTTTAATGACACTACAGACAGAGTCCCCAATGAAGTTACAGGAATGGATTATGGCTTTTTTGATATCTTTTTAGACATCATGAAACTCGACTCCATCACCCATAATTATTATAATACTATTGATATCGACACCCTGTTTAAACTCGATAGCTTAGTAATGGACACATTGCTCTATATCCCCTATAGAAATAGAGTCGCAGATACCATTGAAATTTCTTTTTTAAGAGCAAAAGCACATTTTATTTCAGAGTTTCACGAATCAATGGAAAAGGCAGCTAAGGTGACCGAGTTAATTCCCGATTTACATGAGGTAACCTCCTTTATTGAGGTCGATAAAAATACCATTGACTATTCAATTATTGGGGATTTGGATAAAGCAAAAACAGATGTTCTCTATAGAGATAGTTTAAATCGTAAAATATCAGCAGCACAAAATAAAATGGAAAGAATGGATACAGGGAGTTTCCTTGGTGACTTTGACAATGATGACTCCAATGGAATTGATACTGATTCAACAAGTAGAGAGTCTGCCAAAACTGTTTCCTTTTATCGAATTCAGGATCAAAAAGATAATGATGGTGATGGGTGTATTGATGAAGAGCTTTACGACAATAAAGATAATGACGGTGACGGTCTGATAGATGAAGATATGAGATTAGTCGAAACAGATCATATTGATAATGACCAGAATGGTTCTCATGAATCAACCTTGACAAGTCCCGATAAAAAAGAAGGTATTGATCGAGCCAGTTCCTATCTTTTGTTTCTCTACGACTCAAGAAATCCAACGTTAATAAAAAATGGTTTTCACGGAGATTCTGCACAAAGTAGCTCATATAAATATCTTGTTGCTACAGACACCCTAAAAACCATACCACTTGATACCTTAAAGAAATACATTGGTGGGTGTTGGAATAACTATACCGTACGCTAATCTGATATACGCCTTACGTTTAGATATTTGAGTAAGAAACGCCCATGCTTTCTACAGGTAAGCGTGTAAATACTCTAGAGCCGTCTTCAGTCATACACAAGACCTTAAAATCACTTTCTATTTACTATCTTTGCACATGGTTTTACGCTATGATCATACACTTATGGGACACCTATATGAAACACCTTATACTCCTTTGTATCTTTTCTTCCCTATTCTCGGCCTGCTCCATACTTGACTCTAAATCAGTAGCAGATACGGAAATGGATTATTCTTCGTCAATAGTGAGCTCGTCTTCATGGTCCTTGATTTCAAGTTCAGATCAAGAATCATTCTCTTCATTTCTCTCACAAGCAACGAGTGCAAGTTCTGTTTCAATGCCCTCTCAAGTGAGCTCTACTGAAGATCCAACAAATGGTCAGTATGACTCATCATCAGAGTTCAACACCCCTCAAAGCTCTGTTGTTGGCGAAACAGAAGAGGGAGACCCATTAAAAGTATGTGAAAGAATTCTTTCGCGCTTCTATCGTTTACCAATAACGCATTACGACAAAACTGAAATTGGTCCATATGCCCTGGGAAAAAAATTACCGAAACATGAAACATTCAGTGGCCTGTTAGCACCAATACTGTTAGATGATATGCCTCATGACTCCCCAGATTCTATTATATCTCCCGCGTTCGAAACACAAACCTGGTGGGACCCTACCCATGCAGATGCTCAAATAATTAAAGAAACAAGTTTGACTATACAGCAACCTTATACCCTTTCACTTGCTCAAAATAATCAGTATCCTTTTTCAGTTCCTCAAGAAGATACCACTAAACTTAATGACTATATACTGAACGAATTATGCTATAGCACACCACTGCCACTCAGCGATACTGCAAGTAAATTAGATTCTACTCAATTTATTAAGGATAGCTTAAACTGTACTATAAAGGACTCATTGAGTGCCCTCCCCTATGAGGAGATAACCAATCATTTGAAAAATCGATATAAAAACTATACACCTCAAACAGTAATCTATTCAAAAAATGGTGCTATTGATTTTTTTGGTCATTATCCAGTTATTCATAACTATGTCTACACCTCTCAATTTGATCTCAACTTTATACACAATGGAGACTCAGGCCAACAGATCATTGGAGAAGCTGATGACGTTCTCTTAATTTACATCAATAACCATCTTGTCTTTGATCAACTTTCATATCGAGGAAATGTAAATGCAGATACGGTCAACCTGGATACTTTTTATGAAGAAAATAATATCACCCTTGGTGATACTCTCCGTATGAAAGTATTTTACGCAGACCTTCTCCCAACAAATGCAATTCTGAACCTTGAAATAACTATGAGTTGTCCCTTATTAGATTAACCCATTAGACTAAGTAAATAGTGATCGAGTAAATATTTATACTATAAAACAGTGGTCTCAAGCCCCAAAACATAGTATTCTTATCAAAAAAATCGCCCACTCACCAAGAGCACACTATGGAACCATATATAATAAAACCAAATTGGGGTGTAGACTCCATTGGATTTGAACATTCCAAATCCGATATCAAAAAAACTCTCGGCGAACCCCAAGAGATAGAGCACGATGAAGAAAGTGGCTTCTATTATACCTGGTCATACCAGCGGAATTGCTTACACTTTGATTTCTGGAAAGAGAACAATTATGACCTCTCGGCAATTGACATCTGGAACTCTGATGTACAAATCTTTGACCAGCTCATTCCGTATCACCACCACATAATGCTCGTGAGAAACATCATCCACTCCAATGTAGAAATTGACGATTTACAAGAAGAGGATCAAGGGGATTTCTATGAGATCATGATCCGATCGTTAAACACCGTATTCATGTTCGAAGAATCCCTCTTCATAGGCATGCGACTATTAAGACCGGAGCCAAGCTATGATGATTACTTTGATGATTTAATGTAGATATACAAACACGTTGATTAACGGTGACTTTGAATCCCAAGAGCAAACCAATACGGCTCAAAGGCTTGAGTGACAACCTCAGTGGTCAATGCCAGGAAAAGACTCATATCGCCAGTCGTATGGGCGCTATCCAATGCTTCATAATAGCGAAGTCTTTCTGACACCGGAATAACTACGGGTGGATACCCCGATTTTATCAGTTCTAAATTCATAAGTAATCGAGATGTTCGGCCATTTCCATCTATAAATGGATGAATTTTCACAAATTGAACATGTACCTCTGCCGCTCTTTCCACAGGGTGTAAATTTTGCCCATCAGTACGATACCAGTGAATGAATGAATCCATCTCTTCTGATAACCGAGAAAAATCGGGAGGTGTATGGTCAGCGCCAGAGATTATAACATTTGAATCTCGATATTTACCGGCATAAGAATCATCAATGCTTTTAAGAATGAGTTGATGTATGGAGCGAATCTGCCACTCACTTAAAACTTCTTCCTTTTGCACAAGATCTTCAATAAAGAGAATGGCCTCTTTGTGATTAATCACTTCAAAGTGCTCACGCATTGATTTACCACCAATGGTTATTCCTTCAAGTGCGACCTTAGTCTCTTTAAGTGTAAGAGTATTGCCCTCTATAGCATTTGAATTATAGGTCCATCGAAGGATTAGATCCTCATGAATATTCTTTACCACTTGCTGGGCTAACGGACGATATTCATCGAGTTTCTGCTTCAATTGATCGAGATTATTAAATTCTGTCATTACACACCTCTTGTACCGTGTGAAATATAGAAAACAGCGTATCTAATAATGATCAATAATTAGCTTATATGACGATGATAGGAACGATAAACACAAATCCAAAGACCTATCGTGCCCGTAAATACCCCAAATTATGCATCATACTCTGCTGTTTTTCTTGGGTATCCTCTTCATTTAGATCGACATACTTTGTTTCTTCTTTAAAAATAACGCTGCTATTGATAACCGAAAGAATCACACCTGACTGAAGCTGACGACCATTCGATGCGGTCAGGATTGGGTTTTCGCCATCAAGCTCTGGCAACCATTCAATATAGAGCGTTGCCGTCCCCTTATCAGAGAACTGCTCCTGAGGAACCGTGAGTTCTTGGGTCAGCTCTCTTACAAACTGTCCCGTTGTGCTATAGTAATAGATTTGAAAGTAAATGAGTGCACTCCATTGGGGGGCACCAATAGCCTCACCATCAATGGCCTCACCATCACTACCGACGAAATCTCCCTTAACTTTTGGAAGGGTCAGTTCAATAGTTATTGTTGGCCCTACAAAGTCAGCGGCATCGGTGATATTTGTTGATTCAAATGTTTCTTCTTCGCTATTATAGAGTGATGCATTGCCTTTAGAATGAGCAACAAATAATGCATGTTGATTCGTATGTAACGTATGTGACTCAGAAAAAGCCTCAATATGATCCACTGCATTATCGTCTGCCTCAGGAACGCTAAATAGGGAACGCGCCACACCAAACTCAAAGGTTCCTGCACTCACTTTAACCGGTTCTTTTTCGTAAACCTCCACTTTTATTTCAGCGGTAATAACATCGCCATAGCCGTCTACAAAAGAAGCTTCAATAGTTATACGATCTCCTGCATACTGTACCAACTCATCATAGATATCCTCAGAAAGAGCATAGACACCATCGTCATCTGTTCTCTCAAGTTCCACTTCATGGCTATCCCCATTAGGGAAGCGCAAAGAAATATCAAGTGTCCGATTTGTTGATTCAAAATCTTCTGCAGTGATCGTTATTTCTGCATCGCCATTTGTACCAACGACTCCATCATCCTCTTCCATCTCTAGTTCAAGTGTACTGATACTTTTCACAATAGGGATTTCAGGTTCTTCGATTTCAGGCTCAGGAACGAATCCATCTACTACTATCGTAACACTATCACTGTTCAGTGTTCCCTCGCTTACGGTCACTATGGTGCTCCCTATGTCGCCTTTGTCTAAAACGCGCCCATGAACACTCGTTCCATAGGCACTCACTGATACAATATCTGCATCCCCAATACTCCAGGTAGCATTTTTAGAACTTTCTATAAAGTTACCATACTCATCACGTACAAATGCAAAAAGTGTATCCTCACCACTCTCATCATCAAAGGTAAGAGAAATATCTTCAAAGGAATCCTGTTTTGAAGCTCTCTTTTTAGTGGGCTCAACGTCAATAGCATAGGGATCTGCTGGAACTATTGTCACGCTCACCGTATCTCTCAGTTTTGTTTTACTATTATCGGGGTCGGTATATACTACTTTGATATCGACCGTTCGATGAGCACGAGTTGCAGTGAATGATGACTTACCTTTAGAAGAGACAATCACGGTATCACCTGCTGCTTTAGTATCTTCTATAATGCTCCATTTAAAATCACTCGGTTTGGTTGGGTAACTTTTATAATAGATATCACTCACCAAGGCAATTAAATTGATCGCTTCCCCAGCAGTGATAGTATCATCCTTGGTTTCCATTTCTGCAGGCCCAGGAGCTAAAATAATATCTGGTCTAATGGGATCTGCACCCAATTCAGCAAAGTCAAATGCCAACAGTGGATCTGAAACATTATTAAATACTGCTCTAAAATAACCCTCGTGATGGCCGTTATTTGTTGAATGAAATACATCCTTAAACTTAATGGTATAGTAGGTCGTTTGAATTAACCCATCATTCTCTTCACCTGCCTTTACTTTATTTTGTAATGTAGGAGTGAGTGTCGTTATCAGGCCATTATTATTGAAAATATCTATTGTGGCACCATGATTATCATAGTCACCAAAAATCATATTGAAGTAGAGCTCTGCTTTGGTATCAATCAGTCCTTCTTTTACCGAGAAATCAAAGACAAACTCTGGTTTTGTACCCCACGCCATGGTGTGATCAGTCCAAGAAGATCCTTTGGTTCCTCCCTTAATAATTGCTCCCCGAGATGATACCTTACTATTTCCATGCTCCTCTCCATCTCGATTATCAAAATCATCTCCTTGAGCAGCCTGCACCGTGCCACCGTAATTAAGATCAGGAAGAAAATCTCCTCCATAGAGCATACCTATTCCATCTACATTGAGTTGTGATCCTGCAGCGCTCTGGTTAGTATGCCCCTCTTTAAATCCAAAACCATCCATATCACCGACACGGATAAAGGTAAAAGGAATATCATCCTGTGCAAAAGCTCCCTGTGCAAATAAGAGACTACACATGAAAATACCTATGATTTGTATGATGCCTCTATGACCTGCACTTATGTTATTGTTCGCTTTATTCAAAATACCCCTCACTTATTTATTCGCATACTTCTGTATAGACAAACTTCTATATAGACAAACTTCTATAACGCTTCAATCATACCTTGATTGAAGCTGTATTGAGTCTATGAGAAACTACCCCTAGTGTGCCCTGCAGCTCAGTGCTATAACTTTTTTTCTTTACGCAATAGTGAGTGTTGAATCAGCTCCCTATCACTATAATTCCATCAATACGAACGATGCATTGTTGTGTCCCATCAATATATATTAATCATTATATGAGTACAGAAAAACAGGCTTTTAAGCTCTTAATTTACACTTGCGAACAATATGAGTACATTTACACGACTTATTTTTAGTTAATTTGGGTACAAATATGCTTAATAATCCATACACCGGTGTACACTACCCCATTAACTCAAAAGCATCTATCTATTTTTTTGTCTTTTAGACCTTTTGACCAGATACACTTGAATCCCAAAACCAAGCAATAGAGAGGCTACTGTAATAATTACTGTTATGGTATCGATAGATCCATTAACAAAATAGAGATACCCTAAAAGTCCAAAGCATCCAGTAATAAGAGCCAACAGAGTAATAAGTATCCGCTTCTTTTTGCTCACATCAGATGATACTGGTTGAACGGGAACATTTTCTTTATTTCTTAAAAGAAACATACCCACACCCATTATAACTACCAGTATCCCTAAATAATCATCGCCGAGTATTTGCATTGTTCCGCTAAAAATAAGGAACAATGACCCGATTATAAAAAGCTTATTCATTAACGTCTATGGATTGGCTAGGAAATGAAACTTCTAATATAACCACATCACCTTCAGCCTTAAAAGGACCATGAATTTCTCCTGGTGGCCGACTCGCAAAATACCCCGGCTCAAGCCACATATTGAATGCCTCATCAAAAATCCTTCCGGAAACAACAAATATCTCTTCAGGGTAGGTATGACTTTTAGCACCAAACTTTTTTGTATGGTATCCATTGAGAAATTTTGTGAGGCGTGTATAATCACCTGTTTCTGTATCTTCCGCAATAGTTATTTGCCATAGGTTTCCATCTGACCCTTCGATCTCTTCCCACGAATCGAGGTTTTTACTATCGAGGGGGTTCCAATATGTATGTATCGTCTTCATATGTTTCCAATCCAGGTATTGCGGTATTCTTTTTTGAGATCAACTCATGTTTGTTGTAGTAATATACTATAAAATGAGAATAAACCAGCCTTCTATACATCAAAATACAACTCGCTTACAAGTAGTAAGCAAGCAAATGCATTCCCCCCATAAAAGCCCCTCAATTCTTAAGTGTTAAAAGGTATATTGTACATAAAAACTATGAAACGACTCCTATTAGCACTCATAGGTATCCCCCTAGCAGCATTGAGCTTTGCGCAAGATACCACCCAACTCGAAAAGCAGAGTTACTTCCAACTCCCTTTACCTCAGATGCACTATAATCCTGATAGTATGCATACGACCACTGCGATTATGCGGCTTCAAGACAAAGGGTATAGTGCGGCTTCTGTATTACTCCAAAAACAGTACATGACCCTCTATAGTGATACTGCTGTAATTACGGGCTATGGCACCTATCAGTATAGTAAAAATGACACCACCCACCTCATGATCAATGGAGCACGATATTTAGATTCTCTGGTTGATAGTATCGCAATTGATGGAGTTATGGGTAGAAAGATTAATGACCGAATTTGGTTTAATCTTATCAAACAAGACTCTATTGCATCGAGAGGCCCCGTGAGTGGCTATCGCCTCGTACACGAGAAAAGTAAGTTATTAAAGACCCACCAGAGAAAACTATTCAAGCTTCTAAAAAAATGGCCGGACCTCTATGCGCGTTATAGCTATGGTGATGAAACAGTTTTTACAGAATATAAAAGGCGCCTCTTTAATTACACCGATACGGTTTCACTCACCTATTCACAATTTCAAAAAATCAAAACGATCATGAGCCTCGAAACCTTTCGAACTATTACCCCTTCTCAAGCAGATTCCATAATCTCAGGGGGAGAAACCTTCTTTTCCAATATCGGCCTTGCAAACTGGTACTGTGACAACAACCAACCAGACGCTGCAAATACTCTCTACCAAACTCTTCTCAAGCAACCCTATGACTCTATCTATGTCTATACCAATAAGGCACTCTGTAACCTTGAGCAGTATCAACTCCAGGCAGCTGTGGCAATCATGGATACTGCACAGCGTCATTCAATTAAGCAAGGATACATTGAAGAAACAATCGAGCATATTTCAGATGTTGAAAGTCACTTTAACCGAACAATACATATTGGGGTAGAGGCAGCAAGCCACTCTTATTTTATGGGGGTCATTCGCCCAATGATTTTCATTACTGCTGGTTTTCATACAGTGAGTCTCTACTACACCATACCTCCTTTGATTCTTGACGAAGAACAAACCTATGCTGGTGGCATAAGATATTACACTCCAGGCTTTACATGGCGGTTTTTTGTTGATACCGAATTTTGGTTTTATAGAAGATCATATAAATACAGCCTCGACCCAGTGAACGATCGATGGAATAAAACCGAGCCAACAACCGAAAGATCCTATGCCAGTAATGCTCGCCTCGGGTTACAATGGGACATGGGAACCCTCTCTTATTTTTCATTCAATGCCGGTGTTGATTACTTTCATCTCTTTAGTATCAAAAATAGAGAAGACCGGTACCACGATCCTATAAAAAGTAGCGTTTTTCCTTTTGCATCACTCATTCTTAAATTCTAGGGTAGTATGAAACAGACCTCTTCAATCTCGACGATAATAATTATACTACTGCTCTCATCAATGGCATATTCAATAAGTTATATCATCCCTATGCCCGTGATAAAATTTGAGTTACATAATCACCTCCTGTACCAACCCAATCTTTACAGGTATCAGGGCCCCTCTTATGAATCGCTTCCTTGGCATGGCACCTTTATAGTCTTTCTCAAAACGGGGCCGTCTATTACAGTTACAGGACACTTATCAAGCGAAGAGACTGGTTCAATTGTAACGACACATGACACAATCTATGGCCCCCAGCAAACTGATTCTATACAGTATTATCACTATACAGGCCTCCCTAAAGAGAACCACTGGGAGTTTGCCCTGCTCAAAGGCACCATTGATGTCTATAGTAAGGCTCCCCCTCAAATAAGTACTTTTGAGTATAAGGATTCACTCTATGACTACACCAAAGGTACCCCATTAAAAAAGATTTTTAAGCATATCCCTATCGCTCTCAATGATTTAAAGGAAAACGCACTCAAAGCTATTGCAACCTTTAACCAAATTGCAACCTCCGGTGAATTTCCTAAGAAATCTTCTGATGATGTTGAAATCCATGATGTAAACCTTCCCCCAAAATCATATACTCACTATGATTTTGGCAAAGCACTCGCTATTTTTTATGGAGATGATTCACCAGCAAAGTTCTACTCTCCCTTAACAATAGAAGAACTCACAGAACTAATCAAAGATTACCCTCAGTATTATTTAGCCTACCTCGCTCGCGCTAAATTTTTCTGCATTGATAAACAATTTGAAAAAGCAAGTAACGATATTAATTTCGTACGATCGGTACTCCCCCACCATAATCTTGTATATCATGTCGCAAGTATCTGCGCAGAACAAGAAGGCTCTATCACTCTGGCTAAAAAACTTTCGGATGTCTCGAAATATTTTATCACCTCTTTGGTTACTGCTGATTCAACCCTATCTGTCCCCTATACCATGAGTAATGATTCACTCTATGAACTCCCCGAATATGACTATTCATATGATGAAACCCAGCGGTTTAATAAAATCGAATCTGATTCATTAGAGGCTCTTGAAAAAGAGGCCCAACGGATAGAAACAGAAAAACTGAATCCTCATAAAAACTGGAATTCCGGTACTATCGAAGAAGAGGATGACTATTAGAGGCATATTCAGGCCCCACACAACCATTTAATCTGAACACCACCCATCCTGCATTTTTTACTATCTTAAAAACTAATGAAAAGATTCAATAGTAATCAACGTAACGTATAGAGGCATCTATGAGTAAATATCTCAATCACAAAATACTGTGGTTGTTTCTATTAGCACCAGTCATTGCCTTAGCCCATGGTGTTGCAAGTGGGGACCAAGGATATATTCAAGAAATCAGTGGAACCAATAGTATTCCTTACATCTACCTTGGTGCAAAACACATGGTCACCGGCTATGATCATCTATTGTTTCTATTTGGAGTCATCTTCTTTTTATACAAATTAAAGGATATCGGCGTATACGTGAGCTTATTTGCCATAGGCCATTCTGTAACTCTTTTAATTGGTGTATTTGCAGAGGTAGCAGTAAATGCATACCTCATTGATGCTATAATTGGGTTATCAATTGTATATAAAGCACTGGACAACCTTGGTGCATTTAAACAATGGTTCGGCATACAACCCA
>JAOPTX010000039.1:0-22531 GCA_051532055.1 Fibrobacterales bacterium | reverse complement strand
GCTCGTTACAATAATTATTGTAGCGAGCCATTGTATCAAATGTGTATCAGTTGTTTTCATGAGTATAATTTACCAAATAAATGAGCAGCCTGTTGTGCATTATAGTGAGAACAATTTGATGCATAGATGCCATCTAGAAATTGGTATTCATCTTAGGTACACTATCATTTCATAATTGCCTAAGCCTCATTACAAAACTCGTTGTGGTTGTCTCATGTGTTCAGCCACTATACTCTACTGATACTAGGCTATATACGTATTATGGAGAACTTGGTTATGAGGTCGTACATAGCAGTAATGGAAATGATAAAGATGAATCAAGATACAAGAGAGATGTGCTGGGTAATAGAAATTATGAAATGAATCTATCAAATGGTACATTTGAATCTCTTTTCATCACAAAGTATGAATACTATTAGGGTCACATTGTATTCCCCTTGTCACAGGTCAAAATGTCCGTTTAGTATAATTAAGACCTAACTAAAATTTCCGTTTTGATTGCCTCATATGTTGAGCCACTATAGGAGGCCTACAAATTATTTATATGATCGAGAGGGATTACACAGAGACTTCTCTTTCAATCGTCAACATTATAAGGTTTGTCTATAGAAATATCCCAATCTATTATTTCATTTGGCTTTAATGAGAGCGTATTATTTATAAACAGATGATCCATATTGTTTTTATTCGGCACAATAATTCTAATAAAGTAGTTGCCATTAGGAAGATCAATCGAAAAATCAGCATTGGCTTCTCGATAAAAATGAGAGTAGATTGAGTCGTGGGCAGAAATGCGAATAGTTACCATTTGAACATCATGTATATCTGAAGTAAAATGAATATTTAACGTTCCTGGTGGTGCTGCTTGCACTGAATCGAGTTCCACACTGTTTTCGACGTCAAATGAAAAGCTAATCAATGTACTATATTCACCTGAATTCGGAGTTGTGAGTAGTGTGTATTTACCGGGAAGTACATTGTGAATTGTATATCCCCCTTCAGCATTTGTGGTATCACTGATAGTATCAATGCCATTTGAAGCAACTTTGGCAGAGAATTTTGCGGCTACAGGGGCTGTCTGGGCAATGGTATCTTGTTGCATAATGTAAGGCATATACGCTGCTGGGTTACCTTCAGAATCAAGGAGTACACCGCTAATGACTGCAAGTTCGGGATTCCCAGCTTCAGTAGCTGCACCACCAGCAGTATCTTGATTAAGCGAGCATGAGAAGACTAAGCATAGGAGGCTCAAAATGCAAGTATATTTAAAAGCGAAGAAATACATGTATTTATCCATTATAGTAGTTTTTGTGAAGTAGGAAAGAGTTGCATATTCAAAGTATACACTCTGTCGGGTTTTTTATCTTCTTCGGTGAGTTTCATTATAGTTTTTCTTAATTGTTGCACCTCACTCTTCACCTTTTTATAGGTCTCCTCAGATAACGTTAGTGAAACAACTGACATATCACGCTCTTTAGCAGAAATCGAATCAAGAGCTTCTTGCGCATTGTTCAACATTGCCTTATGGTACTGTTTCAGAAAAAATGACTTCACCTCATCACCTGTAGTTATTACAGGGTCAACTAAAGTGAAGCCAAGGTGTCCACCTTTTTTAATAAAACCGAGCTCTAACAGTAATTCGATAGATTTCCGTGCCTCACTCTCTGTTATAGTAGGGGTGACTTTTTTCGCCAATGCTTTATAGTTCCCATTAAACTTATACACTTTCAAAATATTACGTATGCATACATAGTACCACTCGGAAAAAAGGCTCAGGCATTGAGTATCAATTTTCTTAAGCTTCAGCTTTTGCAAGGAGACCATTGTATTAAAGTAGTGTTTTTTATCGTCTGAATTTTTTGCGCGAGTGAAATAGACGAGTGCTTCAAAATAGCGTTTCTCATTTTTGGTATGCTTAAGGAGTTTACTAATCTTTGGTACCTGCGCATGGGTCAGGTTTTTTCTCCCCGCCATCACATTTGAAATAAACCCGCTCGATGTTGCATTGATTTCGTGATTAACCAGTTTTAAAGTGAAGCCAGGCTCATTTTTGCGCATAATTTCAAAAATATCTTTTAGATACTCCTGGTAATCAAGATAGTTGAAAATGCTTTCCATGAACTTCCTTTTTTATAGGTAAAAAATATGCTTTTATCTACCTCTATAATATATACCCATTACAGGAATTGTGTTCAAGAAGTAGATAAATCAGTCATACATCTTTGCTGCGGCTTTAATTTATAGTTCTCCTCTGGCCCATGCGCCCCAAATAACCAAATATTCAGGTGTTGTTACATCGCCACTTGTATCACTATCAAAGGCAGTAAATGAAGCTTCAGCAATGTTTTCATCTAAGCCACTGTTCTGCACCCACTCTTCGCGTGTTAACGAACCGTCGGCATTATTATCACTTGCTTCATAGATGAGTTTTGCTTCATCAGTAATAATTCTGTTCTCAATATACTCTTCTACGGTTATGCCGCCATCCTTATTTCGGTCACTTGCATTATAAATACCTGTAGCAGCCGTTTCATCAAACATAGGTGAAGCAATGTACTCTTCCAGAGTAATAAGATTATTGTTATCGCTATCAAGTCTACCAAACACCCCACTGTATGAATCTTTTAGTGCTTGGTCAGCACCCGCAACCCCTTTAAAACCAACAGTTATAAATAGGTCATCCACAACTGACTGTGTAAATGTTACTTCATCGGATCCCATATCAGCTGATGAAGTAACTATCACTTCGGAACTCAAAGACTCCGAACTTTCATCGTTTTCTTCTACGCTGCTTTCCAGGCTTTCAATCGACTCTTGACTTTCCTTTTCAGTATCCGGGACTGTTTCACTACTTGATATTTCATCTGAATGGACTATCTCACTTGATGATTCGTCTTCTGATGAGTTAGGGTAACTACTTTCAGCCGCCAAATCAGTATCGTTGTCAGAGCTATAAGATATAATACTAGAAGAGCTTAACATAACACTGCTACTCTCATCAGAAATACCAGAACTCCCAGTATTTGAATCCAAACACCCAAAAATCATTGATAAAATTCCCATTAATGCTACGCTCTTTGCATAATCATATGTATCCATTCTATTCTCCTAAAGTAGTTATGAAGAAAAAAATACCTAATTTATCACTGTACAGTACACACAAAAAAGTTCTTTTTTGGAACGATTATCTTCAGATTATTTAACAAAATACCTCTCATAGAACAGAAAAAAACCAGACCATTTTCCTTACCTATCCAAAAAAAAAATACTATTGGGAACGGTGTAAATATATTTCTTAGTTGGTGGAGTATCTATAGTCACATCCCCTTATTTGAGGTCAAAATGTCTGCGTAAGTATAATTAAGACCTAACTAAAATATCCGTTTTGATTGCCTCATATGTTGAGCCACTATACTATTTGTTCGGGGGAGTGAGTTTAATTCCGGGGGGAAGGGGTTCTCGACCGACGGATCATTATCTAAAGGGCTTGGGGATTGTCCAATTTCTGCTGGCTATGTACGTTTTTGGGTCAATTACCCAGTCGCACCCTTTTCTGCATAGGTGCGTACCCTCGGGAACGTATCCGCCCCCCTTGTAACCCATGCAGACTCAAACGCTTTAAGCGAAACCATCAAAAAACCTATCCGATCACCTTCTGCATTCATAGAGTCCTCAAAGAACTGTAGCCGATTGCGTTCTGCATTCATAGAGTCCTCAAAGAACTGTAGCCGATTGCGTTCTGCATTCATAGAGTCCTCAAAAAACTTTAGCCGATTACGTTCTGCACTCATCCGATTGCCTTCTGCAGTCATGTAATAGGTAATTGCAACCAAGCGGAGGCCTTCTGCAGTCATGTAATAGGCAATTGCAACCAAGCGGAGGCCCTCTGCAGCCATCCGTTAGGTAATTGCAAGTGAGCCGATGGCCAAAAAACCTATCCGACTACCAAAAATTCTAAGCGTGGGCCCTCTGCCCAGCTCTACCAATGAGCAAGCAGTTGTTGTATGTCGCAGAGTATATGTGGCGTGTATCACCCTTGGAGCGCCGTGGGACAGGTACTATTCCACTGAATCCATAAGGTTTCTCGTGTGGTACGGTTATCTGGAGCCGTGTAGGCTAACCATTCTGCAATGTTCGGTAGCACTTCACCCGTTACAGTGGACAAGAATACATTTAAAGAAATCATGAAGTGTCACGGGCATACTCATTATTGATTCAGTCTGAATATCCCCCTGTAGATTAAATCTATGTACACAAAATTCCTGCCCCCCTCAGCTGTACTGTATTGTTGCTGAGATATGCTTCCGGATTTGAGTGCAGGGCAACATGTCAGCTTGATTACATACATACTGCGGTAAATCTTATTACAACCTTATTTGTGACTATTTTCTAATAAGGTTGTAATTTGGATTGCTCTTCCACGCCAAAGGACAGCTCCTTTAGTCTGGTGGTATATCGCTTTAATGAGGCAGCTGGTTGCGTTAATTTGTGAAAGTGGAAAGAATATCAGTGTAATGGGGTTAAAATTTAGAAAGGGGGAAAGAGTAAAGAAACTGAGATATTGAATGAGATACGTGACAAGTCCTACCAAATACAAATGACGTTGTTCGGTAGCTACTCCATATAGTACGGTGAATAGTGGTACCCAATATTGGCAAATACCTAATGGAATAAGAGAGAGGGCCAGCCATTTGTTGCCATTTACTGCGGTGAGTATATTTTTTGTTGTCCCCCAAAATGCACTGCTATTATCTTTAAATAATTGAACGTTCAGGAGCTCTGGGGCAAAATAGAACCCGAGCCGATAGCTTTTAGACTTTAATGCCTTAGCGAATTCTACATCATCAAACATTTTAGTTTTAACTGATTCAAAGCCATGTATTGCATTAAAAACATCCTGTTTAACAAGCATAAAAGAGCCACAGGCAACGGCGTGATTAGATTTGGCATCTCCAATCTTTTTAAAATTCATATGTTGTGCAAATGCAAAAAACATAAGAGGGATATTCATATGTTCCCAAAATGATTTATGTATAAATAATGGGAAGAGACTTATGAAATCGTACTTTTGAGACTTCATCTGCTTAACCGCTTTAGAAAAACTATGAGGGTGATGTATAATATCTGCATCGGTAAATAGAAGTAAATCATCTAAAGCAAAGGCGGCAGCATGTTGCATCGCATTACACTTGCCTAACCAACCAGGTTTGAGTGGAGGATCATTAATAACCGTTACTCGTGACTCACAGAGACTAATCTTTTCGATTATGTCTTTAGTATGGTCAGTAGAGTGGTCATTTACAATAATGACACTCACATCCACATTTTTTTGATCAAGAATACTTTGAACGGATGCAGCAATATCTTTTTCTTCATTACGTGCCGGAATTATTACACTTATTTTTTCATTTGAGCAGTCGTCATTCGAAAGGGTTAACCATTGCATTTTTCGTTTTGCTACCGAGCACTTTACCATTAAGAAAATGGAGTATAGTGACAATGCTACACATGACAACTGTAAAATATAAAACATAGAGGTTTGCCTATCTAAAAGGTGATACCAACAAGATGAAAAGAGTTAAGATCGAATAAATATAATAACTCATACGCTCAATTATTAAAGAGGATGTTATTTGTAACTCCACTACGATTGTATGCAGCCCTCCTTGAACCTTGCCTTTTGTCTCAGGTCAGTTTCATAGTTGTATTCAGCTACAACTCAGTAGTTGTGGGGGGAAGAGCCGTGGTGAGTTTATAAGAGGGATTTAATAATTGGGAGAATGGGGTAGTGCCGTAGCCTAAATGTATCAATAATCGTTCTTTCGTAGCCTAAACTTCATTTATTTACTGTTAAAGAGTGTGATACCCTGAATTCAGGTATGTGGTTATTTGAGTCTATTACTAAGTTCATTAGTGTATGATGATTCTCTGGCTGTGTAACGAACACTCAATCTGTTGATAACGCTGTCTGTAATTATTCATTACTAATCTTTGGGGTTTGCTCAACGTTAAAGGGCTTGCATAGTTATACGAGCGTGAGATAAAAGGTTCAGTATGTTTTCAGTGGGTGATAAGCCAGGTATAGGCACCTATAGGTGTGAAAGGTGTCACGCACGAGTGACGTTAGATGATTCAACCGATGCATTGCCACACTGTCCGAAGTGTCATTATGCAGAGTATACAACCTACGGCTATGGAGATTAGAATGATAACGATGGTAATAGTAGTATTGATGCTTTCGGTTACGGGGTTCTCTCATGGAGGGGGGACTAATGCTGATGGGTGTCATAATAATAGCAAGACTGGTGGGTTTCATTGTCATGGTGCGCCGACAGATACGTATTTGACTCGTACGGTTGCTCCGGTTAAGGTTGTTGCGGTTCAGGCTGATAGCTTGGATGGTGGTGGATCTGAGGTAGGGGTTGATGATGACGTCGGTGGTGAGGTCGGTAGTGAGGTGATTGTCTGTTGTAAGGTTTGTAAAAAGGGGAAGGCGTGTGGGAATAGTTGTATTGCGCGCTGGAAGAGTTGTCATAAGAGTGTTGGGTGTGCTTGTGATGGTTGATGGTGACAAATAGAATAATTTCTCGTAGAGACATTTTGATAGGAATACAGATGGTAGAAGAGAATAAGATAAATGATCAGATAGAACGAATTAGAATTAAGCTTCTTGATCTCGGTATACGAGGTAATACACTCCTGCATTTTCAGCCAAGGGGACATAAATCTGTATCAGTCGTAGATGAAAAATCAGATTCGATATTTGACATATTGATCAATCAAGGCAAGGCAATGTCCTTTTTGCCTGTTCCCGATGCGTACAAGGTAGAAGAGGAAATACTTGCCAAGGGTGAGCTTCCTGATGACTATGAAAAACTTCCACCGTTACAAGAGTATCTTAGTGATTCAATGGGAGATGAGCGGTTTGAGGATTTGCACTTACAAACACAACTCCACGCTGATAAGCTCGACATACGATTACTTAAAATTGACAATGAGGCACAGGCGTATTATCAAGAACGTGGCATAGATATTCTCTATCTTGCTATTGGCTTTATAGAGTGGTATGAAGCTGATGCTTCGAAAGTTAAACGATTTGCACCACTAATATTATTGCCTGTAGAGCTGTATCGTAAAAACTCCCAAGCAGGCTTTAAAATTCGCTATACCGGTATAGAGTTATCGAATAATGAGACATTGATTGCCAAGTTTAAGAACGATTATAGAGTAGAATTACCACGATTTGAAGACTATTTTGAAAAAGAAGAAGGGATACAGAAGTACTTTGCGGCAGTTACAGAGTCAATCAGTGCACTAGAGCGCTGGTCTGTTTTGGAAAATAAGATTGAACTGGGCTTTTTCTCTTTTGGTAAGTTTCAAATGTACAAGGACCTTGATCCAAAAAATTGGCAGGGCGACCTGTCCTTAGAAAACCATTCAGTTATTCGTTCACTCTTTAAAGATGGCTTTGTGAGGGATGGTGAGATACTCGATGGTGTTTTGAGTGAGGGTGGCAATGTTGAGGTAAAGGAACCCGAACGACTTCATTTAGTAAAGGATTCAGACTCGTCTCAGACCTTTGCCATATCGAGTGTGTTGAAAGGGGCGAATACTGTCATTCAAGGACCTCCAGGTACGGGCAAATCCCAAACAATTACTAATCTGATAGCAGAAGCCGTTGCTCGTGATAAAAAGGTGCTGTTTGTTGCACAAAAGCTTACCGCTCTTGAAGTGGTAAAGCACCGTTTGGACGAATGCCATCTGGGAGGCGCTGTATTAGAACTGCATTCTCATATGAGTAGGCCTAAGCAGGTACTTGATAGTCTCAGGGATGTACTCTATCAGCCGAAGCCAGAAATACCCCATCGTACATTAGAGAGGAAGAGGCTTTCAAATGTACGCCAGAATTTAGATGAGTATGTGAAATCGGTGAGTGCACCTATTGGCTCCTTAGGGGTTAATTATATCACTGCATTGGGTAAGTTTATGAAGCATGCTTCCCACATACAAGGCATTGATATTCCCGATATAACCTTCATAACACATTCTAATGAGGGCATGGAAGAATTAAGCGATCTCGATATAGAGCTGAAAACACTTTCTACACATCTTGATGCTATGGGAGTGCCTAATGTACATCCATTTAGAGAAATAACATTAGCTGAAGCAAGTCCGGTGTTACAAGAAGAGATTGCACAAAAAATATCAGCGGGTATTGAACTTATAAGTGGTATAGATCTACTCAAACAGTCCCTTTCTAAAGAACTGCATCTCGACCTTATTGTTAAAGTATCTCAACTCGAAGGGGTGATTAAGGCGGCGCAAAGAGCAATTGATGCACCTCAATTATCAGGGGTTAAAGTTAATACTCATGAGTGGAGTGACCGCAGTTCTATTATTAGTACAACCCTCGAACAAGGAAAATCTGCATCAGAACTACGGGCGGTATGTAAAGAGCAGTTTATAGCGCAGGCTTTTACCACCTCAAGTGATCAAGCATTGCTTGAAATACGCGGTAGCTTGCTGGGTAAAGTAGATAAATGGTGGAAGTTCCTTTCTGGTGACTATAGAAAGGCTAAAAAGCGGTTACAGTCCCTGTGTGTCAATTCATTGCCTAAGGAGAGTACCCACTACCTTGAATGGGTAGATAGGTTACTTGAGTTAAAGGAGAAAGACAAAGAGTGGAAGCTTCAAGAAAATTTATTAAGCACACTCTTTGGAGTTCAGTGGCAGGGTGAGAAATCTGATTGGAGTGTACTCACCGGACTTGCTGAATGGATATTTGCTCTTCATGGAGAAATAGGAAAGGGTGAGTTACCGGAGAGTTTGATTAGTTTATTAGATGGAGGTGCTGATTTTAAATATCTCAGTACTGATTTGGCGCAGTTGGTAGAAAAAACAAGCCGATGGGCAGAGTGGCTCGGGGAATTGCAGGGGCTGTTAGATCTGCCAGATACCGCTCAGATAATTCAAGCTGATGTATTGATTAGTGATGTACAGTCTATTCTTCCTGTATGGCGTGATTCTATGAGTGAGCTCTATAACATGACTCGGCTTAATAAAATAATTGAAGGTTTTGCAAGCAGAGGATTACCTCAGTTAGCGGCATTTGTTAAAACATGGGCACATACCGGAGATGCTTTGTATCACTGTATTTGGTATAAATATTGGGCTTCTGTGGTAAATGAATACTATAGTGGGTCCGAACAATTAAAACACTTTGATAGGGTTGCCCATGAAGGGGCTATAGAAGAGTTCAAAGATCTTGACTCACAGAGCTTTAATTTTGCTCAGGAAACATTAGTAGATAAGCTCTATAAGGAATTACCAAATATACACGCTCCCGGAGAAATGGAAGTCCTTAGGCGTGAAATGAATAAAAAGCGTCGTCTATTGCCTGTACGGAAGCTACTTGAGCTTTCTGGCGGTGCTATTCTTAAGTCTAAACCAATTTTTATGATGAGCCCTATGTCGGTGGCGACTTATTTGCAGAATAGTAACATACAATTTGATTTGGTCATATTTGATGAAGCATCTCAGGTAACGGTTCCTGATGCTATTGGGGCAATCTGTCGGGGTAAACAGACAGTGGTAGTGGGGGATAGTAAACAGATGCCACCTACAACGTTTATGTCACGAAGCGTTGATGTTGAAGATGATGATCTTGAAAATGATGTTACCGCAGAGATAGAGAGTATATTGGGGCTGTTTTTAGCGCAAGGTACTCCAGAGGTGATGTTGGAGTGGCACTATCGATCGAAACATGAATCACTTATCATGACCTCAAATAAAGAATTTTATGGAGGAAAGCTTAAAGTATTCCCGAGTTCTGGGGCTTCTGCAGAGATCGAAGGGCTTGCTCTTGAGTATTTACCGGATACCGTATATGATAAAGGTATTACACGGACTAATAGAGAAGAAGCGCGGCATCTTTCCTTAGCGATATTAAAGCATGCTCAAGAGTATCCGCATTTGAGCTTAGGGGCAGTTGCCTTTAGTATCTCACAGAAAGAAGCGATACTTTTGGAAGTGGAAATATTGAGACGAAAACATGAGGTGCTCGAAGAATTCTTAAACTCATCGCCTGGTGGCGAGAGCTTCTTTGTTAAAAACCTTGAGAACGTACAGGGTGATGAGCGTGATGTCATCTATATCAGTATCGGTTACGGAAGAACTGAAGAAGGTATTCTCTCTCAGAATTATGGTCCAATAAATAACGTAGGTGGTGAGCGGAGGCTGAATGTATTGATCAGTCGTGCTAAGCAGCATATGAAAATATTTAGTAACTTCACGGCTGATGACATGCGTACGAATGAAACAAGCCCTATTGGGGTTAAGGTACTAAAGTCTTTTCTCAAATATGCTCAAACGGGTAACCATACCGTTGAGCATGAAACGGGTAAAGAAATGGATAGTCCTTTTGAAGAGGCGGTCTATGATGCAATTAAAGGTCTTGGCTATGAAGTCGTACCTCAGGTAGGGAGTCAAGGGTTCTTTATTGACTTAGCAGTGGTAGACCCTCGGAAGAAAGGGCGATACATGTTGGCGGTAGAATGTGATGGTGCGTCTTATCATTCTAGTGCAAATGCGCGGGATCGTGATAGATTACGACAAGCTGTTCTAGAAAGTAAAGGGTGGGTGTTTCATAGAATATGGAGTACGGACTGGTTTAGGAATAGTGATAGGGAAGTTATCCGCCTAAAAGAGAGAATTGAAAAGGAATTATCTAAACCATTGGAAGTAGTGCGTAAAGCCCCAACAGTAGAGCAAGTTGGACCTAATATATCTCGGAGTAGTATTGAGCATGTAAAGCCTGAGATGGAATCTTACAAGATGGCAGATTTGTCTCAATACAGCTATTGGTCTTTTACTGGCGACTTTAGTGAAGTGAGTGATCAGGATATTGGGAATGCTTTAATTAAGGTTGTTTCAATTGAGTCCCCGGTTTCTCTTAAGGCTGTAATAAATAGGCTGTTATCTACAGCGGGGATTTCTCGATGTGGGAATAAAATACAGACTCGAATGAATCAGATTGCTACTAAAATATCTTCGGTACATGGATATGCATATGATGGAACGTTTATTGAAAATCCAAGGAATGAAGTTGTCGTTCGTAATAGACAGAGCTTGCCGAGTAGTGAGAAAAAGTTGGAGCTTGTTCCTTTTAGTGAGATACAGAAGGCGTTGCTTGTGGTGATTCAAGAGTCAGTGAGTGTTAGACCTGAGGCTTGCTTTTCTGAGGTTGCTTCGAGGCTGGGGTTTTCTAGGGTTACTGGGGCTATGGTTGGGATATTGCAAGGGCAGCTTGATAGTTTGATACAGCAGAAGGCTGTTTCGGATGTTGATGAACGGGTTTGTTTGGTATAAAATATTGAATTAAGGTAAGAGATTATGATATTAAAAAAAATTGTATTACACCATATAATTAAAGATGTTGATTCTAGGCTAGAATCAAAATATTCAAAGAAACTCTTAGATGAGAAAAATATTATTGTAATGGGATTTGTAGACAGGCTAGTGAGGGTGTTTAAAACCAAAAATCCAACTTATGGTATGTTCCATAGTGACTCTAAGGCGTACCCTTTTCAAAGTTATGTACAAAAATATTTAAAAGATGATGGCTTTTTTGACTTCACTTACGATTCGATGAAATTATTGGAAAAGGAAATAGATGTCCATGGGACAACTGGTGGGTATGTGGTATTTGTTCACTATCAAGAAGGAAAGGCTGAATTTCTTGTTACAATGATGCTAGATAAATCAGAGCAGTTTACGATCGATGATAAAAATTTAAATATTGCTGTACTTAAAACCCTTGATATAGAAAAGTTAGCACGTGCTAATAGAATTAATTTGTCAAAATGGATTAATAAGGATGACTCCTATTTAGCCTTCATTAAGGGAACAAGAGATGTATCCCAATATTTTCAAAAATTTATTGGTAACACTGACTTGGCATCCTCAACCTCAAATTGTAATAGCCTTAAAAAAGCCATGCAAGAATATATGAAGGAAAAAGAATTTAATGTTGAGTTAAAGGACAAGATAAATAAAGATGTGTTTGAGTACATGGATAAATCGAGACTAGAAGATAAAGATGTTTTTCTTGATGCAATATCTTCTTATGTAAATCATGAATTACCACGCGATTTTATAGACTATGTTCAAATGAATGACGATTTACATGTTAGTGGAAACTTTAGAATAACGAAGAAGTCAGATATTAAATATTTTTACAAGGCAACTATTAGTGAGAAAGGATATAAATTAGAATTTGATAAGGAGTTGCTTAAAACTAGTAAAGTTGTCATTGAAAAGAATAATGTGACTATCACGAATGTTCCACAAGAAAAAATTGATGACTTACTAAATGATTGAAAGTTTGAATAAATTTATCGCAATTCGAAAACGTTTAGAAAACGTAACATTTACAATTGGAGTTGTGAATGGTTTTATACTTTCCTTAAGTGAAGATGACATAGAAAATTTAAAGAATCTATGGGATGATTGTGTGAGGGAAGTTTTTGGTGATAATAATTGCGCAATTGTTGATCCAGCAGAACTTCAGCTAAATGATCGGGTCCAAATTGTTCTTTCTCCATCAAGCTTGCCTTATTATGAAAAATTAACTGATTTCATTAATGGTAATAAAATACAAGTAAATCAACCTGGGTTTTATATTCATGAATTAGAATATTTTGAGGAGGAGGAAGGGTCAAATGAAAAAATTAAAGCTTATTATTCAATATTGAAATTAATAGAGTTTTTATGCGAAAATTCAGATCATCAGAAGAAGAGCTCTGGTGATGTAGAATTGTTTTTTTTCCAACACGGGCAGGGGTTGTCTTTAAAAATAGAATATTGTGAAATTGATTTAATTAATCGAATTGATAGAATAGGTGATATTAAAAAAGAACTTTCGGATAGACCTGATTCTGCAGAAAGACGTCTTATTTTCATTAATGAAATGATCAATGTACTAAATGGGCGTGATGCGACCTTTCAATGTCTAATCAAAAATTGGGATATATTATTATATAACTATGATAAAAGCTTTTCTTTATATTTGTCGGGTTTTTCTTTTGATAAAATAAAGACTGCTTCCACAGAGTATTTCCATTCCCTTACAGATAAATTATATGAAACAATAAATAGTAAGGCAAATTCGATATTTTTAATACCCATTGCCTATATATTCCTATTAACAAGAATGAGTTTTTCGGAAATTGATGTTGTTAAAGATACAGGTTTTTTTCTGTTGGGGGCCATATTTTTTATTTTTATTTGGTTTGTGTTTATTAAAAATTTAGAAGAAGGGTTTGAAGCGATTGAAAAAGATATTGAAAAATTTAGAGATAAGATAAGTGGTGATTTAAATCTTGAAGAGATATATGAAGAACTTAGTTGTCAGCAGAACGAAATATTGCCTAAACAACTAAGAAAAGTTGCGATAATAAAGATGGGTACTGTGTGGGTTTTTATAGTAACTTTAATGGTGTTTGTTTGGAAGTATGATATTTATGTCTGGATGTGTAATGTAGGGCTTCTTTTGTTAAAAGGTTAATCTTATGTATGGTTTTAATTTGATTAAAGAGCAAATTTGTAGTGAGCTGTCACACTTGTCCGGACTACTTTCGGTGGTTTGGTATTGCCCTGCTATACACACCCGGCAGCCCTAGCTAGATGGGATTTAACATGTAATATACATAATAATATTCTATATTATTAATTTTTAAAACTTATGGAAATACTAATAAATCTCTTTTCAAATATCGATGGCAATGCTCCTGATTGGTTTAATAATATTGGGGTTCTAGCCACAATTGTTGCTTTAGGAATGACCATATGGATACTTGTCGAAACGAAAGGATTAAAGAAGAAATTTATTAAAAAGGCAAGATTGCCAGAAATTAATTCTGAACTGTTTAAACTTACAGAACTAATGTTTAAACAAGTGAAAAATTATTCTGATGAAAAAGACCAGTTTCTGAAAAATTTGACAAAATGTAAAGGCTTGATATATTCGTTATCAAGTAAGATAGACGGCAAGCAAGAAAAAAAGCTTATATCAGATATAATACCTAAGTTAAATCCAAAAAAATATTTCATTATGCCTGAGCCTCTTTATAAAATGTCTCATGAACAAGCTTGGGATGTTTGTCATGATTTAAGCACTATAGTAGTTACTTTACAACAGTCAGAGAAAGACTTTAAGTGGGATTGATATGAACGTTGATCAAAAAGCAGAAAAATTAATAGTTAAACTTTTACAAGCAACTTATAAAGACAAAATTGAATGGGAACGTGCTGACCCTCCCTTGTTTCTTATTCGAGCCAATGATGATGAAGTGTTTTTGTATTTTAGTGTTTATTATAAGGATAAATATTTTTCCATATATGAACGAAGATATAGATACTACTTTGATGAAGATAATTATTCGTGGTCCGTAGAGATTGTACTTGCTATTGAAGATAGTGGGGTATTGATTTGGGAGTATGCTCCCCGTTCACCAGCATTGAATAGTCTTTTTGAAGCGGTTAGAGAGCAGGCGGCGGGTATTGACGATATACTTGATGATTTGTTAGCTGACGAGGATGAAGAAGAGGATGAATAAGAAAAAGGTTGTTGATTCCTACATAGTAAATGTTGTAAGTCAATACTCAAATTATGATTTACATGTTGCTCCCTATCAACCAATTTATGAGAATGTAGGCCACAAAGACCTTAAAGAGATATTTGTCATTCTCCATGCGTTTCTTAATGACCTATTTATATATCTAAATTCTCGTATAGGTAACGGACATTATACTGCTCATGAAAGTAGAGACTTGATCCAAGTTATAGATCATATATTAGAATTAAAAAATAATTTAATGAATTCAGAGTGCTCATTTACTTTAAACGATTACTACGGTTCTAAAATAGATGAGTGTAAATCCTTTTTATCAACTAGTGGAGGGTCTGAAATACCCTTCGATTTTGAACGAATTAATATCATGAAGATCTCTCCAATGTTCCTCTTGGATTATTACGGTGAGGTAGTTAACAAGAACATCGATCTTAGCTTTCCGAGGAAAATAATAGGTGGAGGATCCTATGCGAATGTATCTATGTTTCACGATAGTTTTTATGACAAAATATTTGCCATAAAGCGAATTAAAGAAGATTTGTCAGCCAAAGAAATAGAGCGTTTCAAGAATGAATTCCTAGTTATGAAAAAAATAAATTCACCTTATGTACTCGAAGTCTATAAGTATATTGAGGCCTTGAATGAATATATTATGGAGTATGCAGACTTTACCTTGCACAAATATATATTGGAACGGAATAATAAAATTGATAAACATGGGCGTGTGGCCATTATTCGGCAAATATTGAAAGCGTTCGATTATTTGTCACAAAAAAATATTTTACACAGAGACATTAGCCCTACCAATATTTTGTTGAAACAATACGATGATGCCCTGATAGTAAAACTGTCAGATTTTGGCTTAGTAAAATCACCTGAAAATACTCTGACTAGTGTAGATAGCTCTATTAAGGGTGCATATAATGATCCAAATCTTTTATTACAGGGGTTTAGTAGCTACACTATGGTTCATGAAACATACGCATTGACAAGAGTTATACTTTTTGTTCTAACGGGTAAAAGTAATTTTGAAAAATTGAAGAATCCGGACATCAAAGGATTTTTAGAAAAAGGAATGTCAGCTGATGAATCGAAAAGATTTCAAAATGTGTCAGAAATGTCTGTAGCGTTTAAGGAACTGATCGTTAAAATTTAAGTGCGGTCCTCCAGCATCCATGTATTCTGGGCAATTGCAATTTAAAAATAAGCGGGCAATTCTTTATGATAAGTTACATTCAGGGAAAAGATTCACAGATAGTTATTATAACAGCCGTAATGTGTAATGTTTTTTCGATGCGCTGCGTATAAAAATACTTCGTAATCCCCAAAAAGTTTATAGTGATATATGATAGGAACGATCAATGAAATTTATTTACATCGTTGGTGCCGTCTTCCAATTGACTCTGTTTTATTAGATTCGATTGTTATATTTTGTTTAACGTAAACTGTACTATTGTCAATGGCAAAGGAATAAGAATATGGCATCGTTTTTGTCGGATTTGGATGAATTGGTATTAAAATGTAGAGATGAGAAAGCAAAAAAATATATCAATGAAGCTATTTTGTGCTATAAGGCTGGAGCTTTTAGGTCTGCAATAGTTTCCACATGGATAGCAGTGGTTTTCGATTTAATTGAGAAATTAAAAGAACTCTCTTTGGCTGAGGATCCAGAAGGTATTGTTCAATATCAAAAATTTGAAGATGCAAAAGACACCGGTGATATTTCTAAATCACTTGAATTAGAGAGGAATATATTAACAATTGCTAAGGATAAATTGGAATTGATTTCTTCTATTGAATTTATTGACCTTGATAGAATATTTCAGGATAGGCACAGATGTGCTCACCCATCTATGAATATTGACGGTGAGATATTTAATCCGCCCGCTGAGTTGGCTAGGGTCCATATCTTAACAGCGATTAACACCTTATTAAGATATCCTCCAGCACAAGGTAAAAATGCTTTGAATATTTTGATTAAAGAGGTTGAATCAGAATACTTCCCAACAAAGCTCGAGAAAGCTGTTGTAGCTTTAACTCATAGCCCATTTAATAATGCAAGAATTAGTTTAGTTAGAAACTTTATCATAATATTATTAAAGAAGATACTGTTTGAAGAAGTTGATTATAAATTAACATTAAGATGTATGTACGCATTAGAAGCAATAGAGGTATTGCGTAAAGATGTATATGATAAAACATTTGACCAGAATATCTCAACCTTAATTAAGAAATTGGATGATATTTCATTTCATAAAGCTACAGAGCTTATCTGCTCTATTTCAAATTTTTGGTTATTTTTGGATGATGATGTAAAACAAAAATATCAACAATTTACAAGAACTATGCCGTCCAAAGATTTAGATGAGTTATATGACTTGATAGACGTGGCAGAGTTGCAGGAGAGCGCTAAATTTAGAATTGCGAGAATTACAAAATCTGAATTTCTAAATCACAATATGTTTTTCATACCAAGTGAATGGTGTGATAGGTTAATTGAATTACTTGAAATGACAAAATCATTTAAAGAAGTTGATGAATATTACCCAATAATTAAAACTTTCTATTCTGATTTTGATAAAGGTCAAGTTGAAAAAATTGTTCAGGTATTTAGTGAAAATGGTCAAATAAGAGAGAATTACAAGCTGGAAGGTTTTATTGCTGCAATTAGCCAGAATGAAAAGATATCAGCCGTAGAGTTTAATGACTTATTAGATAAATATGATTTTGGCAAGTTCAAAAAAGTTGTATGATCCTAACCGTTTAATTGAAATGGCCCGTCTTAGTCTAACATAATTTAATGCACGAATTGATTTGAAACAGAAGTTTCTTTTTAGTGCTAAGAGTTATATAAATGTAATATATGTCAGAATTATTTTTAAATTCTATTTGCAAATATTCTAAACTTTGGGACTACGAATTTAATGATCAGACAGTCATTTACAGATCGAGCTTTAAGAAACTGCTTCAGAAACGGTGATTTTGATGTGGAAATATTTAAGGAAGTAGATGCTATAGTCTCTTTGGCTGTTGAAAGATCAAAATCAGGTTTTAACGATTCGTATGTTTCTTTAATGCACAAGCGGAATGGGAAAAGTGTACATCACCCTGAAAGATTATCCGATAAATTAGTTCTAAGAAAGATTGCTTCAAACTTGAAGAATGTAACAAGAGCGAAACAACAAAATAGAGACATAATTGTATCCAATTTAATAAATCTAATATGTGAAGATTATCCATACACAATTGTAAGACTGGACATAAAGAGTTTTTATGAATCAGTAAATGTGGAGTCAATTATTGAAATATTTCACAATGACCCTACTATCTCAAGGACAACTGTTGATCTATTAAAATCGGTTTTTGATTTTTATTCAAGTAAGGGATTTAAAGGGTTGCCAAGAGGGTTGTCCGTAAGTGCTGTTCTTGGTGAATATATTTTGTCAAAATATGATGACTCAATTTCAACAGATAAAAATGTTTTTTTCCATTCAAGATTTGTTGATGATATTATTGTTTTGTTGAATGATAATAGAGATTTAAGGCTATTTAAAAAACAATATAAGCTGCCAAATGGTTTGCAATACAATAATAAAAAATGTACTGCTACATTGGTATCTGATGTAGTTTCAAACAAGAAAAAAGAACTGTTTTCAGAGTTTGAATATTTAGGTTATCACTTTAAGGCGTCAAACCATACAAACAAAGACTCTTCTAGAAAAGTTTCTATTTCTATTTCACCAAAAAAAATCAATAAATTTAAGACCAAAATTATAAAATCATTCTATTCATATTATCAACAACCCGACTTTGAATTGCTTGAAGATAGAATTAAAATGATAACTAGTAATTATGCAGTATTTAATAGAGAGATGGATAAGAACATAAATACAGGGATATATTTTAATTATAAATATGTTAATGATTTTACTTGCCTTGAATGTTTAGATAGATTTTTGAAGGCAACAATTTTAACAAGTTGTAGAAAATATGTTGGCATTCCAGAAGAACTCAGCGACACTAAAAAACGAAATCTACTGAAATATTCCTTTTCAAAAGGTTTCCAAGAAAAAATATATTATAAATTCAGTACTACTGAATTGTATAAAATCAGGGGTTGTTGGGCTAATGGCTAAAAAAGTTCATATAAATAGAGGTGATGCTGAAAGGGTTGTTTTGTCTGAATCCTTCCCCTTTGAAGTGCCAGTCAATTTTTCGAATGAAGGGTTTTATTTTCAAATAAAGCATAAATATTCATTTCTGTATAAAATATTGGCAGGCATTAATTCGAAAAATAATTTTAAGCGCTATTCAAAACCATTTGGCTATTCAATTAAAAATGGGCCAGATAGTTTGCGTCACCTTTCATTAATACACCCTAAAAATCAAATACAGTGTATAGAATTTTATTCAAAATTTGAAAACCTGATTTGTCATTTTGCAAGTGTTAGCGAAGCTTCGATTCGTGCTCCAGAGAAAATTGGTTCAATGTCATTTGTAAATAATCCTTATTCGGAAAGTGGGAAATATAAATCTGATTTAGTTGATACAAAAATAGAAGATGCATTATCAAGGCATCCATCTTCATATTTTGCCTATCGTGGATATAATAGACTCTATAAATTTTTCAATTCAGAAGAATTTTTATTGTTAGAGAAACGGTATTCAAAATATTACAAAATTGATATAACTAAATTTTTTCACAGTATTTACACTCATAGTATTGCATGGGCAGTTCGCTCAAAAGAATTCATTAAGCACAATCTTAATTCTTCATCTAGCTTTGTGAATTCATTTGATGAGTTAATGCAAGACATTAACTATAAAGAAACTAATGGGATTGTTATTGGGCCAGAGATAAGTAGGATTTTCTCAGAAATAATTCTCCAAAGTATTGATACTGACATAATGTCTAGACTTGTGGAAAAAGGGTTGGAGTATAATGAGAATTACTCTTTCAAAAGATATGTAGATGATTTTTTTATTTTTGCTAATACTGATGCAGAAATTAAATTGATCAAAGACACGATTCGAAGTTGTTTATTGCGATATAATTATCATATTAACGAAAGTAAATCAGTTTTATATGAACGTCCTTTCTTTTCACTTCAGTCAAATTTGATACATTTTTTAAAAAATGATATTTCTGAATTTTACAACAAAGTAAGTGAACTTGACGAGGAAAAACAACTCAGACTTAAAAGAATATTTCATTATAATAAATTAAAACATAGCCTTATTAATACTATCAAATCGAGATGTTATAACATAGAAAATGGAATTCAAATTGCTGGGGGCTATTTGATTAGTGCTTTTACAAATAGACTGGATAGAATTTTATCGCACGAACCATATTTTGTAGGGGAAAAAGGAGTATTAGTTTATAGAGACAATATTCGAATATTGTTAGACGTTATGTTCTATATATATTCTATTAACCCTACGGTGAATTCTTCATATAAACTTTGCCAAGCTATGCTTGTTGTACCAAAATATTTTGCTAAATATTTTCCGGAAGAGATTGACACGATCAAACAGTGTATTTTAGACCATGCCATTCTTGTTTTAAAACAACAGGTATTTGCCTCTAATAATCATACTGAAGAAGCAATTCCTTTAGAGAAAATTAATATTATATTAGGGTTGTCAACACTAGGGGAAAAGTATTTGTTATCTTCAAACTTTATACATGCCCTCTTTTTCATAGACAGGCCCTCAATATCGTATTTTGAAGCAATGAGTATTCTGTTCTACATTAAAAATGATAAACAATATATTGGATTGAAAAAAGTACTTATAAAGAAAGTTACAAGTGATTTAGAACATTCAAATAATATGATGCAACATGCTGAGTCCTGTTATTTCATTTTAGACACTTTAACTTGTCCATATTTAGATGACTCATTAAAAACAAAACTTTTAAAGAAAATACATCTAGAATACATTGGTAAGTACACAAATGATAAAATTGAAAAAGAATTGCAATATTTGAAAAAAAACAAATGGTTTATTGATTGGGATGAGGTCAATCTCTTGAATTGCATAGAAAAGAAAGTTATTCTTCAGGCGTATTAAATGCTGTGCCTTACGTTTCTGCAGTCTTATGCTACTTGTAGTAAATGGCTGATATACTTAAAGCAATACCCTTCACAAGCGACGGTTTGAGAAGTTGAGCGAATGAGAGCAGTTAATTCTGCACACACATAGACGTAAGGCCAGCATATATTATGGTGGAAGATCACTGTATATCTCAGGTCACAAACCTGAGCAATTTCATAAACCTTTTTCCTGTTTCTATATTGTAATTATCAAATGAAACAAAACCCCACCCCCTCAAATACTATATTCCCCACAACCCCTTAACCCAGACACTACATGCTCGCCCCAGGAATCTACGAAACCCTCATAACCCACTCCATAGCAAAAAAGCTACAGAGCACTGAATGCGATACCTACTACAAAGATCAAAAGCCCGTAGATAAATCCCAAGCCGTAACCATCCTCTCCAACCACATAATAAAAGTCCTCCACCTCGCCTTAAAAGTCCAGCAAGAGAACGGCAGTGACATAGAACACCAGATAACCTTCTGCAATGACCTCATCCAATACGTCGATCAAAAACTCTCTCTCGACGTTGCAGACGAAATGAAAATCCAAGAGAGCAACATCCTCTACGCACTTCTCAATAAACTGGGGAAGACCGATCTACAACTCAAAGCAGAGGTCCAAAGAAAACTCCCCCAAACAGGACTGACTACCAGTACACTGTTTACGGGAAGTAACTCCGATATATCTATAGATACCGAGATTGAGAGAGACATGCTCTCGGCTAATAGAATTTATCTGATAGTGTCCTTCATCCGTTGGTCGGGCCTCGTAATTTTCGAAAAAATACTCAGAGAGATAAGCCATCGAGATGATGTAGAGATACGGATTATTACCACAACCTATATGGGGGCAACGGAAGCCCGCGCTTTGGACTTTCTCTCACGACTCCCCAATACCAAGATCAAGATCTCCTACAATACGACCCATGAACGACTCCATGCTAAGAGCTATATCTTTGAACGAGATACGGAGTACGATACCGCGTATATCGGATCATCCAATATGTCACGCTCTGCACTGACCAAAGGATTAGAATGGAACCTTCGGGTGACGTCACAAGAGAACCTCCATATTATTGAAAAGGCAAAAGCAACCTTCGATCACTATTGGAACAGCAATGAGTTCGAAGACTTTGAGCTGGGCGGTATAGAACGATTCAAAAAGGCACTCTCTGCAGAGAAGGTACGCTCTGAGTTTAATGGACTTGCCGTAAAAGACCACGAACGCAACTATTACCTTCAGATAGCACCGTATCCCTTTCAAAAAGAAGTGCTCGAAAAAATGAGTGTCGAGCGAACCGAACATGACCACTTTCGTAACTTGGTAGTATCGGCAACGGGTACCGGTAAAACAGTCATTTCGGCCTTCGACTATAAACGATATCGCAAAGAGAATACCGGAAAGGCAAAGCTCCTCTTTATCGCACACCGGGCAGAGATCCTCAAACAGGCACGGGGAACCTTTCGGTCGGTACTGGGAGTAGAGCATAGTGACTTTGGGCAACTCTGGGTGGGAGGGAGCCAACCCAACAAGGGAGACCTTGATCATCTCTTTATCTCGGTACAGACCTTTGACTCTCAAAAAGAGTTTTTCGAACAGAATGTGGGCTATGACTATTATGACTATATCATTGTGGATGAAGCACACCATGCGACTGCCAAGACCTATAGAACTATCTTGGAACGGTGGACTCGAACTATCCTCTTGGGGCTGGGGGCAAGGCCAGAACGTATGGACGGCAGAAGCCTGCTCCCTGATTTTTGCAATAAGATAGCCGCAGAAATACGACTCCC
>JAOPTX010000038.1:0-85470 GCA_051532055.1 Fibrobacterales bacterium | reverse complement strand
AAGGACGAATTTTAAGCTACTCTGCCTCTAAAGAGCGCCATTTTGTATATTTTATCAACAAATTTTAAGCTTTGAGTCGGTAATTATGGGTGTCTTTCTTACAATAGTCGCAAGTATCGTTTGCATATATTTCACCATAAATTATCTAAAAAAGAATTTAAAGCTTATAGAAGTGAAGAATAAAGACGTTGAAAGCCAGTATGCCCGTGCCTTTAACTATGCGGGAACACTTCTCTGGTTTTTCTGTTGCGCAGTATTCTCTATTGGACTCATTGTCAATAATCTCATTATAGATTAATCTTTTTTACCCGATTCCATAACGCATCGAGCTCCTCTAATGATTGACCCTTCAGTTCTTTTTCTGATATTTCTTCCATTTTTTTAAATCGACCCACAAATTTATTATTTGCTTTTCTGAGAGAAATCTCAGGGTCAATACCAAATTTACGACCTAAATTAACCATACTAAATAGTATATCACCAAATTCTTCTTCCGCAGCCTCTGAAACTGGTGTATTTTGTTCATAGAGCGCTTCAGGTCTATCAATCTCAGCCTTAATCTCAGCCTTAAACTCATCAATCTCTTCAGTAATTTTTTCGTACACCCCATCAGTATTAGGCCAGTCAAAACCTACCTTCGCAGCTCGATTTTGAATTTTCTTTGCTAACGAAAGTGCCGGCATTGTTTTAGGGAGCCCTTTCATAACAGTCTCTTCTTCGGCAATACCCCGATTCTCTTTTTCAATTTTCTTAAAAGAATCCCAGTTATTCAGGACATCATCACTGGTATTCAGCTTAAGGTCACCAAAAACATGGGGATGCCGGTGAACCATTTTATTTGATATAGCAGAAATTACGTCCTCTATAGTAAACCGCTTCTCTTCTTCTGCTATTTGCGCATGAAATACTACTTGTAATAGTACATCCCCCAACTCATCACACATTTCAGCATCATCACCATTCTGAACGCCATCAATAAATTCAGCCGTCTCTTCAATCAGATACTGCAAAAGAGATTCATGGGTCTGCTCTCTATCCCAGGGGCAGCCATCTTTACTGCGGAGCCGTGCCATAATATCCATAAGTCCTTGAAAGGTATATTTTTTCTGTTCCATTCTAGTGAATCCTTTGTATATTTAAATGCTCATTTGTGCACTATGGTAAATTATGACAAATTCTTTAACTCTTACTTCTGAGCTCACCTTTTGGATTGCGCTCAATGCTATTGACTCTGTAGGGTCTGCTACATTTTTCAAAATTCTCGCAAAATATCCAAAGGTTTCAAAACTTTTTGAAGCACCAAAGAATACATTGAAGCATTTACGCCTAAAAGATAACATCATCTCTGATATCCTCAACGGTCCCAACCTTGAATATGCCAATCGTGAAGTTGCGCGCGCTGCTGAACATGGTATCTCAATAATCACCTTCGACTCTGATGAGTATCCTGTTAATCTTAAAAACTCTCCCTATGCTCCTCCCCTAATTTATGTTAAAGGAACACTGCTCCCTGAAGACACCTATGCTCTCGCCATGGTTGGCACCAGACGTTCTACTCACTACGGTACCGCTGCTGCTGAATTCATCACACAGGGCATTGCCACACAAGGTATTACTGTTATATCAGGACTTGCCCAAGGGATAGACCGTGCCTGTCACCAACAGTGCATCAAATTAGGCAGACGTACGATTGCCGTTTTAGGTCAAGGCATTCTCGATCTTTATCAGGGCCATTCAAAAAAAATTATAGATGATATTTCACAATGTGGTGCAGTTATCTCTCAATTCCCCTTAAACTACCCTGGCTCCACTACGACATTTCCGATAAGAAATAAAGTTATTTCTGGGTTGAGTAAAGCAACACTCGTAATAGAGAGTAGCTCACGGGGAGGCGCCTTAATTACTGCACGGAACTGTATTGATGAAGGAAAAGAGCTCATGGCTGTACCAGGAAACATTTTTTCAGTCGCCTCCCAAGGGTGTAATACCTTAATTGCCCAAGGAGCCCATCCTATTTATCACCCTGATCAGGTGATTCAAATAATTGACGCCAACCCTTTTCAAAGCCATAGAAATAGTAATACCCCCCTTAAACCTATTACAAAGCCACCCGCAAACAAGCCCCCTCAATCAATTTTGAAAGAACCTATCATATTAAATAACAATGAACAGACACTAATCGACCTCATGCCGTCTGATAAAATCCATGTAGATACTCTCAGTAATAAGTCAGGTCTGCCAGCCTCTCAAGTTTTATCTATATTGACACTATTAGAACTCAAAACATATGTTGCCTCTTGTGCGAATATGTTTTATCAAAAATTGATATGAAACGAATAAAGATAATCCCTCTTGCCATCCTATCGATAACCATATTTTTGGTCTATCGCATTTTTCTCGGATCCAATGGCATGATCAATCAATATTTTATTACTAGTCGAAATAGTAACATGCGTGAACGCATTGATAGCCTTGAAAAATTGATCGTAGTGAAAGATAAAGAAATTGTCCGACTTGAAAGTGATACGGCATATATTGAATTCATCGCTCGCACACAACTAGGAATGTCAATGAAAGGTGAAAAAATTATAAAATTTATTTCACCAGACTCATCAAACCACAAGAGCTCAGAGTAGAGCCCAAGGGTTCAATTCAATTATTTTTTTGCAACAACAACGTACCCTATCTCCGATTTATCAGGAGTTAAGGATATTTTAGAAACAGTTAACGCCACATCGAGTCCAATTCCATTTTTATCTTTTTGAGTAACCTCAAGATTTAGAATAGAATCATTCCAGGTTGTCGTAACTGCCTGATCGAATGATGAGTGACTATTTTTAAGTTGTGTATGAATAATATCCATTCCCTTAGAAGACACTTCTGAAGGAATAAAACCATACAGTCTCACTGCCCCTAAATTCCAAGAGAGAATTTTCAAATCTCTACTGAGAATAACCATAGGGTCAATCTGATTTGTATCAGAGGCTGCCGCTTTTTGCGTAACCATCTGCAACATCTGCTGATTGAGACTATCTTCGGAGACTCCAATCTCTTTAATAAATTGAAGAATATTTACTTCTGCAATTCTTCGTGGCCCTTTGCCAATTCGGTCGTAGGGTAATCTTCCTTGGTCCAGCCAGTTAATAACTGTCTGTGAAGAGACCTGGAAAAGTTTTGCTGCATCACCTGTAGATAACATACATTCCTCGCTTCAACTCATAGCGCTTTTGAGCATCTAGCTCTTAAGAAGTCAACTTGCGCTTTTTTATCTTTTATAAAAAGATTCTACCATAAAGGAATTACAAAAACAATAGTTTTTTATAAAAAGAGATATTTTACAGAAAGGGCACTACAACTGTTGCAACTGCTTGCGCAGCAATTCCCTCTTTACGCCCTACAAAGCCCAGTTTTTCAGTTGTCGTCGCCTTAATACCAATTTGACTCACCGAAACATTGAGTGCGCCTGCGAGACGTTGCTGCATTGCTTCTCTATGTGGGTTTATTTTGGGGACTTCCGCCATCACCACCGAATCAATAGAAATCAGCGTTATGTTTTTTTCTTCCATAGTTTTTTGAATAAACTCAAGAATAGTAATGCTATCCATCCCTTCTAGTGACGGGTCAGTATCAGGAAAGAACGTTCCTATATCGCCCAAACCCATTGCACCAAGTATCGCATCTGCAATTGCATGAATCAGAACATCAGCATCACTGTGCCCGAGCAACCCCATTTCAAAAGGAATATGAACACCACCTATGACACACTTACGACCTTCAACAAGACGATGCACATCGTACCCAATACCAGTTCTATATATTTTTTCCATTCGAAGCCTCCAACATCTGTTCAAAACGAATTAAATCTTGAGGAGTTGTTATTTTATTATTCCACTCGTTGCCCAATACAACCGAAACGGGTTTACCGAGATACTCCATAATTGACGCCTCATCAGTTGGAGCAAAATTTGCCAGTGATGCAACTTCTTCATAGGCCTCTTTAAGCTCTACAACCCTAAAAGCCTGAGGTGTTTGTGCTAGGTACACCGTGGAGCGATCGATAGTATCGCTTATATGATTATTATGCACTACTTTAACCGTGTCGGTAACAGGTTTTACGACAATACATGAGCCAGATGAAATTACTTTTTCGACGACAGCATCGATTGTCTCTTTTTGAATAAAAGGTCGCGCAACATCATGAGCAAGAACATATTCTATATCTTGTGATAGCGCCATGACACCATATTGTACAGACTGCCAACGATGTTCACCGCCAGCAACGACTGTAATAGAATCATCTTTCTTGAATTCATCAGTAAATTGAACAACGTAATCTTTAGGGCACACAAAAGCAATCTGAGTTATAGAAGAGTGAGAAAGAAAAGTCGATATACAGTGTCGATATATTTCGACACCATGTATCGTAAGAAGTTGCTTGGGTTTATCAGCACCAAAGCGCTTGCCGACCCCACCAGCCGGCAATACCACTCCTATTTTTTTTTCAGTGACCATTTAGAACTGTACGTTTGAGTCTTTACCCAACTTTAATGCACGGGTAGTCATTGTAAGACCAAAACATTTAATAAACCCTGTTGCATCTTTTTGATCATAAGTTTCTACGTCAGAGAATCCACCCAATTCAGCATCATATAGACTATATGGTGATGAGATGTGTATGGGGATAATATTCCCTTTATAAAGCTTCACGGTAACTTTACCCGTAACTACTTTTTGAGTTTCATTAGCAAACGCATCCATCGCCTGACGGAGGGGCGTAAACCATTCACCATCATAAACCATGTTTGCATATGTTTGTGAGAGTCTCATTTTTTCTTGCAACGTGTTTTTATCTAGAACCAATGATTCTAAAAGCTCATGCGCCTTATAGAGCACTGTTCCACCAGGAGTTTCGTAGACACCGCGAGACTTTAGTCCTACAAGTCTATTTTCTACGATGTCTAAAAGCCCAACAGCATTGCGACCCGCTATTGCATTGAGAGACTCAACGACCTCTACCGCACCGAGAGCATCACCATTTACTTTAACCGGTATGCCCTGTTCAAAATCGATAGTGACAAACTCAGCATTGTCGGGAGCAGCCTCGTACGTATTTGACATAGTTAACATATCGTACTGATGCTCTTGTTCTGGATACTCAAGTATGCCACCTTCGTGAGACAGGTGCCACAAGTTTCCATCTTCCGAGTATATCTTCTCTTTTGAAATACTACCGAGGGGAATATTACGTTCTTCTGCATACTCAATCGCTTCTTCACGTGAAGAGATTGTCCAGTCTTCATGTTTCCATGGAGCGATAATATCAATGTTTGGATTAATTGCTCTATAGGTAAGTTCGAAACGTACTTGATCATTTCCTTTACCAGTTGCACCGTGAGCCACAGCATCTGCACCTTCAGCTTCTGCAATTTTCATCTGATGCTTTGCAATAAGAGGGCGAGCAATTGAGGTTCCAAGCAAATAAGTGCCTTCATAGCGTGCATTCATTTTAAGTATCGGCCATGCGTATTCTTCTATAAACTCTTTTTTAAGGTCGAGAACATAACATTTAGAAGCGCCTGTCGCAAGGGCCTTCTCTTCAAGAGCCTGAGGGTCTATTTCACCCTGTCCTACATCTGCAGCATACGCAATTACTTCACACCCATATTGCTCTTTGAGCCAAGGAATAATTATTGAGGTATCAAGCCCGCCAGAATAGGCAAGTACGATTTTTTTATAACTCTTTTTAGCCATTGTTCACTTCCTTTTGTTGTTCTTGAAAAATATCATTTAATGTATGTAATGCCACTTGAATCTCTTCATCTGTACAATTTAATGGCGGTAGAAACCGGAGTACATTAGTCCCGGCTCGCAGAATCAACAGGCCACAGTCTGCACATTTTTTAATTATCTCTGCAATAGGAAGACTCGTCTCAACACCAAGTATAAACCCATCTCCCCGAACATCGCCTAGAAAATCGTACATTGCACTTAATGTTTTAAGGCCATTTTTGAATCGAGTAGCTCGCTCTTGCACACTCTTCATAAATTCAGGCTTTGTAATCTCTTTAACAAATACTTCACCAACAGCACAAGAAACTGGATTTCCACCAAAGGTAGAACCATGATCACCTGGTTTAATTTGAGATGCGAGTTCATCCTTTAAAAGAACTGCACCGAGTGGCAGGCCTCCAGCAAGAGGCTTTGCAAGCGTCACGACATCAGGAAACAACCCAACTCGATCTGAACCAAGAAATGCTCCCATACGGCCAAGACCAGTTTGAATTTCATCAGCTATAATCATTATCCCATATTCAGCCTGAATGCGACCGATCTCTTGTATGAATTCTGGTGTAGGCACCCAAATGCCTCCTTCACCTTGAATTGGTTCTAAAATTATTGCTGCAACCGATTCGTCTATAGCTTCGGCCAGCATAGAACAATTATTCCATTCCAAAGCTTTAAACCCATCAAGCATTGCCCCAAAACCTTCTTGAATTTTAGCTTGTCCTGTTGCGGCCATGCCACCATAGGTCCGTCCATGGAATGAGTTATTAAAAGAAATAACTTTTTTACGCTTTGGTTGACCAATCACATCAAAATGTTTTCGAACAAATTTAATCGCTGCTTCATTTGCTTCAGTTCCTGAATTACAAAAAAATACTTTATCAAAATCAGACGCATTGACCAAAAGCTGGGCAAGGGCAACTTGTTTTTCATTAACATAAAGGTTACTAATGTGCAGGTAGTTCTCAATTTGTTTTGCAATAGCCTCTTTAAAAGGCGCAAAATTGTGACCAAGAGAAGTTACCGCAATACCACCAACAAAGTCGAGATATTTTTTACCCGCTCTGTCAAAAAGATAGGCTCCTTCACCATGAGTAAATTCAAAATCGTAACGGGCGTAATTCCCGAGGAGGTATGTATCGTTCATCTCTTTTAATGACATAGTGTACCTAACTAATTATTGTTCCGTAGTTTATTTTTCCCATTATTTGACTCTCAAGTGACTCTGCATCTTTCCATCCGAGAATATGTACCCGGCCAATACCACTGTTCACACATTCAAGACACGATTCAACTTTCGGAATCATGCCACCTTGAATAACTTTCGAATCAACCAACTCATCAATTTCACCTTCATTAAGGTATGAAATTATTTCATCCCGGTTCAGAACCCCCGCAACATCACTAATAAAAAGAAGTTGATCTACATTAAGTGCTCGCGCCAATGCAGATGCAGCCTCATCTGCATTAACGTTATAGGCGTTTCCCTCCTGGTCAACCGATAGAGGTGATACAACAGGGAGCCATTTTTTTGCAAGAAGATCGTCTATGAGTTGAGTATTTACATCAGTGATTTCACCAACAAAACCAATATCATGCCCTTCTTTTAATTTCTTCTGAGCGATAAGGAGTTCACCATCTTGTCCACTAATACCTACAACTTTGCAGCCGCTTACCTGAAGTAATCGTACGAGCCGTTTATTCATCGTTCCACAAAGAGTCATCTCCACCATTTTGAGTACGCTTTCATCAGTAACCCGTAATCCACTTACAAACTCTGGCACCTCATCAAGGAGTTTTAAATTTTCATTGATATCTTTTCCACCACCATGTACCAAAACGACCCGATAGGACTTATTCACAAGAACGTGAATTGCTGAGGCCAATTCTGCTAGTTTTATAGTATCAGCAGCAAAAGATCCGCCGATTTTTATTAATATGGTCTCGCTCGCTTGAGTCATTCGTTGTTCCCACATAAAGTCCGAATATGATTCCGGTACTATTCAAAACAGCAAAACAGCACGTTTTGCCCACATAATTCCGCCTTAAATATATAAACTTATGTACTTTTCTTGAACAAACCTGAGATCGAAATAGGCTCATTCAGAAACATTGAAGTCAAGATTGTACTTGTTTTATGAAAATGATGTCGATTACTACTATTCTAGTTACATTATAGCCCAATACTGATACAATACCCGAAAAACTAAAGAGGACTTAATGGCTATCAAAAGAGTGTGGATTGATGAAAGTGAAAATGAATGCACCATGTGTGGTGCCTGTGAAGCGATCTGTGATGCTGTTTTTGAAGTGCCCGAAAAAGTTATTGTATTAGATGATGCAGACCTCTCTCTTGAAGATGAGATTATTGAAGCAGTTGAGTGCTGTCCTGTTGAAATAATTAAAATTGCCAAAGAGTAACTCTTACATCAAGTTCTATCGTTTTTTAGCCCCCCCCCCCCCTTGTACACTCTAAAGCTTATCCAATATGATTATTTTTTTTTGAGCTTCTGCTTTCAAAAAAAAGCATTGATTTTTTAATCAGGTTATGAGATAATAGTCTCAATTGAATAACTTTGAGTGTAATTAGTCATGCCAAACGTAAAAGTAGAGCACATTAACCCATTTATCAAAGCTACTATTGAATCTTTTTCTACCATGATTGGCGTCACCCTTAAACCAGGTAAAATCCAACTCAAAGACAATGCCAATACCATTCATGACATTTCAGGAATTATTGGCCTTTCTGGTGGAGCTCGAGGTGCGATTGCTATCAGCTTTCCCAAAGCATGTGCTCTTGATGTTGTTGGTAAATTTATTGGCGAAGAGATTAGCGACATAAATGAAGATGTCACCGACGCCATTGGGGAGCTCGCAAATATTATTGCAGGCTATGCTAAAAAAGACCTTACAGAATTCAGTATCCAGATTTCGCTACCTTCTGTTATCACTGGGGAAGGCCATAAAGTTTCTGATGCGAAAGATGTTACTGCCATGGTAATTCCATTTACCTATGACAGTTTTAATTTTGATCTTGGCGTTGCCCTCGTTTCAAATGACGAGTAACCAACTATTTTAAAAGAGATTCAGCCTGCATTACTGAGTTAGTCCCTGCACAATGAGTATCATCCATTAGAGATTTTAGCATCTCGAGCTTTAAATCAGTTTTCCCTAATGATTCTGCAAGCGTTGCAAGTTTTAATTTTGTTGTACACACCTTTTTACCCGTTGGAAACTCTGTAATCAGACGTTTATAATTTTTAATAGCACCCTCTTTCTTACCAGACTCTTCAAAACACGCGGCCAACCAATACAATGCTTTTTCGGCGACCTCTTTATTACTGTGGCCCACATACACATCTTTAAAGCCGCCATATGCCTCCTTAAAATTTTTCTGTTGATACAATTCTTTAGATGCCGTGTACCTTTCTTCAAGTCCCTGATCTTTAATAATTTGAGCAGAATCTACACTCAATTGTGACGAATCAAGTTTTGGTACTTCAACAACCTGCTGAATTACCTCAGGCTTCTTGGTCAGTATTGAATCTGATTTCTCATTAATTTTTTGCAACCGAAACTGAGTCTCTTCGAGACGCGCTTTAATGGCTTCATTGTTTTTGGCCATACTCGACAAAATCAATCGAATATCAGCATTAGTTCGATTTTGAGTCCGACGTTGCTCTTTCATAAGGCTATCAATAACTACAGTGAGGCTATCAATTTTAGTATTGATATTTGTCTCTACTTTTTTGAGCTCTTGTGTGCGAATAACTGTTACATATGAACATGACGTTGTCATGACCGCAAGAAAAAAGATTGATATTAAGAACATTATACGAATCATAGGACCATTCCATTAGTAATTTGGGTAAAATATAACAAAAAAAGGCTGAAGTGAGAAAACTGAGTAGAACCGTATTACAACTTCCCTACCTTCTATTCTCACTTCAGCCTTTTAAAAGTTTAATTGAACTCTATTTATTTATTCCTACTTTAAAATGAGCTCTACGGTTCAATTCACGATCTTTATCAGTAGAACCTTCTGATTTAGGCATCTCTTCTCCGAAACTCATTGTTTTAAGACGCGTTTCCGCTACGCCATAATTAGTGAGAAATTCAAATACTGCTTTCGCTCTTTTACCACCCAAGCTCATATTATACGCTTCAGTCCCAAGGTCATCTGTATGACCTTCTACCGTTACGGTAAATTCTTTAGCCTCGATTAATATGTCACCAATTCTAGAGAGTATATCACGAGCTTTCTCTGAAAGCATATGTTTATCAAAATCGAAGTACACATCTTCTTGCATGATTTTATTAATCATCTCTTCAACATTTTGACGCTTTTTCTCTAATTTTTGTGCTTGTATATCTTCTGATGATGAAATTGCTGCTTCAGATGAGCTGATTGGCTCAGGTGCTGGCTCAATCACCGGTTCGGGATTATCAGAACATGCCACCATGATAAGGGTTACTGCAAAAATGACGATACTATATTTCATTGTTTCTCCTATTATTATTGAATAGTATAATGTGACCACGAAGGCGAGGTGTTACTCCCCCTTGTAGTCAGCTGCTTCAGGCCTGTACCATCAGCAGCCATGATAAAAATTTGAGCTTTTCCTGTCCGGGTAGAAGAAAACGCTAAAAGCTTTCCATCAGGTGACCAAACGGGCGATTCATTATTCCCTTCATCAAAAGTGAGTTGACGAACTTTTCTAGTCTCCATTGACATAACAAAAATATTAAACCTTCCACTATCTTTTCGACCGCAAAACACAATATTTTTTCCATTGGGCGACCATCGAGGGGCATCATTGAATTTACCTTCATAGGTTAGGCGTTCAAACTGCTCACCATCATTATTCATAATATAGAGCTGAGGCATCCCCCCTCTATCAGAACTAAATGCTACTCGAGAACCATCTGGAGACCAGTCAGCTGAAGTCTCAATCGCCCAGTGCTTCGTTAACTGTGTTTTTTTTCCATTCGCGAGGTCCATTTTATACACATCTGAATTCCCTCTATGGGCCTTGGTATAGAGAAGGAACTTCCCATCTGCACTTTCACGAGGCACAAAGCTCTGTTCAACATTTGGAATCACTGCTGTTGTTATTCCTGTGTAGATATTCCGCTTATAAACACGCCCATGATAATTTTTAAAACTCACATAATAGAGTGCAACATTATTAATATCCCACTCGGGCATGGTTACAATAGCCCCATCAGCAATCACTCGTTTCTTATTATATCCATCATAATCACTGACATGAATCTCTTTTTTACCCTTTGACTTATGTACATAGGCAAGTTTCGTAGAGGCTACTCCAAGCTTTTTATAAAAGGATTTAATAACATAATCGCTAAAATGGTGCATAGTCTTTCGAATCTTCTTCTGATCTAATGTATAGAGATTGCCATACATCAGAGCATCGGTTCCCATTTCATTCAATCGACACTCAATCACTAATTTTCCATCAGTATTCTGGGAATAAATTCCTGTCACATAAGCCACAACATTTTCTGAATACCAATAAGCCGTATCAATCTCTTGTGAATGAATCGTTTTAAACCGTGAAGAAAGTTCAAGATCTGAAGCTACTATATTTTGAGGAAGATACTCTGTAGGAATCTTAAGATCGGACTCATTTTTAAAAGGAAGGAAAGCGATTGTAGGTTTTATGCCGCTTGACGTGACAACAAGCTCTTTAACCTCTTCTGCAGAAAGTAGTACACTGAGGGCAAGGACAATCAATAAGAGTTGTTTCATAGTTTACAATATTAGTGTGTTTAGGATAAAAAGTAACAAAAAGAATGAACCCATAGTACACTTATCGCTAAAAGGAGAGGCAAGACTCTATTCTATTCAGCTTCGACATATTTAAGCTGTACACTAAATGCCTTATATTGACCATTGTACGCTTTTGGAAGCGGCTCGACTCTACCCCGACTCATAGCACGACGTGCTGCATCATCAATGAGTGGCACTCCAGAAGGGTCATAAACCACATCAATAAGTGCACCATTTCGATAAATTTTGAAGGTAACAGTGCAAAATTTACCATAATGTTCTTTTTGACCCAATACCGGGTTAAATCTTCTTTCGAGCATCATGCGAATACGTTGTTCATAATTTGCAATCTGTGCTTTCTCAGCCTTAGTTGGCTCAAAATCTCGTGTAACCATCTCCTCTTCACCCCACTCATCCTCTATGGGCTCTTCCTTTTGAGGTGGTTCTGGCTCAGGATCGGGCTCTGGCTCAGGTTTTTCTTTCTGCGGTTTCTTTGGAGGCTTCGGCTTAACTTCAGGGGGGAGATCCTTTTTAGGCTCGAGTTTTGGCTCCGGTTTTGGCTTAGGCTTTACAATTGGTTTTTTAGGGCTTTTCTTTTTAGGCTTAGGAATGGGTGGACGCACCAATTCCACAACCGGTACCTCATGTGGTTTTTTTGAAGGACGTATAAGTACTGCACACCCCGCGAGAATTACGACAACAAGGTGAAAGAGCAGGGAGACAACGACGATTTTTTTGAAATCACCACTACTACTCTCTACCTTAAAAAAAGAAGTGCTACTTTTGTGGTTTTCCATCTGTCAAAAAGCCCAGTTTGGTTACCCCAAGATTTTGTACTCGGGTAACTATTTTCATAACCTCTCCATAGCTCACTTTTGCATCGGAGTTTATTAGTACTGCAGACTCTTTATCCCAAATTTTAATAAACATCTCATTAAACGTCTTTTTAGTCACCATATCACGACCAATGTAGAGGTTTCTAAATTTATCAATTGAAACCCTGAGAAGATCTTTATTTTCGAGAGCTGGCGCTTCTGCCTTCGGCAGATCAACCTTCACCCCTTGAGTCATCAGAGGGGCAGTTATCATAAATACTACGAGAATAGCAAAAACTACGTCAACCAAATTGGTGATGTTTAGCTCTTGGTTGGCGCGTTGGGGACGGTTTCTCCGTTTCATTACTCTTGATTCCCTACACTTTCGAGAGCCATAAGATCACCACGCTTAAAGAGGCTAAGCAGATGTGACCCAAAATTATAATAGTAGACTTCATTTTTATTGTTTTTAGAGACAAAGTAGTTATATGCAGCCGATGCTGGTATTGCAACAATCAACCCCGCTAGGGTAGTAACTAATGCAGCCGCGATGCCCGGCGCCACAACGCTCAATTCAGCCGAACCCTGTCTACCAATTTCAAAGAAACTCGTCATGATTCCCCAGACGGTACCAAGGAGTCCCAAGAAAGGTGCAAGAGAACTACAAAGAGCTACAAAGCTCAGATACCGCTCTTCAGTCAAACGCTGCCCTTCTACACTTCTTTGAATAGCCTCTTCGAGAAGCGACGCTCTATGAATAATGCTATCATAACTCACAAATTTTGAGAAATTCTTTACTTCATCAATCACATCTGAGGTGATGTTTTTGAGGGGCGATTCAGTCCCATTATCAACAACTTTCTTAACCTCAGAGAATTGGTATACTTTCCCAAAATCTTTATTGAAACTTTGATTAGCTTTCTTGAATATTTTATTCTGTTTCCATTTAAGAAAAATGATTCCCCATGTCCCTAATGACATAAAAAACAGAATTCCAATAATCACAATTGCTGAGAGTTCGGCCTCGAGAACGATCTGGATAAGTGAGCTATTCGACATCAATCAACTTTTTTAAAAATTTCTTGCCATTTAAGATAGTAACAATTAATGGGCTTGACCATGGCCTAGAAACTATTTGACTGTTAGAATCAACCATAGAAATTCATGACTCTTTCCAAAATTGATAGAAATGCCATCGGTAGGAGTTGATAATTATGATAGACTATTTTTTGAGGTATGCTTTTAGCTTCTGCATCTTGTGATTAAGTACAGCATTGTGTGTAAGCTCTTTCTCGAGACTTTTAATTGCATGAATCACTGTAGAGTAATCCCTGTTAAAATGAGCCGCAATGGTATGCAAGGTTGAACCTGTAATATGACGCGAAAGATACATGGCAAGCTTTCGAGGGACAGCGACTAATTTAATGCGACTCTGAGAGCAGAGCACATCAGGTTCGAGATCAAATTCCGTTGCCACCGTATCAATAATTGACTGAATAGAAACCTTTCCCTTCTGCTTTGATGCAACACCTATAAGTACAGATTTTGCAGCCTCTAAAGAGAGATCACGCCCCATAAGAGATGAGTATGCAAATAAACGCGTCAAAGCCCCTTCAAGCTCACGTATATTCGAAGTGAACTTCTCTGCAATAAATTGAAGAATCTCAATTGAAAAGTGCTTCATGCAAGGATCGCACGATATTTTTTTCTTGAGGATCTCGAGACGTGTTTCGTAATTCGCAGGGAGCACTGGAGCAGCTAACCCTGAGCTAAAACGATCAATAAGCCGCTCATTAAGACCTTCAACCTCATTTGGGTCTTTATCACAAGTAATAACAATTTGTTTGTTCATGTGGCGAAGCGTTTCAAAAATTTTAAAGAACTCTTCTTGAGTCTGCTTTTTATTTGAAAGAAATTGAATATCATCAATAAGCAAGATGTCTACATCTTTATAAGTATTAAAGAAACTCTCTTCCGTATCTTTCTTTGAAACCTTGCTAATAAAATCAGATATAAAACGGTCTGAGGTACGATAGAGTACTTTTTGCGCAGTTTGATGACGAATTGCATAGTTACCTATCGCATGAAGGAGATGCGTTTTACCCATACCAGTCCCCCCATACACAATAAGAGGATTCACACTATTACGGCCCGGAGCCTGAGCTACATTTTTAGCTGCCACATAAATAAGCTCATTATTCTCAGCTTTTACAAACTGATCAAATGTGTAGTGACGATTAATTCCTTCTTGTTCGACTCGACGACCACTTTGACGCATCTCATGCGGGGCCTGCAAAATATCATGAACAACAGGAATTTCTCTCAACGTTTTTCGGGCTATTCCAGGAGTAGGTGTAACACGAACCTGTTCAGGCGCCTCAACGGTAAAATTTAAGTAGAGCACCGATTCATCAAGTGACTGGGCCGCGCCCAAAAGCATATTATGATAGTTACTTTGAATCCAATCTGCTATGAACGAACCTTCAACTGAAAGAAAGAGAGTATTTTGTTCGATTTTAATAAATTTGAGAGAATCAAACCAAGTGTGATATTGCTGTGCAGTCACTTCTTGCTCAATTTTCGATAGGCACGAGCCCCAAAAATCATCACGACTCACTTCTATCAACACTTTATCAACTAACGGCATTCATTTTCCTGGCATTTCGTAAACAGTTGTCTGAATGTAAAAATTGTATTATTAAATCACAGCAATTTCTTTTGAAATATATTTATTTATTTTTATGCCTTTTTATTGACATAAGAGCCATTTTGTTTAGACTCAAAAGTTATCCACATTCCGACACATCCTCCCAACCTTCAACCAACATTGTCCTACCAGCATATCAACACATATACCCACAATCTATCAACATTTAAGTGGTAGATTTCACACAATGTATACACCGAGAACACACCCACACCTCATACAACTTGGACCATGCTTTAACTGCCCGTTTCTTTCCCTCTTTTTCACCTTAGAGCCTAACACTTGTTGATAAAAACAGTGCCACTGCATCAAATTACTAAATATGTTCTGATTGTAGGCTAGTAGCTATTTCTGACGCATTAAAGTAAAACCTGAAGTAAAACCTAAAGTCTTTCTTTAATAATTCCGAACTATACTATATGAGGTTAAGAGAAGTGAGACACCATGTCAATTTCAGCAATATCACAAGAGGCAGCTCCCACCAGCCAAGTAAAGGGAAAAGAGCTTCATGAGGCAGAAAAGCCTCAAAAAGCACACGAGTCAAATTTTCACTACAGCACAGAGACCTATCAGGTAAGTAAAGATGGTGATTCATTTGAAATGAGCTATAGTAAAACTACTATAGACTCAACAATCTCAAAAGGAAACCAACTAGACCCACGTGCAGCCCAACTTTTGAATGGCTTCAATATCGATGATTTCCAAGAAAAAATCAAATCAGACCTCCTTGAAATGGTCTTTGAGTCCAATAAGAAAGCTCAAGAAGAAACCAACGAATCTTTATTGGCAAAATACGGATCGGATGTTATTTATGAAGTATCGGAAGATGTTGAAGCGGCTGAAGTTCCTGAATTCTGGAATGCAGAAAACACCGCACAACGCCTGGTTGATTTCGCCATGTCATTTAAGGGCGTCGCAGGAATTGAAGATGATGTAGAGTATATTACAGAGATTCGTGACGCTGTAGAAGAGGGCTTCCGTCAGGCAAAAGGAATTATCGGCACTGTTGATGATAGCACCCATCGCCTTTATAATGATACTTTTGAACTTACTATGAAAAAATTTGATGACCTCCTTGCTGAAGCATCAGGCCCCACTCAAATCCCCCAACCCGTTGATATGGTGGCATAACGCCAATCCACAACACGCCTCCCCAACCCCACTCATACCAAAGCAAAGGATTCCCTTTGCTTTTTTGTTGTGATTATTACATTTACCCACTTAAACACTCCTTATAGAGATACTAATGGCCGATAATTCCTCAATTATTAATGACGTTACTTTTAATACACATGGTCTCGTACCCGCTATAGCCTGTGATGCAACCACCGGCGAAATGCTTATGATGGCTTGGATGAACGAAGAAACACTTCTGCAAACTATTGAAACCGGTATAATGACCTATTACTCACGCTCACGCAGCGAGATCTGGGTTAAAGGCGCCTCTTCAGGAAACATTCAAAAAGTTGTTTCTGCTCATCTCGACTGCGATGGCGACACACTGCTCTTTAAAGTAACCCCAGAAGGTGTTGGGGCAGCCTGTCATGAAGGATATAAATCGTGTTTTTTCAGAGAACTCAAAGAAGGTAATTGGGTTACTCAAGGCACCCCCCTCTTTGACCCCAAAGAGGTGTATGGTACTAAAAACCATTAATGAGCTTCTTTCATCTGAAGGACTCTCTTTTGCGCATACTCGTATACTTATAGCTGTTTCTGGTGGAGCCGATAGCATGGCTTGCCTCAAATTTTTTATTGATGCCTCTCAACAGTGGCAAATAGATACACTTGCAGTAGCCCATGTAGACCATGGACTTAGAGGAGTAGCCTCAACTACTGACGCCCAATTTGTTTCAGCATACGCCCAATCCCACAATCTTACTTGCTATACTCGAAAAATCGAAGGAAGTCACTATTCAGGACCTAGTTTAGAAAACTATCTTCGCAATGAGCGATACCAATTCTTTAAAGCCCTTATTGCTGAATACTCATTTGATTTTGTCATTACCGCACATACCGCCAATGACGTTGCTGAGTCACTCTTGATGCGTCTTGAACGCGGCGTTGGCTTTGAAGGCCTTGAAGCAATACATCTTCTCAGAGAGAACATTTATCTGCGTCCACTCCTTCAAACATCGAGAGAAGAAATCATTCAGTTTCTCAACGACACTCAAACTCCTTACCGGGAAGATGCGTCAAATGAAGACCAGAAGTTTCGAAGAAATTATGTGCGACACACCACAATTCCAGAACTTCTAAAAAAAGACCCCCATCTTATTACACGGTGTAACGCTATCACACATTTAGCCCGTCAGCTTAAACCAACCGTGCAACACTTGGCCAACACTACTTTTAGTGGGACACTTATCTATACTGCAGAAAAGAGTATTACGCTCAACACAAAAAAAATCCAATTACTCCTTGCCGCTGACGACAATAGAGACCTTCTTTTTATCTTTTTAAATAACTATTGGAAGAAGGTCGGCACTCCACAACTTGAAAAGTCAACTTTTGAAACAATCTATCAGTATCTAACCAAAGAACTACTTGGCGTATCTCCGCTCAGGCTGAACCTTAAAAAAGGTTGGTCGCTCGCCATCAACAGCCACTTCTTACACCTCTGCACAGCCAATATTACGTCAATCCGACACCCGATTAACTTTACTTCCCCCCTCCTGAAAGACAGTCCTATTTCCCTAGATTTTAACATTTATACATTAGAATATAGAGAAATACCCATTGATTTACTGCCAGATATTAGTTCTCAGGACCTTCTCCATATTTATCTTGACAAAGAGAAGCTCCCCAAAGAATGCGTAATTCGCAATAAAAATAGCAGAGATGTATTTTCTCCTTTGGGAATTTGCTCCAAAACAAGGAAATTAACTAAATTTCTGAGTGATAGAAAAGTACTCAAAGAGCAACAACAATCCTTACCTCTTTTAGCTAACAATAATGATATAATCTGGGTTATTGGATATCAGATTTCTGATAACTATAAGGTTGATCACACAACAAAACATATAATTGAAATGAGTGTTACATGCAAAAAGACCCAATGAACAGTCAAAACAAGAAACCTGAAAAACCACCTGTAAAAAATAAGAACCTCATGCTGGTTCTCTTTATGGTAGTATTAGCAGTTATTCTACTCAACCTCTACTCCACTGAGATGGGTGGTTCTACCGTTTCTCGTACCGAGTTCCTAAAATGGATGTCTGACCCTGAAGTGATTGTCCATAAACTAAAGCTCCAGAAATATGCTGACGGCGTCAATATCACCGGCCGTAAAGTACTCACTGCTGATGAACGCACCCCCGAAACCCAAGATGAGAGTTTCTTCAAGGTCAAGCAGGACCAACAAAAAGATTACCGTGAGTTCAACACGCACATGCTCGAAGTCCCCCATGATATTATTATCGAATGGGAGAAAAATAAAAGTATTCACATAGAAGTGATGCATGATACTTCAGGCTGGATGAGTCACCTCTTCACCTTTATACCCCTCATTTTAATCATTGCCTTTTTCTGGTTTATGATGGCTCGCCAAGGAGGCGGTCAAGGAGGCCGTGGACTCTTTAGCATGGGTAAAAGCAAGGCGAAGCTCAATGATGGTTCAAAAGCAAAACAAATTTTTGCTGATGTTGCAGGATGTGAAGAAGCCAAAGAAGACCTTCAAGAGATTGTCGATTTTTTGAAAAGTCCTAAAAAGTACAATGAAATTGGAGCAAAGATCCCAAAAGGCGCGCTCCTATTAGGCCCTCCAGGTACAGGTAAAACACTTCTTGCTCGCGCTGTTGCAGGCGAAGCGGGCGTACCATTCTTCTCTGTATCAGGTTCGGATTTTGTAGAGATGTTTGTTGGTGTTGGCGCTTCGCGAGTTCGTGATCTATTTGAAACCGGTAAAAAGAATGCTCCATGTATTCTCTTTATTGATGAAATTGATGCAGTCGGACGTCAACGTGGTGCAGGCCTTGGTGGTGGACATGATGAACGTGAACAAACACTCAACCAGCTTCTTGTGGAGATGGATGGCTTTGATGGCAACGAAGGAGTAATCCTCATTGCTGCAACAAATCGAGCAGATGTTCTCGACAAAGCACTCTTACGCCCTGGACGATTTGATCGACAAATTGTTGTTGATGCTCCTGATGTTAAAGGCAGAAAAGAGATCCTTGAAGTACACCTCAAGAAAAGAAAAACCCCTCTCGCTGATGACATCGAAATAGAAACTCTCGCAAAAGGAACTCCTGGACTCACCGGTGCCGACCTTGAAAACTTGATTAATGAAGCAAGTCTCCTTGCAGCACGCTTCAACGCTAAAACAGTTTCTATGCTCGACTTTGAAGAAGCTAAAGACAAAATCATGATAGGCACTGAACGACGATCACGAGTAATGACTGATGATGAAAAACGCACAACAGCCTATCACGAAGCAGGCCACGCACTCATCACACACCTCATGGAAAATGCTGACACCTTGCACAAACTCACTATTATCCCACGGGGTAGAGCGCTAGGAATCACCTTTTCACTCCCCGAGAAAGATCGGTACACAATGGATAAACTTTTTATCCAAGATCAAATTGCAATTTTACTTGCCGGCCGTTCTGCTGAGCACCTTGTATTTAATCAACGAAATACTGGCGCATCAAATGATATTGAACGAGCCTCAGAGCTTGCACGACGAATGACTACGGAATGGGGAATGACTGATGAACTTGGCCCAATCTGTTATGGTCAAAAACAAGAAGAAGTTTTCCTTGGAAGAGACATTCAAAAACATCAAGGCTTTTCTGAACAAACGTCAATACGCATTGATGAAGTAGTTCGCTCAATTATTGACGAACAAATGCACCGGGTAGACCGAATTCTCGAAGAGAACCGCGACACTCTAACGCGCCTTGCAGAAGCACTCCTTGAACATGAAGTACTTGATCGTGAAGAAATTCTTGAGGTACTTGATGGCAATACCCTTGAGTCTTCTAAAAAGTCTAGACAGTATCAAAAAATGATTGAAGACAAAGAGATTAAAAAACAGAAAGAGCTCGCCATTGAAAATGCAATTGATGAACTTCAAAAAGCAAAAGAACGCAATCCAGATGGCGTCCCAGCAATTGATGTTACCTCAGATGCTCTAGCGACTCCATCTGCAGAAGAGCCAAACGCTGACTCTAACGCCGACGATAGCGAACTAAAATAACACATGGCATTACAAAGCTGTGCACGCCGTCCATGGAGAATCGGGGATACCTATCTCAATCCCCGTGGCACAGCTCTTATGGGTATTCTTAATGTAACCCCCGATTCATTTCATGACGGGGGATTTCACAATTCTCTCGATAAACAGTTTGACCAAGCAATGCAGATGATTAGTGAAGGTGCGGCAATCATTGACATTGGTGGCGAGTCATCACGACCTAACGCTGCGGTAGTATCTGTGGATGAAGAACTTTCACGAGTTATTCCCATAATTAAAAAACTATCTGGCACTATTGACCCGGCCCAAATATTCATTTCTATCGATACAACCAAAGCACCTGTTGCACAAAAAGCGGTTGAATCAGGCGCAACTATTATCAATGATATCTCAGCCCTCACTACAGATAAAAAAATGATTGATGTCGTTATCGAAACGGGTGCAAGTGTTGTACTTAACCATATTCAGGGTACTCCACAAACCATGCAGAACAAGCCTGATTACACCAACCTTTTTGACGACATTATTTCGTCCCTTGACCACACCATTTCACAACTTACCCATAAGGGGTACCCGCTTTCGAAAGTGTGCGTAGATCCCGGTATTGGTTTTGGTAAAACTGTATCCCACAACTATCAGCTTATTTGGGAGATGTATCGGTTATCAGTGCTCAATTGCCCCATACTTATGGGTATGTCTCGAAAATCCTATATTGGAAAGACTACTGGCCTCGAACAATCTGACCGACTGATCCCTTCAATCACTTCGGCTGTAATTTCATCAATTGCTGGCGCATCAATCATAAGAGTCCATGATGTGAAAGAAACCAAAGAAGCATTGACTCTATCAGAGGCAATCCAATATGAACGATAGTTACAAAATTTTTAATATCATCCCTTTTGGGATCACTGACCTTGTTGACCTCTCTATTGTAACCATATTTCTTTACTATCTCTTTATTCTTTTTAGAGGGACTCGTGCTGTCCAGATGTTCTGGGGCTTTGTTATGCTCTTTGTCCTCTACACCGTTTCAACATGGTGGGATTTAGTTGTTCTGAGCTGGCTCTTTTCTACCCTTCTTAAAATAGGTTTTCTCTCAATTGTGGTTATTTTCCAGCCGGAACTTCGGGGAGGACTCACTCGAATTGGCTCAATGGCCGGGAGCTTAAGTCTCCGTAAAATATTTTTTCACCCAAATACCTATCACGATGTGATTAAAGAGATCATTGAAACAGCGGAAGACCTCTCGCTCAAAAAGTTTGGTGCTCTCATGGTTATAGAACAAAATGTGGGGCTCAAAAATTACACCGATACTGGCATAAAAATGAATGCCGCTGTAACATCTCAACTTCTAAAAACAATATTTTTTCCTAACACCCCCCTCCACGATGGCGCCGTAATAATCCACGGTGACCGCATTCGTGCAGCAGGTTGTACACTTCCCATTATAACGATCCAAGAAGATAGCCAAATATCTAACAAAGTAGGCATGCGACACAAAGCAGCTAAAGCACTCACTAATGAGAGTGACGCTGTAGTAGTGATTGTTTCAGAAGAGACCGGATATATTTCTCTCGCCTACCGCAACAAACTTCTTCTCAATATCTCGAGCAAACAGATAGAAGAAAAAATTCACGCTATCATCGAAGAGACTCAGGACCAGTAACATGACAACAGCATCTTCAAAAAAGCGTTCCAAAAAACGCATTCTTATACCACTCCTTATATTACTCATTTTACTCCTCCTTATTTTTTGGCAATATAAACTAGCACAAATGAAAGGGGAGGCAGAAGCTCGAAGTGCCGCAGAAGCATCACTCTTGGCAAAAGAAAAGCTTCTTGCTGAGCTCGAAGAACAAAAAACTCTCCTTGACTCTATAGCATTCCTCCGCAAACAAGACTCTATTCTTCGACAACAGATTGCTGAAGAAGAAGCTCGGCAACTTCAGGATTCTGTCCTAAAAGCGCAAAACGCACAAAACAAAGCAAACGCCGCCAAGAAGGCACGAAGGGCAATACAACGTTCCCTGAAAAAAAAGAGTATTGTAACTGCCACCATAGCCCCAAAAATACAGGTGAGCCCACCCACCGGTCGATACTATGAACCCATAAGTATTAAAGCTCGCTGTAGTGAATCAAAGTGCAGTGTTATGTATAGTACAACTGAGCAATACTCCTCTTTCAATACTCCTTTAAGCATTGAAACCAATAGCACCCTTACATTCTTTGCAATTGACTCAGCAGGTAATCATTCCGACACCATCACTCGTAGTTATGAGTTTAAACAAAAGATTCCACCCTGCCCAAACAACATGTCTCCCGTACCCCTCAAGGATGGGACCTCAATCTGCATGGATCTGTATGAATGGCCAAATACTCTCAACGAAACCCCAAAAGTTTTTGTTTCCCACAAAGAGGCAAGCGCCCTTTGTAGCTCATTAAGCAAACGCCTCTGTAGTAAGGAAGAGTGGCAAACCTCATGCTCTGGTAAACTCAACACCGACTACCCCTATGGGTCAGACTACAATCCCGCCCAATGTGTCACAACAGAGACAAAATCAAAACGATCCGGTCACGCAAAAGATTGCCGTTCATATTACGGCCACTACGATATGTCGGGCAACATCTGGGAGTGGACATCCACCCCACATGAACAACGAGCATCCTTCTACTACGTCTCTGGAGGCAACTACTCAAGTAAAGATGCCTCAACCTGCCAAGAAGCGAAATACAGTTTTTACCCTCAAAATCAATACCAATTCGTAGGCTTCCGCTGCTGCAAATAAAAAGAATGCAATGGTTTGTAAAGCAAGCCGAGCACAAGAGCAAAGTAAGTAATGCTAAGCAAAACTCAACGAATAGATATGATTTTCAATTTAAATGGTGCAGTACAAGGCATGTTTTATGAAAGCGTCCTTAGTGTACACCGAATGAAATATAACGCCGTAGTGCGCCGTTTAAAATGAAAATTACTGCATCTGAGCAAGGAGGGCGTCGATATCCGCCTGTTCGAGAAGCTCTTCACCTGCATCGCCACCACCGGATGAACTTGTAGGAATATCAGCAGTGCCATCAACACCAGCCAACATTTCTTCTGTGGAGAGCTCTGGTGCAGCCTGAGGTGCAGTTGCCTGACCACCATATCCTATTATGGCACGTCCTTGATCGAACGGCTCTTCAGAATAGTGTTTATAGAGCCGTGCAAAGTCTTTAAAATGCATGTCATAGTGATATGCAGAGTCACTCATCAAACGATTCAATACTTCTCTGTCGTATCCAATACTCATAATAGTAACACATCCCTTTGTTCTCTATTATAACATATAATATTTTTGGTTTGGCCGCAAACGTTTGACCACCTTTTAGTCTATCGGCACCCCTCCCTAAAAAATTAAGTGCAATGAATCATTTTTTAGTAATTTGACCCATCCTCTTTATATTATGCCTCAGATTATAGAGTCCCACTTAGTAACAAAAACTCAAATTGTGTAAATAAGCATCCCAATACATTGCGATAAGCTCAGGCTTAATATAGATTTGCTCAAAATTCAGCCCCAGATTCCATGGTAGAAATACGCGAAAAACTTGAAAAAGTCCTCTCCCAAGTGGACAATCCCGGCCGATATATCGGATCTGAAGCAAACAGTGTCTATAAAGATTTTGACACCTGCAGTGGAACCATTGCCTTTGTTTTTCCCGACACTTATGAAGTGGGCATGTCTAATAATGGTCTAAAAATACTCTACCATGTAGTGAATCGTGAAGAGGACCTCCTTGCTGAAACCTCTTTTGCTCCATGGATAGACATGAGTGAACTCCTCAGAAGAGAAGAGATTCCGCTTTACACCCATCAAAGCTATAGAAGTATTGCGGAGTATGATTGTGTCGGCATTTCACTCCAGACAGAGCTCAATTTTACCAATGTCCCTTATGTACTAGAGCTCGGAAACATCCCTGCCTGGAGTAAAGATCGCAACGAGAGCCACCCCTTTGTAATTGGTGGCGGCCCTGCCATGGCAAATCCCGAGCCGGTTGCTGACTTTTATGACGCTTTTGTGATAGGTGATGGAGAACTTGTGACTCCTGATATTGTTAGAATGGTTGGCACCATGCGTAAAGCAGGTGAAAAACGCGAATCCATTTTAAAAGCTCTCTCTGAAATTCAAGGTATTTATGTGCCCTCTCTTATCCCAATGGAACCAAACTTTTTAGGCGAGATGGCCCCTGTTGATATACAACAACGCGGTTTTAAAAACCATAAAGGGATCAAGCGTACTTGGATGGAAAGCCTTGATCCAACACTCTACCCCATCAAAAATTTAATTCCCAATATTCGCCCTATCCATGACCGTTATGCTGTTGAAGTAATGCGCGGCTGTACCCAAGGGTGCCGTTTTTGTCAAGCAGGCTATTGGTATCGGCCTTCACGTGAACTCGGTGCTGATGACATTGTCGATCTTGCAAAAGAAGGCATAAAAGCTACTGGTTGCAATGAACTCGGGCTTCTTTCGCTTTCGACTGCAGATTATAGTCAGGTTGAACCCCTCACTGATGTGTTGATTAACGAAGATGACTTTAGCAAAACTGATGTGTCACTCCCTTCCCTCAGAGTAAATGCATTTGGGAAAGAACTCGCAGAAAAAACAAGCGCCATTAGCTCAAGTCGATCAGCGACCTTTGCCCCCGAAACCGGTAGCGATCGCCTCCGCAAAGTGATCAATAAAACTATTACCAATCAAAACATGGTTGATGCTGCCCATCATGTATTTAGTGGCGATTACAACAATATTAAGCTCTACACTATGATTGGTCTCCCCACTGAGACAATTGACGACATGGATGAATTTATTGAACTCATCGAAAATCTCGTCACTGTAGGAAGAAAATACAAACAGAATTTTTCTATTCATGCAAGTATCGGCATCCTTATACCCAAGACTTTTACACCAATGCAATGGGTTGGATTTGTTGGCAAAGAGGAAGCTCTTGAGCGCATCTATAAAGTAAAAAATCACTTTTATAGAAACCGCAATGTCCGAATCTCTTGGAGTAGCTGGGAAACCGCACACTTAGAATCATTTTATAGTAGGGGGGATCGCTCCATTGCCCCTATGATTTATGAGGCGTATGAGCGAGGATTAATTTTTGAATCATTTAATGAGTTCTTTGATCACGACACTTGGGAAGAGATATGGGATAAACACAATTATCCTGTAGCCAACATACAGCGCGAACGAAATTTAGATGAACTCCTTCCTTGGGATGTCATACATGCCGGTGTCAACAAAGGCTATCTCAAACGTGAGTATAAGAAAATGTTTGAGCCTGAATCCCCTGAAGTACCTAACTGCAAATGGGAAGGCAACTGTCAAAGTTGTGGTATACCTGGCACTGGTGATGATACCGTTATGGCCACTGCTCCTGATAAATACGCGGGTGCTCCTTCACTGACAAAAGAAGAAATTCTTAAAAAGCATGAGGACTTAAAAGAAGAGATTGATGATGTACATAGTTACATAGTTCTCTTTAATAAGAGCGACCTTGCACGCTTTTTACCCCACCAAAATACTATGAAGTTTATCGAAAAAGCATTTATGCGAGTCGATGCTCCTCTCCGGTATTCAAAAGGGTACAATCAACGACCAAAAATTCAAAATGGTGGTGCACTTCCCCTTGGCCTCCACTCCCATTGTGAATTTGTAATTATCGAGTTCACTCAAGAGATTCCAACAGATGAAGCTTACATTGACGAACTCAATAAAATGTTCCCTAAAGGAATTGCAATTCACTCGATAGAGAAACGCCTGGATCGAAAGATGGCTTTCGCACAAACTATTTCCTATACCTACAGTACCCCCTGTGATCATAGTGACATTATTTCGCGATTTAATAGCCAGTCCCTTCCTATCATAACTAATCATAAAGGGCGTCGTATTGCTATTCAACCAGAAATCCAGTCAATTTCGACCAACAGTGAAGGAGCGCTCGAAGTGGTATTGACCACCAACAGTAATGGCAATGCCATCAGCCCCTTTGCAGTATTCTCTGGACTGTTAGAAATTTCTTATGATGACGCACGGGAACTTTCAATTTGCAAGAGTGCCATAGTTTTTTAACGTGATTTTGTCACGCTTGAATTTTCATTAAAAGAGGGTGTTTTTTAGCGAAACACCCTCTTTTACATCCACTTTACACTAAAAGCTTAAAGTTTAATTCATAGTTGTACTTTTAAGGCCACCGCTTACCGTAACACATGTTACAAAACTACATTCATTAGATGTTCCCAAAACTGTGTAAGGCATATCTATGGCACTTGACATCACCTCATTTGAAGATTACACCCGCGAATACCAAAAAAGCGTTCAAACCCCAGAGGCTTTCTGGGAAGAAAAGGCTGAAAAATTCACTTGGAAAAAACGCTGGGACTCAATTCTTAAATGGGACTTTAAAGAGGCGCATGCTGAATGGTTTATCAATGGCAAACTTAACATTACCGAAAACTGCCTTGACCGCCACCTTCTCAGTCGAAGAAATCAAACTGCAATACTTTGGGAACCTAATGACCCCACTGAAGCTTCGATTAGCATAACCTATGGCGAACTCCATGAACGCGTCTGTCAGTTTGCAAACGTACTGAAGGCCCATGGAGTAGAAAAAGGGGACCGTGTCTGCCTCTATATGCCAATGGTTCCTGAGCTCGCAATCGCCTGTCTTGCTACAGCCCGTATCGGAGCGGTGCATTCAGTAGTATTTGCAGGCTTTTCTTCAAATGCCCTCTCTGACAGAGTTAATGATGCTGCGGCAAAAATTGTTATTACAGCGGATGGTGCTCACCGAGGGGCAAAACCAATACCCCTCAAGAACATTGTTGATGAAGCATTAAAAACCTGCCCAACAGTAGTATCATGTATTGTATATCAACGTACTGGCGACCCTGTTTCAATGACTGTGGATAGAGACCACTGGTGGCATGATGAAATTCAGTATGTAGCTAAAACCTGTGCTGCAGAGGTTATGGATTCAGAAGACATGCTCTTCATCCTTTACACTTCAGGCTCTACAGGTCAACCCAAAGGAGTCGTACACACCACTGGTGGCTACATGGTTTACGCCGACTACACCTTCCGTAATACCTTTCAATATAAAGAGGGGCAGGTTTTTTGGTGCACAGCCGATATTGGCTGGATTACTGGCCACTCCTATATAATTTATGGGCCACTCCTTGCTGGTGCAACCACTATGATGTTTGAAGGCATCCCCACCTATCCTGATGCAGGTCGATTTTGGGAGGTGTGTGAAAAGCATGCGGTAGACATTTTTTATACTGCCCCAACAGCAATTCGAGCACTTGAAGCCCATGGCCTTGATTATGTTAAAAAGCATGACCTCAGTAACCTTAAAGTACTTGGCTCCGTAGGAGAGCCTATCAACCTTGAAGCATGGAACTGGTATCACGATAACATTGGTAATAAGCGGTGCCCTATTGTAGATACATGGTGGCAAACTGAAACGGGTGGATTTATGATCACCCCTATTGCGGGAATCACCAGTGAGAAACCAACCTATGCAACCCTTCCCCTACCGGGCGTTCAGCCAATATTAGTAGATGGCGAAGGCAATGAGATTACCGGCAACAATGTTACAGGTAATCTCTGTATAAAGTTCCCCTGGCCTTCTATGATTAGAACAACCTATGGTGACCATGAACGGTGTAAACAGGTCTACTTTTCAACATACAAAGGCCTCTATTTTACAGGAGATGGCTGTAAAAGGGATGAGGATGGCTATTACCGTATTACCGGTCGTGTTGACGATGTTATTAATGTATCGGGACACAGAATGGGCACTGCCGAAGTTGAAAGCGCTATCAATGAACATAGCGCCATTATAGAGTCTGCAGTTGTAGGATTCCCGCATGATATCAAAGGACAAGGCATCTATGCCTATGTCATAGCCGACTCTGTCGATATCAACGAAGAAACACTTGCAGCCGAAATCCTCGCAAAAGTGAGCGAAATTATTGGCCCTATTGCAAAACCAGACCGGATTCAGATAGTTTCTGGACTTCCTAAAACTCGATCAGGAAAAATTATGAGGAGAATTCTTAAAAAAATTGCCGAAGGTGATACAAGTAACCTTGGCGACACCTCAACTCTTCTTGACCCACTGGTTGTAGATGAGATAATTACCGGTTCTTTGGGAGAACATATACACTCACGATAACTCTCTATCCCTTTGGGAGCCTCATTTGAGGCCCCCAATAATAGATCAACAATCACTCCGTGAAACTACTCTCTAATTAGCTATATTTATAAAAAACAAATCACAAGAGAGAGCATGCAGGAGATCCCAGAAGAATATCGACATTCACTTCAAAAAGAGTCAATAGATGATCAAATCGCCCGAGTTGATGAACTTCTTGCCAATGTGAAAGAGCCTTCGGCCTATAACTTCGGTATAAAACTTGCCCTTATCATGGCAAAAGAACTCAAAGAGGGCAATGCCCCAGGCACCCAAAGTGGACCATTTATAAAACAATTAAGTACCGACTTTTACCCAGAGTTTATTGAAGAAATTGTTGGCTATGCCAGAGAATTTATTTTAAAACCAGAAGATTTAGTCGCCGAAATTGGTAAACGCCTCTTTAACAAAGAAGACTCGGCTAATGAGTAGCCAACCTCTGTATGCCACAATCGACATTGGGTCCAACTCTGCTTTATTGCTGATTGCTACAGTAATCGAGGGTAAACTCGAAGCAAAGATTCAAAAAATTGGCACCTGTCGTTTAGGACAAGGTGTTCAAAGTGGTGCCGATAAGGCTACTGCAGAAAGTATTGCTCAAACTCGTAAAGTACTCACTCAGTTTCGCCAAACAATACACAATGTTGGTGCAAAACTCGTAAAAGTTGTATTAACTGAAGCGACCCGCAGAGCAAAAAACAAAGAAGAAATCCTCTCTGCTGTCCGAGAAACTCTAATGTTTGAGCCAGACATCCTTTCAGGTGAAGATGAAGCTCTCTGGACATGGGAGTCTATCAGTAATCACTATGAGATAGAAGATTTTATTTCGCTCGATATTGGCGCAGGTAGTACTGAACTGTGCGATGGAACACAAGCACTCTCACTCCCACTCGGAGCACTGGATCTTAAAAACCGCTTTGGAAAAATACCGACTGATGACATTAAAGAATTTATCGACGCAATTCTCACTGGCCAAGAATTAGAAGCCTATAAAAAAAAGCCACTCTTTTTAATCGGGGGCACCGCAACGGCGCTTGCCATGATTGAAAAAGGTCAGACAGAATTTAAAATGGAAAGTGTCGAAGGGCACCAGTGTAATCGACGCGGAATATTAGATCTTATTACCACATTAGGTAATATGTCAAATGATATTCGCGAGCAACTCCCTGGACTCGATGACAGCCGATCCGAAATTATAATTCCCGGACTAAAGGTAATTGAGCGATGCTACAAAGCACTTGACATTGATACCGCAACCATATCGACACTTGGCCTTCGCTATGGTGCATTACTTAAGAGTTTGTAAACTATGAGAATTAATAAATATATAGCTCAGTCTAGTAGCGCTAGTCGAAGAGGCGCAGACATCTTAATTACAGAAGGTCGCGTCACTCTTAATGGAGAAGTTGTAACGGAACCTGGAGTGCAAATTAAAGCCGATGATATTGTCACTGTGGATGGTAAACAGCTCACCCCTACCGAGATTACTGGAACTATTCTCTTTAATAAACCAGAGAATTATGTTTGTTCCAAAAAAGATACCCATGGCAGGCCAACAATATTTGACTTGTTACCCCTAGAGTATAAAGATTTTAACTACATCGGACGTCTCGATCTTAATAGTCGGGGCCTCATGCTCCTGAGTAGTGATGGTGAATTGATACACCGACTTACTCACCCTTCATATGATATTCCTCGTACCTATGAAGTACGTCTCGATAAAATATTTGATGAACGCTCTGCACACAAGCTCCAAAATGGTGTTTTAATTGATGAAAACGAGAAGACCCGTCCCGCAGAGGTAAAGTTTCAGGGCAAAAATGTCGAAATGATACTAAGAGAGGGAAAAAAGCGTGAAATCCGTAGAATGATGAGCGCTGTTGGGTATGAAGTTATAGATTTGAAACGTGTCTCATATGGAAATATTGAGCTACGGGACCTCGAAGAGCGGAAGTGTCGACCACTGACCGACTCAGAAGTGAAGGTGTTGTATGAAATGGTACAGCTACGCTAGTGTAGTTCTAATTCTGGTACAAAGTCTCTGGGCATCTATGGAGACTGCGCTCCCCAATATCCCAACAGCTGAGCTCTTGGGGCACGGAATGTATCAGGTAAAAGGGCAACTCTCTTATGGTACTATCAATAAGGAAGGGAATGATGAAACAATCTATCCTTACAATACCGGCGTCTATTTTGGCCTTTTCAATCGTGGTGAAGTGGGTATAAATTATGGACGAAGTGTATCACTCTTTTTAAAAGCCCAAATTCTACGCGAAGAGACCTTTTTACCTTCACTCTCTTTCGGCGCACAAGATGTACTGGCATCAAGAGAGGCTCATTTCTATGGTGTACCTGATTCAGTACATAATGACTTCGAAGGCCAAGTATTTGTCGCACTTACCAAAAACATATTAGGTATGACTAAATTTCATACTGGTGTAACTATAGCCCCCGATCTCAATCAGGGGAGTGCAGACATGTATGTCGGCGTAGAACAGACACTTCTCAGTGGTTTCAGCATTGATATCGAAGCCTATCAACGTAAAGAAAAATGGCATCAAAGTCTCGGACTTTCATGGCGCTATCATAATGATTTTAGAATATCAGTCGGCATGGCCGAAGTAACAGAGTGGTTCTACCAAAATGAAGAAATCGGTTTTTACACCTCTGCTGAACCAACCAACACCAGCCTATTTAATACCCCCACACTCTATGCAAGTATTAGTATATCAGGCTGGATGAAAGAAGATGAAACGAGTACAATGACTATGCAACTCGATCAATTAGAACAAAAACAAAAAGCGATCCTTACAACAAACGACAATGTTACGGCGCGACTCAATCGAGCAGAAGAACAGCTCCTCAGTCTTGTTGGCCCCAAAGCTGAAGAAATGCGTATTCAAGAGAAAGAGATTGAGTCGATCATCAAAGAAATTATTGCACTCTACAAATCTCCTGCCTACGACCCAAAGAAAATTCAATCACTACAGGATAGCATCTTAAGCTTTAAAGATGCAAGCATACGAACACTTACCAACTTAACTGAACAACAAACTATTGACCCAGACTTTAGAATCCATGCTATTAAAATTGTTGGCTATAGTAAATCAGCAGCCTTTGTACCGCCGCTAAAAGCAGCACTACGCAGCACTCATACAGAAGTGAAGCGTGAGGCGATTTTTGCACTGAGCCACATAGGAACACGAGGTGCCTATAACGCTATCAAGCCTATGACTCAGGACAGTGATTTACAAGTGGTTGAGACTGCCAAACAAGTCCTTGGCTCTATGGATCGCTCTACAGTAATTGATAATACCATTTCCGCTATCACCACGTCAGATGATGCAACACCGTCCGACACCCTACAGCAACCTCTTAGTTTAGAAGAACTCAATGTAGAGATTCTGAGACTCCGTACTGAGGTTGATTCGCTTAAAACTGTACCAACAAAAGAGACACCCTAATTGAAACTCAGTGACTTTGACTACTCCTTCCCCGAAGAACTAATAGCAACCGAAGCCCAGGAACGTGGCGCCTCTAATATACTAGTCGCGACCTCAAACTCCACAGACCTTCATATTGTTAAAGCTTGTGACATACTCTCGTTTATTCAGCCTGAAGATTGTTTAGTGGTAAACAATACTAAAGTGATCCCCGCTCGCCTTAAAGGGTCGCGTAGTAGTGGTGGTAAAGTCGAAATTCTTCTCATTGAACCAAAGCCAGAACGAGAAGGTCTCTGCTGGGAAGCATGGGTAAAGCCCGGTAAAGCCTTTAAGCAAGGCGCCGAAGTTACCCTAGCCGGCATGTCCGCACGCGTTGAAACCATTCAAGACGATGGTTCACGAATTCTCTCATTTGACTCGGATTATGAAACATTTTCAAAAGCCATCCAAGAGGAGGGGCATGTCCCTCTCCCCCCCTATATTAATCGTGAATCAACAGACCATGATAAAGAGAGTTACCAAACTATTTTTGCAAAGCATGAAGGAGCAGTGGCCGCTCCAACGGCGAGCCTCCACTTCTCACACGCGATGATGGAGGCGCTCAAAAAAAAGGGGACCTCAGTAGCCGAAGTCACTCTTCATGTTGGACCTGGAACTTTTTCAAATATAGAACACGATGACTTCACCAAACACAGCATGCACGGAGAACGATACGAAATCACCCCTGAAAACGCAGACCGCATTAATAAATGTAAAGCCAAAGGTGGACGTATCATAACAGTCGGCACAACAAGTACCCGCGTACTAGAGACCGTCGCTGACTCAGATGGTATTGTACAGCCTGGTTCGGGAATTACTCACGCCTATATATATCCAGGGTATCAATGGAAAGTGGTCACTGGCCTCCTCACAAATTTCCACTGGCCTAAATCATCATTAGTTCTTTTAGTCGCGGCTTTTTATGGAAGCGACAAAACAAAAGCAGCCTACGCCTATGCAATAGAACACTCTATGAAACTTTTTTCCTATGGTGATGGAATGCTTATTTTACCACCTATACAATAGTAGCGTTATTAATTATGGAAGTATAGTCATATACCCCGTAAAGGATTTGTTACCCACAACAATTTCGTAGAAATAGTTTCCACCTTTAAGTGTGTGTCTGTATTGTGTCACATCAAAATAGATAGTACTACTATAAGGAAGTCTCTCTCCGTATACTTTCTCCCCATTACTCCGATACATACTGAATTCCATTGTACTTTCAGTCAGATCACTCGCTGTTTGAATAACAATTGTCGTAGTACTCACAACAGGGTTAGGATAATTGTATACCTTTTCCACATGGGCATCATGATACTCTTTGGAATCAAGAGCATGTTTACTCACAATAAGTGTATAAGCATGTCCGCTAGATATGGAGAACGCAAAACGTGCCCCCATCACCTCTGTAAGCGTCGTATATTGAGCCACATAAACCCGATAGCCTAACGCCCGTACAGACTCTATCCCTTCGAACTCCAGGGAGCCTTGTACACCTCCTCTCAATGTCGTTGACAGGATACAGTCCCAATAATATATATCTTGACCACTTGTTTGAATATCGGTGCGAAGCAATTGTGACTCACGAGCAAACGACAGATACGTAACATCACCAATTGGCAACGGAATTTCTGGTTTATCATACTCATCAAAACCAACTTGTGCATCTCGCATAACGCCTATTTCATTCAGGTCATCACTGAAAAGGTCATCACTCGTAGTCAATTTAATTTGCATTTTCCACTCATCAATATCAAATCCTTTTTTGTACGTAAGATGCTTAACAAGATATTCATCTGATTCAAAGAAGGGCTTATTATCTATTGTAATTCGTTGTGGATGACGCGTATAGACCCAATAACCTTCATTTGGCTTTAGATATTTTGCTATGAAATATCGACCTTTTTCCCAGGTAATGAATTCCAGTTCTTCACTAAAAGCAGACACAGGAATATCATAAGTGTAAGGATTTCCAATTTGATTCCAACCAGTTCCGTTCCATAATAGATCCACGTCTATAGGCCCTTGAGCAAACTCTGTGTGTAATGTCATATCAGCAAGAGTGTTTACCCAACTTGCTTGCCCTGGCTCAATTATGTCCAATTCTTGACCCGTGCGATATTTTTCATATACTCCGATACTTCGATCATCTTCACACCATTTAAATAGCGCCCCAGAAATACCATTTTCTTTGGGAACAAACTCTCCACCACCAAAAGTCATCATATACCATTGATCCCTTTTAAGTGAAAGCATATTCAAAGAGTCAACCGTAAATACAGTATCAATAATAAACTGAGTTGAATCAAAATCAGGTGCATTATCAAGACTCACAATACTTCCATGAACATAATAAGTACCTGGTGACATTGGATAAAAATCGGTATAGGATTGGGTATAATAATCAGAGGTGCGTATAATGTTTTCTGTTTTCAAATCATAAACGGTAAATTCAAATACAACATTTTCTGACTCAACAAGGGCACCCGAAATGAACCAAAGCCTAAATGCTGAACCATTTTGTTCTATGGAAATATTTAATGAAGGATAGTCATCTGAGTTTATCACAATGGGATCACTCATACCAAGTCCTTCCTGAGTTTGTGCAATAAAGTAGGTATACCCACCCTGAATATAGGTGACTTTCCCCGGTTCAATAGGCTGATACTCTAATTCAGACGGCATAAAACCTTCACTATTTTCGGCAATGCTCGACATTTTAAATGCACCTGTTCCTGTTTGACGTTGGGCTAATTTCCGAGTAAGTATTTTAAATTCTTTCCAGTTATCCTGTGCCTCGAAATAGGCTATACCTTCCCCACTTATGATATCGATGACAGGAGGTCGCGAGGGTGGCAGCTTAGGTAAAGAAACTGTCCCTTCAATTTTTACCGACACAACCACTATATCATTCAATTTATTGCCTGATACAAATGATTCTTGCGGAATAAAAAGTTTTACATTTTCAAAATAATCGGCATTGAAACGTCGAGCACTCATTCCTACAGCAGAAATTTGTTCTTTACTCAACAGAACTGTCACCTGATTATCTGCACCAATATTAATTTGATCTTGAGTTATATAGACACACTCACTACTATACTTATTGTACCAATTAACTGAAAACGTCTCGGAGGCACCCATAATTGCAACAAAGTTATGCGATTCCCCCCTAAAGTCTACCAGCACACTTTGTGAAAGAACAGTAATTGGCTGGGACAATTTAATTACAAGTTTCTCAAGAGACGCATTATACCGTGCATTTGAAACCCAAGTTGCACCTGAGTCAATAATAAAAGAAAGTTTCACTTCTTCACTTGATGAACTCATAAGTTCTTCAATCTGGCTTACTGAGCTGGGGGAGACCTCAACAGATTGCAATTCCTCACTATGCCCACTACTTGAAGAAAGTGAAACTTTCTGATATGTACTACTTTCCTTAGGATGCTTCGCTGCACTTGATGTGAAAGATGACGATTCTGCTCTTGAGAATACCGTACCTGAACTTACTTCGACAACTGCGCTACTCGAAGAAATAATCGTTACGGAAGAGGTAATTGAACTTGATTCTATAGCATCGCTACTTGATACGCTAACCAATTCACTCGATGAAATGAAGACAACGGATGAAGACATAAAAGAACTTGATACAATTGGAGGCACTTCACCTGATGAGGAAAATGCAACAGAAGAGGTCATTGAACTTGACTCTATAGCACCGCTACTTGATACACTAACCAACTCACTCGATGAAATGGAGATGACGGATGAAGACATAAGAGAACTTGATGCTACTGGAGGTACTTCACTTGATGAGGAAAATGCATCTGAAGAGGAAATCGAACTAGACTCTAATATATGACTACTGGAAGGGTGCTCATCTGAAGACTCAGGGGATTCATACGAAGAGCTCACACCTGGAATATACCCATTAACAACAAGAGGAATACATGGCCCCACCTTGGCTCTTTTATGTTTCTTGAATGGCCTCTTTTGGAAAACAACATAATAATCATTCTCAGAATTATAGTGTTCTTTGAATACCGATGCGACAGTATCATCAAGAGTTATCTTAATGATTCGTTGTTGCAAAAAATGTCTCCGTGAAATTGGCACACAAAGTACCGGTTTTATATTTTTATGATTTAATACAATACAAAGTTCAGGTTTTGATTTTTTAGAAAACAATAACCCTCTTGAATTTCTGAGTGTAATACTATTCTCTTGATACTCATAATGAGCCTCTCTATGTGTATCATGTCTATTATGATGTTTCCCAAATGAATCCGCTGGTATTGCTATCAGTAGTATTCCTATCATTATGAAAAGTATCCTTTTCATAATGCGCCCCCACGCTTCTCATTCAGTTATCGGGAACTCATATCCCTTTATCTATTAGAAATAGATTATTTCAACCCAGTCATTTCATTATAAATTGATTTATAAAATTTATTATTTAAGCGTATTAATTCCTCAACGGAACATTGCGAATTAAGTAAAATTAAAGTCTGTGGATAAAAATTTGGCATGACTAAATTTTTGACACCACAAAGAAATTGCTGATTTTGTAAATTTACATCTTAAAAAAACTTTCAATTTCTGCTTCAAGCTGTTCCATTTTGAATGGCTTTGGCAGATAACTATTAATGCCATTCCGTTTACATTCATTATGCATATACAACTCCTCTCGTGCAGAAAGAGCGATAATTGGAATATGTTTGAAAACTTCTGACTTTTTTTCTCGAAGTCGGATTTCTAGAGCCGCCTCAAAGCCATTCATTACTGGCATTTGAATATCCATCAATATTAGATCATACTTATTCTGCATCCACTCTTTAACACATTCAGAGCCATTGCCTACAATTCGAAATTTGTGATTTAAGTTTTCGAGGGTTTTTGAAATTATTTTTTGATTAACTAAATCATCTTCAGCAACGAGTACTGAGAGCCCTTTTGTTATTGTAGGAGACTTATGAATAAGAGACTCTTCATGCAGGCACTCATCTCCTTTTCCCTGCTCAATTATCATATGATATTCAGTGCCAATAGTATCGCCATTAAAATCTAAAGGTTCATACCAGACCTGTGCATTTACCAATTCAACTAATTGAACAAAAAGATAATTCTCTGCCACTTTAACATCACTCTCATCATGAGTACTTTTTTCTTTAGTGATACTTAAAAACTCACCTGCTGGAGTTGTACCTGAATCTTGAATGATAAAATGAACCTCTATTGATCCATCTACTGTTTCTTCAACTTCGCATATTAATTTTACGAATCCATGTGAGGTATACTTTATCGAAAGGGAAATTAAGCGAGTAATTAAAAACATCACTCTCTTAGCGTCCCCAATTAAATAATTATCCACTTTTTTGGGAAGAAGCTTCTCAAAACGAAGCCCTTTTACAATAGCTAACTTCTCCAATGAACCAAGAACTCCACTCACTTCGTATAAGAAATCATAAGGATCTTTTTTAATCTGTAAAAAACGGCCGTCACTGATGGCGACTTCAACAAAGTCATTAACTACTGACATTATTTTTTGCATGGCCTGATCAGCAGAGTCAAGTAACTCATGTTGATGCGGTGTCTTTTTAGTTCTAAGAAGTAATTCAATAGCTCCAACAACCCCATTGATTGGAGTACGCAGTTCATGACTTATATTTCTAAGAAACATCTGTCGTTGTCGATTGAGGGCATATTTTGCTTGCATGTCTACTACCGCATCACGAATATCTTTCTGGATCATACTGAATGAAAAGAGAGTTACCTGAGCAACCAGGAGCACTACAACCCACAAATAATTCACCTCACCATAGGGAAACAACCCAAGAAGAAGCCCGAAATAATACAGATGGAGAAATGCCATTAACGCTATTGAAAGTAGATACCGTACTGCATTATATCGATTGATTTTAATATAAAGTAATCCAGATAGGATCATCCAAGAATAAGAGATCACCGACAAAATCAGTTGTGGATAAAAAAGATGTTGCCTTGACTCTGTCAGAGCAATTAATGCAGTCACCAACCAAAGAGATATTGTAATTACAAGAAAATAAACATGCCCCTTTTGACTCGAAAGCTTTTGTAAAAAATGCTTTGTGAAAAGCAAGAAGAGTATAGTCATTCCTGCCTGTAATACTGGAAGAGCATTGCTCCATCCGCCATTTATATACGGCATAAAGTAAGGCACAAATCCAGAATATATCATAGTGGAGGAAACAAACAACAGTATGCCGCCAAGATAAAATACAAATCTCATTGCCCTAAAGATGGAGGCAATAATTCCATTCACGAGAAGAACACCAATAAGAAGTGATAAAATAAAGAGATACTTTTTACTTTCACCATTCAAAAAGACTTTGTCATAGCCCTCACTATGGACAATGAAGCCTGCTCTGAATAGATAATGATTTACAACTCGGGTAAAAACTGTTACTGTTTCCCCTGCCTGCATCGTAAAACGAATTCCATTTCCAACTGCAATCTGTCGTTCAGAGTAAGGAAGTACACCTCCCGATTTAAAGTGCTCTACCGTTTTATTTTTGCGTTCTACGTAGTAATCAAGCTCAGTATCACTCCCCATAATTCGATGAAGTATAAATGTTTGCTCTTGTAGTGTTGTATTTTGAAAGTAGAATTTTGTCCAAAGGGGCAACGACAAGTGACGAGGAATATCAAGCGGAGATAAACGATGAAATGAGTCTCTGAGATGAGTCACATCGTTAATTGTCATTCTGTCTAAAGGCTCTGTATAAAAATAAAGGTTTTGCTCTGATATTAAATCGTTCTCATTATTGATAAATGAGAACGTAACCTGCCCAAACACTCCACTACTTAAAAGTAGAGTCATAAGAAGTAACTTCAGAAAACCTTTTTTTTGCAAAAAATGCACAGATGGGCCATTATGAACAGTTCCTTCCGATTATACCACAATTTCAAAAAAAAATCAGCTGTTTTCAGGAAAAATGCCCTTTCTACCCCTCTTCAAACTCACTTTTCCGAACATTGAACTCCCGTAGCTCATTGATCAACATTCGGTCGTTGGGTGCATATGAGAGCGCCTTTTCAAGAAGTCTCAAACTTACCTCAAGCTCACCCTTATTTTCAAATTCATATGCGAGATTTTTAAGCCCTTGAACTCCCTCAACACTAGTAGGAGCAGCTTTAATATAGTATTCCTCAGCCCGGTCCCACCACTCAGCATCATAGGCAAGATTGCCCAAGAAAATTGATGCATCGGTAAAGTCTGGCTTAGCTATCAATGCCTTTTGGAGATACTCCATTGCAAGAAAAGGCTTCTCACTCCGGGTAAGTACATCAGCAAGTTTATAAAGTACTTCATGATTATCGGGCTCAATTGAAACGCCTTCTTTATAGACTGATGCAGCAAGATCCAAATTACCAGACATACGATAAAGGTCGCCCATATAATATAGATAATCAACTTCTTCAGGATTGCGTCGATAGGCCTCTCTCACCAATTCAATCGCCCTTTCAAATTCTTGCAAGCTTACATGAACTTCAGCTAGTTGATATACAATGGTAACATCTTCGGGTTCAAGCTTCAGTGCTTTTTCAAGAGCACGTTGGGCACCAACAAAATCTTCCGTCTTTGCATAAGCTTCAGCAATATAAAGCCATGCCCCTATATTTTCAGGATCGAGATCAAGTGCGCGATGATACACTGCAATACTTTCACCGTATTGTTTCAGATGATACAAAACCCCTGCAAGATTAAACAACGCAGTAGTATTCGAGCCCTCAGAATAACGTACCGCTTTGCGAAATGATGCAGCTGCCTCAGGAAGTTTTTGCAGCCGATAATAACAATTTCCAATATTAATGGAGGTCGCAATAGGTGGTGCTCCACGCAATAAAGCTTTTCGATACAGTATAACTGCTTTATAAAATTTCCCACTGATGTAGAGCTTATTTGCACGCTCAACTACCTGTGCACTATTTTGTACATTGCCTGGCGCTGTATAGCCTATTTGACTCATCAACACCATGACGAGCATCAACAATAGCTTATTTACTTTACTCATAATTACTCGCTAAATCTAAATTCAAACTCTTTTTCCATACCACAAAAGGGTACCGCTTCATTATCTCTGAGTGCTGGCTCAAAGGCACAATCTTGAATCGCCCTAATACTATTATTTCCGAGACCCATACCAATAGGTTCTTCGTTCAATATTCGCACTTCATAGGCGCCCCCAGATACATCAATGCAGAAACTCACTGTAACTGATGCATTGACTTCTGATTCAATTATGGCATCAGGTACACTCATCTCACACTGAGCAAGAGGGCGAGGCTTACTATCAACATCACCACTCTGTCCACCTCCATCACCTCGAGATTTATTAATTAAGTCAAGAGAGACACTTGCCCCACCTGCCCCTGCTACATCCAAATTCATGGCAAATCGCGGTCCTGACTTAACATTCCTATGATTTGGTTTATTGCGTTTTGGTTTACGTCGCTCTTTTTTAGGTTTTGGTTTCGGCTTTTGGAGATCCACCTTTTTTAATACGAGTTCAGTATTTTTTTTATCTTTAGCTTTAAAAAGATCTCCCTTAACAATAGAACTGACTATTGGCATTGAAAGTATCAATAGCCCACTGAGCAGAGCAGCGAGCAAACCGAATAATACACGGGTTCCAAGATCTTTTTTATTTGATTTATTTCCACTCATTTTCGCCTACTTTGAAAGTGCTGCTATAGAGACTTTCTTAACCCCAGTCAAATTACAGACATCTATAACATTTACCACTGCACCCGTATTAGAATCTTGATCTGCAATAAGTATCACCTCTCGATCGGGGTTTTTCGAGATCATCTGCCCCAAAACATCCTTCAACGTTATCAGATCTACCTGACGTTCGTTAACATGCACTGTTCCTTCACGTGTAATAGCAATCATAATATTTTCTTTATTGACTTCAGATGCAGATTTTGCTTGAGGCTTAGTAACATCCACCCCTGTTTCCCTTGTGAAACTACTGGTAACGATAAAAAATATCAAGAGAATAAATACCATATCAAGCATCGGAGCAATATCTATATTGGCCGCTTTACGTTCTCTTTTTGGAAGTTCAAACTGATCCATACTTCTTCCTTAATTATTAAGTTCTTTTAATATTAGGGTTACACCAAGCTCAATTTGCTTTTTAACCCAATGAATTCTGTCTTCAACTCTATGTATAAGTAACACAAGTGGAAATGCTATAACTAGGCCCGACTGTGTAGTAATCAACGCCTCGGAAATACCTCCTGCCATCAAACCCGGATTTGAGTTTCCATAGAGAGTAATTACATCAAAGGTACTCATCATCCCTGTAACTGTCCCAAGAAGACCAAGCAGTGGGGCGAGCCCCGCAAGTACCACAGCAAATTGTAGTCCTTTGTCAATATTAATGAGGTTTTTCCCAATCCTCTCTTTTAAAATATTATTAAGGCCCACACCTTTTGAACGATGAAATTTAATAGCTAGACGTAAATTTCGAGAAATAATTCCAGGATTTGCTTTCAATAAACGTTCAGCCTCTGTATATCGTTTTTGCTGTACCAAATGACTCATCTCATTTATCATCGCATGTGTGTCGGGCCGATACATATCATACCCTATATTTCTAACGAGCATAAAGAGAATATAAAAAGCCCAGGCACCTGCTAAAAAGATTGGCAACAAGACCCATCCCCCCGCTTGAACCGCTTCGTATAATGCATCAATCAACACAGTTACAGCTCCGAAGTTGAATCAGGCCAAATTTTATTGAGTACTTCCATACTATAGCCTTGTAGGTTTGCCGTAATCGATTCTAGTTTTTCTGAAAGGTAACCATGAATAAGGAGAATAGGTATCGCGATCACAAGACCAGTCTGAGTTGTCACCAATGCTTCCGAAATACCTCCTGCAAGTATTTTAGGGTCATTGGTCCCCACATCTGTAATAACCATGAATAGCGTAATCATACCAGATACCGTCCCTAAAAGACCAAGAAGTGGTGCAGAAGCCCCAAGAGCAGCTACAATCCCCAACCTTTTTTCTAGTTCAGGGAGCTCTTTAAGCAAATTCTCTTTTACCGCTTTTTCTGCTCCATCTCTACTACCCTGAACACTATTCATAATAGCGTGGATTACACAACTTAAACTTGACTTACTAGAGTTACACACTTTTTTAACTCCTTCCCAGTCTTTTTTGCGAACCATTGGTCTAATAGTTTTCATAAACCGTTCTTCAGAACGTCCTCTTTTACGATAGAGTAATAGCCGCTCTAATGCAAGTATAAATGCAAGAATTGCGCAACCAATCAATGGGTACATCACCACACCACCTTTACCAAACCATGTCTGTATCTCTATCCAAAAGCCGCTTTTCGCATCTTTAGTAAAGCCACGCCCCAAAGATTTGTTCTGTAACACATCCATTGGAATAACCGCCGATACTTTTGCACCCACTGCTGCACTAATCGCTGTGGCCACCCCTTTCTCATAGGACTCTTCAAGGTTGCTTCTCCAGGTAAATATCTTTCCTTGTAGCTGACCAGTTCTGAGAAGAGTTTGCACTCTATTTTGCCCACCACGTTCCAACTCGCCAATAAATACAGTACCTAAGCGAAGCTGTTTCACTGGAACATCTGCAATTCCAGCCACAATACTGTTTTGTTGAATTAACTCTTGAGTAACCGTCAATTCTAGACGCGCCGTACGTTCTTCAACATAGAGCTCGATAGCTTCGTGAATTGAATTATTTGATTCTGCAAGAGAAGAAGCCTTTGATAACTTTGCGGTCCGTTTGGTAATATGGAGTGGCATATCCTGACTTAAGTCCTGAGCTTGTTTATCAATACTCTGCTTTACTTCTGTTTTAAAACCTTCAGCACGTGCATTTAATACTTCAAGACGTTCACCTTCCTCTTCAGTAAATCGCTTGAATCGCTGCAATTCATCTTTTCTAATAGCTGCTGTCGATGCTAACTTTGTATAACGAGACTCAAGCATTCGAGTTTTATCTTCAAACTCTTTTGACTGAATATTCTGTTTATATCGAGCATTCCAACGGTCGGCTTCCTTTTTTTCAAGTACATTGAGCTTCTCATTTTTTAAGGACTTAAGTGCTGTAATCTCTTTTTTGAGAAGTGCAATTTTTTCTATTTCTGCATCATTTTTTTCAGCAGCACCCAGAGGTAATCCTGTAAATAAAGCCATTAATACAACACCAATAATCTTTTTCATTATTTAACCTCACTTATGAGAGAGAGTGATAACGGAAGCGAAACAATCTCTGGAGCTCTTTTTGCAAGCTTAACATCAATAGCATTTCTTACCATTTCACGTTCAGAGAAATCCAACTCCTCTTTCCAAACATAAGAAAGGGCCCCTTCTGCTCTGTTTCTTTTTAAAACACCATATAACTTTTCATCTTCATCGACGTAGACCATCCACTGATTCCCAATGCGGAGCATCTTCACATTTGCTACTTCACCATCTATCCTCACAATGGATGTTGTAGTAATCACTACTTCATCTCCGAAACGAATTTCCTCAGCGAGAATTGATTTCAAACGACCAAACCCTTCTTCAGGGGTAGCATTTCCACTCTCAAGATCTCGCTTTAATACTGCGATTCTTTCAAGGCGCACATTTTTTTTATCAGGAAGAGATACTTCAATAAGCGTTTCAACAGTCCCTGCTAAAGTTGCCAATTTTTTGGTTAAAAATTGAGCATACGCTTTATTATTTTTTATCCTCACCTCGAGGGATTGTTGCTGCTGAACCTCTTTCTGAATGGCACTTTGAACATCATTTAACTCTGTTTGAATTGATTCGAGCTCAACAGTTCGACGGACAACATCATCAGTGTATCTTTTCTTAAGAAGTGCAAAACGCGACTCTTCCATACGACTTAATGAATCCGTCTGATCAATTTTTGATTCGAGCTCTTTTATATTTTTCGTTAGAGATTTTTTAATCATCTCCAAAGAATCGATTGCATTTGCATTATTAGCAAACATCTCAACATTCAAGCACACCAAAAGTGCAAAAATAGTTGCTGGTATAGTGATGGTACGTCGTTTCATTCTTTTCCTCTATTGTATACAAACAGTCTGTTGTGGGTTTTCGGAACAGTATTTAAACACCTCTTTTTCGAGCACCCGTGAATATCTTCCTTCATCCTTAAATTGGTCAACAAAGAGAACCAACCCTGGCCCACATTGTGGAAACAGAGTTCTATCCCATTCTCTATCATTACAGTAATCAAAGAGTTGACCCTTCTCTTTTGTATCTTCATTTTTGGTCATTGCCTGGATTTTTATGGAATCACACAGTGGTGAAAGATAATTCTCATAAAGACAATAACGCATAAAACCTTCCTCTACTGAAAATTCTAATTTGCTATTCTGAATCAAGTAAGTATTACGCTCCATAATCTCATTATTTTCAGGGAGCGCCTGTGTTACAGAGTCAAAAGTCATTAACGAATCCACTGGTATTTGCCAAATAGAGTCAAGCTCCTGCTCCCACCCCTTCAAAAGCTGAGGAAACTCAATTGTATCAAGATATCCATCGAGCTTTTGAGATATAAAAATGGGATGACACACTTCATTAGTAAAGCGAATTGATTCACACCAGGGTTCTAGATAATTCCTACATCGCTGAGTGTCCCCCCAGTCTTTACTACATCGATCAACAATTGTCTCATCTCGACTAAAAAAGTCTTCTGTAGAATCTATCCGGACCACGAAATCAAATGAATCTACAACAGCACTTGAAAAGAATCCGCGAGCACCATTTATATTATAAACTGGCGGTGTTTTTGTATCACTTTCAGCACTAATGGTCCCATCAACATATTTAAAATATTCACGATCGTAGGCATAAAAGTAGACCTTGTTATACCCGCCAACATACCACACATTAAACACTGCGATATTATCGAGGAGCAATCCTCCGTTCGGGCTCTCCTGTTGAGGATATATAATGAGCCTTCTCAAGTCCCCATTATAGTAGTAGTCAGCAGCTTTTGAAGGTATACCCACAAACTGTTCAAGGTCAAATGCATTTTTAGGAAAGGTCGATGCACTATCATCAAAAGCATGAGTAACTAATACTGCTTCAACATCATCACTATATGCTGTTGGATAGATATGCTGGCTGGTATTTTGGGTGCCATACAAGTAATTAATAGTATCACCTCGACTGTAATAACTCACTTTTTCTAACGTCCCATCAATTCTTACCGCTTCATCATAGAGTACATCTATATTTTCCCCCATAAATTGCATTAACCGTTCAGGATTTTGCTGAAGGAGCTGAGGTATTTTTTCAAAATCAGGTTGGCCCGTATCATCATATATTTGGGGTAGAAGGTCTGCATATAGTACTAATAATTCACTTTGAAACTTGGTTAGTAATTCTAATTGAATTTGAGTATCAAGCAAACCAAACCATTGAAGATATTGAGTCGAATCGGATGGCTTCGCTGCCAGTGAGGGTAATGTCAAATTTGCAGTGTCTTTTAAGTTAAACGATAATGGTACTTGAGTTTCTGCTGAAAACGTTGTTACAACAGGAGTTCCAAGACTATCCCACCAAATAGATCCAGCCAAAGTGTACAGCTCACCTCGCAAAATAATGAGACTCGAATCACTCACAAAACTATTTGCAGCATCACTACTCGGCGTAAGAGGATATTGTACTCCATTATGAGTAAGTGACACCGATGCAGAATCATAAAAATTAAAGTACAGCGTCCGCACTTCATTCAGTTCATGAAGCATTTCTACATAGACTTCTGACACCGGTCTGTCCGCAATCAACGTTGCAGTAACATACAGGCCATTATACGGTTGCTCTGCTTCTGGGGAATATTCCCACGGCCCGGGAATCGATTCACACCCTAAAAGTAATAACGCAATTAATAATCCAAAAATTTTATTCATACTATTCTCCTAAAAGCGATATTCGTAGTTGAGAAACACAGGTAAAAAGGGCAATTGATTAAACTCTTCACGTATAGGGATATCACCGCTGGTATCATAAAAGTACTGGAATACATTCTCATGATTTGTAACATTAATTATAGTAAATGAGAGATTCCATTTCCCCTCTCTACCGATATCAAATAGCTTAATGTCAAACCTAAAATAAGGGGGATATCGGGCTTCATTTCGTCCGCGCAATGGTACCGAGGTATTATTCTCATAACCAGGAGTTGGCCCACCAGGCGACACTCCATTGCCTTGATCAATTTCATGGGTAGCAAGGTGACCTGCAACTTCAGAATAGGGTAGCCCTGTAGCATATTTAATCGCTATTGAACTGTTCCAATACCGGCCCGGTACACTGTGTTTCCATATACCATCCTTCCCCCTCCAATTTATCCCTGCATCTATTTTCACACTATGAGTCTGATCCCAATTAGCAGAATATGCCGCTGCTTGTTTTTCATCCCCTGTAGCATCAGAGCCAAGGTCTTGTACTATTGAACGGCCATAAGTATAACTCACACCACCAAATACTTTTCCTGCATCTTTTCGAATGAGCGCCTCAAATCCATAACTATACCCTTCGCCCATCTTAAAGAAATCACCAAACACATTATCTCTACTTTGCACAATACTATCAGCAGTCCCATTAATATCAAACACATAGAGGTTTTTAAATGTTTTATAATAAGTTTCAAGTGTTACATCAAACATACCAAGCACTTGAGGTCTGAAAAAACCAAGTGAAAGTAAGTTAGACTCTGATGGTTTCATTTCAGTAAAATTCGTTTTACGTGTCGGATAATAAAATTCATTGATACTCTCTTGATCACTAAACTGTAGATTATTAATAAACTGTTTATAATGTCCTAAATGAAAATCAATAACCTGTTTTGCGGGCAATTGAAATTGAAAGGATATTCGGGGTTCAAAATACACATTCATCAGATCACTATGGAGTGAAGCACGAAGACCTGGTGTAATGGTTATATCACCAGCAGTATATTTATCTTCTATAAAAGTCGAATGAAGCCAAAAATCATACTGATCAATACTCGTAAAATCTGATGCTTCACTCTCAGCAGAGTCATTACTTTGTCCTCCTTTAAACTCTTGAATAAAGGCAATATCGAGAAGTTGCGATTCAACACCAACGGTAACCTGCTGATCACTCATTCCAGTATACCGAACACCCCCCTTAAGAACAACCCCCCACATCTCATTTTTAAAACTACTAATTCCCTGTAAACCAAACATCTGGTGGAATTTACTATAACTCGCAGACCCAGATAGATTAACATTTTCATACACATTATTATGAATATAATTTGTAGCGTAGAGTTCATTACCCCACCCAACTTTAAAAGGTCCAAAGTCTAACTCATCTTCTCCACGGTACATGCTCGTCATAATACTTTCATCTTCCGAAAAGTCATACGCAACATTTCCCTGAAGGTCCCAAAAATCATAATCAATTTCTAGGTCGGTCAGACCTACCCATCTAAATGCATCAAGCATGGAACTAAACCAAGTCATTCGCCCTGCCATTAACCAACGCACATTATCGTGTCGCCCTTCCCAATGAAGTTGACCTGCAAAGGTACTGATTTTAACTGTTGAGTTAGTAAAATAGGTATTCGCCGAATCATTCCCTCCTTTTCGTGAATGAACATCAACCACTGATGCGAGTCTATTTCCATACTCTGGGCTAAAGCCACCTTTATAGAAATTTACCTCATCAATACCTTCAACTAAAAATGTTGAGAAGAGACCAAAAAAATGTATGGGTGAATAGACGATACCATTGTCAAAAAGAAATAGATTTTGGTCTGAGCTTGCCCCACGTACATAGAGTTTTGAGGAGAAGTCCGAGCTGGCAACTACCCCTGGAAGAGCCTGTATTGATTTTATAACATCAGCCTCTGCTAGACTCGGCATTCTCCTTATTGACTTAGCCGAAATAGTTGTCTTACCTAAGGCTCGTTTCGGCCTTTTTCTCAAACGGACTACCGTCTTACGTAATTTGGTACGCTTCTCAATTGTCTGATTCAAATCATTACTTAGGTCATTCTCAAGGCTATCCATTACTGGTGCCGTTGTATCAATATATGCAGTAAGTTCTACTTCCTCTTCTCGATTATCAAAAAGCATCTCACTACTCACCGCATCACCTATTGCTTGATGAAATACAGAATCTGTGGTTGTATGGGTAATCTCGTAACATTTTTCTTTCTGGGTGTCACTAAAACAAATATTCCAAAGGGAATCAAAAGGAAGAATGAGTTCAAATGGAGTAGCATATACCACATACATTTGCTCACCACTCTCCAACACTTCTAATGAAACAGAATCACTCTTCATAAAAAGGGAGTCCTGTAGAACGCCTGTAAAAATAAACCCTGTAGGTTTTTTTAGAGCCAATGAATCTGTCGTACTTTCCGCAATCACAGAACTACAGAAAAAAACAAATACCATCAAAAACAGTCTCTTTATATCATAGGTATAGGTCATTTTATAATATTCGCCTTTCTCAATTGTATTATCGTGTCTTGACTCCACTTCACTCTTTGTTCACAGCTCGTCAAACCAAAACGCAGTGTCGCAAGCCATAACTCTTTTGAGGGATGATCCATCTCCATAAGCATCTTCTCAATCGACAGAAGTTCTTCTCGTTTTTCTACAAACTGATCTTGGTGTTCACGTAGAATTTTTTCAGCGGCATCACTACCTGAGCGTGAGCAAAGGAAAAGCTTTAACAACACTTCTTCACGATGGCTTGGCATTTCTGTTTTCGAAACAATCCAGTTATCTAGAGCAGCCAATCCCTCTGGAGTAATTGTATACGTCTTTTTATCACGCTTACTTATTGATTCACCTTGAGCTTCTTTAACCCAATGTATTTCTTGAAGTTTTTTTAGAGCCGGATAAATTTGCCCATAGCTTTCGCTCCAAAAAAAGCTAATACTTTTTTCTATGGTGCATTTAATATCATATCCTGTCTCAGCTCCATTCGCCAGTAGACCCAATATGACATATTTTGTTCGACTCTCTTTCGCCACAACTAGCCCTTATATATCTAACAGATATAAATTAGTAATGATTTTACTTTATATAAATACTTTTACTCACTTTAACTCTTTTAAAAGCAAGCTCTTATGATCCTATTAACCAACGAGTATATGAAAACAAGTTTTCCCAAATTTTGCGCTACCAAAAACAGTTTTCCTGAGTACATCCACAAAGTTCGTTACTGAATGCTTAATTATTTTAGCCATTTTGTCCTCCAGTCCTTGTATTACATCTCTTAGACACATATACCATTACTTTGTGTCACCAAAATTTAAGCTTTGATACTTTTTTTTGCACAATTGATACATTTTGTTACACTGAACTACATATCTAAAAGGTATAGGGTTCAGATTTAATTGGCATTATCCTTAATATTTTTTGGATTACTTTGAAATGGCACTACGTTTCGTAAAATTTTAATTTACACAGCAATGTGACAACCATCACAGACAACTTTGATTAAAATGGATATATTCATTTCAGAGTGATTGAGAAACTACCGCTTATTTGATTGACCACTTCTTATATTAACGTCTTCCGAAATCTAAAGGTCGGGTACGAAAAAGCTGCTTAAATGCAGCTTTTTTTGTTTGTATACTCATTCAAATTTTTATCTTTATGCTACTATTTTTTCCATTGAGGTTTTCATGAGTACTGTTGTAATTATCGGAGCAGGTGGTGTTGGAAACGTCGTCACACATAAATGTGCTCAAGTGTCTGATGTATTTACCAATATCATTCTTGCAAGTCGAACAGAGTCAAAATGCAACGCCATTGCTGCTGATGTCAAAAATACTTTAAATATTGACGTTACAACTGCTCAGGTCGATGCAGACAATGTACCAGAGCTCGTCGCTCTTTTTAAAAAATACCAGCCCAAACTTTGCATCAATGTAGCACTCCCCTATCAGGACCTAACAATAATGGATGCCTGCCTCGAGTGTAATATTCATTACCTCGATACGGCAAATTATGAGCCAATTGACGAAGCAAAATTCGAATACTCATGGCAATGGGCCTATCAAGATAAGTTTAAAGAAAAAGGACTCACCGCACTGCTTGGTTGTGGATTTGATCCCGGTGTAACGGGAGTCTATACTGCCTATGCAAAAAAACACTACTTTGATGAAATGCACTACATAGATATTGTTGACTGCAACGGCGGTGATCATGGTAAAGCATTTGCAACGAATTTTAATCCAGAGATCAACATCCGTGAAATCACCCAAAATGGCAAATATTTTGATGGCGATTGGAAAGTGACAAAGCCTATGGAAATCCATCAGCCTATCACTTACCCAGGAATCGGAGAGCGCGAAAGCTACCTCCTCTTTCACGAAGAACTCGAGTCATTAGTAAAAAACTTCCCTGACATTAAACGTATTCGCTTCTGGATGACTTTTGGTCAAGAGTACATCACCCACCTCCGTGTCCTTCAAAATGTAGGTATGACACGTATCGATGCAATTGAATATAACGGACAAAAGATTGTACCACTCCAGTTTTTAAAAGCGGTACTTCCGGAACCGTCATCTCTCGGTGAAAACTACACCGGCCTCACCTGTATTGGCGTACAAGTAAAGGGTGTTAAAAATGGTAAAGCGATGGATTACTTTGTATACAATAATTGCGACCACGCAGCCTGCTACACAGAGGTAAAAGCACAAGCTGTTGGTTATACAACAGGAGTACCCGCAATGATTGGAGCAAAAATGCTCCTCACTGGTGTATGGTCAGGCGCCGGTGTATTTAATGTCGAAGAGTTTGATCCCGATCCATTCATGGATGATCTCAATTTCTACGGCCTTCCTTGGAAGGAACAAGGGGCAATTTTTTAATACACCCTCCCAACATTATACAATCAGAAGCAAAATTCCTCTTTTGATTGCGCGACAATACCAGTATCCTTTGAAAGAGCTCTCAATGAATAGTACCCTTCTCCAACACATCCCCTCACCTTGTTTTATTTTAGATGAAGCACTCCTTAAAAAAAACATTGAGACTCTTCATAATATCCAAATACAATCAGGTGGAAAAATTATTGTTGCCCTCAAAGGTTATGCCTTTAAAGAGTCGTTCCCCCTTATTCGAAACTATTTACCTGGTACCACTGCAAGCTCACTCCACGAAGCTCAACTTGCTGCAGAGTATTTTGGTGGCGAGATCCACGCCTATGCTCCCGCCTATCAACCTGATGAGATTGAAAAAATCATCTCACTTTCTTCACATATCACTTTTAACTCTCTTACAGAATGGGGGCGCTATAAAAACATGTGTGCTCAAAATACCATATCTTGTGGCCTCCGTCTCAATCCTGAATACTCCGAAGTTGAGCACGACATTTATAATCCATGCGTCATAGGGTCCCGGTTTGGCATCACCATAGATAATCTAAAAAACACAGACTTAACTGGAATTGAAGGTCTCCATTTTCATGCTCTCTGCGAACAAGGATCAGATACATTAGAGAGAGTATTTGAGCAGTTTGAAAACAAATTCGGCTCACTTTTACACTCCATGAAATGGCTCAACATGGGAGGCGGACACCATATTACACGAAAAGGTTATGATCAGAGCCGCTTAATTGCAATTATTAAGCGTATCCGTACTCAATACAATATTCAAGTTATCCTCGAACCAGGTGAAGCTATTGGCCTCAATACAGGATACCTCAAGACAACGGTTCTCGACATAATTGATAACCGCTTTAAAACGGCAATGATTGACGCCTCTTTTGCTGCACATATGCCCGACTGTCTCGAAATGCCTTATTTTCCAGATATCGAAGGTGCAGAGTTTATTGGGACGACGCCACCAGATACCACTTCGATAGAGCCCATCTTCCGCTTAGGTGGCACTACCTGTATGGCTGGTGATTACCTTGGTTTTTATCGCTTTGCAACACCACTAAAGCCTAATGACACTATTATTTTTAAAGATATGATCCACTACACTATGGTTAAAACCAACCATTTTAATGGAGTTAAACATCCCTCCATTGGAACCATTCAACAAGACGGCTCATTTATTGAGCACACTCGCTTTACCTATAATCACTACGCCAATAGAATTTAATCCCTCTATTTCAAAGCTGTTTTTACTGCTACAAGATTATACTGAGACTGTTACCTCCAGTAAAGAAATACTATTTTTCTAGAATCAGAGTATTTAATTAAAGAAAGGACATACTATGAGAGAACCACTATTAATCCTCCACTTTATCGGGCTCGCACTCGGTCTTGGCACCAATATAACTCTTGGGTTTCTTGGAAGTATTGCTGCAAAAATGGAGAAAGAAGAACGTGAAGCATTTATGATGAAGTATCTCAAGCTTTCGATACTTGGACAATCAGGAATGGTGCTACTCCTCGTGACAGGACTCGCTCTCTCTGCTCCTATCGGCTCTACCCTACATCTCAACCATTTCTTTATGGCGAAAATTGTTGTTTATATTGTTTTATTAGTCCTCATCTCATTAATGATGCGCTTTCTAAAGAAAGCAAAGAAAGAAAATGGGGGCCCTGCTCTATACGCTATTCGTAAAGTAAACCGAATTATGACAATTTTCATTGTAACTATTCTTGTATTAGCCGTACTTGCATTCAAATAGTCTAAGTCTCTAAAAGATCTACTTTAAAATCGACAAAAAAACAGCTCTACTTTTTCGAAGTAGAGCTGTTTCTAATCTGGGGGATTGAGATATATAAGAAACATATAGTTTCTAATAGTAATATACTCCCAATGTATACTCTTCGCAACAATAATTAAACGCTCAAATATTACTTTAAGTAATAGAAATTTTGTTAAACATACCACTCAAAATTTGGACAAAAAACTGCCCGTACCTTAAAAAGGAACGGGCTATTTTACGCAATATTTACATTAATCTCTGTAAAGTGAATCTCTGTGTGCTGCTTTTTTCATTTCAATATTAAAGTGAGCAAAGAACGAATGTACAAAAGGGTCCTTACATGTGGAATTTACATGCGCACATATTGTTCCCGTTGTTTGATCACCTTCTATTACCTGAGACATCAATACATTAAGAACTCCTATAGCACCACCCTCAATCGATTTACTATATCCCTCCTTAAGTTCTTTCTCGAGTTGTCTAAACCAATGGACCGTGTAGTTAAACCTACTCAACTCTTCATCAAAAAAACGACTGATGTGCTTATAGAGCTTTTTGAAGTTCTCAAAACGTGTGTCTAAATTCTTTAAAACCATTGACGCCAAATCTTCTACCCCAATACCCCGGAGAAGATATATTTCGATATATCTAAACACCCCTATTGCACCAAACGCATCAAGGTCATCACATGTACAAAGTATTGAAGCGATAGCCTTTTGAGAAGTACTTGAGTACACCATATTCTTATATTCTTTATCATCATGATGTTCAACCGCATCCAGGATAATAGCAAAATCATCACCCTCAATTTCATGAGACTCTTGAAAATAATCCACACACATTTTGCGGCTTACAACCCCATGCTGCTTTGCATAGGTTTTGGTCAGACCCACATCGTGAAAAAAAATAGCAATGATAAGATTTGTTATCTCTTGCCTGGTAAACACCTTACCATCCAAAGTTAGCTCTGTAACAAGCTCTTTGGCGCGCTGCCATACACGAAGATGATGAATTTGATCATGAGAAGGCATAGAGACAGAAGAAAACTGCTCTTTACAATAGAGCCAGAGCCTTTCAAGCCAAGCCCCTTCAACCCTGTCTAAAATCGATTCTATCTCTTTAGTAACCACAACTATTCAAACCCTCTAATGATTAGAGTAGCCAATGCTATCCATTAAGACACCAACACCCGGAACTATTTTAATACCCAACGAATCAATCTTCACTTCAGACAAACCAAAGTCTTCGATGGAAATATCCACATCACTTATCACATAATCTTGAATTAAATAAGGCTGATAGTACCATTTTCCACCACTTTTTAATCCAATATAACTAACATCACCCCCTTTAGTGCGGGAGCCAGTGAGTGTAACAGTTTTTACATCGAGTATATTAGGAAATCCCATTGTGACATATCCAATTTCATCACCAATTCGTTCTATAAAATAGAGAGGTTCTTGAGGCTGAGCAACTGAAATTTTCTGCAGTGTGAGAATAGGATTAAAAGGATCAATTGAGTCAAACTGAATAAATTCGATATCAAGTAATTTTTTATGATCATAGCCAAATCCACACAATACATTTTCATATAATACTTTTTCGATATCTACAGTATAGGTCATAGTATCAGAAATAAACTTATCAGTTGCTGCAATCTTAAGTAGAATTTTCCCTTCTGAAAGCTGGCTATTGTCCGCATAAAACAACAGCTCATCTGCAATTGTAAGTATAGAATCAGTTATAGCGAAAATGCCTAAACTATCCCCTCCCACAACACTATAATTTACTGTATTCTGATATGCTCCAGTCGCTCGTAACGTATCGACTGTATACCCCAATGAAAGGGAATCGGGCAACTGCAAAGAATCATTTTCAATAGTAATCCCCGCTTGTACAATTTCTGTAGAATCAGAAAACCCAAGAGCAGAAGAAAGCTCTCCCTCACCATGACATCGTAACGTCACATAAAAAAAGTATCCTACATCTTCTTTTTTGATGGTATATGTCTCTGAACCACCAACATCAGTAAGAATTGCTTCATCAGCATCACTTGTTCGTTTCCATTTAATTTGTAATCCAGGATTAGTCCCATCTAGACTAATACACTCTCTCTCTCCCTCAAGGCTCAGTGTAGATCCAGGCCTCACAACACCTTTAATCTTGGGGCTCCCTTTTACTAATGGTGCGTCAGTTCTAGCTTCAATATCAATTTTAAAATATATCGAATCACTATATAACCCATCAGTAACAGCGACTAAAAAGAGGTCTACGCCATTCGCGTTAGGATGTGGAGTATAATTAAGCGTATTACTATCGAGTACTTCCATTATTCCTAGGTGTCCGCTATCCAATATTGAAAGCACAAGTGTAGTTGAGTTATCTTTATCCGAGACAAGTACATTTATCTTTTCAGGAACATCTTCTATCGTGCTCACGTAAACAGTATCACTCGCTAAAGGTTCGTGCTTAAACTCAGGTTTATACTTATTTCCGACAGGTATAGAATCAACGTTTATTGTATCCGAACTTAAATCTTTCGCAACCTCTGACGATGATGATTGCTGTAACGTTGGAGGCGCAAGAGAGTCAACGTTGTTACTGTCAACTTTTAATGAATCGTCTCCATTAGGAGCTACGCTGCTCATTCCTTCGTTTGAGCTTACAGAAGACACTACTGAAGATACCCCAGTATTAATAGAGTTCGAACTAACCCCTCCATTTACAATACGTTCTGGTACGCTACATCCGAAAGCAATAAGTGTACAAAGAATTAAATTTAAATATCCTAATTTCATATGCCCCCCTTAAAACGCAATGGTATACGTTATACCCATAAATAAAAATGCACCGGCTAGCCCATAGAAAACATTTCTTTTTAAAGAATTATTACCCATTCTATCCCAATATTTTTGCTCATCTTCATTGATCCACTGAGTATCATTTTCTTTACTTTTACTCTGTTTTTTATATTTTTCAAAGTCGTTGTAAACTTTAAGTTCATACCAGAGTCCACTCCCCCCAGCAATACTGGCCAAAGCAAACAATCCAACCTGAAGAAGTCTACTTTTTTCTGTCGTTCTAGAGTTCTTCACTCGTAAGTCAATAGTACTTCCTACTTCAAGTTCAATTTCCTTAACCGACTTTCCTTTTTGTACCGAGCTTATATCGTGTTGGTCCATGAAGGAGCTAAGCTGAGCTGCAATTTTCATAGATCCAACATTCTCTGCTTTTGCAAGAGGCCCATTGACTTGTACTTCAAACATGTAATCTGGAAATCCTGTTTTAACATCAATCAGCTCAATAGAGAGTACGTGAAGGGGGCCATCTTTACGAACAGTGCCGCTCACAACTTTCTCTGCCTTATACATCATTCCTGATTGCATTACACATTGTAGTGAATCACAATATCTAAGAGAACCAATATTGTTATCTACAAGTATACCATCAAATTGATTACGGCCAACAACAGAAAAGCGATTTCTCTGCTTTAATTCATCTTCAATAAGGTCAGCTATATGTGTTAAAACACGTCGTTTACCATTGTCATAACTGAAAAAGTCGAGAACCGCAACCTTAGGGCGCACCTGAGCAGCACAAATTTGTGCTAATACTGAGAAAATGATTAGTAGTCGTATCATAATCTTTTCCGAAACAGAGTAATCAATATAGGAATTTCACTCAAAATATGAGCAGATCTCTGCCCTCATCACAACCAAGGCCCCAATTGCTTAAGATGCCTAATATCTAATATTGGAAACTAATGGAGTGAGTATACCGAAAAACAATCAAAATATTGGGAAAAAATAGAAACACGCCTTTTGTAACCTGTTTTTTTACAATAGACGTCTACTCCATTTTCACTAGTTTAAACCAATCCAAGTTTAGGTTTAGGCTTCCAACAGTTAATTGAAGGGATGCAGATCCCTCCTTTTTTACAGAAATTGAGCCAATATCAAACTCTTGAAACTCTGTAGAACTCTTATAGAGTCCTGTTTTTTTGAAATCAGGTGTCCATTTATCATCATATGCATAACGAAGCAGAACATCCGAATCGCTCCCCAATGAGGCCCTGCATACAACCTTATATTCACCAACCAACAAGGGTACATTTGACCAGTAAAACGTATACCACTGATTGCTAGGACGAACATAAGTCACGCCAGATTCTGTTGCTACCGTAAGGTTACCCCTATTTGCTTGCTCATCAATATTTTCCTCAAACTCAATAGTAACGGTATCAGTGATAAAATCAATAAACCGAGCCTCTATATGGGTTGCTTCTGAAACTGACACAGTAATTTCCGGCTCAGAACTATCAGGCAACACAAGTGAACCTTTTACAACCACCCACTGATCAAAAAAGTCATCATCATTGGGAACTGCTATAAAAGTTTTCTCCTGCCCATGAACTACCTGATAGAGGCCTGCATTATCAACACTACCATATTCCGTTGCTGATACCGTGAGTGTTTCTGGACCCGTAAAAGACGTGGTCCACTCTGTACCTTCCATATTAACTAACGTGCCATATGTGTCTGAAATTTTCTCATTGACAGATATAAGTGGTTCACTTTCTTCAAAAGGCACATAGAGTAATGGTGCTTCAGACACCGTGTCAAATTGTGATTGAGCAATACTTTCCTGACTTAAAATGCTATTCCACATAGTGACCTCATCAATACTCCCACTAAAAAATTGATCAGAATAGATGACACTACCTCCAATAGAAAACGATCGAATCTCACCACCACGAGGCACTATAAGGTCTTTAAAACCCCAAAGCTGTCCATTACAATAGATAGCCGCGCCTCCACCACCATTAAAGATCACCGATAGATGTGTCCATTCTCCATATCTCACTGCATCAATATTGGAAATTAACTCGTTGCTGGTATTTAAATTATTGATTTCGAGCCGTACTTGTTTATTACTAGAGCCTTCACTGTACAGACCAACATGAGTACTGTCAATGGTTACCAGCTCAAAGATTGTTCCAGAATCCTTAACATCAGGCCATTTAACCCATAAGTTAATGGTTACTCCAGTTGAAAAGTCTATGCTCGTCAAAGGGAGTGAAACTCTATCATCAAGGCCATCAAATACAATTGCATTATTTTGTGGTATATGATCAGGAAGTATCAATACGACTATATTCTTCTCAGCGATGCCACCATTCCCATCATTTAATGCCACGCTAAAAGCCTCTTCTCCTCGAAATCCAATATGAGGGGTAAACACCCCAATACCATCATCAAATACCAGTGTACCCTGACTTGGCATATTGCCTTCAACAGCTACTCCCCAAATTGAATCTCCATCAAGATCGCTCCCAAGCATATCAATAATTATTTCCGAACCAGGTTTTACTGAAATGAATGCTTCTGCTGCATTAGTAAATTGTGGGGCGTTATTTACCATTGAATCTCCGACAATACTATCTTCGATGGGGGTACTATCTACTGACGAAGATGAAAGGTCAATACTGCTTGATAATTGTGTAGATTCTAATGATGAAAGCAGGAGGGCACTACTCAATCCTGGTTCAGGTTGAGTAGTCTCTTCTGAAATCGGGGGAATGGTAATAGCCCCATATTTCTCGATAAAACCATCAGCATGAACTACCTCATTGAGCCAACTTAACTTCCCAATCTTTTCATCTGCTTTAATTATTATCATTTGGGCCACCCCCTGGTCAAAAGCAGGTCCTCCTGTATTTATCTGATAATCTAATTCTGTTTGTCCTACTATTTTGAGGCTATCTTGTAGTTGTAAAAAAGCATCCACTTCAGTTACTAAGCGTGTTGCAAATTCTTCACGCACTTCAACTAATGAATCTAACGCCCCAACCGCAGAAATCAAAGAGTCTAAAGCAATAACGGTATCATGTAACGCTGTAAATGCATTTAGAGTATCCATAAAAGTGTGTATAACTCCAGACGAGCTCATTTCACTCTGCGCAGAAGATGCAACAGATTCAACCTGTATATCAGTAACATCATTTGACCCACAACCAATACACAATAAAACACAAATGAATACTATTACTTTTTTAACATGCCAATGCATTTCTATCTCCAAAATTCCCATAGCTATGGGAAACTACAACAAACGAGCCCTCGTTTGCCCTTAATATATTTTATATAGCAGGAGTTTCAATAGTGTAGTTGAAGATAACAACCCACCCTCATCAGGACAGGCCCCTTTCAGCACTCTGTGTATTAAAATTTACAATTACTTAAACTGTAAATATACCCTATTCATCAACAGGAATAAGTTCAAACCAATCAACATTATAATCGTCGAGCCAAAATTCTGTCACTAACATATACTCACCAGATTGATTCACAATGAGATACCCGTCATCGCTCGTGGTCCAATTATAATAATTATTAGTATTGGTTTTTAACATACACTGTTGATGGGGTGGGAATACAATATTTTGACCTGACTGAGTAAATGCGAACTGAACCTTCTTCGGTTGAAACATAGGTACCCACGTCCAGGCAGAATATTGAACACGAATAGCATATTTACCCGCTACTAAATTCCTTGAAAATAAGAGACGCTGACCTGAATTATTAATAAAACCAACTGACCCATGTGCATCTTCATACTGCAGCCCCTGTGGGTCAGGCTGTGAACTAAAATTTTCTTCGAATTCAACATGAATGGTATCTCGGGTAAAGGAGGCCGATATAACAGCGTCATTCTCTGAAGCCGATACCCACGTTACATTCTGAGTTTTATCCCCAATTTCTGCCTCTCCTGAGATTACAGACCATTGATCCAATAAATATCCCTCATTTGCTTCTATAGTAATTGGGAATTTCATTGTTTTTGCAACTGAAACAGCTCCTGTAACATTAGTAATGCCCCCCCCTGTTGTTTCAATAGTAACAGTCTTAACCTCATAGGACTCAACCCATTGATCATCGGTCATGTTTGTCACTATTCCATTATAGGTAAGGCTGATATCATAAAGGGTCTTACCTGAAATTGAGTTAAAATTCCATGCGGCCTTTAAGCCAGTTTCAGTCCCTTGGACTTGTTGTGTCAGTCTTTGCTGTATTTCGGCTGGCGTTAGAACCCTCTCCCATATATGAACATTATCAAGGAGCCCCAAATGAGCATTCCCTCCTTCTACACTATTCCCAAGAACATTTTTAGTTCGAGAAACATTATTTGCCATTATTAAAAACGTTTCACTTTTATCTGCGAATCCATTTTTATATAATGTAGCGGTTCCATCATTTTTCACAGTGACTGCAACATGAGTCCAATGGCCTTCTTCTACAAAACCTTTATGTGATTTCAATAGAGATGCACCAGCTCCCAATGATGAGACAAAATGTATCTTATCCTGTGATCGCTTGAGTACTAATTTGTTTAATCCGCTCGTATCAGAAAATTCCATGAGCGTTCCATCTTTATTTGGACTATTTTTATCCCAATACACTAACGCTTCAAAAGTAAACCCGTCACTCACTTCTAAAGTCATTTCCGGAAGAGCAATAAAATCATTCACCTCTTTAAATTGTAACGCTCGGGGGCCCGTACCAGCTTGTGCAGGAACAATTTGTGCGCTATAATCAGTTGTATCATACACCGCAGCCCCATGTGTATCCGTACAAGCAACTATACCATAAAAATAAAAATCAATATCATCATTACTCAATTGTTTCTGTTTATTTGAAGAGACCTGCGCAATACCATTATACTCAGAGTTATCACTATCTTTATACCAAATATATGACACTATAGGCAAAATACCACCATCTGCACTATCGGTACATGCACCTCCCTGATCAATAGATAGTATTTCGTTTTCAACTGTTGTACCTACTAATATCGCCTCACCCAAGTATATTGGCCTATCATTCTCTGGCTCAATTGTCACTGTCACCGTTATGGTATCACTTAATTCACTATCACTTACAGTCATTACAAATGTCACCACTCCAGCATGATTAGGTGCAGGTTGATAGTCTACCAATACTTGTTTTGCATCTTTTTCAAGAGACAGTACCCCAAAAGAAGGATGACTTACTACCTCCCATGAAAGCTCAAACTGTTCAACATCTGTGGCTGTCAGCAACAATTCAAATGCTTTTGGAGAACCATCTTCGGAGACTGTTACCGCTACCTGGTCTCCCTGATCGATAACAGGCGGAGTATTGAGTGGCGCAAAACTTATCCCTGGTTGTTGACCTGAAGATCCCCCTTCTATTACACTAGAGCTATTTACACTTCCCTGCGTGAAGCTACTCGACGGGGTAGTACTGGATGAGCTCATTGTATGGGATGGGTCTTTTAAAGCTATATCTCCATACTTTACCGTTAAACTTTCTAATTCTCTTTGCAAAGAATCAGAAAGAGACTCAAGTTGAGAAACAAGCTCTTGAGCCAGAAGTAATGTATCTCCGGTCGCACCCTGTGCCAATAAATAAGCATAATTTGATCGTGCAATGGAAAGTGAGCTTTCTTCTTCATAGGCTTTTGCACGAGTAATATTGACTACTTGCTCTTGTATTCTACCTATTTCAACATCATATGTTGCAATTACCAAAGAATCTACAGCGCGAGCCTTTTGCTCTTCTAAAAGAAGTATGGTATCCTTCAGAGATTCAACGGTTCCCTCTAATACCTCACCCGACACTTCTTGGGACTCATCTAAACCAAGTGTGTTTTCTGTACGCGAACAGAACATCAAGAGTATACATACCAAAACAACGCATATCTGAAAAACTGATACCATGAACTATACCTCTTTGCTTTCTATTTTCATTGAAATTTTCGCCCTATTGAGATAATAATATATCTAAAAATGATCTCCAAAACAAATAGATTAAACTTTCATCTAATAATCTGCATTCTCAAACATTATTATTTAGAATTTATAGTTATTTGTATAGCTATTGTAAATAGCCATACACCTTATTATTTATAAACAATCAATTGATTCAGATGCCAGCTACAAATCCTGTACACAACGAATCGAAAGAGCATCCTCCCTTCCCTGAAGAATATTTTCCACAGAAGTACTTACATCGCTTAGAGCCCAGGACCAGCCTGAGTCTAAAGTACCCAATACAACATCCGAACTCCACCAAAAGGATTTTTGTCTATTGTATTCAAAAAGAGCTTGAGCGGGGGTACCCACTGCAGACAACATGCCTCCACCGCGTGCTCCAAACAAAATGGAATCCTTTCCCTTGTCATTTTCCCAATAGGTGCTCCAATTTTCTCTGAGCACTTCACTTTCATTTTCTGACGGATACATATCATTTACTCCTTCGAGTAACTTTGTCCAATCCTCATTAGTTGGAAGTCTCCAACCTAAAGGACATACATTATCATTTGCTGCTTTCCAATTATATAATACGCCATATTTGTCATAGTTTGTATTTAGAAGCGCATTTGCAACTACTATACCAGAATAACCGTACACATAAAATCGTGGTTCAATACCAGAATATTGATCAGTACCAAATACCTCTGGTAAATATTTTAGGTTTTCCGCCATCCAAGCTGTACTATCCATAACAATATAATGATAAGCCATAGTTACACTATTTCGAGTATCAGCCAGAGTATATCGTTCTATATCTACACTTAATTCAGAAGCTTCACTTATAGAAAGGTCAGTATTCATCAGAGAATCTCCTTGCCCCCCTCCTTCAAAAATTACAGATGCCTTTGAAGTAATCCAACGGACAAAGTTATACCTAATCCCTGGAAAGGCCCTAAGATTCAATAGCATAGTTTCTGCAAGTTCAAAGTCCGTTGCAACATCTATTGTATCACCATTAATAGTTATTGTAATTTCTGAATTTGGAACCACACTCACAATATTCCTTTTAATAGCATCTCTTCTTGTGGCACTTGTTCCCTCCATTGATCCATAGTGCTCTCCCTGAGTACTTTGAATAAAAAATGTACTTGTATTATCAAAACTCCACCCAATGTATAGATCTGAATGATTAATATTTTCGTTAAATATATTGTCTTTAATTTCAGTTCGGGTTCGCACACTTTCCCATATTTTCACATTTTCAAGTGTTCCACTTAAATTATCTACATTTTGTAGTGAAGCTCCCATTTTACAAACTCCAAATGCATTTGTAATAAGGGCTGGAACGGTACCCTTCTCAATTAACATTCCATTTTTATAAAAATGGATATTATTCCCCACTCCTGAACCAACTGATATCGCTACATGGGTCCAGTGTTCTTCAATGAAAAATTCCTGTATACTAAATATATTAGATCCAATTTCAACCTTTAATGAATCGTGAGAAACGCCAATTGATAAATCAACCGCTTGCCCATCCTCAGATAGCGTTAACACTGTACCAGTATGGAATGAGTCGAGAAAAACCAAAAACTCGAATGTTAGGCCATCATCAACATCAGGGTTTAATGGGTCTAAATCAATGATGTCATCAACTCCATCAAAATGCATAGTTTTCTGTGTAGTTGCTGAAGAGTTTTGAGGGATAAGTCGATTGCTATATAGGCTTGTATCCTGAACCACACTGTTATCCTCATCAATACACTGGGTGATCAAATAAAAATAGCTGAGAGCAAGTGAGTCCACAACAGTTAAAACCGAATCAGTTGAAACTAATCCCCCATCATAGTTCAGTGTATCTCTGTCTGAAAACCATTGATACCTTACTTCTAGAGGTGATTGAATGCTATCAATATTATCCGTACAGGTTACTTGAACTGATAGATCACTATCGAATAAAGCCCCCCCTGTAATGACGGAATCTACATAAATCAAAGGCAAATCATTTATTGGGTTTACAGTAAATGCTAATACAATGGTATCACTATGAATGCCAGCAAAAGCAACAACCTTTGCAGAATCCACTCCATTATAATGTTGAAAAGGCACATAGTTATACTTTGCTTCATTCAAAGTACCCATAAACGTAACAGTGCCATGCGAAGTACTATCAGCTAACATCCATTGAATTAAATCATCATCTACGTCTATCGCAGTAAGTAGACCACTGATAGTATCATCTTCATTAAGAGTACCATGTAATATTGTACCTGAATCGATTATTGGCGCACTATTCAATTTCGCTACTGAATCAGTGTAAAGTGTTGTATCTGCAACTATATCACCGAAGTAGTCTTTACATAATACAACTCCATAAAGATAATATCCCACATGTTCAGCAGATAGCTCCATCGATCGTCCAACAGAAATCAATTCTCCGTCAAATCCAATACTATCAGTATCTCCATACCAGTTGTTAATTAACGTTGGTGTGGGTGCCCCCTTATCTGATTGATCACTACAAGTAGCTTTTGTAATAATTTTTAATTTCTGGCCTTCAATTATAGTCCCTGCTATTGATACTTCCCCTTCAAATGAGGGAATATCATTAATTGGAGCTACTTGAACAACGACATATACAGTGTCACTCTTATCGTTATTACTTACTTCTAGCCTAAATGACACCTGTCCAAAATAATTCCGACTTGCCTTAAATGATATAATTACAGAGTCTACTCGAGGCTCCAATTCTACCAATCCATTTTTAATATCATCAAGAAAACCCCAAATCAGCGTATCCCCTTCAGAAATTGTTGGTCCAATAGTAAAAGTATACAATGAATCTTCCGTCGCTTGATAATAGATGGTATCGGATAATGCTATACCTCCATCTTCTGAAATACTTGATTCTAATAGTGATGAGCTAGATATTAAAATAATAGGCTTTGGTGAAATTGATAGTCCCAATTCTTTTTTTAGCTGTTCAATGTAATTTTTGGAATCAACCCGATTCTGTACAAGGCTATCAAGAAGATCATTAGAGACGTTAACATCCTCAGAAACCCCCTCCGCTTTCGCTATAGCAATTGCATATTCTACGTCACTAAACTCTTGTTCTCTCGCATCATAAAAAGTTAATATAAGCAATTCTAATTTATTTATTTTTGAATCAATTAAGTTCGTAAGGCTATCCTGATGTGAGGACTCACTTGTAGCCTCTTTCTCTTGAATTAAAGAAGAAATTTCTGAAGCATATTGATCTATTGAATCCAATGTAACGCTCTTAATAAATTCGTCTTCAGAGCTACTTGCTGTTACTGCAATTATTTCTGGCGTATTCACTGTATCTGAACAACTCGAGAAAAGGACCAGTAAAGGCAGATTGATACAAAAAAATATTCTCAACACATTCGTCATATATACTCTCTTTTTGCCCTGTCCCCCTATAAACACCTCAAATAAATATAGAAGTTATTATCCAAAAGTATCGACTGCCAACACCATTCAAATAGCCATTTGGGTTTTAACCTCATTCCTCAATAATATTAGTATAATACGAATAGAAAAAGGTTCACCCATTATAACAATGAGTGAACCTTTTTAGGATTATAAATTTTAATGTTAGTTGTTGATCGGTTGCATTTGAATCCAGTCTACCATAAATTCACTTTGATCAAAATCTAAAAAGAAAGGGGAGTTAAGATCACCATCAAAATCGAACGAATCGGAAGACACTACATAAGTCCAACCATTTTCCGCATCAATACTTTGCCCTGATATACTCAATTTCTTTTCGCCTTTATACAGTACTTCAGATTCAAATTCATCACCTGTATTTAGTGGCTTAATTCTATATGCAATATTATACTCTCCAGCAGGTACACCAGTATCAAAAAACTGTCCATTCCACCTAATACTGACCTTTGCATCATCAACGCTCTTTACCAACCCAACAGCATCAATAGTGTCAGATACTATATTTAATCCACTTAACCAATCTTCTGCTTCAAAATGTACAAGTGGGTTACTTACTAAAGATTTTCTACCTTCGAGATCAAAGGCGTCTATAGTATAAGTACCTGATCCAATGACATTTAAGTACATCTCCTCAGTATTAGTTTCTCCATACCACTCACCATCTCTATATATTGTATACCCTACTGTTCCCACATTATCATTAGGTTTATTCCATTTTAGCACAAATGAGCCATCATCATGACTTTCACTATGAATTCCACTTGGCGCGTCTGGAGCCCAGACATCATTACACTTTAATTGAATTAATGCATCTTCAACTCCAGTGAAATAGGTAATTTGTTGATTCGGATCAGTAATAACTCCATTACTTTGATCAAGTTCCCAAGATTTAAATTCGAACCCATTTGATGGAGTATACGACAATGGAAACAACATATTCTCAGCAATGGTAACATTCATGGTATCCAAAACTGCACTATAATTAGAATAAATTTTAAGATCAATTTTTTTCATTGTCTTAAGCCAATTACTATTATCCATTGCAACTAATATACCGTTTTGACGTATACTTTTTACATTCCAGAGGATGGCTCCGCCAACATTATTAAAATCCCATGCAGCATAAAGTTGTGATACCTGATCAGTCATTTCAGAAAACATCGAAGTTCTTATCTCTTCCGCAGAACGAACATCTTCCCAAACTCTAATTTCATCTATCTTGCCTTTAAACATCTCATTATTATCTTCAAAACCTTTACCAATAGAATTTTTAGTCCAATGAACGACATTAGGGAAACCTAAATCTGATTCAGAAACTAAAAATCCATTTTTATAAACTCTAACCGGTTGACCACTTTCAATAGTTACCGCTATATGCGTCCATTGATTGTCATTAATAAACCCTTTCACTGCGCCTATAGTATAGATTTCATCATTAACAATGGTTATGGCTAACGTATCTTGATTATGGCGGCCAAGAGAAACTCTATTCTTACCTGATTCATCGCTCAACATCAAGATATTATCTTTCCCAGTATTACCTTCCCAATACACCATTGCTTCTAGTGTAATACCGTTATTCAAGTTAGGTGTAATATCACCCAGGTCAATCCAATCTTTTTGACCATCAAATGCCAAAACATTATCCGCCCAGTCCTTTTCTTCTTCAAATATATAATCAGAATAATATGATGTATCTACTGCAATCACACCATTTAAGTCTTGGCATTCAACAATAGCATATACGTATGCATTAACCATATTACTATCAATAGTCAAACTACTTTCTTCTGAACCAGAAGAAATTTGATCCTTACCAACTTCATCCCCATTATAACCTGAATTATGAGCCTCTGAATACCATTTATAAGACAATTGAGCAATATCATTCTTACCATCAACATCAGAACATGAAGCCTCAATCGTCAACGCTTCATTTTCTACAACAACTCCATCAGGAGACTTTTTAGTGAATACTACCTGAGGAGCGTCATTCACAGAATATGTCTCCACAATAACAGTAACCGTATCAGATCGTTTACCACCTTTGGCAACAATTTCAAACTCATCTTCACCATAATAATTTGGATTTGGCTCATATTCGAATTGGGCTATATTCCCTTTATCTTTTTTCACAACAACTTTACCGTGGCTTGATTCAGAATTTACTGGCCACCAATCAATTGAATCTTTATCATCTACAGCGGCTATTTTAAATGTGTGAACCGCATCTTCATAGCCTTCAATATATTTGCGGTCACCATCAACAAATGTTGGTGCATAGTCGTTAAGAAGAACTTTGTCTGTGTACCGTGAAGTATCTCTTTCCGACAAGATAAAACTTTCACCATCCATACAGATTGCTACCACATAATAGTAATAAGCAGTATCACTCTCTTGCAATACAATCTGGTCTTTGAAATCATCCGTTCGTTCTTCATTGCCATTATTTTTAATATTATCAACATCTCGATACCATGCATAAATAAGTTCTGGTGGAGTCCCAGAATCATTTGGATCGATACAATCACCAGACACTAAACTAGCAATGAGAGTATCACCTTCAGTGTGAACATTATTAATATTAGCTATACCCTTTAAAATAGGGTTATCATTCTGAGGTGCAATATCAAATATCAGTTGCAAGGTGTCATTCAACTCGCCATCACTTATTTGAATGATTGAGGTATCAAGGCCATTAAAATTTTCAGTGGGCTCAAACTCAATCCCATATGCCCAACGGTTGCCACTCTGTTTTAAATTTTCACTGCTTGGGTCATTTGTAAAGCTTAAACGTGCATTAGAAAATGGTTTTAACACACTCATTTCGAGCATATCATCATTTAATTCCGTAACCATTATGTTAATCCAAGACACTTCGTCTTCATTCGCGTATACTACTTTACTTTGTCCCGCTTCAAAGATTGGATAATAATTACCATCAACTGCAGGAGCAGTATTAGGATCTACATCAAAATCTGATTTTTCAAAAACATCTTCACCCTCGGATTTTGGCAATTTATACTCATAGCTCTTGATAACACTTACATAGGACGAAACAAAATGAACCCGCTCCTCAACATCAATTCGTGTAACACCATTTATAGATATACCATTCAGAAAATCAGAATTGAGCCATGCTTTATCCTTGTATACATCTAAAGAATCAATCGTGCTTTTTATTTGTAATAAGAGAGCTTCTTTTTCTAGAGACATACTCGTATCAGTTGCAAAATTTTCACGATACACGTGCTCAAAAGTATCGAGCTGATCAAAAAGTTGAACCATTCTTTCTATGGTATGTTCAAGGTCTTGCGCAATTACATTTTCAGAGGAGGAGATTTCATCAGCAGAAGATGTTGATGCATCACTTGAGTCAGGTACTGCAGCTACAACTGGAAAGCTTTCTGCACAGTGAAACAAGCTTAACGTAATAAGCACTGTACACACATGTACGATCGACCCTCTCATAACTGTCATTTTAGCGACCCTTATTGACTAAAAAACTACTCGGGAAATAACCCCAGTTATACTAATATATGTTATATGTAGGAAGTGGCAATGGTCTTTTTTTGTCAAAGTGAAATAAAATGAATATTTCCTCTAAGCCTACTGTTTTTAAGGAATTAGAAGAGTGTAAATTAAGACTTTACAAGCTATAATAGCTCAAAATTACAGGTAAAACACCCAAAATAGTTGAAAATTTTATGAGCACAGAAAAACCTAGTGTAAAGCAATACTTTACAAGATTCGGTGCTATCTGAACGATTCTACACTGTCAATACCGGTAACCATATTAACATAGGTGCCATGAACAGAGCCGGAAAGGTCAGTCAACTTACCATCGCCATAATCAAAGAAATCATAATAGAGTATTAGATGTTCTTCATCACCTTCCAGCGGGTTATCCTTGTAGTATAGTATCTCATCTGTTGTTCGAACATCACCCCAAATCCGAACTTCATCCATAGCTCCACGAAACAGTGGGTCATTCTCAGAATTTGACTTGCCAATAAAATTTACCGCACGATCAGTATTAACCGGTGGTTGAGTAAAGCACTCTTTAACCCTTACACCATTTTTATAAATTTGAGCATACCCATTGGCATCGACTGATGCAGCTACATGGATCCATTTATTCAACTCTATAAAATTATGTGCGTAACAATGCTTTGTAGAATCAAGCCAATTCCCACTAAAAATATCAAATCTAAGCTCACCCACAGTAGGTCCTGCTGCCAAGTAAATATTATTAAAAGCTACCCCTTCTGCATTCGTAATTTCAATAAGCCGAGACCATGGCTCTATGGAGTGCCAATTAACCCAAAGCTCAAAAGTGAGGCCCTTTGTAAGAACAGGCTTGATCGTATCAATTACCACATATTGATTAGAACCATTAAATTCCATGGCATTACCTGGAAATGGGGGCCTAAAAACCGCTATACTATTCGAGGTCCTTGTAGTGTCATGCACCGCTTCACCCTCAGTATCTTCACAGCTCGTTATAACATACATATAGTGACCTTTATCTTCAGCTATCAATGTATATTCCGTTGAAAGAGCAACGAGAACTCCATCACTCAAGGCTACATCTTCAACGCTTCTATACCAGCTATATGTAGGAACAACTGTACCGCCACCATCAAGAGTATCAACACACTCAGCTGCAGAAACAGAAAGCGTCTTTCTTACACTGTCAATACCAGTAATTGAGGCTTTTTTTGTAAACTGTGGCGGGGTGTTTTTTGCACTTACTGTAACACTTATTTCAATAGTATCTTTTTCAACACCACTCTCTGCAACAATTAAAAATGATTCAATACCATTATAATAAGCAGGAACCTGATAACTAACCGCTATTTCATGGCCAACCTTATCAATATTGACAACACCTACCAAAGGTTTATCTGCAACGCCCCAATTAATTTTTTCACCGATGCTATTTATTGCATTCAATTTAAAAAAGAGGTCAGACCCCTCGTTACCCTCATCCATAATCACATTTAAATCATTGCCTTGGGCAATAGTGAATGGCTCGATGACTGGGATGGTAATAGGCTCACTACTTGAAGAAGAACTTGTCCGTCCTTCTGATGATTCATTTGTACTTGTCGTTGAAGACGAACTGGTCTGAGATGAACTCATTGGCTCTACAAAAATAACTTCATCTTCTGAGGATGGCAATTGAGACTCAGAACTCTCATGACTCTCCTCAACTATACCATCAGGGGTATTTTCTTTGCCTTTTGAATCTAATGGATTGGAGCGTTCAACTTGACTACACCCCATGAGAACAACAAGAAAATAGAAAACTATACAAACAAGAAAACGGCGTAACACCCAAATAGAGAAAATCTCTCTTTGCTTCTTTCGAACTGACTGTACATGAGGCAATTGATGCTGCATGTAGTTCTCCCGGTGTTATCTATACCCCACTCTACCCAATAAAAACCAACGTCTATATGATAGAGATACCTTTTAATATACGCTCAGTCACACAAATACCCAAATTATTATTAAAAAATGGTGAGTTCTTTGGTGCAATTTTACTTTTTACTCTGAGACTTAACCTCCGTCACAGTGATTAAACGGGTGCTTTCATCACAATGCTCTATTACAACTTCATGAGTAATTCCTACATTAAGCTCATCAAGCCGTTCCGGCCATTCAATTAAGGTGACCCCCTTTCCAAAACTATAATATTCCACACCTATTTCATCAAAATCAGCACCTTCAGGTAAACGATAGAGGTCGATATGGTAAATAAGAGGGTCATTTTGATATTCATGCACCAAAGAGTAAGTGGGTGAGTGCACATTTCCCATATATCCCAAGCCTCGAGAAACCCCTCGACTTACTACGGTTTTACCCGCCCCAAGATTTCCATGAAGCGCAATAGAGTCACCAGGCTTTAAATAACGAGAAAACTCACGTGCCCACAGCTCAGTCTCTTCTTCAGACTGAGATTTAAATGGCTGATTTTTCAAAAATTCATTCATACTATAGTGTAATTACGTCAATACCGCCCATATATGGCCGCAAGACTTCAGGTATCGTTATCGACCCGTCTGCATTTTGATAATTATCAATAAGTGCAACGAGAACTCTTGGTGTTGCAAGGCCCGAACCATTGAGAGTGTGAATAAAAGTGTTTTTGCCACCAATTTTTGCCTTAATATTAGCTCTTCTCGCTTGAAAATCTTCAAAATTTGATACAGAAGATACTTCAAGCCACTTTTTCTCTACCGGACTCCACACTTCCATGTCAAAGCATTTTGCAGCGGCAAAACTAAGGTCAGCTCTGCACAATTCAAGAACACGATAATGAAGCCCGAGCTCTTGCAGAAGTGATTCAGCATACCCAACAAGCTCATCCAAAACATCGTAAGAGTTCTCTGGCTCTACAAACTTAACCATCTCGACTTTATTGAACTGATGTAAACGCAAAAATCCACGAGTGTCAGCGCCATAAGAACCGGCTTCTCTCCTAAAACACGCTGAATAGGCACAGTATGATATAGGGAGGTCTTTAGGGTTAAGCACTTCATTCGCATGAAGATTTGTAACAGGAACCTCTGCTGTCGGAATTAAAAAAAGATCATCGTCTTTATCGCACCGATACATGTCTTCTTCCATTTTTGGAAGTTGGCCCGTTCCTGTCATTGTTGTTCTATTTACCAAATATGGAGGGATCACCTCAGTAAATCCATTAGTGTCTGTATGACGATCAAGAAAAAACTGGATTAGTGCACGCTCGAGTTTAGCGCCTTTGCCAGTGAAAACGGGGAATCCTGATCCCGATATTTTTGCACCACGTGCAAAATCAAACATTTTTAAAGCTTCCCCCACCTCTTTATGATCTTTAGCCTCAAAATCATGGACTGTAGGCTCTCCCCAGCTCCGCACTGGAACGTTATCATCTTCGCTCGTGCCTTCAGGAGTTGACGCATGCGGAAGGTTTGGTAATCGAAGCAAGATGTTTTGTAATTCTTCATCTTTCTCTTTTACCCGCCCATCAAGAGTTGCGATATCATCACCGACTTTCTTCATTTCAGCGATTGCTGTAGCGGCGTCTTCACCAGCTTTTTTGGCTGCGCCTATTTTCTTTGATGCAGAGTTTCTTAGAGCCTTTAAAGACTCTACTTCTGAGAGCAAGTCTTTACGTTCTTGGTCAAGCGTAAGAATGTCTTGTACATCAATCTCTACACCTTTTTCGCGAACCCCTTTTTGAACTTTTTCAGGTTCTTCTCTAATTAATCGTATATCGAGCATCGTATTCTCATATTAAGATGGAAAAGTTGATGCAAAAGATAGGAAAAAAAATAGCAAGGCTGAAGGTCGAAGGCTCATGGCCGGTGGAGAAATATGAATTTTTAACACTTAAAGAGGGGCTTATTTACAATGAAGTCACCCGATTATTCATAACAAGGCTGTTCCATCACCACATTCCCCCCATCTTCTTGAGCTTGATTACAAGCCAGCTGGCTTACTCTATAGAGATTTTCAGGGGTTGGACGCTCACCAGGGTTTTGGTGAGCTAGCCCTATTGATATCGTGAGTTCTATTGAACTCTGATTATACATAAATCGGTGTTGCTTAATAGATTTACAGATATATTCGGCAAATGATGCAGCCTTATCCTGATCAACACCCTGTAGATAGTAAAGAAAACAGTCATCGTAGCGCCCCACAATTTCGTCTGACAGCTTCTCATTATTAAGATACCGTGAAATCTCGAGCATTAAAAACTCTTTGATGATCTCATCATAACTCACCATCAATTCTTTTATTTTATCAATTTTGATACAAAGAAGCGAAGAGCCCGCCTTTTGATTCTCATTTGCAGTCACCTGCTCACAGAAGCTATCCCAAAAAGTCTCATTATCCATCACGCCAGAAAGTACGGTCACCTCACTAACTTCTTCTTGGGCAGATTCCTCAACAACACTTTCAAGGCAGGGCTCAACTACAATTATAATTTGCCCCAACTCTATTTCATCACCCCGATTAAGCTTAATACAATGAGTTGCCGCCATTCCATTAACCACAGTACCATTAGTCGATCCTAAATCTTCTACATAAATTTCATGGTTTTCTACAAAAATCTTGCAATGAGATCGAGAGAGCCACTCATCTTTTAAAATGATATCATTCGAAGAGCCTCTCCCAATGGTTACCTCCTCAGAAAACTTACATTCCTGCTTGTGCTCCACAGGGAAGAGAATTTTAATGCGAAATTCACCATATTGATCAGCTGAGCCTTGGTTAAAGGCAATAATGCGGTTCTCTTGAGATATTGGCTGTTCTTCCATATTCCTATCCTCAGTTTTGCATAAAGTAACAATTTTTTCTAATGGTATGCAATAAATCATCACAACCCACCTTTTGACAGTACTCCGTTACACCACCTTATGTTACCTCTTTTTTTACATTACTTTGTTTGTATTGGGTATGCAATTAACCTATCTTAGTGCCACGTACGTTCTAACTGATTCGCGTCCCTATTTTACACGAGTTAGTTTTTCAATTGGGAAGCTATGGTACACTCATTTTTTACTCGTGCCCTCATTTTAATGTCGGCAATATCTACCGTTGCATTTGCTGCAAACGACAAGACAATAGTCCTCTTTTCACCCTGGAGTAATACTCAGCCACAAATTGTGATCAGTGGTATCAGTATTGCGATGGAGCCCGATACAACTCAATGTGGTTGGTATAGCTACACCGGCACCACATCTACACTTTCAAACTTTTATTTATCTAATAAGTTTGATGAAACATATGGAAAATCAGGCAAAGGAAAGACTGACTACCTAACGGATGGACAGCAGCAATTTCTCTTTGAAGACACCCTCTACCTCTATTTTAAGTCAGAATCTTTTTACGACTTTCAAAGCACTCGACCAACACCATCTACAACTGGCTACTGCCTGAAGTCTGTTCTTCCTGGCGAGTTCATTGACTGGAATGAGTACGATCTCGATAGTGCTTTTCAATTCCCTAATATGGGCTGTACTACAAACACTGCAAATGGTGCAGTAATCGGACTTGTTGGAGCATCTCTCAATAGTGAAGGGCTTCCTATGGCTAATGCGGCTTCGCCAAGAGCGGCTGAATGTAGGACATCAAAACTTACCGATTGGTTCAAGCCTCTCGCCGATTCATCAAACTATAATTGTCAAGATATCCAAATGCAACCTAATACAGTAACAGGAAATTATGAATTTTCATCATTTACCGAAGTGCTCGACACAGGGGATACTCACTACGCAACTGACCCACTTGTCCCCAATACCGGATTTTTCCCTCTTGATGATTTTATAAACAATAAAAACCGCATAGGCTCTGCCTATAGTTCGAAATGGAATGAGCCTTACGCAGTCGATTCTACAAAAGGTTACCAGCACAATTATCATTTCTGTATGAAAACCCAGACTTCATTCACGTATCGCGCAGGGCAACAGTTTATCTTCAATGGTGATGACGACCTCTGGATTTTTGTCGACAGTACTCTTGCTCTTGATATCGGAGGTACTCACGAACCGGTAAGCGATACTCTCAGCCTCGATGAGTTTCTTGCAGGCGAGGGAACAAACACTATTGGCTCACGCCACACCTTTGACCTTTTCTATTGTGAGCGACATACTTTACAATCAAATATTCAGATACAAACAGATATCGATTTTGATCAACCTATCAAATACGGTCATACAAAATCGAGTACTCAGTATACTATAACAGATGGTGAAGAACCCACTAATGGCTGCCAGGCACAAAGTACTATCATTTCAAAAATTTCAAAGTTTTACTTAAGTAGAGATGGAGTAGTTGATGTAACTGATGAAGAATTAGAAAAAGGAAGTACATACTATCAAGGTATATCTATTGACATGAATGGTTTTCAATTCACTCTAGATGTCCCTAAAATCAATGGCCTTAAAGCGGATAGTACCTACTACATTATTCATGAGAGCATCTCATCAACTTCGAGTAAACCTCAATTAGATTCTGTTGCGTTTATTGCCCCCAAATACCCACCCTACTCGATTGTTTTTACTGATTCAGAAGGCAATCCAATCGATTCTTCATACACTCTTCCTACTAATGAGTCTGTGAGACTCTACACAATCATCATGGATAAAACGTCAGATGGTACCGAATTTATATGTACAGAGTGTGATGACTCCTACGCCATATCTCTCCCTAACAATTCCATTGAACTTAAAGATTATAAGAAATCATACAGTAACGGAATATTCTCGTTTGAAATAACACCAGATAACGACGTCCTCTCAATTGATGATCTTAAATTAACCGTAATCTATGATGGTACAGGTACCAATCAAGGCAATGAGCAATCAGTTCTCACCCCTTCAATAACATTTACCGAAGTCGATGGGCCTTACATCAAACTTGCAGAAATTTATGATAATGGTACTTACATTAAAGAAGCCAAGCTTAACTCTGTAAGTGACGGCTGGGCTGATAGTGTTGTAATCTCTATTGGCAACTGGCAAGGTGAGCCAGAGGAGATTACTCTTTGCATCGGGAAATCTGATGATGATTGTCAATCAACAACCTTCACTCCTGACGACTGGAGCACACTCACTCCTGGAGATAGCACTCTTGTTATTACTCGAAATTTCACCTATGCCAACGCGGGCTATTTTACCAATATTGGTGGTTATGCCGATGCATTCTTTTATGAAAAAGGAGGCAAACGCTTTGAAAGTCAGCGTGAACTGGATGACATGATAGGCCCCGTTATTATTCACACGGTTATTAAAAAAGATCCTTTATTAGAAGATGGCCATGGAGAAGACACCTTGACCGTCACATTTAGTGAACCTGTTGAAAATGTCAGGGCTGAAGATTGGGTATTTATCATAAACGATTCTATTGTCCAAGTATCTTCTGTCATCGATAACCAAAGAAGTGAAATATGGGATTTCACTATTGATGTTTCCCAATTTACGATTGTGGAAGGCGACAGTATTTCACTGTACCCTCTTTCAGGGCTCCAAGATAGACAGGGAAATATTCCTGGCGACCCAAACATTAAAGTACCAGTAGAAGAAATATCTATTGAGAATATTCCACGCCGATACGGACATTACTTTTTAGATATGAATGAAGACGGCATCATGGACCGCATAAGTCTTGTGTACAGTTGGCCAATAGTCAGTGCTGAGTTTGGTGGCAATGATGTGCTCTTCCAATGGATAAATAAAGAAAATTCTGTTATTGAACTTCACCCCACCTCTTCAGACTGGACCCCAGACCCAGAAGACCCATACCGAATGTATTGGAATGTCCCGGCATCATTAAACATAAAACCATATATGACCTACATCTATGATGAGGAATTTTCTACTGCTACAGTTTTCAATATTGACACTAATTACATTATCGACACTATCACAAAAGAACAAGAACGTACACTTATCAGTGAAAGTCTTGATACTATCGTTGAAACAATAGTAATATCAACTTTCGACACTACTGACATTAAAATCACTACTAAAACCGATACAATAAACATGGAAGATAAAATGTCCCCCGTTATTAAAAGCGCCCTTCTCGTTAAAGGCGCCGCGAAGGACAGTAAAACCGGAGCTCCTATTGATTCACTCTTCTTAAGTTTTTCAGAAGAAGTTGAAACAAAAGATATGATCAACAAAGGTCGAGAGAATTACTTTTTTAAACATAAAGATTCTGAAAGTAACACAGCGGGGACTACTACTATTCTTGAAGCAGAGGACTCTGACTGGAGCCAAAAAGATCAAACTCTCACATATCTCGATAAGTCTTCAAACACCTTTCGTCTTACCCCTGCTGACTCAATACGTTTAAGATCTAATACGCGCTATGTCATTGATGCTCACGGTAATTCCCCAGGAGATAATGCACCATGGGTTGTCATCAAAGGACGAATGGAGCCTGAGGCGGGTATTAATCCTTATCAAGAGTATGTGAGTGGTCAAGAAAAACTCGATAATTTCGAGCAAAACAATGGTTCTGCTTTTTATGCGAGAACAATAATAAATGATAGTATCGGTCAAACAACAAAAGCACTCGCCCTTGAAACCTCAAAAAAGTACCAACAAGTCGGTATTTTGGTTCAAGGTAATTGGTGGAATATTATTCAAGGAAGTATCGATAAAAAGGCATTTAAATCAATACCGGATGATGAAATAAAAGACCACCTGAGCTTTTCATACCGCATGACAATCTATAGTAACTTAGGTGAATTTGTCGCTCAGAATCGCAAAATGATTGAGTGCACCGATAAGATATTTGATGGTGACTGTACAAATCCTGATGTCGATCGTTGGCTATGGATTGGCTGGGACCCTGTTTCTGAAGATGGAAGATTAGTAGGTAATGGTGTCTACCTCTCCATTTTTGAATACTCAATACATTACCCGAGTGGGGCAACTCCTCGTAAAGTGAGAAGAGACCGTTTTGGCTATATTAGAACTGGGCAAAATTAATCATTGCATAATAATGAGAGTTTATTTGAGGTTGCCTAATTGGAGGCAACCTTTTTCTAAACAATATTTTCTGGAAAATCTGTAATAACGCCACTAATACCACAATCAACTATATCGGGTAATTCCTCAGACGAATCAACACCCCAAACAAAAGTAGTATGGGAATCAATAAGAAGAGATGTATCCTCTTTAAGAAGACCATTCCATTGGTAGGATGTATTATTAATGTGATCGTTAGAGGCTCTATAAGTCTCAACTTCATGAAGATACTCAAAAGTTATAACCAAGTTTTCATCAAAGAGATTTTTTGAACGAATAATGTGAAAAAGTTCTTGATCAAAGCTCGCAACAAAACTTTTTTCAAGACATTTAAAACCATAAAAATAGTGATAGGCCTTGTTCACCAACTCATCTTTATAGTGATGATCATTTTTTTTAGCATCGGGAACCTTTAACTCAAAGTAGTGCGGTCGATCAGCTCCAATATTCATTAATTCTAATAAGGTAGGTATCCTAGCACCACTAGATCCAATGGTATAGCTTTGCAACTCTAACGCTGTACACTCATATACCGCTTTATTAACTCCACACATTCGTTGTAAAGTGTCGTCATGAAAAATAACCGGCACCCCATCACTGCTCAATTGAATATCACATTCAATCATATGGGCCCCTATCTGCCAAGCAGCTAAAAAGGCTTCAAGTGTATTTTCAGGTTGCACTGAGTGCAAACCTCGATGTGCAATATTATATAACGGCACAGTGTCTGATCTCTCTGAGGTATTTGTAGTATGACCCCTTTTCTGGATCGAGTTCAACAGTCGCACATTCCGGACAAATTGCTTTAATCACTGAAGGGTAGACATCAAGGCCAGCACTTTTTGAATAGACCAAATTTGACCGACGACACATAAAATCTACCGGCTTACGTACAAATTCAAACTCCTTGCAAAAGAGCGCTTCATAATAGACGTAGTCACAAGAATCAAGAGTTCCCTCCTTCTCCTGAATAAAGGCAATAATATCAAGTGCCCTTGATCCATAGATAGACATCCAATGCTTTAGAGTTTCTTCATCAATTGACTCATATGAGTAGAGTTCATCCCATAGCTCTTGTCCAGTAACCCATTTTTTACCCCCTGGAAGTCGATTATTTTCGAGGGTGGCAAATGTACGATCATACATGAACTGAAGAAATCCACGTGCAAAACTTCGATGAGAGAGATGTTTCCCACCAGTTCCGAAATAAATATCCTCTCCAAGTTCTTGAAAGTAATGCCCATCAATACATTCAGTATTTACTCCTGAGGATTTAAACTCATTTTCTCGGTGTCCGCTAAAAGTGCAAACTACATGAGGACGTATACCAGGAAAATACTCTTTTAATAAATCAAGGAGCATTATCGTTTTATGTGAATCAAACTCTGATGTAAGTTTAGCGCCCATCTGTATCTCTTGTTGAATACTCCCTACAAGGTGTCCACCCATCCAAGGGACAATAAGAAAATAGTAGCGCATCCCAGGTACCGGAAGTACAAATGAATGATCGAGGGGAAGCCCCTCTACAAAGAGATGGTCTCCTTTTGTAAATGAGGTCTGGCCCACATCAAATCGATCAAGAATACTGGTATTGTGTACCCAGGGACCTGCAGTAAAGGCAAGCTCATCAGTTTGATACACTTTTTCTATACCGCTTATCGTATCGGTGACAATCAACTCAACAATGTCTCCACGCCGTTTAAGGTCTGTAACTTTGTGATAACTCTGTACTTCAGCACCATAATAACAGGCATCAAGTATCTGTTCGATGACCAGCCGAGTATCATGTATCATACAATCCCAATACTGTAAACCACCACTATGACCTTCATTTCTAAAATGAGGTTCAATTTCGAGAAGTGTATCACGGGTAATTTTAGAGACGGGCTTTAAAAATCTATTTCTATAGTAAAAACTCTGGAGCTTAATGATGAGATGTGAGAACCATGATCCTTTAATATTCTCTTTTACACTGGGTAATATAAACTTCTCAAACCATACAACATTTGGGGCGGTATTATAGAGATTCTCTTTTTCTTCTACATACTCTTTTTGAAAAAGAAATGATGGGTGACTGAGCATATCACTTGCAACTATTGAGTTGTTACTTGTTGATCCGCTTGCAAAATCACTCTGATCGAGTAAAAGTACCTTTAACCCATTAAAGGCCGAGAGGCGCGCAAGAGCACTGCCGTTCATACCGCCGCCTACAATAATGAGATCGTAAATATCTGTCATTTTAACCTTTAGAGGTATCCTCTAGTATCACACCACATTCCACCACTGGAATACCTGGCCTGATGTGACCTTAAAACAAATCCAGCGTTAAATATTTAATAAATAATATAGATCATGCCTAATCTATTCGTATTATTTTTTTTTATCATTGACCCGGAGAGATAAAGGCAATGGATTTACCCAATGAGAAAGGTTTTAAACAGTGAATTTGTACGTTTTATTGTTGTAGGCGTTATTAACACCCTCTTGTTTCTGATTGTTGCCCGCTCTCTTGAATTTGTTAATGTACATCACAATATCGCAAATTTAAGTGGATATATTGTAGGCGGAACAAACTCTTACTTTATGAATAAATTTTGGAGTTTTAAAACAGAAAAATCGCACAAAGAAGAGCTTCCTATTTTTATAGTTGTATTTGTGGTCTGCTACTTTCTCAATTTATTGATACTGAACGTCGCAATGAACACCATAGAGCTCCCAACAGTATGGTTCAAATATGTTCCAAGGTCTATACAAGGGATTATCACTCATACACTTATCTGCCAAGCAATTGCAAATGTATTTTATACAATTCTCTCATTTACTCTTTATAAGACAATTGTGTTTAGAGGCCCTAAAAAGAAATCTTAGATTGAGCTGACCTTAATTATCCAGCTGAATCAGAAGCTGCTGCATAGTATGGGCAATGTGGTCGTCGTATTCAAATGAGCTCAGCAATTCATCATACAAAAGTTTACCGGGGATCGTTGCTCTATATTCAGCTTCGGACTTGTGAATTTTATTAGCTTGTCTAAAAACTTCTTCGGTACTCCCTGAAAGAATCACCAATTGAGATTTTCTCTTGTACACTTCTTCAAAACAGAGTGTTTCATGAGCATTAACTAAAGCATTGAGCTCAGTATCAGCCTCTAAAAATCTTTTTTTAACTACTGGAGCATTGGTCAGTCGTGAAGGAGAGAGCGAATTAACTGTTGAACAAATAGTCCCATCCTCGAGAAATGAAGTAAAATCCACAATATTCTCTCGAATCCCTTTCTCGACATTAAAAATGCTACTGAGATTTGCATACATTTTGTTATCAGGGCCTATCAGAACACGAACAACAGTTTGGTTATCGTCTGCCAATTCATTTAGTGTTTTATCTTCATAGTCTGCTATATGAAAAAACTGCATATCAATAAGTTCTTTCTGTACATCATCATAAAAATCTTGTGGTAATTCAGAAAAAAAAGCAAGATCGGCAACCTGTAACAGGTGCCTATCCTGATACACTTTACAGAGTGTATGATATATATTTTCTGCCTGTTTATGAAACATTTGAGTCACGTTATCACTAATATAAATGAATGTACTAATTATCCTATGAATTGGGTTAAACCGCAAGGAATAACTTATGGAGAGTCCACCAAATGTATAATATCACAAAATACACCTTTAGTTTGTGACCAAAATAACCAACAAAAGGGCTTTAATTGAGCATTAAATAGACATATTAAGTAATTAGGTATTAAGCCATCACAAATTGTTATCACTATTTTGTGATGGGCACCGTTCTTAATTTCATTTTCTCCAACGATTAGGTAGCTTTAAATGTATTCAAAGAGAAAGGCTTATGAAGAAGATTGTTATTTATGATTTTATTGATTATACCCGTTACCTCAATGCATGGTTTGATGCTAAAAAAGAGGCCAACGCAAATTTTTCACATAAATCATTTGCAGAAAAGGTTGGATTAAAATCAAGTAGCTATGTTACAATGATTCTCAATCATACCCGTAAAGTTCCACGAAAACAGATACTGAGTTTTGCTAAAGCATTAGACCTCAATTCAAAAGAAACGAAGTATTTTGAAGCCATTATTCTCTATAAAGAGAGTAAAAACTTTGACGAAAAACGTTACTATTGGGATATTGCTCAAAACCTTCGCCCCCTTACCGACCCCTATATTATTGAGCGAAAACAATTCGATTACTTTAATAACTGGTATATTCCTGTACTTAGAGAAGTAGTAACTTACTTTGACTTTAAGAAAGATTTTGCTCTCCTTGGGAAACAACTAAACCCACCTATTTCAAAAAAAGAAGCTGAAACTGGATTTAACACATTACTCGACCTCAAACTCATTAAAGCTATCGAAACTAAGGTTTCAAAAGGGAGCCTCACCTACAAATCAAAACCGACTTTGTATGAGCTTACCAACAACTTAATAGTAACCCCTCCAGAAAATAGAATGGTAGCAGTACACCATTTTCAGAGAGAAACTATCGAACTCGCAAAATCAGCTCTTGATCAACTTAACACTAGTGAAAGAAACATTCAAAATACTACTATTGGTACATCAGCTCAGGGATTATTCGAGATCAACCGCCTTATTGAAGACTTTCAAGCACAACTTCTTAAGATCGCAGAAAACAACCCCGAAACAGAAGGTGTCTATCATGTTAACATCCAATTATACCCTTTAACTGTGGAGAAAAAATAATGTACCCTTTTCTACTCTCCTTATGTACTGCCTTTTTCGTTTTCGGCTGCACCCTTTCCCCAGATGACGAACATAATGGTAGTATTGCAGGCGCAACACAAACAACCAATACTATCGCTACTCTTAAAGTTCAGGTATCTGAGGGCCACAATTCCTTTGTGGATGACATTACTGTACACTTATTTGAAGTCACTTCTCATTTAACACTCGTTAAATCTCAAGAACTCACTATCACCTCTGAAACCACAGGGGAGTTCCTCTTTTCCCGACTTCCCGAAGGCACATATTACATTGCTTTCTATTTCAATGACACCATAATCGGTGAAGTTGACAGTGTAACAGTACATGAAGATTCACCAACACAACTTGCAAAGAAAGAGGTATCCCAAAGTCCAATCACCCCTCGATATGATACCGTTGATGAGCTTCTAGAGCCAATATCAAATAGTTCTCAGGAAAGTAGTAGCTCTCCAGCCTCCAGCTCTTCACCCTATGGAGACAACCACTTCATACCCAATATATTTAATCAAGTATCGGGAACTGACCATTCTGGAGAACTCATTTTTCACGCCCCTCTCAACAAAACAAATCTCTTTAAAAATGGAGACAATGTTAATAGTAAAGTTAATTTTTCGGTAAATCAACTTTTTATGTATCAGTCAGCAATCTCTTTTCATGATTCTACGTTTATTGGTTTTAAATTCACTGCAAAACATAACACTTCTACAATGACACTGAGTCTTTTTACCAAAGTTGATTCATTCCCCACCACTCCAGCCCGATTATTTCATCGGGGACATTTCGACGACATGGGTACATTAACAGAGGGATATTCCCTCAATACTATCAAAAGTGAAGACAATATCATTGCTTTTGAGTGGACAAATCAAACGGGCGTTACTCACAATACCCCACTTCAATTTACTGAAGCTAAGGAAAATCAATGGTATATGATCACCATTACTCTTACTCCAGACCGAATTTCAATGGAAGTAAATGGTATCCTCATTGAAGAAAGAATGAGAAATGGCACTCCGGCACATTTAAATAACCAACCAATTGCGGGCGCTCAAACTATGGACACCACCACTAACAGTAACTTCTTTTACGGTGCTATATCTGATATACGATTATACGATGCAGCTCTTTCTCAGCAAGATGTATTCTCAAATATTTATTTTGTTTCAGAAAATAGTGCCGATGCTTGTATTGATGGATTTGATAATGATAGCGATGGATTATACGATTGCTCTGACCCTGATTGTGCAACGCAAGCCCGATGTATAGAATGCATTACTCCTCCTTCTATCAACAATAGTCTTCCTCTGTCTTACTGTAACATAAATATGGAATTGACCCCCTTACTCTGTTCGGATGGATACGACAATGATGATAATGGGCTGAATGATTGCGACGAACCAGAATGCAAAAATACCTTTGTATGCCAAGTAACTCATACTGACCTTTCAACATGCCAATTACTTCAAGATATCAATAATGATGGAGTTATAGACTTTGGGGCCCCTGATTGCTGTGCAATTTATGACGGCTGCCCGTAACAATTAATTAAAATATTCCACTACTGTTCACAGAGCGTGAACACTCTTTTACCTCTTTCAAGTGCACCCTATTTAGAGTGCTCTTTTTATATGCTATCATTTGATTCAGATACATGACACACCGAGAGGGGTAACAATGCAGCAGATGCGAGAGAGTACTTTGGGGTCTTCAACAGAGACAAGTTGATAACCTCACTATTGTTTAATTATTGTTCACTAGCTTTATGAGGCCATATCTACCGATTGCCTCTCACCATATCTCTTTAATTCTTTCTTTACACCTATAGAGCCCCGCAAGGGGCTTTTTTATGTAAAATCTTTCTCTTTCTCTTCGAGTTCAAGTGATGCCGCTTCAAAGGCCTCAAAATTGTTATCAATTTTTTTCTGAAGCTCACCAATTTTTTGAGATACTTCGGCAAGAGTACTCGTGTCACCCGCCTCATTCGCTTCTGTAAGAAGTTCATTTTGACGCTCAAGCGCCCCTTCGAGATTAGTAACTTCTCGTTCGAGACGTTCCACTTCTTTTTTAAGTGGCCCAAGAACATTATTTTTTTCACTATTTTGTTCGGCTCGCTGTTTACGCTGATCTTTTTTATTGGCCTTCGGCTTCTTTACTTTAGAAGTCCCTTCTCGTCGTTCGAAAGACCACCCTACTTGCTCAAGGAACTCATCATACGTCCCATCAAATATAAATACAGTATCATCATCATAGACAATAAGTTTTGTTGCTACAGTGCCCACTAGGAGTTCATCGTGCGAAACCAGTACCACAGCACCTTCAAATTGTTTAATTGCACCTTTCAGAGATTCAACAGACTGCATGTCGAGGTGATGCGTCGGTTCATCCAATAACAGAAGCCCTACAGGGCTTGCGAGAATCTTACCGAGTAATACTCTACTCTTTTCCCCACCACTCAATACACCAATTTTTTTAAGAGCAGCGTCGCCTTCAAACATCATGAGTCCTGCGATACCACGGCCCTCAGCAATACTAAGTTCTGGGTTCGCATATTGAATCTCATCATATACAGAGCTCTCAAAATCAAGACGGTTTACATTAGTTTGACCAAAATAACCGATTTTCAATGCTTCGTGATTTGTAATTGTGCCACCAAGCGGTGTTAACTCACCGGCAAGGAGGCTTAAAAATGTAGACTTACCTTTTCCATTTGGCCCGATAACCGCAATGCGATCTCCTGGGTGAATCATCATGCTGATATCTTTTACCAGAATATTATCTTCCTCATAGCCAAAGTAGAGGTCTTCAATGTTTTGGAATCTCTTTCCGCTAAACGGAAATTTTCTAAACGCAAAATTAAGATCTTTTTCAACACTTAACTTTTCTCGTTTACCTTGCTTCTCGAGTAGCTTAACCTTACTCTGTACCGCCTGAGCTTTACTAGCCTTAGCACGGAACCGCTCAATAAACTTCTCAACTTCAGCACGTTTTGAATCTTCATTCACACGAGTTTTTTCGTATATCTCTTCTTCTTCTGCTACTTGCTCATGCCACTTATGCGTACCGCCAAGAATTTTCTTAATCTTCTTTCGGTTAATACCCATGGTATGGGTACATACAGTATCCATAAATTTTCTATCGTGGGTAATGAGAATAAACTCATTGGGCCACTGCTGTAGAAATCGCTCTAACCAACGAATAGAAA
>JAOPTX010000037.1:0-131179 GCA_051532055.1 Fibrobacterales bacterium | reverse complement strand
TTACGGTACCGGCTGTAATCACGGACCTCGGTGGATTGAGTGATACTATAGATCTCGCGGTAACAGTGGATGCTGTAAATGATGCACCATTGTTTAGAATTTCTCAGGTCCAGGGGATTAGAGAAGATGCAGGGCTAACCACTATTACTATTTCTGATGTCTATGAAGGCCCCCAAAATGAAGGAGCTCAAAATCTAGATTTTTCAATCACTACTCAAAATGGTGACTCGTGGTATACTATTAAACCAGAAGTCGTACATAATGAGGGAGATACTTTTGCGCTCATAAGGTTTTATGTACCTGATAATAGAGCTGGATCAGATCGCTGGACTCTTACTTTGATGGATGATGGAGGAACAGCAGACAATGGTCAAAATAGCAAAATATTAGATATTGAGCTCAATGTTGGAGCTGAGAATGATGCCCCTGTTATAACAGGGCAAGACCCGATCTCAGTCTTAGAAGATGGAGCCGTTGAAATAATTATCTCAATGCTTAAAGTAACTGATGTTGATGATGACCTAGCAAACCTTAGGCTTTCAATCCAGGGCGGGTCAAACTATACAAATAGTGGCAATAGGATAACTCCAACGAACAATTATAACGGAGTACTTGCGGTACCTGTGGTAGTTATAGATACTACAGGTGCATCATCGAATACGTATAACTTGATCGTTGATGTGATCGCGGTTAATGATGCACCGACTTTAACTGCGCCAAGTATCGAGAGAAGTACCGAAGATAAAGGAGTTGATTCACTCTACATTACTAATATACTGATGGGGCCTACCGATGAAAATGGACAGATATTTAGTTCGCTGGAGGTGATGCATGCGAAACCTGATAACTTTTATCTTACTGAGCCATACATTGTAATCAATAATTCAAAAACAGAGGGTTGGATTATTTATGAAATTGCACCAGACTCATCGGGTACAGATAATTGGCATGCCGCCTTAAAAGATGATGGTGGTGTACAGCATAGCGGAATAGATAGTGTGACTTTTGATGTTACTCTAACTATTGATGCGGTAAATGATGATCCTATTCTTTCTGTAGCAGGACCAATTTATGTCGACGAAGATAGTACCATTTCTATCACCAAAGCTATGGTTACTATCGTAGATATTGATAATGATGACTCGGATATTACCCTCTCATTGACGAGTGGCACTAATTATACTGTTAATGGTACTCTGTTGAGTCCTTCGGCTGATTTTAATGGAAACTTGAATGTAATAGTAACTGTGTACGATGGCGCCGGTGGCTCTGATACAAAACAAATACCGGTCACGGTCCGTCCTGTAAATGATGCACCACGATTTACAGTATCTGATTTTGTAGGTATAGAGGATGGTGGTCAATATACGATTGATATTACAGATATTTTTGAAGGGCCTGTCCTTAATGAACTTACTCAAAAATCAGGTTTTACTATAACACGAAGTAAAGATAATGATTGGTATGCAGATACTTCTGAAGTGCACTATAATTATAATGACACGAGTGCTACCATTACCTTTACAGTCGCTGCAGATAGTTCGGGAGAAGACACCTGGAGAATTCTATTGAGAGATAGTGCGGGAATTGCTCGAAACGGTGTTGATTCTGTTGTGCATGTTATTACGGTTAAAATTGATCCACAAAATGATGCTCCTGTTATTACCGGTCAAAAGGTGGTTTCTGTATGGGAAGATCAAAAGGTTGAACTAACTTTAGACTCACTATTTGTTTCAGATAAAGAGACTCCGAATGGTAAACTGTCTCTTGTAATTAAAACTAATCCAGGGCAACCATATCAATTGCATGGTGATACGGTTGTACCACAAGCAGACTATAATGGAAATTTGGTAGTTCCTGTTGAAGTGATTGATGAGGAAGGCCTCAAAGCAACTTATCTAATGCAGGTGACCGTTGAAGCCGTAAATGATCAGCCATATTTTGAGCCTGAACTGCGTCTGATAGATATTGTAGAAGACGCTGGAGTTCAGAGAATACCCCTTAAATCTATTCATGAAGGAAGACCCAATGAGATAGCTCAAACACTAACCTTTGGTATTCCTCAGATAGTGCCTGATAGCTTAGTGTATCTTTCAGCTCCAAAAATTGTATATACAGATGGTGATACAATGGGTACTCTAGAATTTACAGTGAGTGATAATGAAGTTGGAGTGGATACGATTACCATTACTCTCTTTGATAATGGGACAACTGATAGAGGAGGCATAGATACTTATACTATCAGAATACCGGTCTATGTTGGTGGAGTGAATGACCCTCCAGTAATTACTGCTGTTCAACCAGATACCGTATTGGAAGATAGTACGATAACCCTTTCTAGGGCGATGTTAACTTATTATGATATTGATACTGATGTTTCAGATATAAAATTTATGATTTTACCAGATGCAAATTTTGATATTGTTGACGACTCTATACTTACACCGATAAGTGATATAAATGGAGATTTTACGCTCCGAGCAGTGTTGGAGGATAATGAAAAGGGGAAAGCTTTTGTAGATTTTGTCCTTACCGTAACTCCGGTGAATGATGCTCCTCGATTTACCGTGTCTAACTTTTCTGGAATCGAAGACAGTGGTTTACATACCATTAACATTCAGGATGTTTTTGAAGGACCTTTGAATGAGCTGAGCCAGGCTTCAGGCATTTCTATTATCAGAACTAAAAATGATAATTGGTATGACTCAATTCCAACGATAGAGTATGATTATAGAAATAACTTTGGTACCATTCATTTTGTAGGAGCCCCAGATAGTTCAGGAGTAGATACCTTAAGAATTCTCTTGAGAGATAGTGCCGGTGTTGCTCATAATGGTGTTGATTCAGTCGTTCATGAAATCTATATCACCCTTACACCAATAAATGATAAACCAATATTTAATGGCCAAGATTCACTTGTTTTTCTGGAAGGGGGTAGCCTTGCCGTTTCTCGAGCTGACTTAAACATTACAGATATTGATACTGATTTAGATGCTATTACTTTAAAGCTTTCTAATGGGCAATTCTATACCATTGCAAATGATACTATTGTGATTCCTGATTCTGATTTTAATGGAACCTTAATTATTCCTTCTACAATTGATGATCATGGTGTGGGTGGTGTAGTGTCTTTTGATCTCACTGTAGTTGTTGACTCTGTTAATGATCAACCAACGATTAATGTTATACATGACAAGGTGATAAATGAAGACTCTGTTAATGTTTCAATATTAATAGATGGACTTGATGAAGGTGGGGATGTGTATGAAAACCATCAGAACCTGGATATTACTATTAAAACAACGCGTGACTCTTCATGGTATGTTGATTATCCAAAGGTTGCCTATGTTCAAGATAATGGGGCAGTTACATTACTATTCACCGTAGCTCCAGACAGTATTGGATTGGATACCATTACTGTAATGGTTAAAGATAACGGTACTACGGTCAATGGTGGCATGGATACCGTGAGTCAATGGTTTGAGCTTACCGTGAAACCAGTTGATGATGCTCCAGTGATTACTGGGCAACATTCCGTGAGTTTTCCAGAAGATCATGCTTACACTATTAAAGAGTCGGATCTCATCTATTATGATATAGATACAGACTCATTGGATCTCGTGTTAACAATACGTGATAGTGTAAACTATAGCTTTGTAGGGACTACGATTAAGCCAGATACTAATTTTTATGGAATACTGTATGTACCCGTAATTATAATGGACACATCGGGACTCAGTGATGAATTTATTATGACAATAACAGTTACAGCAGTCAATGATAGCCCATCGTTTACTGTGGAACCTCGCTTTGATAGACTTGAGGATAGTGGGCTCCATACTATAGAAGTGAAAAATGTTTCACGAGGGCCATTAAATGAGAGAGACCAAATACTTGATTTTGCTGTAACTACAACTGCTCCAGCTGATTGGTTTACAACGGTAGCGGGTCCTTCTGTACGGTATAATTCTGATACATCTATGATTTATATAGACTATGAATTAGCAACAGATACAAATGGGACCTTTGAGCTTTATTTAAGGCTAACAGATAGTGGCATAAGTAATAATACTTTTAACCATACAGTAGTTGTTGATTACAAGCCAGTAAATGATTCACCTCGATGGAATCCTCTTTCTAAAATTGATGTCAAAGAGGATAGCCCCCAGTGGGATAGTCTTTTTGCAATTGATGTAACGCCAGGTCCTGCGAATGAGGCAGCTCAATATCCAGGTATGACGTTATTACCTCCTCAAGGGACGAAGGACGCTCTTTGGTATGACGAGTATCCTACTTTTACTCTGAATAGCAATGGTACTGTTTCTCTTACCTTTACTCCAAAACAAAATATTACTGGTGAAGATACACTATATGTGACGTTAAAAGATGCAGCAGGGACCAATAACGGCGGTAATGATTTTGTTACTCAAAGACTTATTATAGAAATAGGCGGAGTGAATGATGCGCCAGTCCTGGATAGTCAAAAAGTTATAACGGTACTTGAAGATGGGAGTGTGACCGTTACTAAAGACTCAATCAAAATATTCGACCCTGACAGCGATTTGAATTTGATTACGTTAACTCTTGGTGATTCAGTTAATTATAGTGTTATAAATAATGTTGTGACCCCTGACAGCAACTATTATGGTACACTTTATGTTCCAATCACCCTTACTGATGATTTGAACAGTACATCCCAGAGTGTTATAACTATTGAGGTTATTCCGGTTAATGATGCACCATCATTCCAAATGAATCCTCTCTATAGCGTTGTTGAAGATACTGGTATGATCAACACTTCGTTTATTACCTCTATAAATCCAGGTCCTCGTGAAAGTGATTTAGTGTGGTTTCAAATAACCGATATAGATTCGGTACTCTATAGTACAGTTCCGAGTATTAATTCATCTGGTGATCTTGTGTTTGAAACGAAGCCACATATCAATGGAAGAGATACCATTTGGGTAAGAGCAAAAGACGATGGATATGTTCGTACTGATAGCCTTGGTATTGATTCGAGTGCCTATCAGCAATTAATTCTTGAGTTCTTATCGGTGAATGATAAGCCAGTGATTATCACGATTAAATCGTTCTCGGTTCTAGAAGATGATACCCTCGTAATTCGTAAGAGTGACATAACAGTTGTAGATAATGATAGTGGTGATGACTTTACCATAATTCTCAAGGATGGAACTCATCATACCGTTACCGACTCAATCTTTATTCCTGCTGCAAACTTTTATCACGATATATGGACAGACATTAGAGTTACGGATGGCGTAGATACGAGTACATCTTATGGTATAGTAGTGGATGTAATACCAGTAAATGATGCACCATCTTTTGATATGGATTCCCAATATACTATTGGAGAAGATGCTGGCCGTATCAGTATTCCATGGATTAGCAATATATCGAGTGGTCCACTGGAAGCTGATCGTGTTGATTTTCATCTAACAGTATCAGACCTATCACTTTTTGATATAAAGCCTTATATTAATAGAGCAGGGGAACTCACCTTTAAAACGGACACTAATGTGACTGGTTCAGTTACCATCGATGTCTATGCAGAGGATAATGGGGGTTTGGCTAATGGTGGAGTTAATAGAAGTGGTACTCAATCCATGACACTTCGAATTACCGCTTATAATGACCTACCATACTTAATCTTGGTGGATACTCTCTATGTTTTGGAGGATTCATCAATTGTTATCGATGGCGATACACTTGTTGTTCGTGATGTTGATAGTGACTCTTCAGATGTAACCGTTATAGTATACGACACTCTCTGGCATTATGAATATGAAAATATTTTAGATCCAAGTACTATTGATTATTCGGTAATTGATACTAATGTGACTTATGATACCACCATTACGGTAACGTATGACACTCTTATAAATGTCAATCCTATCGATACCATAATTACGACACATCGTGATACGAGTTATGAAAAACAAATACGTATACCGGTAGATACTAATGATTATTGGAAACGGGGTAATACTGTTTTTCCAAATGATGATTATAACGGCGATATGTATGTAAGGTTACGAGCATTTGATGGCATTCATTATAGTAAGTACTATTATGATCAACTTTTATATGTTATACCAGTGAATGACCTTCCTGTTATTACTCAAGACTCATTTACTATTTTTGAAAATACTACGGGTACTATTCAATCTATCCCTATATATGATGTCGATGACTCCCTGTTTTCGATCACTGTTGTAGATACCAACTCTTCTTTTTATATAACCGTAGATGGTGAACTCGCTGTTAAAGATGGTCGTGGTTTAGATTTTGAAAAGAAACGTATTCATTCAGTAGTTGTGTCTGTTGATGATGCGAAAGATTCCATTGATATAATCTATGATACCCTTACTATTTCAGTTGAAAACATCTTTGAAAAGGTTACCCTTATTATTGATTCAGTAATGATTGATTCAGTTATCTATCCAGGTGAAGGGACCAAAATATATACCAACAGTGATTCAGTATTTGTCTATTATACTGTTGATGGTACCGAAAAATCAGATTGGAATGTAATTACCCCAACTGAGAGCGATACTATTCAATCAAAAATCATTGGAGTAGATAGATGGCATAGTGATGAAACTAAAGATATGTGGGGTGCAGATACCGTATTTGTTCATTGGAGTACAGTAGAGCCTAATATCATTGTAGAGGGTATAGAAGGCCCGCTTGATACCGTTTTCACTAATGATACCAATTACATTGTACGAGCTGTTGTTACCACTCTTGATTCAAATTTCAGGATAAAATCCGAGATTGTCTCCTTTAAGCCTGACTTGAATGAAGGGGTATTAACACCTGTAGGTGTCGATACAACTGATGTTTATGGGAACTATGGCGGCGTACCGTTCTTTATTATGCTCGATACAACAGCTCCTAATGTAGAGATTATTACTCCAAGAGATAGATCAGAACTCCATCAATATCTCGCGATTGTTGATTGGACTATTGAAGGGACTTCACAAGACACATTGAACCTTGATACCATTAACGTTGGGTATAATACAATCTCTCGATGCGATACGGATAGAGCGGGTAATGTTGGCTGTGATTCTACTCGAGTGTATGTAAACTTTAATAGTGTTGACGTAGTTATGGAAGTTGAGAATGATATGATTGATGGCAGGAACCCTAATGCTCCAGCTCTGGATAGAATTATTTCGAATGGTGAATTTGACTCTGAAGAGAGTTATATAGGTGTTTCATTAGTTGATTATTCGCGGAATGAAGAGGTTGAGATTTACTCGGGAACCAATGGTTCTATTGAGGAAGTTCATAGAGACATTGGTCAGATTGCTGTTTCAGATGAATTGAGTATTTTGAATTATTTTGAGTTCAGTGACTCAATTGTGGCGAGTGGTTCGGTTACGGTTGATGATGTTACAGCGATCGATCAAAAATATGATACATACAAAGCAGCTCTAGCCCAAGATCGTAAAAAATCAACAAATCACGTCGGTCCAACGCTTCTTCTGGAGTTGAGTGTTCCACACATGGGTGGAAGTAATCAGAGTGATGGCGCTGCGCGCGGTGGATTACGCTTAGTTGGTACACGTACTCAAGGTCCTAATGGTGAAATGATAATTGATGAAGGCGATATGTCATGGGTTCCACTCCATTTTGCTACGATACATATTGAAGTGTATATATATGACCCAATAGGGCAATTTGTAGATCGAATGAAAATTCCTGTAATTAAAATTGTGAAGCCAGAAAACATTAACGATGATGGTAAAGTTGCAGTTCGAGTCGCAATTAAACCGACTGTTGAAGGACTTATAAATAGTGTTGGCAAGAAATATGCAACGGGCGTTTATTTGTTGAGCGCCGAAGCAAAGTTAATTGTCTATCAATATAAAGAGAATTCATATGCAGAGGATGTTGATAGTGAAAATGATGCATTCTATAACCATGGTGATAGAATTGGATCAAATTCTGAATACATTCTCGATAAATGGGGATACATACACTCGGATAGATGGCTTTATTAACATCTTTAAGTATTTGTTATTTGGGTTGCCCTAAATAGAACTAAATCAAAAAAGACCTCGTGCATTAGCAGAGGTCTTTTTTGATTGGCTTTTGCCACTAATTGCTGTTTCTTCTAAAATTATGTTTTATAGAAGAATAACATAGATGTAGGATTTGACGATAATATTTCTGGTTAATAAATCAAAATAGAAGTATCATGAAGAAAGGTCGAATAATCAACTATTAAGGCAACAATGAAATTCTTATTGATACTAATTGTAATACTCGGGTTGTTTACAACTCCCTTGACTGCAAAAACATATACAGTAGGAGTTGAAAACCTGAAATATCTACCCTATTATATAACGGAACAAGGTATTTATTCTGGGTTTGCCAAGGAATTACTCGATGTTTTTGCAGAATCAAAAGACCATCGATGCATTGAAAATCAAACACCATATTGAGTAGTGGTGTGAATCGTTCATTATTTATAGTTATCGTTATTCTGGCATTCGTCTCTATAGGAAGTTCCGTTACTAAAAAAGTGTATACTGTTGGAGTTGAAGAACTCGATTATTTACCTTTTTATAGTAGCCCAGGCGGGGTATACACTGGATTTGGACGTGATATTCTTGATAAATTTTCAAAAGATGTGGGAGTTGATTTTGTATACCAACCAATGCCCATTAAGCGACTTTACAGAAATTTGGTTGAAGGTCAGATTGACTTTAAGTTCCCCGACTCACCCAATTGGGGTGGTGATTTAAAAAAAGGTGTCCATATTTCATATTCTGAAGCTGTTATAGAATATCTTGATGGGGTATTAGTAAAGCCTACTCGCAAGGGAATGGGGATCGATAGCCTTTCCGTGGTAGGAACACTTCTCGGGTTTACCCCAGAAGCACTCCAGGACTATATTGATAAAGGGAAAGTGTCAATCACTCATAACCCAAGCTTTAGTGGACTGTTGCATATGGTATTACATGGTCGTATTGATGGAGCTTATGTAAATCCTGTAGCTTCACAATATATTTTGGTAAATCAGCTCAAAGAGTCGGATTCACTTCTTGTATTCGACCCAGAGCTTCCATACATAAAAGGATCGTTTCTTTTATCAACGATAAAACACAAAAAGATTATTACAAAGATGAATCATTGGCTTACTCTTAACCAAAAATTTATAAAATCGCTGTATAGTAAATATGGAGTGAGTGAAATTGATGTTCCCTAGAGTGGTAGTGTTTTGTTAGTGAGTATAGTTGTTTACTGTTAGTATTCTTGTCTATTACCGTTTTCTGTCCATTGTGTAAAGACGGCTTGTGCTTCATCACGTAAGTGTTGTGATGCATTTAAAGAACGCATTTCCCAGGGGAGGGCTACTTCTGTATATAAGTGAGAATCATCAAACCCTGCAGCTGTTGCATCTTCTGCAGCTGATGCGTAGTAGAGAGTCTCTATCCGTGACCAGTAAATAGCAGAGAGGCACATAGGGCATGGTTCACAGGATGCGTAAATTTCAGTACCAGCGAGTTCGTGGGTTTTCATTTTTTGGCCTGCATTGCGTATTGCAACAACCTCAGCGTGAGCAGTTGGGTCATGTGCAGCAACTACACTATTCCATCCTTCAGCAATGATAATTCCATCTTTAACAATGACTGCACCAAAGGGGCCGTGGGTACCATCTGCAGAGTGGTGTTGTGCAAGTTCAATTGCTTTCTCTAAAAATTTCTTTTGATACATAGGTTTCGACATTGTGACCTCAGTGAGCTAGTATCAAAATAATTTAATTAGTACGCAATGGGAATAAAAGAAAAGGAATCTGAAAACTAATACTGTAAGATGAGTAATTACCGAGTAATGTCTTCTAGGTCAATAGAGAGGGAGTCTATCTCTTGTATAATAAATCTAATATCGATTTTTTTAGAAAGGATTTTGGCTTCACATTGCTCAGAGATCTCTAAATTGCCATCAGGTTCTTTGAAAATGATAACATGAGGGGGGTAGAGTTCAAGGAGAGTTAAGAAAGGATCAAATTGATCGGGAAGGTCACCGGGGAGCTCATTAAGAAAAATAAAATCGATAGACTCATCCCCATCGAGTTTTTCCTGAAGGGCTTCAAGAGTGAAGAGAGTTGTAGTCCCAATATCACTCTGTTCTAAGAAAAAGATGTGTGGTTCAAAAAATGACCTATGTGATTGTATAATTATACTCATTGGAGTAGGTTCATCATTCCGCGCAAAGCAAGGTACGGGATAGGGCTTACGGGGGAGTCCAAGCATCATGCAAAACCGTTCTACTTGAAAGGGGATAGAGTCGATAAATGAGTGAGGGATTCCTGCATTAAATTTTAATATTTCCATTGTCTCTTGTGGTATTGGATAAATATATTCATCCACACTTTTACCGAAACGAATAACTTTTGCTAAAATGTCGGACATTCCCACAATGGAAATGAGTTGCTTTTCTTCTAGCCGGTTAAGTTTTGAGGGGAGATGAATAAATGACTTATGATAGCGAAGGGCATTGATCACTTCATTGGGAAGCCCCCATTGATGTGAGAGATCAACTATAAACTCACTGGGATGAAATCCAAGAATTTCTCGTGATGCTTTTTCGATACTTACGAATGAGGTCAAGCTTTTGTGCAAAATTTTATCAAAGGCTGGACCAAAATATTCATCATAGAGTAAGATTGGGTAGTCGTGAAGGAGGCCGGCAAGAAATGCATATCCAGGCTTTGAAAATTTTATTTTTTGCGCAAGTTTCTCTGAAATTAGTGCATTACAGATACTATGGTACCAAAAGTCTTGACGATCAAACTGTGTATGATTTGATTCCGAAGGGAGGAGTTCCATCACCTTTACACTGAGGACTATATTTTGAGTAACTTCAAAACCTATGCGTATTATTGCCTCTTTAAAGTCTTGAACCCTGCGGTGAGTACCAAATTCTACCGAATTTGCCGCTTTAAGTATGGTTGCCGAGAGGCCTGGGTCAAGCTTTATTACCTTAACAAGATCATCAATCGCATACTTGGGGTCAGAGGTGAGCTCTATGAATTTTGAAATAGTAAAAGGAAAACTGAGGAGTTTATCAATTTTTTTGACCATGTGCTCAATCTTGAGACCGGCTAATACATTGGAGTCAAGAAGCATGGTATTCTCTTCAGTATCAGTATAGACCCGTGCCTTTTGTGGGCTTTCGCTACGGAGTCGTGCAGTAATAATTGTTTCAAGTATATGAAGAAGAATCTTAGTTCGTATAGGCTGTAGTAGGTATTTTACAATTCCTACTGAGCTAAATTTCTTTACCATTTGATGGTCAGTATGTTCACCAAAACCTATGATTGGAATTGCCGAAAGTAATTTACTATAGTGAATGTCTTGTATAATGTCGAGTTGCTGAAAAGGGTTTCTAGGGAGCTCAACAATAATCACGTCAGGCTTCTCTTTCATGAGGTAGAGGTGAGTCGTTTTGGGATTGTTAGGAATGGGTATTATAGTATAACCTTGTTCCTTAAGGAGCACAGCTAAGGTGAGCATTTCTTGTTTGTTTGATGACAATATCCCAATACGTGGCATGAGCTAAAACGTTAAACCATATTTCAGTATACCAACTTATGATAGTTCGTGCAATTAAACACCGGAAATAGTAAGCTATGGGTAAAGTAAGCCCTGTAAATTATGTGATTTAATTCAATGCTGGTCTACTTACCAAATTATTAATTAGAGGTTATTGTGATAATTGGGATTCCTAAAGAAATAAAGTTGGCCGAAAGTCGCATAGCTCTTGTGCCCGAAGGAGCTCAGTCTTTAATAGCGGATGGGCACTCTGTCTTTGTGCAAAAAGGAGCGGGAGCTGGGTCAGGGTATAGTGATGATGCCTATGTGTCAGCTGGTGCAATTATAGTCTCAGAAGCAGCTGAGGTTTTTGATCAGAGTGAGATGATTGTTAAAGTTAAAGAACCGCAGGCCTCAGAGATACAGCTTCTCAGACCAGATCATATCCTTTTCACCTATCTCCATTTAGCATCATCACAATCCCTCACCGATGGATTGCTCAATTGCCGGTGCACTGCTTTTGCCTACGAAACTATTGAGAATAAGAAGGGAGGATTACCATTACTCTACCCCATGTCGCAAATTGCAGGTCGTCTTTCTGTACAAGTGGGGGCGCACTATTTGATGAATCATATGGGCGGTAGTGGAGTACTCCTTGGAGGTGTGCCTGGTGTTCCCAAAGGGCGTGTCGTTATTTTGGGAGGGGGGACTGTTGGTGCCGAGGCCGCAAAAATGGCTCTCGGGCTTGGAGCCCATGTTACTGTCTTGGATATTGATCAAGAGCGAATGACCTATCTATCAGAAATATTAACGGGTTCTTTCGATACTCTTTATTCAGATCCGGCAACTATTCAAAACGTAGTTACTCAGGCCGATTTAGTGATAGGTGCAGTATTGGTACCCGGTGCTAAAGCGCCGATTTTAGTTACTCGTGATGATATTGGTCACATGAAACCGGGGAGTGTCATTGTTGATGTGGCAGTAGATCAAGGAGGGTGTATTGGGACGAGTACGGTAACAACTCATGAAAACCCTATACACTACGTCGATGGTGTCCTTCATTATGGGGTGGCTAATATGCCGGGAGCAGTGCCGCGTACTTCTACAAAAGCATTAACAGCATTAACTCTTGGCTATATTAAGAAGTTGTGTAATTCTGAATGGAGAGAAGCCTGTAAAAACCCGTTGTTACAGAAAGGGCTCGCCCTTTCTGATGGTATGCTCTATAGTCGTGCAATTGGAGAGCAGTATGGGTATGCATTTAATGATTTTGAGTCATAACCCAATTTTAAATTAAACATCTTCAAAATTGTTTGCATTGTGTCTTTTATAGTGATAGTATAGTAATCATAGAATTAAGTGGCGAGACACACCGTTGAAGGGTGGTCTTGCCTTCTTATTTTGGAGCACTATATGAATCTCGAAATTAAAACGAAACTCTACGCATTATGTTTGGGTCATGTCGATGAAAATATCGAAATGGAAAGATCTGCAATGGCTGAAGTCGAAGAGGACGCTGAACTGGAAGCTAAAAGTAGTGTGGGTGACAAATATGAAACAGGTCGCTCAATGATGCATATTGAAATTGACAAGCATAAGGCGCAAGTTGCCCAGTACCTACAACAGAGAACTATATTAGATCAAATTGATGTGTCTGCTGTGGTGGATGAGGTAAAACCGGGAAGTGTTGTCATTACTGATAAATACAAATATTTTATATCTATTGGGATTGGTGAGCTTGAACTCAATGGTGATACTTTCTGTACAATGTCTCTGGGGTCACCGCTCGGGAAAGAGTTCTCACACAAGCGTGTAGGTGACACTATTACCTTTAGAGAGAAAGTGTTCAATATTCTCGATATCGTATAAATCAAAGAGTGAAGTTTGAATTACAGTGTGGCATTTCAAACTTCAAACTTTTCAATTGTTATTCAAAGTTTTTAGAAACAAACTTCCAATTTACAAGGTTCCAATACTCTGCAATGTATTTAGGACGTGCATTGCGATAGTCTACATAGTAGGCATGCTCCCATACATCAATAGTAAGAAGTACCTGTGCCCCTTTTTTAATGGGGGTATCTGCATTGGAAGTACTAATGATTTCTAAACTTTCATCACTATTTTTAACGAGCCATGTCCAGCCTGAACCGAAATTGGTTGCCGCAGCGGTAGAGAACTGTTCTTTAAAAGTATCTACTGAGCCAAAGCTTGCGTTGATTGCTTCAAGAAGTGAATCCGTGGGTTCTGTTTTTGATGGAGTCAAACAGTTCCAGTAAAAGGTGTGATTCCAGACTTGAGCTGCATTATTAAAGATGCCGCCTGTTGCTTGTGCAATGATTGACTCTAATGTGGCATTTGCAAATTCAGTCCCCTCAATTAATTTATTGAGATTGGTTACGTATGCTTGATGATGTTTTCCATAATGGAATTCGATAGTCTCTTTAGAGATTGTTGGTTCGAGTGCATCAGGAGCATAAGGTAATTCGGGTAATGTAAAAGACATATTGTCCCCTTTTTTTGTAGACTTTATTTAAGTATACTATCAAAATACATGGTTGGCACTAGTATTTGAGCATTCATAATAAAGTTGTAATCATTATATATTGTCCTGTCATGGAGTAAAACGGCGATTTTTCATTTTACAATGTTACTATTCTGTGAACAGTTCTGTAATAAGGGGCAGAGAAGCTTGAGGAATACCAGATATTTTAATTACATTCTTATTAATTAATATTGTTATTAGAGCAACCATAAGGAGATACAATGGCTGATATATCGTTAAAATTTGAAGATAATATACCTGGAAAATGGTATGTAGATAGTGAATGTACTGGATGTGAACTGTGTACGGATCACGCCCCAGATAACTTTGAGATGAGTGACGATGGCGGGAATTCTCTTGTGATCAAACAACCAGAAAATGAAGAAGAAATTGAAGCGATGGAAGCTGCTATGGAAGAATGTCCCGTAGAATCTATCGGTAACGACGGCGAGTAATTTCTTCGTTATTGAGAAGCTGTGCACCGGTTTTAATTGCACCGAGCCCTTGCTTATCTCTAATTTTTAAGATCGATTTCTCAAGACTCACACTTGATGGTGAGTCTTGAGAAAAAAGATCAAGTTGTAGTTCGTTTCTCGTGACTTTGAGACTACTACATCGAATAACCCTAAGCGATATTCTTCGCACGGGAATTTCTCGAAACAGTTCAATAAATATTTTTTTGAATCCATTGAAACTCTCAATAGTATGGGAAGACTTCTTTTTACTTGTAGATACCTTTTTATCAGCATATTCTAACTCAAGATGAAACTCACGTGAAAAAGCATTTTCTTTTGTCATTTTAAAGAAGAGCGCATCCAGGGTGGTTAAGAATTCACTATACTGTTCCTCAGTATGTATCGTGTCTCGCTTCAAAATGTGCTCAATAGTGATAGATGATGAACTCCTTGTATGGGTTCGTTTTTTTAATATATGACCATGAGTAAATGCATACAGCTTTTCGCCATCTTTTTTAAAGTGATGAGAAATAAAGGAACGGCTCAATGCTTTAATGTCATGGAGGGTGTAGAGATTATACTGTTTTAATCGTTTGAGAGTTGTAAAATGAAGGTCGGGAATGGTATGCGCAGGGAGCTTGAGTATGTCTTCATGTTCTCTTTCCCAATGGGGGATGTAGGGTGAAGGAAGGTCAGGACTTCGCGCTGCAAGATAGGTATGCATAGGGGCAGAACCAACAGCAACTTGTATCGTATGCAGTGATCGCTTTTCAACTTCTTTTAAGAACCGTGAAACTACTGTTTCAATCGAGTTATGGTGGTGTTTAAGGGTGCCCGTCAGATTGAGGGTTAGATAAGAGCGGTGCGCAAAGGAACTATCTGGAGAAAATGATTCTGCAAGAGAAATAAGGTCTTTTTTAAGTAATTCTAAAGCATCTACTTTATAAGGGATGACTGCTATACCAGGAAATTTTTTCATTAATAATGAGAGTGGATAACCAGGGTAGATGCGTTTTTGTTTTACTAAACTACTTACAGCAAATATAGTGCTCTTTTGATTGTCGTTACTCTGCTGTGTAAGAACATAGGGCTTCTTTTTAAGTGATGTGTCACAAAACTCCATTGCCTGACAATAGATATTGGGTATATAGAGTGATAGATGGAGGGAATCTGGCATAGTATAGATTATCCCGTTGCACGACTATGGTGAGGTGGTGTTTCGGAAATAAATCGTGAAAGATCCTCTGCGGTGTTACTTCTTTTCGACTTTTTAGAAAAGAGATGTACTTGCGCGGGGTGCCAGTCTAACAGTGCTATATGAGTAAGTTGCAGGGTAAAAGTATCGTTGTCTTCTTGTACGATGCCATCAACACGAATGGGGCTTGTGATTTGAAGTCGGTCTGAATACTCTTTTGCCTTCTGAGGCCATACCACTACATCTATGGTGCCTGAGTGATCTTGGAGTGTCAGAAACATCATAAGCTCACCACTGGCTGCCACTCTGTGGGAACGGCGAGTGATGGGGGTGCCAATAGTGTGTACTTTTTTACCCACCCACTGACTAAGGTCAAGGGCCGACACAGCACCGACTGCCGCAGGGTGGTCTTGGAGCATTTGATGAATATTTCCCGAGGTCATAAAACCGAGGTAGTAGAGTTCATACAGGCATTTGGTTGAGTAACTGTAAGGCTTGAGAGGGACGGATTGGGGTGCCTCACTTGAACTTTCAAAAGAAAGAGCTAATTGTTCTGTACTACACTCCGGTACAGAATTTCGTTGGTGTAAGAGTGCCATACAATAGGGTTGTGAGGGTGCTATAGTGGCAAGTGCCCCAACCATAATTAATGCTTCTATTTGCGTGGTGCCCATTTGTGATGTTCGCGCGAGAAAGTCTCCAAATGAGTGAAAGGGGCCATTACATATGCGCTCTGAAAGCATAGCATGAATACTCTCTTGGCGGATATCCTTAATATGCATAAAGCCAGTACGAATAGAATGCTCACTTCCATAATACTGGTACTCACTTCTATTAATGTCGACGGGGAGAATGGCAATGCCTAAGCGCCGTGCTTCATCAAGATAAGCAGTGTAGCTGTAGAACCCATGTTTATTCGAAATGACACTTGCAATAAACTGAGCGGGGTAGTGTGCCTTAAGATATGAACAACGATACGACAATTGTGCATAGCTGAGGGAGTGACTTTTACAAAAACTGAACCCAGTAAAACTATTGATGCGTTTCCAGAGAGTCTCACCCTGATTTTGGGTAAAGCCATGCAGTGCGATGCATCCTTTGATAAATTCTTCCCCCACTAAATGGTAGTTCTCAACAACTCCTTCATGATTGGAATTCATGGTCTTACGAACGTAATCGGCTTTTTTAAAACTGAACCCGGCAATTTCGACACATATTTTTATGATGTCTTCTTGAAATACACAAACATCGTGTGTTTCACTTAAGAGGCCTTCAAGTGCAGGATGAAGAAATTCCCAGGTTTTTATTCCTGCTTTGTGTTCTCGATGTCGAGTGACAAATGAATCACAGTACGCAGTACCTGCAGGACGAATCAGACTGGAGGTAATGCCAATCTCTTCAAATGTTTCTGCCTGACTTTTGATGTTCAGCCTACTTTGAGCGGGTGATTCGAGATAAAAAATACCTCGGGTAAATCCCGAACGAATCATCGCTTGCACTTTTGTGTCTGCATAACATTTTTCAATATCCCATACTTCTGGATCGGGTATTTTTTGATTTTCCAATTGTCGTAAGGTGTCTCGGAGTACTGAGAGGGAGCCGTTGCCCAAAATATCAAACTTAATAAGGCCCAGATAATCAGTGCCGTTGTGCATATCTATCTGAATGATTGTTCGGTTTTTGATGCCACCACTTTTTTGACAGGCTACATGCCGCCAAATGGGTTCATTGGTAACGATCACTCCACCACAGTGCTGACTTAGAAAGTGTGGGCGCCCTTCAATCACATGAGCAAGAGCGATGATCTTTTTCAGTGTCGGGTCTGATATTTCTTCTAAATTATGAACGGCAAGGCGGGTGGATGGTTTTTCGGAATCAAATGAGCGAGAGTGTTTGAGACTAAAGTTATTCATTACCTCGGTAACCTGATCTTCACTATAGCCATATACTTTAGCGACCTCTCTAAATGCGGAATTCCATCTAAAATGGTTCGTGGTACACATCATTGCAACATGGTCTTCACCCCATGTATCAAAAAAGTAGTTGAGTACCGCATCTCGTTCATCCCACCCGAAGTCGAGGTCGGCATCGGGAGGGGCACCACGATCCTCATTAAGAAACCGCTCAAAGTAGAGGTTGTAGCGGATGGGGTCTAAGTCACTTGCTCCAAGGTTATAGAAGGTCATGCAATTAGCTGCACTTCCTCGCATAATAGTACATTCTTTCGCCTTACGATAAAATTCTTCATAGTGATTGTTGGCCCAATCCCGAATTTGGTAGACCATTAAAAAATATGAGGCGTATCCGAGAGAGCATATGGTGTCGAGTTCTTTGAGTTGAATCGCTCTCGCTTGACTTCTTACGGGCTCTGTGGGGTAGTTTTCTTCTAAGCCTATAGTGGCGAGCTCTCTCAGATAACTTTCGGGGGTGTACCCATACGGGACTTCAATTTTAGGAAGTATCCAGGGCTGTTTTTGTAAATCATCAGTGACTGAGTCGGATACGATTTGTGTCGAAGTTACTGAACTCGGAAGTCGAGAAAACAGAGCGGCTATATTTTCTGGTTTCTTAAACCATGCATGGGGAGATTGGTGTTGTGTGTTGCTGAGACGGGAGGTGGTTGTGTTGTTATCAATTGCGGCAAGTACTCGGTGAATCTCAAAGTCAGCTGGTTCAAGAAAATAACAATTGTGAGATGCCATCAATGGGATGGAGTGGGTGTACGCAAGAGCTTCAATGGCTCTACTGCGTTGTCTCAGTTCAAAATCTTGCGCAATGAGCATCCCTATAAGTTGGGGTTTGACCGGTGAATTGATAAGCTTTTCAAAGAGAGCAGGAGTATTACACCACACCCATAGATTGGGTCGCGGTTCTTTAAAGAGCAGATCCAGAGCGCGGCCTCGGTGCTCTTTTCTTAAGTGCATTGTGGTGAGTTCGCAGAGGTCTTGATACCCTTCGCTATTTTTAGCAAGGAGGACTACGGTATCACAGGGGTTTTCTAAATTCTGTAACTCGACTCCCATAATGGGTTTGATACCATGAGATCTACACTCCTCAATAAAGAGAATGAGGCCCGATGTCGAATTTATATCGGTAAGGCCAAGGGTAGATACACCGAGTTGTACCGCATGAACAACCAGTTCTTCTACTGATGGTACTCCTCTGAGGAGTGAAAAATACGAGTGATTATGGAGTGGGTGAAAGGTCATGACATAAATATAATCAAAAGTGCACACATGTGCACCTACTATAGTAATTAAAGAAAGTATAAGGAATGTCTTAATGTTTTATTACTAAATGTCGAATAAAGAGAAAGTGTATTATACACTATATTGTGGTTTTTAATCAACAAACTATATACAGTTTACTATAAGCAATTGAATTTAAATAACTTATGGCCTGATGTAAAATGTTAAAAAAACTAAATATTATTGAAAAGATGTTGCATTTTTCAAAACTTGTGGTATTATAGACTAATAATTTAAGTAAGCAATATAGTTAATACGGTTGAGAGAGAAGTTAGAACTATACGAGGATTTTTATATATGAACGAAATTCGAATCATACAATTACAACACCGTAGAATACAGATTGTTATGGATGACATGCTTTATTGTCTTATGGGGCATATGGAAGATGTTGCTGAACAAATAGTTGAGCGGATTGAACACTTGGATGAAATGCTCTCTGAACATAAAGACTTGGAACGTCGGTATCTTATCCCAGCGCTCAAAGCTCTCGATAACCGGTACTTACTTGAACAGTCTCATCAATATACTTTTGAGCTTGGTACTACCCTTCTTGAGTTTCATGGGTTTAGGCAAAAATGGGGTTCTGCGGAAGCGATAATCGAACGCCCCCTCTATTTTGCAATTGAAGCAAGAGAAATGTTCAAGGCTATTGCTGAATGCCTCTGGAAGAAAGATTATGGCCTGCTTCCTAAAATATTTGAAGAAGAATTTGCTACAGCAGTATGCTAAGTATGTAAACACCCTTTTACTCTTTATTCTTTTCATTTAAGGTATATTCACTGAGGAAATAGTTCCAGTAAAGTATATGACCTTCTATGAAAGCACACCATCCTTTAAAAATTACGATGTTAATCGTATTCATTTTTTCAATACAATCTCTCTTTAGTTACCAGTCTGGGTACCAATATGATATTATCCTCCATGACGGCTCAGAAATAAAATTAACAGAATCGCCGTTACAAGAGATACTGTCGCCGGTTACAATGGATTGGAAAAAAAGTGATGCCTGTCCTATAGGGATGTATGGTGTTTGGTCTTTAGAAAATGAATATTTGACCCTTACTGAAGTTGTCCGTTGTGACGATGATAGTACTTTTACTCCTGAGTTCTTTATTGACTCTCTCTCTGTTGTAAGTCGTGATACAACGCAACCTGACTCTCTTTCGAAAGTTGTTGCTTCGTGGTATAGTGATACGTTAACCGAAACTCGTGATAATGGATGTACTGCATTTGAAATCAATAAAATAATGACCAGTAAAAAAGACGGATTTCAACATACAGCTCTCAGCTTTACTCACGGCAAAGCGATGGTAAATCACATTTACCTCTCGTGTAAAGGTCTTGAAAATTCAGTTCCTCATAGGGGTGTTGTTGGCTCTATTGGTGGAGGAATCTTAGCTGAAAAATTATCGGGTACCTTTCAGTTGTGGTGGCAGATGAAAGAAGGGTATCAAGGGGGGTACTCATTGAGTACTCGTGAAGAGGATGATACCGCGAACCTCTCTTCATTTTGGTTCTATCATTCACTCTTTTTTGGGTATCGCTATGGTGGAGATCTTTTTACTGCAGGCAAAATTGGAGTACAATATGTGATGCAGACTGATGAACACTTCAACGGTATATCCCTTGAGAAAAAGAGTGAAGAGGATTCATATCCGGGAATTATGGTTGAGGCTGAAGCGGGCTATGTCAAAGATTTTGGAGCTTCAGTGCGCGCTATTGGTATGCTCAATACCCATGACTTTATTGTCGGCCTTCAAGTGAGTTTTATCATTGGGTACTTTTATTAAGCACTTTGATACTTCTGTAGCATAGTTAATATACTCATTTGTCAAAAATCCTTAAACACCTGTTTAAACGGAAATGAGTAAAGATGCCTTCTCAGCTCTAGCAGGATGGGGTGTTTAAAAATTATATTAGAGAAGTGCTTATACAGAAAGGTCACTCTAATGATTTCAACACTCTTTGACACTATGAATAAATGGAGACAGTTTCCCAATTGGCAGATTGATAGTCGGGCAAGTATTTTTTTTGGTCTGTTTCTCAATGAAATTTTATCAATAAAAGGTATCAATGATATTTGTGGTATTGTACCTGAATTTCCCGTCCGGCATGGAGATATCTATAAAGGGATTCGCTCTAACCGTTCCTCAACTATTGATTATGTTGCTTTTACTCCCACAACGGCATACCTTATAGAGCTTTCAATTGATTGTGATCCTCGAAAGGAAAAACACCGAAAACATATTGAACTCGCTCAACATGTCGGGATCGAAACACTTCTTGGGGGGCTACTTTCAATATATAGGGCAACCCACTTCCCTGATAAATATCAGACACTCCTTAACGAATTAGTTGCAATGGGATGGATGGAGTTGGTAGGAGAAGGTGAGTATAGAGTTCCCACTGTATCGCGGAAAACTAATAAATTACGTATTCAGGCTTCACCATCGGGTGGTATTGAATCAGGTATTATTACCTTTAATGAAATTGCAGCTGAAGCTCCGATTGATTGCGAAATAGGAAAGCAGTTTAAAGAGGCCCTCAAGGAGTGGGGAACTGCTTATTCTCTAGCGGTTTAAGAGAACGCTGTTAGAAAGTAATTATTTGGAACCCATAATAATTATCCCAAATTACTCAATTTGACTCTTTTTCTGTCTGACCTTACTCCCATTGTATGATACAATGGTTGAGTATAGTGTGAGGTTAATACTATTTGATGAAAAGTATCAAAGGGATATTTATAGTATTGTTTGTTCTGTTTGCCTTGAGTGGGGGCATCGGGTTGTCGTTACTGTTTAAAAGTGGATCAGATGTAACGTTATTCTATATCGCCTATGGTGTACTCAGTGTGTTTTGCGTGAGTAGCCTCTATTTTCTACTACAATTTCTCATATTTAAGCGAATTAATGTCTTAATTGCTCACTCTCGGAATGTTGCTCGAGGGGATTTTACAAAAGTAGCGGGAAATATTCATGATGATGAAATAGGGGTATTGCAACGGGTGTTTAATATTATGATTGATGAGCTAGAAACATCTCATAAAATGATGGACGTGAACTCCATAGAACTTCAGGCAATGAGAGAGAGTACTCAGCGAATTATTGATACGATATCGCAAGGCGTTGTTTCTACCAATGAACAGGGGGTGATCGTTAGTGTTAATAGCTATGCTGAAACACTTCTCAAAGGGGAGTCCTATAGTCTCGTTGGTGAAAAAAAAATGTTCGATTTCTTCATTTTAAAAGATGGCATTATTGAAGACTGTGATGGGGATATTAGTAACTTTCAAGAGTATATTGTCGCTCATGAACGGTGCACCAGGCCAATAAAGTCTCAAATTAAACTCACAGATGGCTCAAAGATCCCTGTAGAAATTAGTTATCAGCACTTAGATGATGACCAATATAGTGAAAGTCAACATCTTTTTATTTTTAGAGATGTTTCTGCCGAGGAGGAGGCAAAACGAGAGAGCAATCTTGCACAGAATGTCTTCTCACATGCCGGTGATGCCATTGTGATTACCGATAAAAAATATAAAATTGTGAACATCAATAAAGCTTATGAAGAAATGACGGGGTTCGACCGTGAAGAAATATTGGAGAAAAACCCGAGTATTGTTCAGTCGGGTCAACACAATGCAGGATTTTATTTTGCTCTGTGGAACAGTGTTTTGACCAAAGGTTATTGGAGTGGGGAGTTGTGGGATACACGGAAAAATGGCGAGGTTTACCCGCGGAACCTTACCATTTCGGCAATAAAAAACTCTCGGGGTAAAACGACAAATTATATTGGAGTTTCAAAGGATATTAGTACTCAAAAGCAGTTAGAGAAGAAGCTTGAGGATATGGCCTTTTTTGATCAGCTCACTGGTCTCTCCAATCGAGCACTGCTCCTTGATAAGGTTGCGGCTGCTATTCATCAAAGCCACCAACATCAGCGCTTTTTTGCCCTACTCTTTCTTGACCTTGATCGTTTTAAAGCGGTCAATGATACATTGGGGCATGATGCAGGTGATGTTCTCTTAAAACAGGTGTCAGAGCGTATTATAACATGCTTGGAAGAGGAAGATACCGCAGCACGCCTTGGGGGGGATGAGTTTGTAGTGTTGCTCAATGAAGTGACCAATTCGAACGATGTACAACAGACTGCTCAGTCTATAGTGGATATTCTGGGGATGCCTTTTTCGATTAAAAATAACACTATAGAAATAGGGGTGAGTATTGGAGTGGTAATATATCCTGTTGATGGAATAGCGCAAGAGGAGCTTTTTAAAAAAGCAGATATTGCAATGTACAATGCCAAGGAGAGTGGTAGGGGTATTGTGAAGTTTTTTGCTGAGAAAATGAATAGTGAAGTGGAACGAAAACAAGAGATTGAAAAGGCGCTCAAAATAGCTTTGAGCAATAAGGAATTTGAACTGTATTACCAGCCAAAAATCGATATTGAGCAGCGGCACATTTATGGCTTTGAAGCACTCATTCGATGGACCAGTACTACCATTGGTTCAGTTCCACCCGATCAATTTATACCTCTTGCCGAAGAAATCGGCCTCATTGAAGATATTGGTGAATGGGTTATACAAGAAGCATGTGTTGGGGCACACCGGCTCAGAGCACTCTTTCCTGATTGTTCTGTTTCAATTAATCTCTCCCCTCGTCAGATAGACTCCAGAAACTTCCTTGAATGTGTGGAAAATATTATTCGGTTAACGAAGATCCCAGTGGAGGCTATTGAATTTGAAATTACCGAAACAGCTTTGATAAAAGATTTTGAATTGACCCAATTGGTAGTGTCTCAATTAAGAAAAATGGGGTGTACCGTCTCCCTTGACGATTTTGGAACGGGCTTTAGCTCTCTGAGTTATCTCAATAGCCTCGATATTGATATTTTAAAAATTGATAAAAGTTTTATTGATCATATTCCCAACCCCAATGATGAAAGTTCTGGAGCTATGGTGCAGGCTATGGTTTATATTGCAGAAAAGCTCAATCTCCTCGTTGTAGCCGAGGGGGTTGAGACTAAAGAACAGCTTGACGCTTTGAAGCTCTATGGCTGTGGGTATGGACAAGGATATCTTTGGAGTAAGGCTCTTTCTTTGCAGGATATCGAAGATGGTGCTTTATCTGATCTCTTTTAAAAAACAGCCCGGTGGTTTTATATGAGGGCAAAACGACACCGGGCTATTATATAGTGGTAGGCTCGTTTGGGGATGGGCCTACCTACTGGGGTATGGCAAGTATCTCATAAAGAATATTAAAAGACCATATTTATATTTAGAAATAATAATATTTTGTTTATTATCGTAGACCAGATCTTCGGTTTGAATAGTCCTCTTTGCAGAGATGCACTATCAGTTGTTATATTTATCTCAGTGTCATTCGGATAAATATGGGGTGCGAAGTAGTGAGTAGAGTCTTTTTAAAAAGTATCCTATTGGTGGTATTGTGGAATGGGGGTCTTCTATTTGCAGAGATTGAAACAGTACCTTTCTGGAACGATCAATTTACACGACTTCATTCAAAGGGGGCTACTGCTCCTCAGCAGGTACCAGGAGACCTTATTGTCATAGAATTTTGGGCCTCATGGTGCGTACCCTGTCGCGTGGCACTTCCGAGTGTTGACTCTTTGAGTAGTAGGTCTGTCGGAGTATTTGCAATCAGTATTGATGAGTCATATGAGAGTGCACAGTCTTTTTATCGCCCAGTAGGAGTGAACACCATTCTGGTGCATGATTCCCTTAAGGCAAGTGCCAAATCGCTTAATATTAAAGGAATGCCGACTCTCTTAATCTGTAACCCTAAAGGAGAGATATTAAGGCGGTGGGATGGTTATGGCATAAGTGACAAAAAATATATCCTTGAGATGATTATACGAGAACTCGAAGAAACTCCAACGATTCATTAAAATACCCTTGTCTACACACTCAATGAGTATAGTTTTTTGATGTAAACCTATACCTGAATTCAGGTATTTTGACCTGAAATGGCCTAAAAGTAATCATTGTCTCTTTCTCTTTCGCTCCGAGAGTATATATTTAAATGAAACTCTTCCCGAGTAATTCGTTTCGGTCAATTGTCTGCTAACAAACCGAAAAGAGTGTAATGCTTCAAACCTCTTTCATCTTGAACATTGTGCTTACAGAAACTCGGGAGAGTTTTTTTTTTGGTTGTTTGGCGTGTTGAATGTTTTAGTTTAGCTTAGCAAAGTTGTTGATCAAGCGTTAGAAGAGCCTCGAGAAAAATCATGTTAACAATTATCCATTAAAAAATCAGCCACCTATAGTCAGAGGGAAGTCTAAGCATAGGGTGTGGCTGATTAGTAGTAAATGGTTAAGAAGAGCAGTCCCTCTCAACTACTCTATGGATAGATATACTATTATGTTTTTACTTGGTAAACAAAATTAAGTATTGGTTTGAGTCTTTTGGATCTCTTTTACAGTAGGTTACATAAGGTGTGTGGTAGACTACCAGAATTCAGGTAGTAATATTTTGTAATATACCTGAATTCTGGTATTGCAATTTTTGAGTACGCTTTTGGTACATCCGAGTACGATATAGGTACATTCAAGTACGCTATAGGAACGGTAAAGAAAGTGATTGAGTGGTCGCTCCTTTTTAGAAATAAATCTATTTCGTATCATTCATTTTAGTTGAGCGTTAGACTCAAAATAAACCACAAAGGAAAATACCTATGACATTATTAACGACTTTAAAAACAGCAGCAATTACTCTTGCACTTGCAGCGACTGTTACTTCAGCACAAAACTTTGAACTTGTTTCAGGTGGGGCAACGGTTATTGCGTCATCAACAGAATCATATCTTTACGAAGCATCTAATCTTACTGATGGTGATGATGCGAGTCGTTGGGCTTCTGTATTTCAAAACAATCAAGAATTAGTTGTTGACCTTGGTGAAACAACTGATATTCAAAAAGTAGTACTCAAATGGGAGGCTGCTCATGCAACTTATTATAAACTTCAATTTTCACATGATCAATACAACTGGACCACAGGTATTTCACACACTAATGCAAATGGTGATGGTGGGATTGATGAAATTGTTCAAGATTTTGGTGACTATCGTTTTATGAAAGTTATTCTGGTAGAGAGAGCAACTCAGTATGGGTTTTCACTCTATGAAGTTGAAGTATATACAGAGAGTGCAGCGCCAAACCTCACTGCTCAGTCTCTTACGCTTTCAAAATTTGACAATACTTCTGGTGGTTCGCCTCTAGAAAACTGTACCGAAGATATCGTAGGTAAAGTAATTGTATCACGTACTGGTCATTACTCACTTACCGATCGTGTAATGGTGTGTCTTGGTGCAAGTACTCCTGTTACTTCTATGCGCTATGGTTGGGTTATTATTGGTTCTGGCTCAGAAGTGCCACAATAATAATTATCCAAATACACAAATAGGGACTATGGAAAGGCTATCTGTAATAAGATAGCCTTTTTTTATTGAACAGTATGAGCTCTTTGGGGATTTGGATACCGTGGGGTGGTCTTACCCAACTATAAGTATGGTTTGTTGCTGAGTTATAGGGTACCATTAAACTATGAAGCATACTGTAGCAAAATCAGACTATATTAAAAAATGGCACAAAGCATTGCTCTTGTCAGAGCGTATCGATCAGAAATCGAACGAAATAGCTTCAGTGTTTGAAAAGGAAATTTTTAAACGTCTCGAAAGACACTTACTTCAAAGTAGAGAACGATTACTCGCTATTAGTGAAAAAGATCTGTTGGAAGATAATGTTGCGAGCTTTACCCAAGAGTTAAATCAAATCTTTGATCGGTTTGCCCGTTTCGAGCGCATGCTTGAGCTCCATGCAATATACCCCAATGATGGAAGTATTCGTCCTTCTGTTTAATCAATACTTACTAAGTACCAATCAATGAGATCTTGTATGAGGGGAAGTTGTGGTGCACTCTTATAGAATGGCTTGTTGTACACTTCATGAAGTGACTGGAGGGCTGTCTGTACGAGATACAGCTCTTTATCAGTGAACATAAGCTCTTGGGTAACTTCATTATAGAGGTTGGTATCGAGAAGTTTATGCTTAAGTTCTATAAAGTCTCCAGCGCTCGCCTCGTTTCTACTCATTAGGGTGAGTGCTGATAAAATTGTCTCTTTATGCTGTGGTGTAAATTGCATATGTTCTCCTCTACTCTTCTGAGTGTAATAATTAGTGGAAGGACTGTACATAAAAAAGGGAAAGTTTATTGGATCACAACTATTTTATGGGGGATAAAATGTTGATACAAGTTTATAGGTTGTGATAAATAAAAAACACATTTTTTTTATTGACTTCTGTTGATTTTTATGGGTTTTAAATGAACGGTTTGTGGTTGTGCTATTTGATAGTGTATCATACTACTTGCTAGGGGTTTTAGTGGCATATTTTTCTATGGGATACATGGGGCGCACTTAAAACTACCTGAATTCAGGTAGTTTTAATAATCATTTGGATGTAAGCATACATATGGAATTATTTACTGGTTTATTGCAGTGTTTTAGGATATGATCGTTACAAACAAGGAGATTGTATGTTTAAGAATGTAAGCTTAAAAGTTAAAATGGTTGCCGGTGTCGGGAGTCCACTTTTATTATTAGTTGTGCTATCAATAGTGGTGTTTGGGAGTATCAGTTCACTCCTGACCAGTAATAAGATGGTCGATCATACTCATAATGTTATTCAAAAGGCAATGGATATAGAAGCAGCAGCTGTCGATATGGAGACTGGGATGCGTGGCTTTCTCCTTGCAGGTAAAGATGGGTTTCTTGATCCCTACGTTGGCGGTAAAAACGCCTTTCAAGTACGGGTGAAAGAGCTTAAACAAACCGTGAGTGATAATCCTGCCCAAGTACAACTCTTAAATGAGATAGATGAGAATATTGGTGAGTGGCAAAATAAGGTAACTGAGCCTACCATTGCACTGAGGAAACAAATACGTGATTCTAAATCGATGGATGATGTGAGAGACCTTATTAGAGAAGAGAAAGGAAAACAGTATTTTGATGCCTTTAGAGAAAAGATAGCGCTCTTTGTGAGTCGAGAAAAGAAATTAATAGGCAAGCGGCAAGCAGCGGTTAATAAATCTAACAATGTTGCTGTAATTCGGAAAAATGCAAATTGGGTAAATCATACCTATGAAGTGATAGAACAAGCAGACCTTATTCTTGGTGAAGCAGTTAATATGGAAACGGGAATGCGTGGCTATATGCTTGCGGGTAAAGAGTCATTTTTAGATCCCTATAATAATGGTAAAACAGGTTTTACTGCAACAATTACAAAACTTAAACGGTCGGTGAGTGATAACCCGGCTCAGGTGTCATTACTCACCGAGATTGAAGGTATTATCAGTGATTGGCAAAAAAATGTCACCGAGCCAAATATTGTACTCCGGAGACAAATTGGTGAGGCGAAGTCGATGAATGATATGGCCGCTCTTATTGGTGAAGCGCGAGGGAAAAAATATTTTGATAAGTTTCGTGGGCAAGTACATACGTTTATAGAACGTGAAGAAACGTTGATGGGGGCTCGTCAAGCAGATGCTGAGTCGACTGGTTCAACGGCCCAGACGGTTACGATTATTGGGTCTCTTGTTACAATAGCGGCATGCGTGATTGTATTGTTGCTTATAGCAGGGGGTATTGTGACTTCTTTTAAAAGTATATTCCAAGGATTACAAGGGCTCAGTACTGTTGAGTTGACGGGAGTAAAAAATCAGTTTAATAGAATTATTGATTCTCTATCGAGCTCGGCTACAGAGGTTAATAGTGCGAGTCAAAATATCGCAACGGGCGCAACACAACAAGCCGCAGCAGTAGAAGAGATCTCGAGTACTCTAGAAGAGCTGGCTTCAATGACGACACAAAATGCTGATAATACCAAGAAGGCTAAAGATCTATCTATCAGTGCGAGTACCACAACGAACACCAGTCGTGATGCTATGAAAAAAATGGCTTCAGCAGTTACTGAAATCAAGGCATCGAGTGACGAAACGGCAAAAATTGTAAAAAATATTAATGAGATTGCCTTTCAAACAAATTTACTTGCCCTCAATGCGGCAGTTGAAGCAGCCCGAGCCGGTGATGCGGGTAAAGGATTTGCTGTTGTGGCCGAAGAGGTTCGGAATCTTGCTCAGCGGAGTGCAGAGGCTGCAAATGATACCACCGTTCTCATTGAAAAGTCTCAGATCAATGCTGATAATGGTGTTGCTGCTGCGACTGAAGTTGATGGTCTATTAGAGAGTGTTAGTGAGTCTGTCGATAAAGTTAATTCACTCATAGCAGAAGTTGCTGCAGCAAGTACAGAACAGGCTGAGGGTATTAATCAGCTCAATATGACGGTGAGTAATATGGATAAAGTTATTCAAGAAAACTCAGCGGTGTCAGAAGAGAGTGCGTCGCAAGCGAGTGAAATGAATAGTATGGTCAATGAAGTTATTAAAATTGTACGGGGGACTAATGGTGTGGCTACTCAGACTCCACTACAACTTACTCATACTGCTCAGCAGGTTACCAATCACTCATACGAGGTAAATAACGATTTTCGCATGGATGATGACTCTGATTTGAAGTCTTTCTAAGGGAGGGAACATATGACTAGTAAAGAATCAACCATAGTGGATAGATTAGTTGAGAGCGCTGAAGGTAAATACCTCACTTTTAAATTGGGAACCGAAGAGTATGGTGTCTCAATTCTAAAAGTACAGCGCATTATTCAGCAACAAAAAATTACACCGATACCCCATACACCAGAATACATTAAAGGGGTGATTAATCTGCGAGGGAGTGTCATTCCTATTGTAGAATTGCGTGCTAAGTTTTCAATGGATTCTGTTGAAAATACAGATAACACCTGTATCGTTGTGGTACAAGTCGGGGCTGCTCGTGGTGAAGTGGTAATGGGCTTCCTAATCGATAGTGTATCTGAAGTGCTCTACATTAGTGAGAGTCAGCTTCAGGAAACCCCGACTTTTGGAGAGGGGATTTCTGTTGAATTTATTACGTCAGTTGCAAAAATAAACTCCCGAGTGATTATGCTTCTTGATATTAATAAAATTATGTCGGTTGGTGATATGGAAGCGATGGCTGCGATTGATGCTGAGTGATGCTATCTAAAATTTAACATACATAGCGGTTCTTTCTTAAGGAAGAACCGCTTTTTTTTATTTAATAATTGTTGAGTGTTAATAACTCATCTTAACCGTCAGTCCCATAGTCCGTGGGTCTTGATAATTAGCCCAAATATGTGATCGTCCCGAGGTACTGATAATGGTTCTATTGAGCACTGCGGTATTTTCGATATTCTTCATATAGAATTGCAGTGCTATATTCTTTTGAGGACTTACCAGTGAAAGCCTCAAATCACTTTTAGTATAGGCTTCTTGTTCGGTACCCGGTGCATTAATATCATTGGTCCAAAAGCTACTTGAGTAATAAGTTTGAAGATACGGTATCAGAGCAAACCCATTCTGAAAGGTATATTTATAACTGATTTGAATGGAACTTGATAAAGTAGGTGAAAGAGGAACACTGCTCCCGTTCAAATTAAAATATCCTGGATGTGTACTGGTAGAGTCTTTTTGCTCAAAGGGGTTTGAAACAATGTAATCTCCAAATTCAGCATTGAGGAATGCAACTGTTACACCAATATTCCAGTTTGTAGTGGGAATCCAGTCGAGCTCGGCTTCCAGTCCTGCTGCGTCAATAGCTCCTGCATTGGCTGTAAAAGGTACTACGGTTTGATCAACGGTAACGAGCTCTTGGCTTTGCATATCTCTGTACCGGTTGTAAAAGGTCGCCAGATTGAGATTAAGCGTGTGGTCGAATAGTGTTGTTTTATATCCTAACTCATAGGCTGTCACCGTCTCTTCATCAAATGTTGGCTTAGGGTCATTTGACTCATTAAAGCCACCGGTCCTAAATCCTGCCGATGCAGAGAAATAGAGGAGTGCGTTGTTTGAGAATGTATAATCGATGGTCCCTTGCCAGGTGAGGTTGTTCCATGTGTTTTCGTTACTATCGACTTTAGTAAGGGTAGGAGACCAGCTCATGGGCAAGTACCATGCGCCTACTTCTCGAGTTTCTCGATTAAATCTCATACCACCTGACAGGTGGATGGTGTTGTCGAAGGTATAGCCAACCTGACCAAAGAGTGAAAGTATGGTGAGTTGCGTTTCGCTGACTGTTGCCCATTCGTATCCTGGTGCAAGGATGTCTGTTACTTGGGTTGGGGTCGTTGCATTGTTGTCATGATTGGTTGTGGTGAGGAGCTCATCGTAGATATAGGCTCCATACCGTTTGTCTCTATCACCCATATTTGAATATTGAGTATATGATCCTAAGAACCATTCTAAAGGGCTCTTTTCAGTTGAGAGTATTTGAAACTCTTGAAAGTAATCTACTGAATGAGATGGAGTCCCGACAGCAGCAAACGATTTATCGCTTAAATCCCCGTCGACCCATTGATCAACGGAAAAATTGTTATACGCTGATATGGATTTGAGTGTGACATAATCAAATGAGGCGTTTATTGTGATGTTGGTGTGGATCACTTCTGTTTTTTGATTGTTTGGATAGTCTCGGTAAATTTCGTAGGGGCCCTTATCGGGAGTGCTCCCAAAGGTTCCATTACGAGGGTTTGTTTTTACAAAATCACCCTTGAGATCGGTAAGACCTGTGGTGGGATTAATGACAGAGCCGAGAACCATATAGCCAAAGTCTCCATTGCCATTTTTATCTTGTTTCGAATACTGTACTCGTGTAATGGCTTCAAAGGTATGATTCAGTTTAAAACGAAGTGCAGATTTAAGGAGCCATTGGTTTTCATCTTTCAGGCCATCACCTTTTCCGGGGTGGAGGTTTTTAACATATCCATCATGTTCTTCACTCATACCTGCAATTCTCAATTGAAAGAGTTGATTCATGGGTATATTGATCATCGCTTCCACTCTTCTTCGATTGTAGTCGCCAATGGTTATCTGTGCCTTCGATTCTAAAGAGTCTGAGGGGGCGTGGGAGATGACATTGATTGCACCCCCAAAGGTGTTCCTCCCATAGAGGAGGCCTTGAGGGCCACGGACCACTTCTATGCGTTCTACATCTAAAAATTGAGAAAGAGCCTGTGTTGTTGACGGAATATAGACCCCGTCAATAAAGACTCCTACTACTTGGGCACTGCCTGTTCTAATGTCATTGGTGCGGGTACCACGAATAGAGAGGCGCGCATCAGAACCCGATTCTCCATAGCGCACTCCTGGAGCAAGAAGCTCAAGTGCAGATACATTTTGAATATCTGCATTCTCTATGTCATGTGAGGTGAGAAGTGTTACTGATACGGGTACTGAACTGATGCTCTCTTCTCGTTTTTGTACCGTCACTTTCTGTTGCATGAGTTCAACTATTGACATATCAAAAAGGTCTGAATAGGGGTCGCTTTCGTTACTATGTGAGAATATTGGCAAAAGAAACACGAACAGAGCACTTGCCTTAATGAGTGTACTTTTGATTAGAAATAGTGGCATACTACCCCCTCATTTATAGCCCGTCTGTACCCGTGCTTATATGTATAGTATATCACATATCGTTATTAAGTCCTATAAATAAACCACAATGGGGTAATATAATGGGGTAGTGCAGTTGGGTTGGGGGGGAGTGATATAATAGAGTTTTTTGAGGATTAATAGGCATGGACTTTACGTAACTGAAGACTCATCTAGTCTAGGTGAGCCTTCAGGTGAACACTTTCTCATTATAGAGTCATGTTTCTCAATTGGAAATGTTAAAACTTCCATCCCATATTCACGCTCCCACTAAAAAGTGTAAATCCTGTTTTTAGGGTATGGTAATACTGGTAGCCACCACCGCCGGTAACGATAAAATAGGCACCGAGTGGATTAATAAGAAATTTCGCCTGCATCTCTACTTGGGCTTTCACCGTATCAAACGTTTTTTCATAGCCTTTAGGCCCTACAATAGCATAGTCATAGGAAAAGGGGAGGCTCAGCTGAAGAAAGATAGGTGAGATAAATGAGTAATCGGGCATGCCCGGTACCACATCTTCATCGATAATTCTATAGAGAATATGGCTAAAGAACTGTGCATAGTGGAGAGATTCCTTTTTTATGCCAAGGTATGGATCATGAGCATAGGGTTTGGTATAGAAGTAACTGTATTGGAGCTGTAGGTCAAAATTGCCTATGCCTTTAATGTGTGTTCCAATAAAAAGGTCGGTGTTTTGCACCTTTGCCCGAGAAGAGTCAATTGAGCTGGTATAGGATAGCTGTAAACTGTCGCGTATAACGCTCTCTGCGGTGTCGATACGTGTTTTCATATGCTGCATCTCTTCCATCTGTCTAATGGTGAGTGTCGTGCTGTCATTACTTAATGAGTCAAGGGCACGCATTGTTCTGTCCACCATGCTCAGTGCACCATGAGTTTTGGGGTCAACACCCCACCACTTTTCGGAATCGAACATCATGCCTCCATAAAAATGCCAACCACGTGTGTAGTGCGCCTTACTCATAAAAGGAAGTCGTATGGGGCGATAGATCGCATAATCAAGTTTGATCGCGGCCATATACCGATCACGTTCTAAAGTGATACTCGGTTTAATAAGGGTTCGTCCAGCAGTATTCCCATCGTAGAGTACTCGTGTAGGGTAGGTGTAGTCCTGAATGTTCATATTCATATAGAAGAGGTCGAGCATGAGTTTGTCTGGGCCAATAAAACGTGATAGCTTCATTTTACTATCAATTTGATTGGCGGCTCCTTGTTGATCAGGGTACCATTCCATAAAGCCACTATTGAGCTGTGAGCTGACACCAACCTCCCAATGCACATCTATGAGTGGGTAGAGGTTAAACGATCGCTGTGCACTGGCGCCAACATTCAACACCTGTATGGTCGCAAAATCACTCCACCCATTGACCGCGTGATTTGGGTTGTCACTATTAAAAAGCATAGAGCTGGCCACCATACCATCATCGATATCCATCTTTTTAGCATAAGCCTCGAAAGTAAGGAGAGGATGACGGAGGCGGAGTCTCACCATGGTGTTATAAATATCCGAACCATTATCGTGAGTTGCGATACGTTTAACGTCATCATCAAAGAGGAGGTCACGCCACTCGGCATCCCGCACCCAGATCGCTTCACTGGCTCGTGAGCGGGCAAAGTCGGGGCGATCAAATTCACTGAGCCCACGAGTGTATCGGCCCGTATAGGTAAGAAAAAGTTCGGGGAGGTAATAGTCTGATGCGTCGAGGGTTTCGTAGCGTGCAGGCCACGACCATGGGGTTATAGGGAGTCCATCCTCTTGATACATTTTACTATATCCTCTCTGTATCCAACTATAGAGATTCGTGTCGACTTCAGAAAGTGAATCTAATCTCCCGTCATATTTTAGTTTGAGTTTTTCGATTGCCCGGAGGTAGTGTAATTTTCCTTGTTCACGAAGGGGAACCATAGAGCCTCGTACTTGAGTCAGATAATTCGCATACCATAATTCCCAACCGGGTTCTTGTGGGTCGAGTGCGATTGCTTTTTTATAATGGTCTTCTGCACGAGAGTCTCCTAATCGTTTCATGAGCTCGGCTACAACGCAGTGCTGTTGACCTATAAGAGTTGATTCATTAGCGAGTTGGGCATCAACAAATACTTCAGCATCATTGAGGTCGGCACTCATGAGAATACCTTCGGCCTCTCCATAGCACGAAAATGAATTTGACCAAGCGATTGATGATCCGATGGTGAGGATAATGATACTCGATGCAATTTTAGAAATAGAAATCATGATTACTCCTCCATGCCGGTGATAATGTTAAACTCTGGGTCTTCGCCAATCATAGGTTCTGCACTCCACGATATACTATCAATACTCACTTTGAGATGATAGTCACCAACAGGGATTCCTGCGCGGGTATACCAGGCAAAGGCATTAATGAGCGGTCGCGCTTGCATGGCGTCATCACAATCCTTTGCGGTGTAAATAGGAGGTTTAATCTCTTGGGTGGATAAAAAGTCACACTGTGAAAAACCTGAGAGCTTAAACTCATATTTTTCCCAAGTGTCGGTCATTTGAACAACGGTCTTCTTGGCGTTGTGCGACCAAATGTCTGAGTTTGCACTTCCGATAATAACTTTTATAGAATCCGTTTCATCGGGTTCATAGGCGCGTATCCATGCAGTTACTTTTTGAGCTCGTTTTGAAACATAAAAGCGCGTTGAGTTTTCGCCCCAGTTAAAACGATCAAGCCAGTGCATACCAAAGTAACGATCTTCCTCTTCTTCAATCGCCTGATTGTATTCAATGGTATAGCAGCTTTTTGATTGTTCGCTTTCTGTGTAGTGAGAGTCGCTTACGCATTCACCTTTTAATAATGAAGCAGAATGGAGGTCACTCTCTTCTAAGGTGCGCAATGAATCAATGGAAACATTAACACTATAGACATCACCAACCCATCCTTCAGGAATATAATAGTGGTTCACATTCATAGGCATAGGCACAATGCTGTCTTGTGTCATTAATAATTTTTGATCAATAGGTTCAAGTTGATACGGGTCTCCTGGTTCGGTGCAGTGGAGCAAAGACAGGCAGGAGAGGGCGGTAAGTGTGTAGTGTATTATTTTCATAGTGGCACTCTTATAAAAGGAAGATACGGCAGTGGTGTGTTGCTCTGTATAATACATAGGTTAAAAAAGGTGCAATCACTACGTTCTTTATTTTACTAAAAGAAAGAAATACGTTTCAGTCTAGTGTTTATGAGGCCTCGTGGGCTGTTGTTACTTCAAGTAATAACTTGCTTCCCCTCAAAGTTTGTGAGAATATATCTTTTTAATAAGAACAGGCACACTAACACAATCATAACCTCGTGCGATGACGCAATATCACATGAGGTTTACACAGGAGAACATACCTATGGTAATCAAAAACTTAATCCCCTTATTTCTCTGTCTCTCTTTGCTCTTAGCAGTCAACGGCTGTTTTAGCATTGACCCAAATACCGTTGAATCTGCAGTGTTACCTGATGAGTCATCAGATGGGCGTCATGTAATTTCTTCCTCTGAAGATGATGAGGGGCCCTTATCGAATATTGAATCCTCATCGAACGAGGAATCATCATCAGAGAGTAGTGCAATGAGTAGTGACTTCAGTAGTTCAAGGAGTGAAAGCTCAAGTAGTGAACAATCAAGGGGTGAAAGTTCATCAATACTCTCATCTGAAGTTTCATCTTCAGAGTCTTCGTCATCGGTACAAGAATCATCAAGTACTGAACCGGTCGTGAAAGGTGAGTTTACCCTTGTCTATGAAGATGAATTTGATAATCTCGATCTTGACTATTGGGAAATCAGTGATGGCAGTTGGGATGATAATAAAACAATGTTTCAGCCCAGTGGTGTGGATGTGTCAGACGGCGTACTCAAACTTATTATGACTAAAGAGTATGTGCCTGATCGCACCTGTTGGGGCCAACGAAGACTTGCGGCGCCGAATGGAGAATCACCGATACCAGGGCAAGATGGTTCTAAGTACTGGTCCTCAGGGGAGCTTCGTTCACTCAAGATGTATAAATATGGCCGTTTTGAAACAACCATCAAAGCGCCGGATGCAGAACACTACCTCTCTACCTTTTTTCTCTTTAATGTTCCTCGTGATGAGCAGTGGTTAGAGATTGATATTGAACTCATGTCTACAGTGCCTGGTCAATCAACAACCAATCTCCTCATAGATAAAGATGGGGGAGCAGCACTCTGGTCTGATATCGCCTTTAATAGTGAATTAGACTCACATGACATTTCACCCATTAATCATCAAGAGGATAATGATTTTGTTATTGAGTGGACTTCAGAGTATGTGGCATGGATTATCAATGACATTGAAGTGCGCAGAGTGACTGAGGCACACCTTATTCCTACAGAACCACTCTATGCCATTTTTAACTTTTGGATGGGTCATGAAAGCTTAAGTGGAAGTCCTGATGATGATTACCTCACGGGGATAAAGGTTCAGACTGAGTACCACTATTTTCGCTACTATAAATGGAGTGGTGAAGATGATTGGGAGCATGATGGTTGGTGTGGTGATAAGAGTTGGAATGGGGTGCGATGTGAGTAGTGCACACAGAGGAGGTGGATCTGAAGTAGGAACGATTGTATTGTAGTTTGAAGCTTGCCCTTAGGGTGAGCTTTTTTGTTTGTAGAGCTTGTGCTGTATAGATATTACGGCTGTACCAGTTGTGTCCTCAAGTTGTATGATGGATTTAATTTTTTAAATGCCCATACTTCTCTATATCCCACGGAAGGATATCTTTCTTGGGGAGTGGATTTAGGTTAAATAGAGGATGAGATTTGTCTCGTATTGATTTTCCTTCTTTTTTTCCACCTTTAAAGAGCTTTACATTTCTGAGTTTTGTTTCATTGTTACGTTTATATTTTTCAATACCATTACCACTGCGAATTTGGCTCAGTATTTCTCCACTTTTAAGAAATCGGTCTTGCATAGTTATATACGAATAAGAATTCTTGTGTACAAAGAGTGTGTGTGAATTGATTTGTTTTGTAGAAGGGTAGAAAAGAAACTCTTCTACTCTGTTTCCATCTATATAAAGAGTGCTGTCTTTAGTATGGCTTTGCTCATCCCATGATATTGACCAGCCATCTAGTTTTCCCATTGTATAGTGTTCTTCACGGCTTGTCTTTCCTGTGTCATAGTAATTTGCAAATACTCCATTCGTCTTTCCATTTTTGAGCTCTCGTTTATGGATGAGGGTTCCGTGTGCATTCCAAAACAAAGATGTTCCATTTTCTTGATTATTTTGATCAAAATGAATGATACTTTCAATTTTGCCATTTGAAAAAAATGTTGTATCAGTTTTGGCTGATAAAAATGTAAATGAAATGAATAGAATGAAAATGATTAGATTCATAATAATGCCTCAAGTCTGGTTTTCTGTGTTGTGGTCACTGATGAGTGGGAAAAATACATTTTAATATTATTGTTACCTTCTTGTAGATATTTGATTCTAGAAGCGTCATCCTTTTTAATTATATCGGCAGTTGTATCCTTCCAAAATCCATCCTTTATACAAGAATATCTTATAATCCAACCAAGTTCGTGGTTCTTTGTACCAGGGATTAAACCGGCTTTAGATTGTTCTAGCATAGATAAAATATTTTCATAATCTTGACTACTATGGGCTTTTCTGTTGATAATTTCACCAATAATGGGACCCAGTATTTCAGGAGGTGCTTGGTGCAGAATGATTGGGGTTGTAGTAAGTTTTTGAATTCGTTCATTTAAGTCACTATCAAAAAGGTCATCAAACCATTCTTCTACTGTATCGACCACTAACTCAACACCTTTAGCTAAACCATATACTTGGATAAATATGGCTTTAAGATACAATTCAAACAAGTCATCAGCAATTTCAAAAGCATTATGGTAATTAAAACATCTCATGAGATGTGAGATCATTTTAATGCCTTCATTAAAATTAAGCTCATATATAAGAGCACCGCCACCACCAAGTCCAACAACCAGGTTTGCTTTGGCAGTAAAAACGATCTTACCGTTTTCATAACTAAACTTTGCAAAGGCCTGTACACCAATTCCGGCACGACCGGTAAGTGCACCACCGGCCTTACAAATATTCTTAAATGTTCCGCCTAATGTCTTACTCCAATTAAGTTGTGTAGTAAAATCAATAGTACCCTGGGCGCCAGCAAAGGCTTCAACGCCAACGGTTGCACATGCTTTGGGTGCGTCTCCTGATGCAAGACGCCCTTTGGGCTTATCATCGGTCGACGTCACGTTGGCAAAATTTAAATTCACATCAGGGAGTGAGATTGCTGCATTTGCACCTACAAACCCATAGAGACTTGCTTCCAGTTTTATAAGAAGGTAAAGGGTCTCATCGCGTTTAACAAAATTCTTGCTCTTATCTGGGTCATAGGTACCCTTTTCTTTATATGAGTCATCAAGTGCTTTATGGAGGGTGTCTATGAGGTTGAAACCCTTTTCATCCGGAAATGAGACATTAAAATATACCTTGCCTTCTATGAGAGATGCAGTAGCCTCTCCTTTGGCTGATACGGAGAGCTTCATCTCTTTAGGGTCAAACTCTGCACCGACTTCTGCGGTAACCGCAGCTCTCATAACCGCATATTCATAGCCTGCATCAAAGTGTTCGTTATCTTTGCCAAAAGTGTCTGCTCCCACCTTCCAGACGGCTTCGTATGGCTGCCCCTTGTCGTTTTTAAGAGCCCACCAGTTGCTTTTTACCTTTGCTTGCACATAATCGTTCATCTTTTTGGGTTTAGCGCCCTGAATCTTCTTAACCTCTGTATCAAATTCCTTTTCAATTTGTTTGCTGCTAAAGCGTCTCCAATGGGTTTTCATCTTATCAGATTTAATTTGACGTTTACCATAGTATTTGCTGTCTAATTTCTTAAAGCGGTTCATAACAATGAGCTCTTCGAATTTAGGTTTAGCACTAATCTTTAGGTGTTCAGTAAATTTTTTCTTGTTCTCTTCAAGTTTTTCTCGGTCTGGTTCTTCTTGAGCTAAGAGCTCTGTTCGTTCTTTATTTATTTCAATCAGTGGTATTTCAAAATCATCGGCATCTTTAAAAAATTGATCGGCATCTTCTTCTGGGATAATGATAAAATTTCCTGCATCAGAACCTTCACAAGGGAGGTAGGCGCAAATAAAGGGGAGTGCATCACTCTCTTTAATCAGCTCTATAGTAGACGCATCAAGAAAAGTCATCTCGCAAATGCCTGGATTATAGGAGGGGATCTCTGCAGCAGTAATAGCATCACTCGGTGCGGGGAGTGTTGGTGGTACGGGTGATTCATGGAGCTGAAGTTCAAGACGGGCATCCGTCGTAGATGTAAAACCTGTTTGTCCCGTATCTGCTATAGGGATGTTAGACCCACAGGGGAAGACGCCCTTAACAGTATCATAAAAACGAGGTTTAGCTTTGGTGCTTTTAGATGAGGTATGTGCTATAGTGTAGAGAACAGTGCAGAAGGCGCCCCAAGTCTCGGTATTCATAGAGCCACTTACTTTGATGGGTTTATAGTGCTCGGAATACTGTTGCTGAAATCCTTTAATGGCAAATTGAGTATTATCTCCTAGGGTGTTGTCAACTCCCAAAGGGTCACAGGGCCACCAAAAAAGATCGGCGAGTCCGGTCAAAAGCTGTTGATAGTCTTCGACCTGCACGTCACTATAGAGTGAACCCCATAGGCTTGAATCGTTTGCTATGAGGGCTTTAATCGCAGTAGCCCTTTTTTCTGATAATGGATAGGGTTCAGCGGTGTCGCTTTTACAATGTCCATAGACGGTAATTATCTTGTCGGGCCACTCTTCTAAATGTGCGTAACACTGAGCAATGGCTTTAAGGAGCATGCCGTCACTATCAAGAACAGGGATAGGACTTGTGTTAGAAAAACAGGTGTCAAGTACTTCAATTAAAGTGATTGCAAGTTCTGGTGAAGAAAGTTCTAGAGGAGTGTCACATTGGGCACTGGTGCTATCTTTATCACAGGTAACACTATAGGTATAGGTCACTTTATCATCAGGAGTTTTTTCGGGATCCATATAGTGATCATTATTGATAGGGAGTTTAAAGGTGCCCTTACCTGAATTACCAGAAATAGAGAGTGATGGATTCGGAAGGGCGGTCTCATTCCCTTTATAGGTCGAGGTACCTGCAATGGTATAATTTGGGGGCTTCATATCGGTGAGGTATTCTATATCAAAAGCATAGTCAACTTCACCATCCATGGTCGCAGTTTCAGGTTCTATAAATTGAAGATTACTTAACGTAACCAATTGTTCTTGAATCGCTTCCTCTTCCTCCTCTTGAGGCTGTGCAGGGCTCTCTTCAGACTCGGAGTCGGGACTCTCTGATTGAGAAGCACGATTTGAGCTACTGGCACTGGAATTGTTAGAGCCGCTAGATCCGCCAAAGCCACCACCTCCACCTGAAGGAGCACTTGTGCGCATTGGTGAATTGGAGTCGGCAAAGGCGCCTTTGTTGAATATTCTATGGTCTAGTTTGTTATCTGAATTGTGGTTTAGCATAGGTGCTCAAATGAGAGGTAAACAAAAAGACTAAGATACTAAATGTGTTGGGCTGGTTGGAGGTGTAACGTAAAGTTTACAGTCGTTAGGATAATGTTGTTGCTTGCTTTTAGTAAGCATCGGGTGGTTACCTATGGGCTATAGCGTATCATTAAAGAACGATTTCCTTTTTGCAATAATGAACTTCCTTTCCAGCTAGACCAAATGGCAAGCATTTGAGGCATGTAGCAAAGCATAAGTGGCGTGAAGCTCAACTGGTATGGCGTAGGCATTTACTATTCCAGTGAATCCATAAGGTTTCTCGCGTGGTAAGGTTGTCTAATGGCGTGTGGGCTAACCATTCAGTAATGTTGGGTAGAACTTTACTCGTGGTAGACCTTTGTTTGCGCAGTATGGCCGGGCATAAGTAGTGAGAATCTCAATTGGGAGGTAGAGAGTGATATTCCCCCCTAAAGAATCAAAAACATTTTTGGCGTGTAAGGTTTGTCTGGTGGCGTGTGGGGTAAGCATTCTGCAATGGAGGGTAACACTTCACTCGTGGTAGAACATTATTTGCGCATTGTGACCGAGCATGGGGGTATAGAATCTTGATTCGTATAGACTGGTAGCGATTCAACACGTGTGGTAGCCGATTTAGTGGGCGTGAATCAAAAAATAATAGTGCGTGCTAGAATTTTTCAATGGTATAGAATCATGACTCGGAGGTCGTGGTTCTCGGTTCCTTTAGATATTTGGGAAACTGTTTAGGGGTGGTAGACAATTCGAGTGGCGTGGTAACTTATTCGAGTGGCGTGGTAACTTATTCGAGAGGCGTGGTAACTTACTCGAGAGCAATAATGGAAGTGTCCTTTAGGTATTTGGGAAACTGTTTAGGCGTGGTAGACAATTCGAGTGGCGTGGTAACTTATTGGAGTGCAGTGGTAGACGATTCAGTAGTCGTGGTAAGGTTGTATTGGTGTGTGAATCGTAATTTAGAGGTAGATAATCGAAAATTCTAAGGAATTGTAGCGTAATACGCTGGTGTAAAAAATGATTACCTGTCAATTTCGATTACCTGACTGTAATTCAATATACAAAAGATAAACAACAGTGCATATGGAGCAATCAGGACTCTTTCAAAAGCCCTATTGTTCGGGCGCAGAATTCTTTAGAAAGTTCTGCGTCAGAACATTGTTTACCCATGTGCGAAGCACATTTCACATTACAACCGCGGCCTTGCATAGCATCAAAATACTATGTAGTACAGATTGTCCCATACACAATTGAAAGGTTAAAACGTAACCATGGGCACGATGATTTATTATGCTCAGAAATGAAGAAACCAATGAAATACCAATAGCTACAGAGCAGTGTAACCTGGTCTAGATGTACAAAGCATTTGTAATAAAGCTCTCAGCAGAGTGCCTTTTATTCGTCAGTAAACATTGCTTCCTCACCCTTCGGGTTTGCCTTTGGCAAATGCTAAATGCTCTCGCATTTAGAGGTCCAGTCTTTTGGGCACCCAAAAGATCTGGTCGTCTCCAGGGCCGACGCCCGGGAACTATATATAAAGAAAAAGTATAGGAATAAGAAGAAAGAAAAAAATAAGTGCAGCGCCCCTTCCAGCAACATCTGCGACCTTGCAAGTATTTTCATAGGCCAGTAGTTAAAGTTTACTTTTGGCCTATAAAGATAAATAGGGAACTGTAGATTTAATGTTACTGTTGTTTTATTGTTACTTACAGCTTTCACCAACTTTAGTGATGGTATCTTTGCCGTGATGGTATGTACTTGAGAGTAAGGGCGTTTGAATAAATAAAGAATCTGTGTTTAAATTTGGGCTATAAACACTTTCGGATTCTCCATTATGAGGATGTGACCAATCAGCTATGCATGTCCAGCCGAGCCTAGGATCCATAGGTGGTTCCCAATATACATAATATTCAACTCCCCATGATAGCGTTACAGTTGTGTCAGTATACTGAGAATCATTATATAAAATTGTTAATTCCCAGCAATTAAATAACTCATTTAGAATAATAATATTCGAAGCAGGCATAACTAAAGTAGTTGTAGAGATTGTTTCATCCGCAACTTCATGGCCCAGCCACTCATAAAAACACATCCCCGTATCATTCGCATTCGCCACAATATCAACCACCGTTCCCGCCTCATAAAAGCCAGACCCAGTACCACCATCAACCGTCAATTCATAGAGCACCGGACCAACAGAACTAGAATTTACTACTGTGCTACTCGATGAAACAACAGCTACACTCGAACTGACAACAACAGCCTCCGATGAACTCATTACGGTAGAAGAAGATACCAAGCTCGATGAAAGCACCTGAACAGATGATGAGATTGTCGCAGAAGAACTCATAACTGAGCTCGACGAAAGCGTTGTACTCGAACTAACTACATCCGTCGGAACAGCACTACTTGATGAAAGGTCACCAATGTCATAATCATTAATGATTACCAATAGCGTGTCATATACTGCATGCCCATACCCATCAACCGCTTTTAAGATAATAGTATCGGTACTGGCAGTTGTATAATACTTATCCAAAAAACTCAGTGAAAACACACTATCTGATGCAGATTTCCACCAGAGGTTTAATTCGGTATCATCAATTTCCACCACATCAGCGGTATTAAAAACCACTTTATTATTTACATAGACCGATCGGTCTGCACCGGCAGATACAATAGGGAGGTGATTTAAGACTGCACCCGTATAACTGAGCGTTAATTCGGTAATAATAATAGAGTCAAGGGCATCAGCAATGAGTGTGTCATTTCTATAGACAGCGGCAGAGACCGTTACAGTATCACCAATATTGAGTGGTGTTGTATATTCTAAAAACTCAGTATTGAGTGCTGGTGCAGGGCTTTGAAATGGAGTGATACTTTGGCCTCTGTAGAATATGACCGATATGCTATCAATGGTAAACGGTATACCGTCTGTAGGGACGCTATAGACAAGCTCTGTGGTTCCAGAGAGCAGTGCCGTCTCATCTGATGTAGTGTCCGTCGAATCATTTGCCGTATCAGTTCCATTGATGCATGATGCGAGGAGTATTACGAGTGTGATATACAGTACTTTCATGAGGGGCCCTTTGTAGTGCGTATGGTGTGTATTGTAAAAATAATGTATTGAGGTATTTAATGGATGGTCTTATCATCAATATGTGCTCCCTCTTAAGAGAGCACTATGTGAATAAATATTATGGGCCAACTGCTGTAGTATCGATAATGAGTACTGGCTCTAACTTCGGAGGTTCTACAATTACAATAGGCATAGCGACCATGAGATTTGCTGTAATGGTGTCTTGAAGCGCGGGACTGGCTCCTTGTATTGGAGTTGACACGACAGTTATGTATTCACCAGAAGCATTTTTAGGAAGTAAGGTAACCGTTGGTACAGCATACCATGCTATGGGTGGAATGAGCCATTCAATTATATCTGGATAATGCGACAAAGGGCTTTTATCTTGCCAAACGAAGGACATATTCGAAGCCCAATCCATAGTGTACGTTTCATAGTAGCCATAATCATGATCAAAGGTAATTAAAAAACATCTATGAGTAGATGCACTCACAGCTTTATCAGCAGCAGGCATAATAATTGTAGTCGTATCATTGGTTGTGTTAGGAACATTTTCACCACTCCACTCTTTAAAGCAAACGCCACTATCATTCGCATTGGCAACAATCTCAACAGCCTCACCCGCTTGATAAGAACCACTTCCAGCGCCACCCTCAACAGTAAGTGCATAGGTTACCGGGGCAACAGAAGAACTCATAACCACAGAAGAACTTGAAACAGCTACCGCAGAAGAAGAACTGAGTACCACAGATGATGAAGACTGTATTGATGATGACGAAACAGTTGAAGAAGAAACTATCATGACACTTGATGACGAAGAGACCGGAGTTTCTACGCTGTAGTCATAGTCTATAATTGAAACAATAAGGGTGTCGGTAACTCGGTGACCATAGCCATCAATAACAAGGAGTACAATGGTGTCGCTTCCTATTGCTTTATACAGCTTAGTGAGGGAGTTTTGCGTAAAGTCACTATCAGTGGTAGATTTCCACCATATGGAATAGCCGGCATCATCAGGTTCATTGACGGTTGCATCTCTAAAGGTTGATGTTTTGTTTATGTAGATTGAGCGATCAGCACCTGCGTTAATAGTAGGAAGGTGATTGACGATAGAACCACTAATAATGGTGGTAGACGCTTCTATAATTGCTGAATCATCTGTTGTAGCAATAAGAGTATCACCTCTCCAGAGTTCAACTTCGATAATTAAACTATCTCCCACATTTGCAGAAGCCTCAAAGGGTATATTCTCACCACTAAACTGTGGATTTACAATACTGAGTGGAATAACGGCATTGTCATTCTTAATAGTGCAGGAAATACTGTCAATGGTAAAAGGGACATTTGCTGTAGGTACGGTGTAGGTGAATGAAATGGCACCACTCAATACTGCTGCTGATGAACTGTCGGAGGATTCCGCTGGATCAGTAGAATTGAGACATGAGCTCAAAGAAACGACGACCATTAAACCTAACCAAAAACGCATTGTATACCCCTGTTCTATTTTATCTGAAAGATAGTAAGATAGGGAGAAGTCAAAAGTAGATGACCCTATTTATGGGGTTTTTGAAGGGGGGTATCTTAAGAATATACAATGTTGTAATCTGTGAGTGAAATGTTTTCAGCCACAAAAGGGTGTGTAGAAGACCTATTATAGATACTCGCATACCAATCTCAATGGAGTGAAGGTTTGATCCTGAGTGGTTTAGGGGTGAACCTGACTGGCCTTCGGGTTCGCTGCGGGACAGCAGCGGCATTTAGTCCAGCAGTTAAATAGAGAGATACCCTCATTAATTTTATTAAAAGTTAATGAGGGTGAATAACTGTACTACTAGAAGTGAGAATAAGAGGAGAAAATAACCCTCTTTAAACCCATTCTTCGCGAAGAACATCACCTTGAAGACTCAATACAACAAGTTTCAAAGGGATTTTGCGAGTTGCACGTGATGCTGCTTCTTGTGCAATACCAAGAAGGCCATTACAACAAGGAACTTGCATGATCGCAACAGTCAAGGTGTTAATCTGTGCGTCATCAATCATAACCTTTAATTTTTCGATGTAGTTATCTTGACCTTCATCCAATTTTGGACAAGCGATTGCAAGAGTTTTATCGGTCATATAATCTTTGTGGAAATCACCATGTGAAAACGCTGCACAGTCTGCTGCAAGAAGCAGGTCTGATTTTTCGTAGTGTGGTGCGTGTGGTGATGCAAGGTGGAGCTGGATAGGCCAATGAGTAAGTGCTGATGGGCGTTTACCGCTTGTGTCTCCTGCGTTTTCGTTGCTAAATTCCTGTGATGCTGATCCTGGACAACCCATTGTTTGCTCCTTTTGTGCTGCTGGTTTCGTTTCTGTAGTTTCGTTTGATTCGCCCTTATAGTCTGGTACGGGGAATCCATTATCTTCGAGGTAGCCTACGCCTTGCTCGACAAATTTATACTGTTTATGATCCCATAAATGGGCGAGGTGAGCCTGAATAACATTCTTACCTTTTTTAATGAGCTCTCGCATAACGAGTACTTCATTGTAAGGCTCTGCTTCACGCTCTTCAATGGTAATAGCACCGGTTGGACAATGGCCAAGGCAAGCGCCGAGTCCATCACACGAGAGATCAGTGAGTAAGACTGCTTTCCCGTCAATTATTCTGAGGGCACCTTCATGACACTCAGGAACGCAATCGCCACATCCGTCACAGAGTTCTTCGTCGATATGTACTATTTCTCTTAACATAACCTGTTACTACCATTTCGTTTTGTCTGTATATAATGTACTTTTGTTTCAGCGGGCTTTCATTGATTCGTATCAAGGAATTTGCGGTTTAAGTGCAGGAAACAGCTATTATGATATCCAAAAGTGAAATTTTACAACGATTTAGTCTTTTTAAAGGTCTTTCCGAAGATGACCGAGAGCTCATGGCAAATATTTGCCAAGAACGGCGGTATAAGAAAAAAGAGATGATGTTTCAGGATGGCGCTATTGGTGAGTATGTATTTATACTCGTAACAGGAAGTGTACAGCTTTCAAAACTCGGGCCTGAAGGACGTGATGTCGTGGTCAAGGTTGCAAAGCCAGGTGAGATGTTTGCTGAAGCGATTCTTTTTGAAAAAGATAACTACCCTGTGTCAGGCCAAGCGCTGAAAGACTCCTATCTCTATCTCATTCCTAAACGTGACTTTTTACCCCTTCTCGAAAATAGAAAGTTTCGTGACAACTTTATTACCGGTATTCTCCAGAAACTCCGGTTCCTTTCGCAACAAGTGCAGTCAACGAGTTTCGATGTGCAAGATCGTCTCATGATATTTCTCAAAGATCAGTTTGGACTCAAGCCAGAGATTAAACATTCCTTTTCAAAAAAAGATATAGCCACTGCAATTGGTACTACTCCCGAAACCATATCTCGTCTCATTCTCAAACTTAAAAAAGAGAAGAATCTTATATGGGAAGGGAAGGTGATCACCATGAGCGAAGCATTTATTAAGCAGTATCAATAACGATAAAAAGTGGAATTTTTCTTAATCAATCGTTAAAACATCTAAACTTCTTGCTATCCTTATTACAAAGTTGTAAACTCGATGCATTCGTATAATGTATCATTTCAGAATACACATCACTATAAGGTAAATCATGAAAAAAGACGTTCTATTAATATTAATCGATAAAAGATCTGACAATGCTGTTGAAGTACAAAAAATATTAACAGCTTGGGGCTGTTTCATTAAAACACGTCTCGGACTTCACGATAATATTCTTGATAAATGTAGCCAAACAGGGCTCATTTTTATTGAGCTCGTTGGTGAGGCAGAAAAGCACGAAGAGCTTACGCGCAAGATTAATCTTCTTTCTGGTATAGAAGCAAAACTCGTAAATATGTCAGTATAAAAAATGCGATGTTTAATGGCTGTAGTAGTGCGATACTAAATCGAGCAGTCATTAAACGTTATTTCAGGGAATGGGAGCACTATGCAGTGGGATATAAAATATTCAGTGGGTAACAAAGAAATTGATGAGCAACACCAGGGGCTTATGGCCATTATTGCTGAGTGCCGTGCAATGGGTTTGGATGAGATTACCCGTTCAATATTAAAGCTCTATAAATACACTCGGGAACATTTTACGACTGAAGAGCAGCATATGCGAGATATTGGGTTCCCTGAAGTTTCAGGTCATATTGAACTTCATAATAAACTTCTTACAGATTTAACCGAGTTTTGTGAGAAACCTGTTAATACAGCTAGTGCATTGAATTCATTTCTTGAAATGCTAGAAAATTGGTTAGATACTCATCTATTGAAACATGATCATCGATATATCGTTTTTGCACAGGCAGTTGAATCCAAAAATAGAGAAAAAACGATTTAAAGAATCAATACCGTAGAGGTGCTACGCCTCTATGTCTATCAAATGCTTTGGCTTAGTGAGTCTCTGTATAATCAATCGAATAACAAAATAGATCAGTACTAAAAAGAATCCAGTAGTAAAAAAACTTTTTGCTATGGTGAACATACTTGCAACTACTCCAAAGGCAGGGTTGAAGTCGGGGTAGTAAAAGAGCATGTGGGCAATGGAAATGTTTTCGAGATAGTCAAAGAGCCCCCCGAGCATGGGGATAAAGCAGATAAATCGAAATTGCTTATAGGACAGTTTTCTAAAAAGGTAGAGCAACAGGGCTGAATTAGAGAGTGCAAAGAGTGCAGGGTATACCATGTCAAGAGGGAGTTGTACGGTAAGGTAATAGTTGCGGCCCACCGCTTGGAGAGTAGAAAAAAGCTGTTGTATATAATCGGTACTATAACCAAAGGGTTGCATGTCTAAGATGAGGATACCTTGGGCAAATGAGGTAAGGGTTGGTATTGTGGTAATCATCATTATGGCATAGACCGCTTGAGCGAGGACTATTGAAATGAGTAACGGAACACCTTTACTGAGGGTATTGGTAACCAGGTTATTCAATCGAGTAAGCATGCGTCCTCCTTGTATTTCTAGTAATCAAATTTAATTACTTTGACGTACACCGTACTCATTTACTTGAGAAGTTTGAGAACTGTGTTACTCTTTAGCCCTGTATATCAATAATGGTAATAAATTCTTTGCAATTCTGACAAAAAAGTAAGAATATCAGATAAAACTTATGGAGTTATTGCATTATGAAAGGTTTACAAATTAAAGCCATTATTGGAATTATGATTTTGGGCACTACAGTGAGTAGTGCTAATGATAAAAACGGAGCAGGAAGCGTTAATTTAGAACCTGCAATGGAACTGGGTGGAGTTGTTACAATCGATTTTGGTGGACCAACAGATGCACTAAAAGATGCTCCCGTTGAAGTAGGAACAGTAGAGCTTTCTGCAAATGTGCCTGTTTCAAATGACATTCTTGCCTCTATTACCTTAGTGGGTGAAGAGGGCCTCACCAGTGTTGCCATAGATGCGGCAGTAGTGGAATGGAAACTTTCTCAAGTGCCTCTTACGCTTCTCATGGGACAAAATGATATTGGGCACGGGCTCAACTCAACTCGCCTTATTAGTGACCCCCTTATGAAGGGTCTTGATTTTGGTCTGAACGGACCGTCTATATCTGCAGTCTATTCTGCAGGAATGTTCTCGCCATTTGTAGGTGGGGTGTACCTCGCAACACCAGGTGAAATGAGTTACGTTGTGGAGGGAACTAGTGTGCAAAAGGTTGAGAGCGAAGCGTCTGGTGTCTATAGAGGTCTTGTTGGAATCGAAGCATCTCCTAGTGAAATGATGATGGTTAGAGCATCAGGCTCATTGGGTAAGAAGTACCAAGATGCTGTAGTGGGTTCTGAAATTTCAATCGCAGGGTTAACTATTGACCTTGAGGGGTATTACCAATTTACTGATGGCGACCAAATGAGTGGGTGGTATACTGGTGTTGCCTATCAGGTGTCAGATATGTTTGCACTCGCGACACGGTATGATATGTCTACGAAAAATAGTTATGATGCCTATGGATCTCGTATTGGAGTTGGTGGATCATTCTCATTTGCTCATGGCCTTTTTGCTGCACTTGAATATGGCAGAACGCTTCCGAGTGAGGGGGATGGTGAAAACACTATAGGCATCCAGATCGGACTTGAGTCCTCTCTCGAACTACCAGGGTTCCAGCGTAAGACGCTTAAACAGCAGTAAATAATTAAATATCATAATAGATACTACCGAGGAGGTAAGTATGTTCAAAAGTAAATCGTTAAAAGCGAAACTATTGACAGGATTTTTAACAATAGCAGGTGTCGTTTTAATCGTAGGGCTCCTTGGACTCTATTCTGTAAATAATATGGAGAGTACTTCGAGAGAAATTATTGAAGCGTCTCCACTTATGGATGCAGCTATGGAGATGAAAATTTCTGTTGCTCGTGATATGCAGATGATCATGGAGCTTCTTGCGTCAAGTAATATTGAAGACTTAGAAGGTGTTTGGAAGGAGCATGAAGAGTTGGTAGTCGACTTTGATACCTTTGCTGATGCGATACTTAAGGGTGCAGTCATTGATAATGAAACATTTTATTCTGCTAAAAACACTCGTCTCAAGGAAATTGTAAACGAGGCAGATCGGTTTCATAATTCAGAGTTTCAACCACGCATTAAAGGTATTTATGAAATTATGAAGAGTAAGCTTTCAGGGGCTGAAAATGTAGATGAAAAGAAACTTCAGGAGCTTGATGCAGGCGCTGATGAGACTGGCGAAAAAATGTTGGTTATAATTACGGGGATTGAAGAAGGTGCAAAGGCAGAGATAACAGAGGCAATAAGGAATTTAGTTGATTTTACCAGCTTTGCTCAAATACAGGCGATTGTTGGGATTCTTATCGGTGTAATTCTTGCAGTGGGTCTCGGTTTTGTCATTACTCGTTCAGTCACCGGGCCTATCAATGGAATTATTCAAGGACTAACGGAAGGGTCCGATCAAGTGTCGGCAGCTTCAGGGCAAGTATCAAGTTCCAGTCAAACAATGGCAGAAGGGGCATCGGAGCAGGCCTCCTCGGTCGAAGAAATTTCGAGTACTCTTGAAGAGATGTCTGCAATGACAAAGCAAACTGCAGATAATGCTCAGCAAGCGAATACATTTGCAGTAGATGCAGGCACTGCTACTGCTGAAGGTCAAAAAGCGATGGAGAAAATGTCCAGTGCGGTTAACGATATTAAAATCGCAAGTGATGAGACTGCAAAAATTATTAAAAATATTAATGAGATAGCATTTCAGACAAATCTACTCGCACTGAATGCTGCTGTTGAAGCGGCACGTGCAGGCGAGGCTGGTAAAGGGTTTGCTGTTGTTGCAGAAGAGGTGCGCAATCTTGCACAACGCTCTGCTGTAGCTGCAAATGATACGGCAAATCTTATTGAGCAATCTCAAAAGTCTGCGGATAGTGGCGTCAGCTCAAGTGAAGAGGTTGGGGCGTTACTGACTAAAATTGCTGAATCGGTTGATAAAGTAAATCAGCTTATTGGAGAAGTCTCGGCTGCAAGTAAGGAGCAATCTACGGGTATTGGGCAGGTAAATGATGCGGTCAGTGCTATGGATGGTATCATACAAGGCAATGCAGCAACTGCAGAGGAGTCTGCTTCTGCAAGTGAAGAGTTGTCGGCTCAGGCAGCTACGCTTAATCAAATTGTTTCAGATTTAGTTGGGGTTATTCATGGGAGAAATGGAGTTGGTGTGCAGGCTCAGCGAGCACCGGTGTACGTCAATAAGCCGGCCTTATTGCCTTCACGATCCATTTCTGAGCAGGTAACTCCCCATAATGCCCTTAAAAAGAGTGTATCACCTGCAATGAGACCGGCTGAATATACCTCCAAGAAGGTTCGGCAGGTAGAAGAGGTGATTCCGTTTGATGATGATGATGATTTAAAAGAGTTTTAGTTTTGAAAGATACATTGTACTGTTTCTATGATGAATGTAGAGTACTTAGTTGATTATTGTAGTTGTAAAAGATAAGCAATTATAAGATAATAAATGTATTGAGATAATACATTGGAGTAATAATATGTTTCAAGGGTTTAGCATTGGAAAAAAACTCGCCTATAGTTTTGGGGCTGTGTTATTGCTGCTTTCAGTAGTTGCTGTCTGGGCCGTTGTGGGTATTGGTGGTATTGTAGATGACGCAGAAGAGGTCATCTCAGGGAATAAACTCCGAGGGGAGATGGTACAGCGTGAGGTTGATCATTTAAACTGGGTGAATGCTTTGAATGATTTTGTAAGTGACCCAATGGTGACAACACTTACAGTCACTACTGATCATACTCGATGTGGACTCGGGAAATTTCTCTATGGTGAGGGAAGGAGAAATGCCGAAAAATTAGTGCCTACTTTAGGGGTGCATTATTCTGACCTTGAAAAGGTTCATATAGAACTTCATAGTTCTGCTAAGGAGGTTCAAGAGTTTTATCGCCCTGCCGACAAAACTCTGTATGGATTTTTAGCAGAAAAAGAGGCCGATCATCTAGGGTGGACTAATAGTGTTTTTGACGTAATTCATTTCAAAAAGAAAAACCTTAATGTTGCTATTGATCATACAAAGTGTAGTCTGGGTAAATTTATCTATGGAACTGGTGGCAAAGCTCTCGAGGCGCAAGGAGTGTTTGCGGCGACTGCAAGGATACTAAAAGAAGAGCATGTAAAGTTACACGGAACGGCTAAAAAAATAATAGCAGTATGGGATAATTCAAATATCAAATCAATTGCTCAAGCCGAAGAGATATTTAAAAATGAAACTATGGCCGCATTGGAAGGGTGTCGTAGTGCGATTTCTACTCTAAAAGATATTGCAAAAACAGAAGAAAAAGGGCTCGATGAAGCTCAAGCTATATTCCATGCAAAATCAAAACCTGCACTGCAGCAGTCACAAAAACTTTTGGGTGTCATTAATGAACTCATAATCAAAAATGTGATGACTGATGAGGAGATGATACAGCAAGCATCATCAACTCGGTGGGTGGTGATTATCTTTTCAATTATTGCGGCAATACTGGGGGTTGGATTGGCGTTTATTATAACACGAGCAATTGTTGGACCAATTAATAGGATTATCGATGGCCTTACGCAGGGAGCAGAACAGGTTTCAGCGGCAGCAGGACAAGTATCCGGTTCAAGTCAGGCTATGGCTGAAGGTGCTTCAGAGCAAGCGTCATCCGTTGAAGAAATATCGAGTACTCTTGAGGAAATGTCGGCAATGACAAAACAAAATGCAGCAAATGCACGAGAGGCCAATACAATCTCAGGAGAGGCGGGAGTCTCAACTAAATCGGGTCAAGATGCAATGACTAAAATGACTCAAGTCGTTCAAGATATTAAAAACTCTAGTGATGAAACAGCAAAAATTATTAAAAACATTAATGAAATAGCCTTTCAGACAAACCTTCTCGCTCTGAATGCCGCAGTTGAAGCAGCAAGGGCAGGAGAGGCAGGTAAAGGTTTTGCTGTTGTTGCAGAAGAGGTACGTAATTTAGCGCAGCGCTCTGCTAAAGCAGCTAATGATACGGCAAATCTTATTGAACAATCTCAAAAGTCTGCAGAGAATGGAGTAACGGCGAGTGAAGAAGTGGGACAGCTGCTCAATGATATTTCTACGGGAGTAGTTAAAGTAAATCAGCTCATTGCAGAGGTTTCCGCAGCGAGTGAAGAACAGTCCGAGGGGATTGGTCAGGTAAATGATGCAGTGGGCAGCATGGATGGCGTTATACAGTCGAATGCTGCAACAGCTGAAGAATCAGCATCTGCGAGTGAAGAGCTTTCAGCTCAGTCGGCACTACTGAACGAAATGGTAAGTGAGCTCGTCTCTATTGTGCATGGGACTTCACAGAGGCCTCTGGCTAAAACAAATCAACCACAAGCCCGACGTCCTATGGCTGCAATTCCAAAGCAGACAACAATACCGACTATCCAGCCGGCCACTCGTCCACGAAATAAAGAGGGTATTTCCCCTACTGAAATGGAACATATAATCCCAATGGACGATGACGAAAATCTTAAAGAATTTTAAGGAGGCACACTCATGAGTGAAACAACAGAAACAACAGAAAATGTAGAGAAAGATATGATGGCTGGGAAGTACCTGACTTTCACGTTAGGTGACGAAGAGTATGGTCTACCGATTCTCACCGTTCAACGAATAATCCAGCTACAGGATATTACGGCCGTACCTAAAACTCCCGATTATGTTCTGGGAGTAATCAATTTACGGGGTAAAATAATTCCTATTGTTGAGGTTCGCAATAAATTTCAGATGGAATCAATTGAACCTACTGATAACAGTTGTATTATAGTGGTCCAGATCCCCGTTGGAAATACAGAACTCACTATGGGAATGCTTATTGATGCGGTATCGGAGGTAGTTTTCATTGATGATAAACAAATGCAGGAGACTCCAGAATTTGGAGATGGAGTGCAAACTGAGTTTATTACCTCAATGGCTAAAATTGATGAGAAGGTGGTAATGCTTCTTGATATTGAAAAGATACTTTCGGTATCCGAACTACAATCTCTTTCTAGCCTATAATCGATTTTAAACGATTATCTACGGCGTTATTCAAGACTCGGCGTACACTTTGTACGCTGTCGCCTTGAATGCCTTGTATCTGATCATTTAAAATCGATTATGTGTTGTCGCTCTGTGCGCTTTGTGCACAATTGCTCTCTTTGCACTTTGCTCTGTGCACTTTGTGTACAATTGCTTTCTCTGCTCGCTTTGCTTGCATTCGTTGCGTTACCTGAATCATTCTTTTCACATTTTTATTATCTTGTTCTCATGATTTGATTTGTGCTGTATTGTTATGTCTATTGAAATTGAACGAAAGATGGTACTCCTCGCGTATATTGCCTATTTTAATTTGGGACAGCGCGGTTATAAATTTTTTAAAAATTGGGCCTGTGGAAAGGTGAGCCACGAGATTCAAGAAGGGCTTGATGATTACCGAGCTGAGCTTGGGGCTCAAGAAATTGTGTGGGGACCGACTCTCGATTTTCCCAGCTGTTTCTCTTATGCAAACACCACTATTTTTGTCTGTCGAGAAAAGGAGAGTAATGACCTTACCTTGGTTATTCGGGGGACTAACCCGCTCTCTCTTAAGACATGGTTGCGCCAGGACTTCGCTGTGGGGGATATGGTGCCATGGGATCCCAGTGACCCTTCTAAAGGTAATATCTCAAAAGGAGCTCGTCGGTCACTCAGTGAGTCTGTGGGGCACACTCCCTCTAAAAGTTGTTGTGGAGGAGATCGATTGTACGACTTTATAGAGAGGTACTTTACGAGTCATCCCGATGCTACTCTTAGAGTTACGGGTCATAGCCTTGGAGGATTGATTGGGCCAACGCTCACCTTGTGGATGTATGAACGACTTCCCATTTTACAGTCGATATCAATTGAAATCTATGCCTATGCAGGTCCTACAGCTGGAGATGCTGCATTTGCTGAATACTGTGCTGCGACGTTGCATAATGGGTCTTCCACTACACTGAACCGCTATGTTAATCTTTTCGATGTCGCACCACGTGCGTGGTCAGCGCCACTTCTCAAAGATTTTATCGACATCTACAATCCAGAAGTTGACTCTGGGTTTTGGGATGATTTTATTATTGAGCAGGTTATTGATTTTATCGATGATGAAGGCTATACTCAGCCGGGGGATGAAATTGTTATTCCCTCATCAGTAAAAGAAGGGGTGCTTTGGAGTACATTACTCACGCAAATAATCTATCAGCATGTGGCGCCCTATCTCTATAATTGGTTCGAAAAAGAACGTGCAAATAAAATATTAAAGGAAGTATTCAAAAGCTCTATATCATTATAGATAAAAGAGCCTTTAACGCTTTGCAGTGTCTATAACTACACCTTCACGGATTCGAATGCGCATTTCTGTGAGAAGGTCATTCAGGCTATCTTCTAAGGCAATCATGGGTTTCCAGCCGGTCTCATTCATGATTTTTTGTGGTGATCCAACCAAGAGAGGGATGTCGTTAATGCGTTCTAGGCGGGGATCAATTCTGATGTCAACTTCAATACCAGTCAGCTCAATCATGTCTTCAACCACTTCACGAATAGTACGAGCTTGACCACTACAGATGTTGTAGATTTTTCGTTTTTCACTGGTATTCATTATGAGCACTAGAGCTCTTGCAAGATCACGTCCATCAATGATATCACGTGATACGTCAAGGTTGCCGGTATACAGTATCGGCTCAACATGATTATCGATAATGTTAATCAGTTGAGATGCGATATCGGGAATAGCAAAGCGGCGTGAATGCTGGGGCCCAGTGTACAGAAAAGGTCGTGCAATAGACACTTGTAAGCCATACGCTTCATAAAATTGTGTTCCAATGAGTTCCATTGCTGCTTTACTCGCTGCAAAAGGAGTCAGTGGTTTCAGTTGGTCTTTCTCAGAGTGCATAACATCAAGAAGCCCAGTACCGCGACCATAGACTTCACTAGAGCTTAAGAGGAGCACTTTTGAATTAGGTACTGTTTGACGGACTGCTTCGAGTAAATTTTGAGTTCCAAGTACATTGGTCATCAGTGTTTCATAGGGTTTCTGGTGAGAAACGAGTACACTGGACTGCGAAGCAAGATGGTATATTTCATCTGGTTTATAATGAGAAAGAACTGCCTTGAGGGCTTTAATGTCGTGAAGATTACCAGTCAAATATTTAACATGGCCTACCTTACGATAGGGGTGTACTTTGTTTTCACTAAAGGAGAGAAGCTCTCCCTTATGTTTGGTAATAATGTTGAGGAGGTGGTATCCGAGTGAACCCGTACCTCCAGTAACCATAACGCTCATAAACTCTCCATTAACCCAGCTCTTTTACGGCGTGGTATTATCCAATTGCATCCCACGCTGCATCAACCATCTCTTTAGGAGGGTTAAACACTTTTTCTACTTTCCCCATTTTTGAAGGGAGGATATAGACTCGGGTATCCTTGTCGGCCTTTTTATCCACAGCCATAGCATTCCAAGCTTCCTCTTTATCAATAGCATAGGTGGTAGGAAACCCAAACGCATTTAAGAGATTGTTTTGGCGAGCTTCATCCTCTGCTTTCCAAAGGGTCATAGCAGTTGCCATACGAGCAGCAACACGCATGCCGAGTGATACAGCAATTCCATGTGAGTACTCTTTGTAGTTGGTCACTTTTTCAATAGCATGGCCAAAGGTGTGCCCATAATTGAGGATCGCTCGGATGTTGTTCTCTTTTTCATCGAGTCCAACAACCTCGGCTTTTATTTCGCAACAACGGCGCACCGCGTATTCAAGAGTGTCGTACTCTCGATCTTTTAGATTCTGAACATTAGCTTCAAGCCAATTAAAAAATTCGCTATCCCAGATGACACCATATTTAATAACTTCGGCAAGGCCAGCAAGATACTCTATCGGTTCAAGGGTTTCTAATACATCAAGGTTAATCAATACTGCTTTCGGTTGATAAAATGCGCCGATCATATTTTTACCGGCAGTATGGTTCACCGCAACTTTCCCACCTACAGAACTATCGACCATAGAGAGGAGTGTTGTAGGGACTTGTATAAAGTTAATACCACGTTGGTAGGTCGCAGCTGCAAAGCCTGCCATATCACCACCGACTCCACCACTAAATTGTAAAAGGGTGGATTTGCGCGTGTACTGTTTGTTAAGCATGTAAGTGTATAGTTTGTTCAAGTTGTTTAAATTCTTGAATGACTCGCCGGCCTTAAATTGAAAGACACGGCACTTGCCTGCTTGTTTCTGGATTGTCTTTATATTCTCTTTTTGAGCTTTAAAAACGTTTGAATCTGTGCAGATCAGATAGCTGGTCTCAAGATTCAAGCCTTCAAAGATTGATTTAAAGAGAGGCGTAAAGTTTCTACCGATAAATATCGGGTAATGACCACCACTGGTGGTGACTTCAACTTTTTTGTATTGCCATGCACTCGAGAGTCTCTTGATTTGTGAGACAATATCCGAAACCTTACAGGTCTCATTACTTTCAATAGAGAAGTCAGCTTGACTATAATAGGGGTCACGTACTTTGAGCATCTGCTCAATTTTTGCCTTACGTTCCTTATCATCGAGTCCTGACATGAGAGGACGAGTATCTTTACGTGAAATCCGCTCAGAGATTACATCGATTGGGGCCCAAAGGCGTACCAAAATACCTGTTGCTCGAATGATCTTTAAAATTTCAGGATTTGTAACGGCACCACCACCCAACGCAATAATTTTTTGCTTCTGTTGAGAGATCTCTTCGACCGTTTCAAGTTCTTTTTGACGAAAATAGGGTTCACCATGTGTCTGAAATATTTCAGATATGGTTATTCCTTCTTTCTCTGCGATATATTTATCGGTATCGATAAATTCCCAGTTAAAATTCTTGGCAGTTGCTTCCCCTATACGGGTCTTACCGGTAGCCATAAATCCGGTAAAGTATATATTACACTCGGGTAGAGAATTCATCTTATTCCAACCACTAAATTATGTTATTGAAAAGATACATACAATTGACATTTTAGATGTGCAAAAAAGGCCGTGACATTAAAATTCGACGGTTTTAGATTGAATAATTAATGCGCCCCAAGTATAGAAGGAGGGGCGCAGGGTTTTGCGGTTTTATTCGTAATGTTTAAAACATTCTTAAATAACCCATCTTGACAAACATTTGAGTCTGTACTGTACCGGTTGGTCCACTTGATGTATAGTGGAAATTCATGAGGTAAATTCCCGAGCCAAGGAGGCGTCCTTTCTGATCTAATAGGTTGCCATTTACATCTCTATTATTCCACTGAAAGCTATACTCTTCGCCTATTTCAAAGGAATCACCTTCGAGAGAAAGATCAAATTCTTCAATAAAGAGTCCTTCAATACTATAGATGGCCCCTACAAATCTTAACGTGTATTCCTCAGCATTCGGTGGAATATCCGATACTTCAATAGTAAAGCTGTGGTTGTCATCATACTGTTCGAGGCTAATGTTTTCTTCTCTTATGAATTCAGGCTCTTCTGAAATATAAAGGTTTTTCTGAAAAAGCAGAGAGAAGTCACCTTCGATCACTTCTTTTGGGGGATCAAAGTGTATGGGTTCCTCTTCTGATGATACCTCTTCAGTCGAGCTTTCTGTGGTCTCTATCTCTTCGCTTGAGGATTCTATTTCAGCTGATGAGAGTTCTTCCTTTTCCTCTTCTGATGAACTGGGTTTCTCGTCATCATAATCAATCAGCCATCTTTTATACGTAAAAGAACACTCTTCGGTACCTTTGTCACTCCAAACAACCAATTCGGTTAATGGATCAAAGTTAGGAATGTCATTAACATCAATTGAAAAGGCAACTGTTTGATCGCTGTCGATATTTTGGCGGTCACCATTTACTTCAATATTTGTGATGTCTCCATAGGGAAGGACGGTAGCGCTTCCACTCAGGGTAGGATTTTGATCGTTATAAACCCACGCTTTTTCGGCATCCATGAAGAAGGGGGCATTGGTTTCGAGCTCAAAGGTTTTAAGGCTCAGTGGGTTTTCAAAGTCTGGAGCATAGCCATAGACATGGTGTGAACCTTTGTAGAATACGGGGATATAATGATTTTCTTGAAATGAAAGATAGGGAACGCCATCAACTACTTCCCAGTCATTTGTTGAAGAAAATTCACTCATCATCGCCCAGTTAACCCCATCTTCTAAGATAGGGTCGTTTTTAGAGTCGTTATGCGCTCTAAATGACCAGGAGTTAATAAGGGCATCTTTGTCGATCCCTGTTTGAGCTCCATCTTTGTCAAATCGTCTAAACTCGAGTTCGTAGCTTGCTCGGCCTCCTACAGGAAGGGTGTCTTTTATGGTGATAGGTAAATAATACTCATTATTTGATACATCAATATCAACGAGTTCTCCCGCCTCCATTACAATAGAGCCCCCAGCTAAACCATCGACTTTAAAAAGTTGCATGTTGGTTATGAATGGTTTGATTTCTTCAGGAGATTCAGCATCAATAGTCAAGTACAGCCGCATTTCTAGGTCAGCATACGGGATTAATTCATTATTGACAATACTAACGACAAAGTGAGGTTGGTAGTTTTTATTGATGGGTTTGACATAGATTGAATAATCGACAAATGCTTCACGGGTTTTGAATGTATAATGTTTTCCGTCATTGTCATCAATTGCAGAGCCACTCACACGGTCATAGTAGTAAGTGGTATTGGGTAATAGTTCATCTGCAACAATTTGGTGAAAAGCCCCAAATGAATGTTCTTCAATAAAAAGGGATCGTGATAGATCAGAATTGGTACTCAAATTAATTCCCGAAGAGATAAACTGATTAGGAGACCACCAGGCGACTGTTGCGTCGTTATGGCTAATGTTACAGGCATCAACGGATTCCCAAGTAGGTTCAATAGGGGCTTTTGATGTTTTAAATGAATGCCATTGCCACTGGTCCCTATTGTCAGCGATGTCAGTTCCCTGTAATTTTACCCAGTATTTGGTGTTGGGTTCAAGGTTGTTTAAGATCCATGTTTTTGATGCTTGTGAAGTAACAAGAGTATCAAGAATTGAAGAGCTGTTGGTGTCGGTATACAACTCTAATTGATCATTGGTGAGTTCATTAAATTCCCAACGTATGGTTGCTGATGTTTCTTCAACAGGATTAGCTATTACGGTAAAGAGCTCTGGGTCTTTTGTATCTCGGGGGAGCTTCTTACTGAGTTGTTGCGCTACGAATAGTAGTTGAGATGAGTAGTCGATACAGGTTTCTGTGACAACATACTCAGGGAAGCTCTCAATTAAGAGACTCCCAGGGGCGGCCCCACCCATAAAGGCGCCAGTGGGTTCACGGTAATCATACGGGATTGCCCCGCCATTATAGCCATCAGGGTTAGCATTTCTGTGATGAATATGTTGAAGGTGCTTGTCGCCGGCCCCCATAATAAATGAGATATTCCATGGGTTTTTTCCCAGTACATAATCAAGATTATCAATGACCACCTGTTGATACTGTTCTGCTTTTGGGTCATTGATGTCAGAGAGTATTTCTGAGGCAAGGGCAACGGCCGTTACCGCACCCATATTGTATCGATTAAATCCCCAGGCAACAGAGGTCCATCTAAGATTGTAGGGTTTAGCTACTTTTAAATTATCAACAATTTTAACTGATTCGTAAAGATTGTCTGCAGAGAGTGTACTGTCAACCTGGTTGGTGTATCCTTCAGCAATTGTTTTTTGGGTTAAGAGTGCGAGAATAGTTTCTCGTAATTGTTCTTGATCATCTGTAGAGAGCCCGTATTCTTTTGCAACATCTTCATCTCTCACAATGAGCATATAGAGTGCCGATGCAACTTGTGGGTGAATATTTTGATAGTCAGATACCCAACCGCCTGGGTAAAAGCCTGATGGGTCACTACTTAGTAGTCCGGCGGGGAAGATGTGTTCGTTCCCTGGGAAACCATGATTTAGGTTTTTGCCATAGTCTTCGTTTTCAAGAAGGTCATGTTTATATTGATCATCCTTTGTGGCATACCAAAGGCCAAGTGCTCCCATAGCGACATCATCATCAATACGGGTCTGCTGTGGGTAAAATTGTACATTGGAATATGATTTTGGCCAATCCCAATAATTTTTTCCTTCAATATTGTGGATTACGAGCTTTTCATATATCTCTTTAGATGCCTCAAGGAGTAATGCTGCATACTCAGCGTCATATTTTTTCCAGGCGCTTGAAAAAAGAGCGAGGGTTCCGGCAAATTGTCCGGCCATATCAGGGCCAATGTCTGCATCGATTTTTCTATTTGGACCACCGAGTTCTTCTGGTACATAATCTCTATATTCAGGTTGTACCCAAAGTTTATGGTCCCACTCGGTTACGCCAACTTGCTGATACATGTCATGCTCTTTAATGAGTCCGTCTTCTTTTGAGGCAAGATACAGTTTATAGATATAGTCAGCACCAATTTTAGCCTCCCAAAGTATATCAGGAATACCATCATTGGCTCTTGGTGCCTTTTGGCTGTATGAATGTCCAAAGCGATCTTCTGCTTTTTCTGGCCAAAAAAGATAGGCGAGGGTGAGGTTGGTAAAGGCATAGGCGGTGGTCTGAGCTACTTTAAAGTGGTCTCCACAATCATACCAGCCTCCAGAAAGGGAGCCCTCTTTCCCAGGGCCTCGAGCTGAGCCATCCATCATATTAGATTTGGGGTGAAACCAAGAATTATTATCTCCAGAACGCTGAACACCGAAAAATTGGAGAGAATACTCCATGATATCATTGTAGAGAGTTTCTTTTATTTCAAAAGGATAGGATGTGTCATCTTCTACAGCAAGACGATAGGTTCCATCTGTTTTGAAATCACCAAAGTCTGCTTCATAGAGGAATTCTTGATTGTCCGAGGTTGATTTCATGCTGTATAAAACATTAATAGATTTATGATATGCTTTAATCTCTATGTCACCATTGAGGGCTTTGTAATCACCGAGATATTTAAGCTCACCTTTAAATACTTCTTTATTGTTGTCATTTATCAGAATGAAGTGTTGATCTAAATTCGGCTTATCGAGCTCTATAATTGCTCTTTTAATGTTATCACTTGTTCGATAACCAGCTTGATTGGTTCGAATGGGCTCAATTATGGTATTGAGGGAGTCTTGATGACGACGGTTGTCGAGCCTTTGAGAGAAAAGGGTTATTGCGGACAGTAGAATTATTAAGGCTAATTGTTTCATCGGTCTCTTCTTGTATGTGTATGTATGGTATTTGTATAGTGTGTACTCGTAATATATATAAAGAACAAGTAGACAATTAAATGTAACTATAAACTTTACAAAATAGTTAGTGTAATGTTCACTTAATGGGCAATAGTGTTTGTTAAATGAGCATAATATGGGTTTTGTTGTTCGGCTTACATCTTTGTGTTGTAGACAAATATTGATGGCTTATGTGGGTTATTTTTGGTAATGATCTCCAAAAAAAGGCTGATTTGTAGGAACTCGCCTAAAACGCTCCCTTTTTCTACATATGAACCATGATAAAAATCAAAAATCTTTCGTATGCCTATCCAGGGCAGCTCGCCCTTAAATCACTCTACTGCGAAATCAAGGCAGGAACAATAACTGCTGTTGTTGGCCCAAATGGTGCAGGTAAATCAACCCTCTTTAAATGCATTACTACGCTGCAGAAGCCATTACAGGGTACCATTTTTATAAATGGACTCGATGTGGTGACTCATCCTAGAGAGTGTAAAAAATTGATTGGCTATCTTCCTGATACTTTTGGACTCTACGAGAAACTCACAGTAAACCAAGTGCTGACATACTTTGCTCGAGCTCATGGCTTTTCTAAACAAGAGTGTGAGAGTCGAGTTTCAGAGATGGTTGCGCGGCTAAACCTTGTGGATAAATGTGATAAACTTTGTGGCAGCTTATCACGGGGGATGCGTCAGCGCGTTGCTATTGGACAAGCGATGATACACAGTCCGGCACTACTCGTTCTCGATGAGCCGGCTTCGGGGCTTGATCCAGAGGCTCGTCATGAGCTAGCACAACTCTTTATTCGTCTAAAAGAAGAGGGAGTAACGCTCTTAATTTCATCCCATATATTAGCTGAACTCGATCAATATGCTGATGATTTATTAGTATTAAGGGGTGGTGAGTTGGTCAATCAAAAAGCTCAGTCACTCTCTCACAATCAGGTGTCAGTAGATGAAAGTGTTGCTGAAGAACGCTTGTTAACTTTTAAAGTACTCTCTCAGCCAGATACCGTTTCTCAGCTTCTTTCCACAAACACCTATGTACCACAAAGTCATGACGGTACTATTCTTTCAATTCTGTCGCGAGTCTCCGAGGTGACTTGTGAAGGGAATGAGGTAAAGGCTGTATTGAAAGGAACAGAAGAAGATCAGTGCGCACTCATACGTTTTCTGGTTCAAGAAGGCTGCACTGTAAGTGAATGCTATACAGAGAAGCAAAACCTGCAAGAGACCTATCTTACAATGGTAAAGGAACATGATGCCAAGTAACTACACATCGAATCCCGAGATAAATAGAAACATCTGGCTTGAGCTTACCTTTGGACGGCTCGCGGCAATCCCTTTAATTATCATCTGTTTTTTAGGGCTGGCCTATCTGAGTGCTGTAAGGTTTTTTGATGCCAATTTTGCAGAGATCATTAACAGTACTTCACTCTATGGGTTGTATCTTACTGCATTTGTGATGGGGGTCCGGCAAGCGTCTGGTGCAATAATTAAAGAAGTGCATGAAAAAACATGGGATGCACAACGTTTGTTAAGTATTGAACCAAAGACTATGATGTTTGGAAAACTTTTTGGTTCAACTATTTATGCTTGGTATGGGGTTACTTGCTTTGGTTTACTGTATTTGGGGAGTGCAATGTTTATTGATCACACCTTTGAGCGTGTTGCATTGTTTGTGGCTCTGGTGCTTGGGGCAATCATGATTCAGGCATTAATAATATCATTAACTGTCTTAAAAATTAACAAAAATCGTTCTGCTACAATTTCAACCTTCTTTTACTTTGTGATAGGAGTGATTGCAGCGCTGTTTATTATTGATAGTGCTCAACGAATCGTTGACTTTGGAGAACCTCTGTTTTTCTGGTACACTCTTACGATGCCAGTGGTGCCTGCGTTAATTACTGTATTTGTCGTGTTTACAGGGTGGTCAATATATGGCCTCTTTAGGACGATACGAAGAGAATACCTTTTTACTAATACTTTTATTCCATGGGCACTGTTTACGGTTACTCTTATGATATTTGTGGGAGGGTTGTATAGTGCTGAACATATGTCTGCTCTTACCGAGGGCTTGATTAACTTAGATCAAATTGCTGTCAGTACCCATACAGCATTTATTGTCGGGGTTATCCTCAGTTATTATATGGCATTTAGTGAAAGTCGATCCGTGGTATCAATACAATCATTTTTACAGGGTGTCAAAAAGAAAAGCGTATCAAGGCTTCAGACGCAAACCCCGCTTTGGTTGGTGACCCTTATTATAACGGCAATAGCCGCAATGATTAGTGTTGTCTTTTCTCTAGGTTCATTTGATTCTTGGGAAAATCAATTAGGGGTCAATGCGCTGTGGGCTCTTAATATATTGGCTTTTGTTGTTCGTGATATTGCCCTGCTTCATGCGGTCTCATTTGTAGAGAAAAAACGTTCACCAGAAGGGGTGGTACTCTTTTACCTCATGCTCATGTATGGCATGGTTCCTGCAGTACTTGGTGTACTTGGACTTATTGAATTGTTTCCGATATTTATTCCAATGACTGAAAGTGGTATAGTGCTGGGAACTCTTTTCCCATGGGCGCAAGCGGTTGGTGTGGTATTATTTGTATATAACATTTTGAAAAGTGAGACGACAGGAGTGCATTAATTTTAATAGGTACTCATAAGTGTTTCACAACTGTTCAAAATAACAATTGATACTCAAAAATAGTGCGGTACGTTTCCTCGTTTTTACATAGAATCAATAGCCAAGTTTCTACTTTTGACCCATTCAAAATAACAGAGCAAACCTGAATGCAAAAATATGTAGTAACTCTTCTAGTAGCAGTACTCCTTTTTTTTAGTGCGTGTGACCGTAATACAGTAAAGCCAGAATTAAGTGAATTGAGTTCATCTTCTACAGATACCCCATTTGTTGTTCCGGTATTTACGACATCATCTCAAGAAGAGGCGACTCCAGAATCAAGTGTAGGTATAGCACCTATTATGGATGGGAGTTCAACAATGATTGAATCAAGTACTGTATCAAACGTTTTGTCGTCTTCCCAAAGCCTGAATCGTGGTGTGTCTGTAATAATTGATTTACCATTTTCAAATAATACTCATACTATGACCAGTTCGATGGTACCAATGAGTAGTGACAATATGGTTCCGCCTGTTAGTCAATCATCTAATGTGTCTTCGCAATCCTCTATAGGGAACAGCTCATCAGTAGCGGATTTGAGTTCTGAAGGTTCGATCAGTTCTTCATCTTCTTCTGAAAGTATATCGAGTGTCATTTCAAATTCAAGCGGAGTGTCTTCATCTTCTCAGTCTGTATATTCTTCGTCATCATCATCTATAGAACTAAAAACCTTTGTCTTTTATGCTGATAAATTTGCTGGAAGTGATGAATTTACGGCGCTTGGACATTCAACTACCTGGGACTCCTGCTCTCAGGTGATTTCGAATGATGCATCTCAAGGCGATAGTTCTGTAGTACATACAATGACTAAAGGTGGCCATGCGTATGTGTTTGATGAGACAAAGGATTTCAGTAATTTTTCTGGTGGGTATCTCCACTTACAAATTAAAACTACAAGTGATGCAATCATTAAACTTGAATGGGCAACTCATTCTAAAGACTCTGTGTTCCTCCGCTCATATGCTGACCTTACTGATGAATGGGAAAAAGTTGTTATTCCCATTGATTCCTTTAATGGAATCGATATGTCTGTCCTTAGGGAAGCTTTTGCCATTATCGATGTAAATGGTGAAAGAGAAGGCATTGTAGCAATAGACGATATCTATTATTCGACTCATGGCGTATCGACATACAAAAATCGTGTAGAAAATAGGGGCTATTTTGCAATTGAAAGAGAGCCATTGGAGATCCTGACCGACAGTTGGTACGGTACTAACTTTATTGATTCAATAGGGAGACCGAAATTTTGGGGAAATATTGAGCCCTATTACACGGCTGATCGTTCTGATGGTGAGAGAAGTATTGCGTTTCGTATTCATAAAGGGGGGGGGTATGCTATGCTCTTCTATGCCCCTAAAGATATGAGTTATTACGAAGGGGGATCCCTTGTATTGGATGTGAAATCAACGACCACTCTTAAGACAATACAGTTAGAATGGGATTGTGGAGGCTCGATTTGTGTGGCGTGGGTGTTGCTTGACTCGTACCGAACACTTAATAATATATGGGAAACCGTTTCTATACCACTGAGCCACTTTCGGGGAATCGATTTACGTCGTATGATGGTTCCTTTTGGTACCCATAATGGAGGTGGGACCGTATATATTGATAATGTGCGTTGGGTAAAGTAGCTTTATATTAACCTTTATTTTATGGTGGGTTTTTAATGAGTATAGAGTAAATAAGCATTGTCTTTTAGCTTTAGGCTCAAATAACTCAAAGTCTTTCTCTGTTCGTTTACTGTATTTTACATTTATTTATACAGTCAATTTCTATCTTTGGCTAACCTTAAAAAGCCTGGATTAGCCTAAATGTACCACTATCTATTAAGTCATATTTTAATCGTACTCATAGTATTGAGTGCTTGTGATCGAAATGTTGTAAAACCAATGTTAGATGATCCTGATTCAACTGCAGGAGATTTACAGGATGTTCAACCTCAGAGTACAGTGTCATCACAAACAGCTGTGGTACAGGGGCCAAGCAGCAGTATTGTATCCAGTGTGAGTTCAACAACTATTGAAGCTAGTTCTTCTTCCCAAAATGAATCTACAGGAATATCCGTCTCGAGTGATTTGCATTTATCGAGTAATGGTGGAGATATCAGTAGCTTCATTGCATCGGTAAGTAGTTCAGTAAATATTTCTTCAAGCAGTGAGTCTGTGGCTCTTTCACAAGGCGGGACAGTAATTACGTCTTCAGCAACAACGGTTTCGAGTGCAATAATTGTGCTGAGCTCTTCGATACTTCCTTCTTCTTCAGAAATATTGTTACCAGATTTAAGTTCGTCAGAACGAACCGTGTCGTCCTCAAGTACAGTGCAAGAACTAAAAACATTTCAGTTCTATTCAGAACAGTTCGATGGGACTGATGAGTTTCAAAGGAAGGGTAGGTTTGTAAGGTGGGGAAATAATAACATAGTAACGAGCCATGATGCAGTAGAAGGAAATAAGAGCATTGCATTAGAATTTGAAAGTGGTGGATGGGCATGTGTATTTGATAGTCAGAAGAATTTCAAACAATTCAATAGTGGCTATTTACATTTTGATATAAAATCAAAAACAAATGCAGCGATTAAATTAGAGTGGGATAATGGTTCCTATGAATCTAAGGTGTTGTTCGATTATGCAGAGCTTAATGGCGATTGGGAGCACGTTGTGATTCCTCTTGATTCGTTTAACGGAATTAATCTAGAACAATTGAAAGAGCCTTTTGCCCTTATATATCTTAATGGCGGAAAGAAGGAAAAGATAGTAATTGATAATATATATTATTCTACACAAGGTACTTCAACCTATCGCAATAGGGGTGGGCTGGTGTTTATGACTGATAACTATGATGGCAGTGACTATTTTAAGACTCTTGGTAAAGCAGATAACTGGGGCTCATTAAAGTTAGAAGATATACTCTATTCGCCGGATCGCACTGAAGGTGAAAGAAGTATTGTTTTGACACCAGGCGACGGTGGTTTTATGCTTGCATACCACTCACCTACAGATTTGAGAGAATGGGCTCAGGGTAAACTTGTTTTTGATGTGAAAACGGAACATAACTATGCAATAAAAATAGAGTGGGGTCACATGAACCATAAAACAGAGACAGCGTATATTGATCTTGATCGATATGTAAGAGCGGACAATCACTGGCAAACTGCAATTATCCCCTTTGATCATTTGGTTAATACGTTTGGTGATGGCATAGATTTTAACGAAATCAGAATACCTTTTGGATTGCATAATGGAGAGGGCACAGTTTTAATCGATAATATACGTTGGGTGAAATAATATTCTACAAACACTTATTTTATCGTGTCTTCAAATACTATTAGGGTAAATTATGAATTATTACTTGTGGATCTTAAGTCTATTGTTCTGTATAGGGTGTGATAGCCCATCATCGCCTTCTATAGACTCTCTGCATGATAATGGGTCTTCCATAATAGAAAAAGATACACAGCTCACCGCTCATCCTTTGATTGGTAGATGGCACTTAGATTCTGTAACGGGACTCAGTGAAGGTTTTTCACACAATAATTTTGAAGCACACTATTCTACTGATTCACTCTATGCAGATTATACGTTTTACCCAGAGTATAGTACAACGGATACGACAACAGGAAAATGGTGGGCCACTGATAGTTTGATCTTTATCATTACGACAGAAGGTGGAGTAGCTGATCTTGATTCATTTTATTATTCACTTGATGGCGAAGGCCACATTGTCTGGAATGAACGAGAGCAGAGTGAGCGAATAACTCAATACTTTTCAATAATAACTGAGTAGTTGTATCACATTAGTCTGATTAGTAATGGAGAAAATGTTCCATTGTAGCCTGCTGTCAGTAGTCTAAAAAGAGCATTAATCACTTTCTGTATAAAAGAGGCCTATACATTTGGTGGGTATTCTGAATCCCCATTTATTCATAATTTCTTAAACGCCTTCTTAAACAGATACTTGACTTCAAGTAGGTCTTTGGATTGATCTTGGTGCTTAAACAGCTATTATTTGTGCGGGGTTAACGGGACCAGGCGAATCATCAGGTTTGCAGATTAACATACTTGCAGGAGACATTTTGAAAAATTTAATGGTAATACTTATAATAGTATTGTTTACAACGTGGAGTGCACATGCTCTAGTAAATTCAACTCCGGTGGCATCGGTACCGAGTGAATGGATAGATGGTGATGGTGGAACAATAACAACGGTTAATGAGTTGATCTGGTTGAGTGAAACTAGTGATGCCTGGGATGAAACCTGGATTCTTGGTGCTGATATTGATGCGACCGGGTCTGAAAACTGGAATGGATATTTAGGATTTTCTCCAATTGGGAATAGTTCACAGCCTTTTAGTGGGTCTTTTTATGGTAAAGGGTATACCATTTCTAATTTGACTATTACACGGCCTGATGAAACATATGTCGGGTTTGTTGGATATGCTGATGACGCTACCTTGGCAAATATTACTCTTGAAGGTGTTGACTACTCTGGAAATCGCTTGGTTGGCAGTCTTGTAGGGTACATGAAAAATAGCGCCATAATACACTGTCAGGTATCGGGGGCGGTAAGAGGTAAATATCATACTGGAGGTTTATCGGGGAGTGTTTATAATTCAATAATAATGAGTAGTAGTAGCGCTGTATCAGTGAGGAGTCGTGCAGTATTTACGCAAGGTGACGGTAAATATACTGGAGGGTTGGTCGGTTATTTACGTAATTCAACTGTAATGACAAGCTTCAGCTCTGGTATAGTTGTTGCAACATCAAATGCAGGTGGTTTTTTGGGTAATGCCACGTGGAGTGATGTTATAAATAATTTTTCTACGGGCTCTGTTTCTTCACTTGATCAAACAAAAGCAATTTCCGGGTTTGTATACAGTGCTGCTAGTGGAGTTATCGATAAAAATTATACAATGGTCCATATTGAGTCAGGTACTGAAGAGAATAGAGGTGGTATTATGAGCTATAGGAAGTCTTCGTATTCGGCAGCAGAGTTTACCGATACTTGGTATGATGCTGCCAATGGTGCAAATGGGGCGGGACACACAGATGTCTGCCCGGCAGAAGACCTTGAATGTGCTAAACTCGAAACAGGTGCTTTTGCATTAGAGGCGACGTTTCCTGAGTGGGACTTTGATACTGTTTGGGAAATCGCAACAATTCCTGAAATTGATGCGGCCCCTCGGCCATATTTGCAGTGGCAACAAAAGGATATGTATGTTGCTGTTGCAACTAATAACAACGAGCGATCAACTGTTTCAGGTAGTAGGGGTTACGATAGTGGTGAGACTGCTACATTGGGAGTAACAACAAAATCTGGATATGTCTTTGGAGGTTGGTACCTGAATGGAGTGCTAGTAAGTGATGTTGCGGAGTATTCGTTTACGGTGACTGGCGCTGCTGATCGGACACTTGTAGCAAAAATTGAAAAAGAAGAATCGTTTCCTGTGGGGGATGGTACAGAGGGAAGTCCCTACCAAATATCTACTCTCTATCAGCTAGAGGCTTTGTCTAATAGAATAGATTATCATGATAAGCACTTTTTGATGACTGCAGATATTGATGCATCTGATACGCGCCATTGGAATTTAGGTTCAGATGGGGAGCCAAGAGGCTTTATTCCAATTGGAAGGTACAGGGTGTCAAGTTTTACAGGGAGCTTCAATGGTGGGGGGTATACTCTATCCAATCTCTATATTAATGCAGGTGGCTATGTTGGAATGTTTGGTGTTGCAGATGGCGCTGTAATACGTTCTCTTACCTTGAAAGATTTTTCAATAAATGCAAGTAGCAATGTTGGCGGGCTTATTGGCTATGCTGACTCAACAGAAATTAGTAATGTTATAGCTATTGGAGAAGTGATTGGCGGTAGTAATACTGGTGGAATAGTTGGGGCAGTTGGGTATAGTAGCTCCTTACGAAATTGTTATTTCCAAGGTAAAGTAATGGGGGAGGAAAATGTAGGTGGGGTTATTGGGAATGGTGGTCCTTCTGTAATAAATAATATATTCGCCCATGCTCAAATTATTCCGATGATTCTGGAAGGTGGAGAAAATATTATTCGGGGAGGAGGTCTCGCAGGAAAATTAAGTAATGGGACACTAAGTAATTCTCACTTTATTGGAACTATAGGTGGTGAAAAATCTATAGGTGGAATCACTGGATTTCTGACAGAATACAACGATGGAGTAATGAAAATTGAAAACAGTTATGCGTCAGCAGTAGTTGATGCTGTGGAGGAACCACAGGGTGGATTTATAGGGAAGGTTATCGAGGGGACTGTCGTATCGTCATTTTTTGATATCACTACATATGGTTCATCAGAAGGAGTTGGCGAAACATCTGGTAGCAAACCTTTTGATGTGACTGGAGTTGCAACTGGAACATTTGCTTCTAAAAATACGTTTACCGGTTGGGATTTTGAAAATACTTGGGAGATTGCAACGATTTCATCTATTGATACAAACCCACGTCCGTATCTCCAGTGGATGAAAAAAACGGTATCCTATAGTGTAGAAGGTTCGGGTGGCACACTTTCAACTGGCACTCAAAAAGTTTTTTATACCAATACTGCACCGGCAGTTACAGCAACCCCTGCAGCAGGGTATCGCTTTGCTGGTTGGAAAGATGCTTCTGGTATTATTGTGAGTACTGAAAGTTCATTTGGCGCTCCGGACATTAGAAAAAATAGTTCATTTACAGCAGTTTTTGCGCTCGATGATTATTCGGTGATTTTTGTGGCAGGAACTGGTGGCACTTTAGTAGGTACAGCGACTCAAAATGTTAAGGGCGGTGCTTCGGCATCTGCGGTAACAGCGATTGTTCCAGCAGGACATATGTTTGCCGGTTGGATTGATTCAGAGGGTACTTTGGTAAGTACAGAAAACCCCGTTAAATTTACTGGTGTGACCGGTAATATTGCAGTGACTGCAGCGTATACTATAAACACTTTTGGTCTTATCTATACAGCCGGAGCAAATGGAATCATCACAGGTGAAGTAGCTCAAACAGTTAAGTATAATACTGCATCGTCTGTAGTAACCGCAACCCCAAATACTGGTTCTCATTTTGTGAATTGGACAGATACAGCCGGAGTAGTTGCTGCGACAATTCCTGATCTCACTCTCTTAAATATTGTAGGGTCAAATACTTACACTGCAAATTTTGCAGTAAAGAGACATAGTGCAAGTAGCGCTGTCGCTGTAGGAAGTGGTAGCGTTGTGGTAAGTGCCTCGGAGTTAAACTATGGTGAATCGGTTACCTATACGGTTACACCAACAGCTGGTTTTGCCCTTGATTCTGTCTATCGTAATGGAGTTAATGTAACAGCAGAGATAGTTGTTGCAGGAGCTGGTTATACCTATGCGTCACCCGTGACACAGGATGATCAGATGACTGCATTCTTTTCACTGATTCCCGTTGTAGATACCGTTGTTGATCCAATTGCTGACTCAACGCTAGGTCTGATTATAGACCCAGTAGTTGATATTGTAGATACGACGGGACCTGTAATTGTAGACTCTAGCGGTGTTGCACCACTTTTTGAAAACCCAAAAAAGAGAGAGGGTATGACTTTTATATACAAAAATAGTGGTACAGAAGGGCGGAGCCTCCGGGCGCCAAAACAAGCTGAATCATTTCAGGTATTTACTATTAATGGCTCATTGGTTCATAAGGCTTCAGTGATAGAAAGCGGTATGATTCATGTACCAAACTCAGTTCCTCATGGTATGCTTTTTATTAAGTTTCACTAATACTATAAATCGATTTCCTGTAAAAGAGGGTCACCTACAATAGTGGGTGGCTCTTTTTACAGAAATCGGATTAAATATCCAAAGAGGAGTAGTGGTATTTATTGTGAGAGGTGCCCAATGAAACAAAAAAAAATATATCAGGCCGATTCTAGATTATAACTTATCTAAGACTGATACAAAGGTCTCAGCAGGTCCTTCTTCAACACCAGTCCAGATCTCAAAAGATTTAACGCCCTGATAGGCGAGCATTCCAAGTCCCTGTACGGTTTTAGCACCTTTTGCAGCAGCATCTTTAAGAAGCTTCGTTTCACGTGGATTATAGACGATATCATATACCACTTGCCCAGGGTAAATATAATCAGCCGAAACAGCACTCGCATCTTCATTAGGGTGCATTCCTAGTGGAGTTGCATTAATAAGGAGTTTTTGTTCCCGAGCAATTTCAGAATATTTTGATGAATCAATGTAGAGTGCTTTACATTCGGTTTTAGTATTAATCTTTTCGACGATGTCACCACCGGCAGTTGCATTGATGCCAGCTATAGTAAGAGTAATGCTGGGGTATTCAAGAGCAAATGCACATGCAATAGCACTTGCTGCACCACCAGTCCCGAGAAGTGTTACTTTTTGGTCAGTAATTTCAACACCAGATCGACGGAGGTTTTCTAAGGCGCCATAGGGATCTGTAGTGGTGCCACATAGTTTTCCATCTTTTTTATAGATAGTATTCACGCTCTGCATGAGTTCTGAAATATCTGAAACCTCATCGAGATACTGAATAACATTTTGTTTGTGAGGGATGGTAACATTTGCCCCTACGAAATTCATCGCTCTAAGGCCAGCTACAGCTTGCTCAAGGTTGTCTGGGTGTGTTTCTAAGGGGATGTAACAAAAGTCTAACCCAAGTTCTGCAAAGCCAGTGTTATGCATGTTTGGTGAGAAAGAATGTTCTACAGGATATCCAAGGATACCAACAATTTTGGTTTTTCCGCTAATAGTCATCAACAATAAATTCCTTTGGCTCAATGCCATCTTCACTCCAGAGCTTCTCTTCGAGATGTTCGACCCGTTCTTCAGTTTTAGGGTCAAATATACGAGAGTGCCATGAGTCGTATTCGTTACTTAATTTATTCTTTAGGATATCTGTCCCTATGTTTTCAAGGGCCGACATAAACACCGCATCAGGGAACTTCTCATAAAGAGTAGTTCGAGCGGTTTCGTCTAACGCATCAACTTTGTTAAATACTAAAAGCTGAGGAATGTTTTTTTCAGTTATTTCTTTTAATACTGATGTGGTCACTTCCATATGATCATACATATCGCTCGCACTTGAATCAATAACATGTAAAATAAGGTCTGATTGTGCAGCAATGCCTAGAGTACTTCTAAACGAGGCGACCAAATGGTGAGGAAGCTTTCTAATAAATCCAACCGTGTCCGAGAGAATCAAACTGCGTTCTGTATCAAGAAAGAGCTTCCGCGTTGTACTATCAAGAGTTGCAAAAAGCTTATCTTCTACCAGTACTTTTGCTTTTGTTAGAAGGTTGGTAAGGGTAGATTTCCCGGCATTTGTGTAGCCAACAACTCCCACATGGAACTGTGCATTTCGTTTGTTCGCTTGGAGGTTGCGTGCCTTTTCAATTTTTTGAAGTTTCTTTTTGAGGTCTTTAATGCGTTTTTGGACCAGTCGCTTGTCGGTTTCAAGCTGTGTTTCACCGGGACCACGGGTACCAATACCACCTACTTGTCGGCAGAGGTGAGTCCACATATTGGTAAGGCGGGGCATGAGGTATTCGTGCTGTGCGATCTCAACCATTATTTGTGCTTCAGATGTTTTAGCGTGTTTCGAAAATATATCGAGAATAATACCTGAACGATCGAGTACCTTGACGTCAGGTAAACTTTTCTCAATATTACGAATTTGAGACCCCGAAAGGTCTTCATCAAAGATAACCAGTTCAGCACAGTGTATGTGACTCAGTTGGCGAATCTCTTCAAGCTTTCCTTTACCCACCAATGTCGATGGATTGTAGGTCTTCATGTTTTGAGTAACAATTTCGACGACTTCTGCTTCAGAAGTCTCTGTTAAGCGCTGCAGCTCTGCAAGGTGTTCTCGCATTACTTTAGGGCGGACTTTACTGGTTGATATTCCAACCAAAATAGCCTTCTCAATAGTTTTTTTTAGCTCTATTCCCACTCAATGGTTCCTGGGGGTTTATGAGTAATATCATAGAGGAGTGCACCAAGGCCTGCAGCTTCAACTTTGGTCCAGAGTTGATTGAGTAGAGTGCGGTCCATCTCGTAAAAATTTGCGGTCATAGCTTCAGTTGAACAAACAGGGCGGAGCACTGCTACAGGCTTACCATTAGTGGTAAGGGGAAGAAGTACAACAGGCATCTGCCAAATTTCATTGTAGAGGTTGTTTGCTAAGAGGAACTCTGTACATATTGCATCAATAGTTCTCAGAATATCAAGACGATCTCGAGTTGAATACTGCTCCACAAGCTCATAGTGAATCAATGGATCACTATTGACTTGATATACTAAGCGGTTAAGTTCTTTAAATCGATTAGTAATAGCTGTAGAGTATGTTTCACAGTCACGCCAGCCCATTTCGTTTTGAATAACAAAAGGTTGCGCATAGGTACGGGCGTCACCTTGAACACCCACACTGTGAATGGGGAGAATCTTTCCTTGGATATCATTTTGAAGAAGATAGTCGGCAAGGCCCTCAATATGAGGGTTTTCTATATGCGTTCCATCACTACAAAGGAGACGTACACCGAGACCTGGTCCTGGAAATGGATGCCTCCAAAGAAGTGCGTGGGGGATATCAAGTTCAGCCCCCAAGTCACGAACTTCATCTTTATAGAGCTCAGCAAGGGGTTCGATCACTTTTCCTTGCTCAAGGAGCTCCATTACTTTTGGAACTCGGTTATGGTGTGTTTTAATGACGTCAGCATTCTTAGTACCACCAGACTCAATAGTGTCAGGGTAGATAGTACCTTGAGCCATAATCCATTGTTCAGGATCGAGGTCCATTCCTTCGATTTCATTATCTTTTACATCGAGAAAAGTATCGCCGATTATTTTTCGTTTTGCCTCTGGTGCAAATTCACCTTTCAGATTACCTAAAAAGAGGTCAGATGCATCAACAATTTTTAGGTTGTGCATGTTGTGGTCTTTAAGGAAAATATCAACCTCAGCGCTTTCATTGAGGCGCATAAGTCCATTGTCAATATGAACACCTATTACTCGGTCTTGACCAAGTACATTATTGAGGAGTACAAAAGCAACGGTAGAGTCTACGCCACCCGAAACGAGGAGAAGTACGTTTTTATCACCTACCTGTGCTTTAATTTTATTGCTGATCTCATCAATATAAGATGCAGCATCCCAATCTTTTGCACATTCACATATATCAATAAAGTTCTCAAGTATTTTCATACCAAACTCTGAGTGGGTTACTTCTGGGTGAAATTGAATGCCATAGCTTTTAAGGGTATCGTTTGCCACTGCAGACTGCTCACAGTCATCGGTAGAAGCGATGGTAACAAATCCTTCAGCAGGAACACTTACTTTGTCACCATGACTCATCCACATAGGGGAGGAGTCTGGCAGGTTTTTAAGGAGTGGGTGTGGATCTTTAGGAACGAGAAGTTGTGAAACACCATACTCTTGAACTTCACCTACTTCTACAGTGCCGCCCAGTTGTTGATTGATGAGTTGATGCCCATAACAGATACCGAGTTTGGGAATAGTGAGATTAATAAGGTCACTATTAAAATCAGGACGATCTTCAGCGTAGACGCTTGAAGGGCCTCCAGAAAAAATAATTCCTTTGTAATCCTTAAACGTATCAGCTGATTCAGTAGGGAGAAATATCTCGGAATAGACACCAAGACGACGTACTTTGTTCGCTATTAGGTGTACATATTGACCACCAAAATCGAGAATAGCAATTTTATCTTTCACACAAGTTCCATTGTTAGGTTGTTCACTTCGGCTGGGCCGAGGTCGTTGTTATTTCTTAGTGAGGCTTTCTGCTATAGAGACAAGTGAGCGTACTCCCCATCCTGTAGCACCCCAATTGTAATATTTCCACTCTTTGGTGATGAAGGCAGTACCTGCAATATCAAGGTGGGCCCAGATTGCACCTTCAGGTACAAATTCCTGTAAAAAGAGTCCGGCAGTGATTGCCCCAGCCGATTCACTAATATTGCGGAGGTCGGCAACTTTATCGTCGAGCTCGTCACGATACTCTTCTTCGAGAGGCATGTGCCAAAACTTTTCACCATTTGCTTTGCCTGATTTCAAAATTGTTGTTGCAAATGCATCTTTATTTGAAAAGAGGCCAGTCATTTTAGGGCCAATAGCTCTTACAATGGCACCGGTTAAGGTTGCAAGATCAATAATATGAGTCGCCCCAATGAGTCCCGCTTCTGCGAGTCCATCTGTTAGAACGAGGCGTCCTTCTGCATCGGTATTCTCAACTTGAATTGTTTTACCATTTTTCGCAGTAAAAATATCTCCAGGGAGTGCAGCGTCTTGCCCAGGACGGTTCTCGGCGAGGCAGATAACCGCAGATACATTTATAGGGAGTTTGAGTTCAGCAATTGCTTTAAACGCACCAAGAACAGTTCCGGCACCACCCATATCCATGCGCATTTCCCACATACTTCCCGCTGGCTTTAAAGATATCCCACCGGTATCGAAGGTGATTCCTTTGCCGACAAGTGCAAGCTTAGTCGTTTTAGGTGCTTTGCTATGAGTGTAGTTGAGCGTTACCATATAAGGGTCGTTTGGACTCCCTTTTCCTACAGTAATGAGTCCGTTGAAGCCTTCTTTGGCAAGTGCTTTTTTGTCTCGTATAGATATCTCAATACTATCAGTTGCAGCGGCGAGTTTTTTAGCACGTGTAACAAAATCTTTTGGAGTAAGACTTGAACCTGGCTCGTTAATAAGGTCTCGTGTAACGGTGGCACCAAGGCCGAGTGTAATTTCACGATCAACAATTTTTTGAAAGTGTCGTTTTTCTGATCCATCGACATAGAGTACAAGGGTTACCGGTTGTTGTTCTGTAGGTTCAGACTTGTATCCTGTAAAACTGTATCCGCCGGTGAGGAAGCCTTGACAGAGTGCTGAGAGGGCTTCATCTTTAATCTTAGGTAGTACGAGAGCGATAGATTCATTTTTTCTTTTTTGCGCAAAAACAGAAACGCGGTAGGATGCAATTCTGAGGTGCTCTGTAGTATCAAGTCCTTTAGGCTCTGCAATTTCATGAACAATAGTCTCAGGAGTTCCTTGAATCACTTGAGTCCCAGTGAGTCTGCTCTCTTCAAGTTGCTTGACTATTTCTTTTGATTCCGGCGAAACATGAGCACTAGGTGTTGAGAGTTGTATACTCCCTTTTTTACAAAAAATTACCAGTGGTTCTGTTATTGATTTTGCTTGAGCAATTGTTCTGAGTTCAATGTTCATTATATCTACCTCTAAAAAGTCTTAGGTTCGAATGTTCCTCAGGATGGGTATCATGAGCCAAAACAATCAAATCCTTATGAAATATATTATTTTACAAGGATTTATAAAGAATTGCAATGAATTGCAGTTAATAGAAACAAAAAAAGGTCAACTTTGAGTTGACCTTAAATACTGATGAAAAAAGAGTGTTATTCTTCGTCTTTCTTACGAGTAACTTCTTTTCTTGTTTTTCTTTTGCCTGATGTAATTTTGTCATATTTCTTAGCGAAACGGTCAATACGTCCTGCAGTATCGAGTCTATGAACTTTACCAGTCCAAAATGGGTGAGAGTCTGAAGTCACCTCGCATTGAATAATGTAGTGTTCAACACCATCAATCTCTTTAGTCTCTTTAGAGGTCATGGTTGATTTAGTAGCAAATTCAGCTTTAGTACTAGCATCAATAAAAACTACTGGGCTGTATGATGGATGTAATCCTTCTTTCATATAAGTATCCGTTAAGTGTCACGTTTTTTAATTCGATGCAAATATAGAACTATTTAGCCATTAATCAATGAATTATTCCAGTGATAGTGAATAAAAGGGGGCATTTTATTAACTTTGACCCTTATTAGGGATAATTACTAGGCACATGGTTCACTGTTTTTACAAAAATATTAAGATAGGAGTGTTCATATGCACTCTTTTTACCCTTTGGGGAATCATAGGGTGCAGCAGTGAGGGTGAATATGAGTTCAAATCAAAAATAGGTCAAAAAGTAACTCTTGAACAATTTCCCGATTCACTCGACCTTGATAGCGCAAAAAATATCCGTCATTACAAACAAGATACCACCCATCGCAAGAAAAAACTTGAAATGGATCTTGAAACAGCTCTTGTGAAAAAGCCTCAAATGGGGAGCTTAAAAAATAGGACCTCAGGTCAAAAAATTACGACCAAAAAATTTATTACTAAGGAGTTGTTTGTTGAGCGCTTCTCTAAACAGATCACTAAAATGAAAAATGACCCTCAAAATAAGGGGTTGTTCATAAGCATTACACCACGTACTACAATGAGTATCAAACAGCTCCTTTCAAAGCAGTACAATATTTATTCAGAAGCGATTCCAGATGTGCTTATTAAGTATGAGCTTAAAACGCTGAACCCAACAATAAACTTTAACGCCATTCCAAAAGGTACTCCAGTAGTTATTCCACGAGTAGACCTTTTTAAATAGTAGTATATATGAGAAATGAGATAGAAAAACGCAGGACCTTCGCTATTGTATCCCACCCGGATGCAGGTAAAACCACCATTACAGAGAAATTTCTTTGGTATGGCAAGGTTATTCGCGAAGCGGGTCATGTTCGTGCAAAGCAGAATCGTTCGCATACAACCTCTGACTGGATGAAGATTGAACAACAACGGGGAATTTCGGTATCGTCATCGGTGCTCAACTTTCCTCATGGAAATTCGCAGTTTAATCTACTCGATACTCCGGGTCACCAAGACTTTAGTGAGGATACCTATAGAGCACTCACTGCAGTAGACTCTGCTTTGGTACTTCTCGACTCAGTAAATGGTGTGGAACGACAAACAATCAAATTGATGGATGTGTGTCGTCTTCGTAAAACTCCTATTATTACCTTTATCAATAAGATGGATCTTGATGGCAAAGATGCTATTGACCTCATTGATGAGATTGAAGAAATATTAAAAATTAAATGTGCGCCTTTTTCGCTCCCAATCGGCTATGGGAAGCTCTTTAAAGGGGTCTATTCTATTATTGATGATACCCTACATTCATATTCAAAAGATGGAAGTGAGCAAGAGGTTGTACAACTCTCGGGTATTGATGATCCAAAACTAGACGACCTGTTTGATGAGCGTGATGTAACCGAGCTTCGTGAACGCTACGACCTGGTTACTGGAGTGATGGAACCCTTTGATCAAGAAGCTTTTTTGAATGGCGACCAGTGCCCTGTTTTTTATGGCTCTGCTATTGCTAACTTTGGAGTAAAACAGCTCCTTGATACCTTTGAGCGATTAGCACCGCCACCGCTTCCTCGGGACACTGATGTTCGGGTTGTTGATCCACACGAAGAAAAATTTTCTGGATTTATTTTTAAAATTCAAGCAAATATGGATCCGAAACATCGCGATAGAACGGCATTTATGCGTATTTGTTCAGGGAAATTTGAACGTGGCTCAAAGGTAGTTCACTGTCGTACTGGTAAAAAACTAAGTATGGCGGCGCCAACTTCATTTATGGCTAAGAATAAAGATATTCTTGACGTTGCCTATGCAGGAGATATTGTGGGGATAAATGACCCTGGAATATTTAACATTGGTGACACATTGACTGCGGGTGAGAAATTTAAATTCCATGGTATTCCACACTTTGCTCCTGAATATTTTGCGAAAGTTACTCTTGAGAATCCGTTAAAGTCAAAGCAGATGAAAAAAGGGCTCGACCAGCTTTCAGAAGAGGGAGCGACCCAGCTCTTTCAACCAATTCAGTCGCCTACAGCGATTATTGGTGTTGTGGGAGAACTGCAATTTGATGTTCTTAAACATCGTCTAGAGCATGAGTATCAGGCCAATGTTATCCTTGATCGATTTAATGTGTTTGAGGCACGTTGGATTGTGGGTGATAAAGAGGAAATAAAGAAATTCGTAAAAGAGTACGGCTTTAACTGTTCGACAGATAAAGAGGGTAATTTGGTGTGTCTCTTTCCGAACGAATTCAAGCTAAATCTCGCTGAAAAAAACTACGAAGGTCTGACCTTTGAAAAGACAATGGAAAATTAATTGAGGTTTTCTAGGAGTCTGACAGACTCCTAGACTTCACAAATCCTAATAGGCTTACTGTCTGAATGTTTCTCTTCATTGTAGTTGAGAATAATACATTCACTTTTTTTCTGTGCTTCGATGTTGATAATAAGTCGATCTGCAAGCTTACGAGAGATATAGAGGCCACGACCATGGGAATCGAGAAGCCCTTTAGGGAACCCTTTTTCACCATTGGTTATCTGTCGATCAAGCCAGTAGAGTATGGTTTTTGAGTCGAGCTTACCACCGTTATCTATAATTGCAATACCATTTTTTTCACTATCTTTTCCGTGCCAGATCTCAATAGCCTCGCCTTCAGGAAGGACAAAGTCACGGTCCCACATGTTTTTCTTAGAGCCGTCTTCACTTTTAGCCCCATAAAAGAGGGCATTGGTCATAAGCTCTGTCAGAACGACTTTAAGTTTATCGATATTGTGTTTCAGTCCATAGAGCTGGGTAAGGTCTTCACAGATTTCATCAATCTGTCTCGGTGACCTGAGTAATATTTTTTTAACCTTCGTACGCTTTTTGAGATACTTCTCAAGTCCAAAGATGTCTTTAGATATGAGTTTACTTGTAGCATCAATAATTTCAGTAGAGTCGAATGGCTTGGGAACAGGAATAATATTTTCAATAGAGTAATCTTTGATGAGATTCATATTACTCTCAATATTATCATCTGTCAATAGAAGCCGACCTGCAGTAGGGCAAATCTTGCGAGCCTCACTGAGAAGTTTATAGCCGTTAGAATCGGTTAACTTCACTTCAGAAATGATAAGATCAAATTCTTGAGTTTTAAGGCGCTCCATAGCATTAAAGAAGTTATCTACAACAGTAATGTGATAGCCGTTTTTAATGAAATCCTGATGGAGGGATCCCCGTTCAATACCCTTGTTCTCAACGATAAGGATTTTGTTTGTGCTGATTGTTAGATATTCGTGCACTGTTCCTGACCAACTATTCCTTTACTACCCGATATTTAAAATATGCATTATGTAAAAGAAAAAGTGGTTTATTTTTACAATGAAGTCTTTTTTCTATATCGAGTCCAGAAGTGTTATTTTCTGGATAAATTACCTCGATCTTAACCTGCAATGTTATTTTTGAGTGTAGAGATGGAGACCTTTTAAAACGTTGGAGAAATAATGAATGTATTGATACTCTGTGCAGGGTATGGCTCACGACTTGCCCCACTGACTGATAGAATTCCTAAGCCTATGGTTAAAATTGCCGATAAAACAGGGCTTGAGATTCAAATAGAGGGGTGCTCAGAATTAAAGTACTCCAATATGTGTATTAATACTCATCACCTTGCTGAAGAGCTGCATACTTTTGCGACTGAACTGCCTATTCAAAAGGTCTTTTTTGAACCAGAAATTTTAGGAACGGGTGGGCCACTCCATAGAATGTATAATGAGGGATACACAGATGATCTCTTGGTCATAAACTGTGATATTTACCACGATTTTGATTTACAAAAATTTGTATCAGAGGCGCAGGAATCCTACTATTCTTTGTTGCTCATAGATAATGAACAGTTTAATAGTGTTGAAGTGACTGAAAATATGGTCACCGGAGTGCGTAAGGTCTATTCAGCAAAAGAGACCAGCTTCCTAAAAACATTTTCAGGAGTTTCTTGGTATTCAAAGGAGGCTCTTGCTGATATTAATAAAGAACATTTTAGCATTGTCTCTTTTTGGAAAAGTGCAGCAACAAAGGGTAAGTTTGGTAGAGCACTGGATAATAATGGAACAGTGTGGATTGATATTGGGACACCACAAGGTCTTTATGAAGCTTCCTTTGATCGTGCGAACAAAATAGGAACTCCTTTAGTAAATGGCTCTTTAGTAGGGGAGAGTGTTCAACTTCTCGATGACGTTTCTATTAAAGATTCAATTATCCTAGATGGCACAACACTTTCGGGAGATGAATACGACAAGGCAATTGTGGGTGAAGGAATCGCATGGCAGCTATAGAAACAAATCGTTCTAGTGTCGTCTCCAAGGAGATCGCTTATTACTTAGAGCAACAAGGAGTGAGTGTTCCCACTGAGCTTTCTCTTGCCGGGCAAGCTGCTTCAAGTCGGCTCTATTATAGAATCCCCAGTGAATCCATGAGTTATGTGTTAATGCAGGCTCCAGAAGTTGATTCTGATTTTAACCGATTTATTGAGATTACTCACCTATTGCAAAAAAGTGGTGTACGGGTTCCCGAGCTCTATGTGGTGAATAGCGACGATGCTCAAATACTGATAGAAGATTTGGGTACGGTAACACTCTGGGATAATTGGCAACACCTTCAGGATGCCGATCAATTCAAACGGGCTATAGATGCGTTGATACTACTGCAAAATACTCCTATAACGGTTGATATGATCTCTGAGCCGAAAGTGTTTGACCAAGAAATGCTTGAATGGGAGACGGGCTATTTTACCGAAAATTATCTTACGGTTTATGAGTGTTTAAGTGATAGTGAGCGGCGTAATCACCGGTGTGAATGCATTGACTTAGCACGGTCAGTCGATGCTCATAAAAAAGTGTTCATGCACCGAGATTTCCAATCTCAAAATATTATGATATCGGAGAATGAGGTTGTATTGATAGATTATCAAGGGGCGAGAATGGGGAGTTATTGCTATGACCTCGCCTCATTGGTTTGGGACCCATATTGTTCTCATTCAATAGAAATGGTTGATCAATTGGTGCGCTACTACTATAAAACAGCACATATAGAGCTAAGCTATGCACATTTTTATAAAGAATTTATTGAAGCGTCGCTTCAAAGAGTTATGCAGGCCTGTGGCGCCTACTCATTTTTGTCCGACACCAAAGGAAAGGTAGAGTACAAAAAACACCTGCAGCCAGGGCTATTGGTCTTAAAAACAATTCTTTCTCAGTGTGAAAGTGTTCCTACTTTAAAAAGTATTTTAAGTCGCTAAATCTACACACTATTTGAATCATCCCTGCTTAAAATAAAAAAGCCCCTGAGAATATTCTCAGGGGCTTTTTTTAAGTCTTATAATTTACTGTGGAATTACGAGCTCTTGACCTGGAAAGATGAGGTCAGGGTCGTTGATCTGATCTTTATTTGCTGAATATATCTGTGGCCATTTAAATGCATCGCCATAAATTTCATCGTTTTCTGCAATTCTCCAGAGACAGTCGCGGCGTTCTGGTATGAGCCGAACAGTATAGGTGTTACCACGCATTGCTGCACGAGCTTCTTTAGATGCGAGAAGTGCATCTTCAAGACCAGTGATTTTACCATCGAGACGTGGAAAAATTGCAATCGTACTTGCTTTGATTGATTCAACTTCTGTATCTGCCATATTGAGCTGTTTACTCCACTCTGCAAGCATTTCAGAGTACTCAGATTCAAAGCCTTGAATCTGCATAGTAAGGTCATCGATTTTTTGAGCAAATGTGTCAAATTCTTCTTGAGTAATACCAACAAAATCGAGCATCTCTTGCCAGAGTGATTCAATTTGACTTTTACTATTGGTGAGTTGCCCTTGAAGATCAGCGATATCTTTCTCAAGTTGGTCGATCTGTTGTTTCGCAGCGCCTTCTCTATCTTGCTCTTTTTTAAGCTCAACAAGGTACTGGTCATAGGTCATCTCTTCTTGTGCAAAACTATTTGTAGCAGCAATAAGAAGAGTAGCAGTAAGTATACTTTTAAATAATGTCATCACGTCTCCTATTTTCTGTTTTTGAGTTCTGCAAACTCTTGTTCATGTTGTGTAAGAAGTGCCTGTACATCAGCTAACTCTTGTTGGAGGGTTGCTTTTTGACGTTCAAGCTCAACTACTTTTTGTTCTGCTGCATCTGCTGCAGATTTTTGTTGGTCAAGCTTATCAAGGTCTTCAGGAGAAGGCATTTTTGTACACCCTACTGCAACGAGGATTAATCCTACTGTAACTGCTTTAAGGGCGTGAGATAGTAATCTTTTCATTGAATGATACTCCGATATGGTTCGGGTTACACTTATTATACCTTTAATATAAGAAAAAACGCCCCATTTCAAATAAATGGGGCGTTTAATTCGCTAAAAGTTAAAAAAAGAGTCAAATTACATACTAATTCTTATGGGTGATACCGGTAATATGTTGCAGATAGTGGTGGGAGGCATACATCTATACTTTGTCCAAAATGCCCTTTCCCTTCTGGAATACTCTGCTTTCCACCATCATTACCCATATTACTTCCACCAAAAAGTTCTGAGTCAGAGTTAAAAATCTCTTCATAGTACCCAGGTTTTGGAACACCAAATTGATAAGAATCTCTTGGAACAGGAGTGAAGTTAAAAATCGCAATGATCATATCATTTTGATCTTTCCCTTTTCGAGCAAAAGCAACAATTGAATCAGCAGCATTATCGCACTCAAGCCATTCGAATCCTTCATAGGAGTCTTCAATCTCCCATAAGCAATTTGATTGAGTATAAATACTATTCAAGTTCTTGATAACTGATTGAATCTGAGAATGTTTTCCATCATCAATAATGTGCCAATCAAGCCCTTGGTCGGCATTCCACTCATGATATTGCCCAAATTCCGAACCCATAAAGAGGAGCTTTTTACCGGGATGTGCAAACATAAAGCCATAGGTGAGACGGAGGTTTGCAAATTTTTGCCAATCATCACCAGGCATTTTATTAATCATTGAACCTTTGCCATGTACTACTTCGTCATGAGACAACACAAGCCAAAAGTTTTCGGTAAATGCGTAGAGCATTGCAAAGGTGAGTTCGTTTTGATGAAATTGTCTATGAATGGGCTCTTTTTCAATATAGTAGAGAAAGTCATTCATCCAACCCATATTCCATTTGTAATGATAACCTAACCCATCATGCTCAGGGGGTTTGGTTATACTTGGATATGATGTTGACTCTTCTGCAACCATAAGTGCATGAGGAGCTTCTTGACGTATAATGCTGTTGAGGTGTTTAGTAAAATCAAGGGCTTCGATATTGATATTATCACCATATTTATTTGGAACCCATTGGCCATGTTCACGACCATAATCGAGGTACAACATTGAAGCAACAGCGTCAACGCGAAGACCATCTATATGGAATTCTTTAAGCCAGTAGAGCGCATTGGCAATAAGAAAGTTTGATACCTCAGTACGACCGTAGTTAAATATGTAGGTTCCCCAATCAGGGTGTTCACCTTGGCGAGAGTCAGCATGTTCATAGAGTGCGGTACCATCAAATTTTCCGAGTGCATGAGCATCTTTTGGAAAGTGGGCAGGTACCCAGTCAAGAATAATTCCAATATTATTGGCGTGACATGCATCAATAAATCTTTTGAGTTCTTCTGGGCTGCCATAGCGTGCAGTTGGTGAGTAATAACCGGTTACTTGGTATCCCCATGATTGATCAAGTGGGTGCTCAGCAAGAGGCATGAGTTCAATATGAGTAAATCCATGCTCGCGTACATAAGGGATGAGCTCATTTATAAAATCTTCATACTGGTAGAAATCACCATTCTGTTTTTGTCTCCATGATGCGAGGTGCACCTCATAGATACTCATAGGTTGATTTACAAAATCTGATCCTGTATGTTGTGTAAGCCAATCCTGGTCATTCCATTGGTAGGTGCTTGGACCAACCACTACCGATGCTTGATTGGGTCTGAGTTCACTAAATTTTGCATAAGGGTCAATTTTGACCATCATTTCACCAAAACAACTGCGAATCTCGTATTTGTAAAATTCTCCAGCAGGGAGTTCAGGGATAAAGAGTTCCCATATACCATGGTTTCTTATACGCATTGGGTTTCTACGGCCATCCCAACTATTAAAATTACCAACGACAGACACCGATTGTGCATTAGGAGCCCATACTGCAAAGAGAATTCCCGTAACACCTTGGTGTGTTACTTGGTTTGCTCCAAGGATGTTATACAGCTCATAGTGAGTGCCCTGATTAAACAAGTGCATGTCAAATTCACTAATGATAGGTTCATGGCAATAAGGGTCTTTTTGCATGTAGCTTTCTGAGTCAGTCATAAATATTTCTAACTCATAGGAATAGAAATATTCGTTGTAAGGAAGTGTTGCTTCAAAAAAGCCTGAGTCACCGAGTTTGATAAAGTCAAAACTGCTATTATTTTCTGTATTATGACCAATAACAAAATATGCTGTCGGATGCATAACGCGAATAACATTAACTTTGCCTTCAGAGGTATCTTTAACGTGCTGGCCTAGTATCGAGAAGGGGTCATGGATGTTTTTATTTTCAAATACATCGATCTCTTCTTGAGTAAGTGTGGTGTAGTCGTGCCATTTAGGCTTAAGAGGTGACACCCCTGGTAATAGTTCTGTAGATTCAGTCACAGTCGACTCCATTATAATACTCAGATAAAATTATAAATTCAAAATAATAAACTTTTTAGGGATTTTGACTGGAATTTAACGGGTTTGTAAAATTAAAATATACAGAAATTGAAGAATCAAGATCGTACTATTTAATTTGTAAGCGAGTGACCATTTTTATAAGACTCAAAGGCTAAATCTGTAATGAAAGACTAAAAAGAGTGTTGTTTTAGCTAAGAGAATTATGGATTACTCCCCATGCAGAGTCATTACAATGGATCTACTGGCTCCATGATCTCTATGTTCCCCTAAGTAAATACCTTGCCACGTTCCCAAATTCAAATGGCCATTTGTAATAGGGATAGTAATACTAGAACCGAGAGTGCTCGATTTGAGATGAGCAGGCATATCATCGTCACCCTCATAGTCGTGCTGATAGTAAGGTTGACGTTCAGGTATGGATCGATTAAAATGTGATTCAAAATCGATACGCACCGTAGGGTCAGCGTTTTCATTTATGGTGAGTGAGGCGGATGTGTGTTTAATAAGTATGTGGACGAGACCAACAGAAAAATTTGTCAGCTCGGGAATTGCTGCTAGAATATCACGAGTGATGAGGTGAAAACCACGGGGGCGGGGACTCAGCTGAAATTCTTTTTGGATCCACATACGTTACATGTTTTGAATAATATCTTCGATAATTTGATTAAGATCGGTTTGATATTGATCGGTAAACCAACGGATTGCTTGTGGTTTTTCTGCAAGTGGTGTTTTCGAGAAATGAGTAAACTCATGAGCATTCATACGTGCAGTCGCGTAACGCATTGCTGCACCAACATCATGAACTTTTTGTCCATTTTGTTCTACAAGCATATTAGCTAGTTCAATAAATTGATTTGCCATTTCATGAAGGGTCAATGATTTTGAGTTACTCATAAGTACCTTTATAGGGTTATGCAAATGCTGAAATATGCGCTCACTGAATATATTGTTGCATGAATATTAGTTACTGATTGATCTTCAGAAGCGTTTGTCTGATATTCGAATCGTTTTGCGCTCATATCTATACCTGTAGAGACCATATTAAACCATTTGGCTTCGAGTGATAAGGAACCAAATATATTGCCCCAGCCTCTGTTTATAACATCTCCATAGTTCAGAAGGTGATTGTAGCCAATTTTTGTTCTCAGTACTGGTTTAACTGCAGCTCTTTTACGACTCTCTCCATTGAGTGAAACATAGATTGGTATAAAGAGGGCATCCATATTTATTGAATTTTTAAATGCAAAAGGAGCTGAGACCTGAAATCCTGCACCAAAATAGATAAATTGATTCACAGTAAAACGATCGAGTGAATAAAATACATAGTGTATGTCTACAAGATATGAAGGCTCTAACTCAGATTCAATGGATTGGGTAATATTATCCGCTTGATCTCTTTCTGCATTAAATGGTGAATAGAAACTATAGCCGCCGGTAATGTTCAGTTGGTCAGCAAAGAGTTCAAGTGGTGAGAGTAATAATGCTATTGCAACTACCCAATAATAAGTACGAATCATAGTAAAAGGACTGCGTTAAGGAAACTGAGCAAATTATACTAATTTGGCTGTTTATTATAAAGAGTGGTGCACTATGTAATGGATAATTTACTTAAGCACCCCCTTTCAGCATAAAAGAGCCCAATGATCGCTTTGATTGAAGTAGTTTTAATACAATCCAGGTACGTGATGGGTCCAGTACTACAATCTGGAAGCACTGAATCCATCCATTATTGTTCATAGGGATCAATTTAGATTGAATATATGCTGGTTGAGAGTAGTTATAGTGCTTTTATTATGCACTATACTGGTTCAAGCTGATACGTTTGTGGTTGAAACGTATGCATATATAAATGGTACTTTAGCTCAAGGAGGAGGAACCGTTGTCCCTCAACTGGATTCGGCAGAAAGAGATACTTGGATTCAATTGGAAGCATTTCCAGATAGCAATAATGGATTTGTATTTTCTCATTGGAACTCCAAGATTCCTGATCAATCATCTATTAAAAACTCATTTACAAAAGTCACAGAAGTTACCGCTCTATTTACCGTACCCAAAATCACCTTTGAAGCGCATTTTTATAATACGTATTCTCTGACTCTCACCACTTCTTTGGGGGGCGAGGTTGTAGATTCCTTTTTGCAAGGATTGAAGCATGGAATAGATACGCAAATAATAGCTCGAGCAGATCGCCGTTATGTATTTTCACATTGGAGTGTCACGACTGGAGGTTCTGGAATTGTACTATCAGACCCATTTTCAGCAAAAACTTCAGCTGTTCTTTCTGGTAATGCTGAAATCAATGCCCATTTTAACCCCCTTGCAAAACTTACTATAGTTGATAGTTCAGGAATGTTTATTGATTCCCTTTTTATTCCGCAAAACGTACCGACTGTTATTAACACTCCTCTTAAACGAAATGATCTAAAGAATATTGAATGGGTTACTCAGTCAGGTATGGTAACCATTGATGGAACACATTCTTTTAATCCGAGTGTCACACTTCAAAATGACGCAGTTATTGCTGTACAGTATGATTTAAAAAGTCTATACCCTATAACGAGTCAACCGGTATCGTATGAGTGGAGTACTCATGGATTTGTCGAAGATTCCACACAATCAGAAATGATAGCATTTTATATTGAGGGCATTGGTAAACCAATGAGAATAAAGGCAGAAGGAGGAGGAGGTGACCTAATGTCTTTGGCCTATTACAAAAATGATAGACTTTTTAATCAGCAATTTAGGGTAAGTCCACAAGGAGACTCCGTTGAATTTGAAATTCCCATAGTACAGAATGGTGAATGGGTATACATCGCATTATTTAGACCTCAGCAGAGTTCTTTTATAGATTCAGTTACCCTGTCATATGAGGTGGGTAACTCGGTCGTTGTGGATTCAAAACAGGGAACAATACAGCCGAGTTCTACATTTTCAATGTTCGATGGCGATACCGCATCCCTAAAAGCGTTCCCTTATTTAGGGTATATCTTTAAGCACTGGATAATTGATTCTACTACAACACATTTGCGTGGTTTACCTGAAAATGATTCAATTTCAATTGCAATACAATCAGATGCGCTCCTACAAGCCGTCTACAATACAGATACAACGGTGCAGCCATATATTTTTATTAAGGAGGTGAACAGTTATCACTTTCCTGATATTTGTTTTGACTTTACCATTATCGATTCATTAACAGGTCAGATTATCCCTCAGGTTGATAGTGATAGACTTAAGGTCTGGCAAGCGCATAGCGATAGTAGCCAAATAGAAACAAGGCAAACACGTATTAATGAATTTAGGGTAACCCAAACAAGAGAAAAACGTTCTGTACTCTTTGCCATAGATGAGAGTCATTCCATGGCTCCTTATATACTGTCCTTACAAGAAGAACTGTATTATTACGTCTTACATATGGATAGATTAAGTCAGGTGGGTATTCTAGGATTTGATGGAGGAATTAATGAGTATGCTCCCGTGACTGCAGATACAACACTTCTCAATAAGGCTGTTGCAGAATTGAGTACTACTCTTAATAATAAAACAAATACTATTGATGGTGTCTATGCAGCAATTGAATCTTTAAAAGGTAATGTTGGTGAAAAGGTGATCTATATTATTGCAGATGGAAGCGGTAGCGTAAATCTACATCATATAAGTGATATAAGAGATTCAGCAGTGAAGTATGACATTGCTCTGTATGCTTTCTGGTTAGAACATTCAATGGGAACTGTGTGGGACAGTGTTGCTCCATTGACAGGTGGTGCTGTTATAAAAAATATACCGAGAAATTCTCTTTTTAATCAATTGAGTCTTATAGAAAATAGTCTTTATAATGATTACCGATTGTGCTACCGTTCACCAGATACTCTTTCGAATGGGGATCGATATAATATTTCCCTTGAAACAGTTCTTTCGGTGAGTGGTCAAGAAGGCAAAGATACAACAGAATGGATTGAGAATGACAAGAACCTTTCCGTAACACTCACTTCTGCAACTGATTCTTTGCTCAGGAGTTCAGTACCTGTGTGGCAGAATATTCTTATTGGTGTACATATTAGCAGTGGAGAACCCATTGTTTCAGCACAATTATTTTATAGAACAACAGGATCAATATTCTACGATGTCATTGAATTGCAACTTCAGTCTGGAGAGTTGTTTGAGGCTACCATTCCATATTACAGCGCAGTAAAACCTGGAGTTGATTTTTATGTCGCAGTTTCTACTCTTGATAATCAAAATGTTTATGCTCCTTACACAAAACTTGGGTACCCTGTTCAAAGGTATCCTTATTACATAGCAATTGAAAATAGTCCGCCAACTGTTGTAACTAATGTAAAGAACTGTTATGTGCGCGGTGCAAATGAGTTCCTTATTTCAGGTTCAGTTGTGGACCCTGAAGGGGTTACTTCATTGGAGCTCAGGTATCAGTTTGATCAATCGCCATTGTTACAGAGTAGATTAGTGAACATTCAAAGTGATGGGAGTTTTAACTATTCTATTTCACTTCATGATTCGTTACCTCTTGAATATCAATTTACGAGTAGGGATGGCTATAGCGCTCAGGGGAACTATCCCTTAAGCGGCTTTATGCGACACGAACAGTGTCCAACAATTGCAAGTCCTGTAGCTACTCTCCTCAATGCAGAGCAAGGAAGCAGTACTTTATTTAATGATAGTGCACAGATTTATTTTTCTCTCAATGGTTATTCAATAGATGATTCAGTGGAGATTCAGTATACAATACTTGGAGTAGATAGTCTTGAGGATTCAAACCTTATAATCTTCCCGGGTGACACTCTCACCCTTAATAGCGCAGGAACATTGTATTTCTATAGCCTATCTTCATCAAACCGATACTCACCCAGTGCAATTGACTCCATAGTTTTTTATCAAATATCAAAGCTCGCTAAACCAACTATAAATACTTCATCCATTCTTCAGGGCGATACCTTTCTATATAAAGATTCCCTTTTTATTTTGTCGTGGTCTATTGATAGTTTGGTTGATTCTGCAACTATTTTTGCAGAATTATTGGATAGTACGGGGCAATGGTCAGCTCTCCCTTTTCATGGATTAGAGTTGAATAAGAGGTTTAATACCTCTCTTATGGGAACGGCTCGTTTTTATATGAAGGCACCACTCTTGCTCCCTAGTGATACCCTTACGTTTATCTTACATCAGATTCCTGACACCATTCCTGGAGGAGATCCTATTGTCGTTCCCGATTTAATACCACAAGGTGGGAGTTCTCAAGAAGAAGATCTGGTGAGTTCTCATTATGAGAACGAGAGCTCAAGCAGTGAAAAAGGTGTTACGTTTACTTCTTGGATTATAGATAGAAATGGGGATGGCGCCGGAGAGACCGTGTATATTAAAACAATAGATGGTATGTTCACCTTTTCAGCTGTAACCCCTGCAATACTTTTTTATAAAGGAAGTGATTCTGCTCGGACTATAGTGCCTTATTCAATTAAAAAAGATGCAAGTGGAATGCGGTTGGACCTCAGTACAGAGCAGAGTGAATTAGTTTTTGAAAGTTCTTTGCAACAGAGTCCACTTTATTTACAGGTTCCTCCTGAATGGAATTCTATTGGGGCGGTTCAATTTGTGGTGATCAATGATAGTGTATCTCCGATTATTACAGGGGTAGAGCGTATTCCAGGACAAGGAAAGCATGAGGGTATTGAGAAAATAAAACGATGGGATCATTTTATATTTAGATTCTCTAAACCGATGAATACTACAACGATGAATACCGAGGTATTTAATGAGTCATTTTATTTTAATGAAACATGTAATACTCAACCGGATAGTCATGAACAAAAACCATTAAAATTTATGTCTATTTCTCCTCTTGATAGTTCCAACAGTCAATGGTATGTGAGGTTTGATGATGGGGTAGAGCCCCTTGTTGGTGGTTGCATAGGGATTAAGGCTACTCAGTCTATTCGAGATGTCAATGGAAATAGTATTTTGAAACAATTGGTCAAAGTGAATGGAATACAAAGGAATGGGGTATTAGAAATTGGAATCTTCCCTTCAGTTCTTTCCTTATCCGGCGAGTTGGATGAACCAACAGAATTTTATGAAGAAATGCCAGTAGATTCCCTGAGAGGAGGGCAGTTTGGCCTCACTCTAGCGTGTGACTCAAGTTTTAGCTCAGAGGTATATATTTATACGATGCAGGGTACCTTTGTGCATCACATGTCTTATAGCTATGTCAATGACTCACTAGATCTCCATCACGAACGAGGAAACTACGGTGCAATGCACTACCTTTTTTGGAATGTAAGAGGTCAGGACGCGAGAAAAGTTGGGACAGGCGTTTATATATGGAGAGTTATAATTCGCTATGGGAGCGGCATGAGAGAACGTTATATGCTCAAGTCAGGGTTGATTCGCTAGATTACAGCTCACGAGGTGTAAAAAAAGCACCTATTGAGCAATCAATAGGTGCTTAAGCGGAATGGACGAGACTTGAACTCGCAACCCCCTGCGTGACAGGCAGGTACTCTAACCAATTGAGCCACCACTCCGTTTCAGGGTTAATATATAGTTTCCTAAAATGTTGATGTCAAGGAACTTTGTGGGTAAAATTATGTTTTGGCTATTAATCTAAACAATGTATTGAAAGAGCGCATTGAGGCTTGTGAACCAGTCCTATTAGTGGAGTTGCCGTTAGGTCAGCTCGAGCTTAGGTAATAAAGTAGGCTGATTTAAGTGTCGTTAGTATGACACTAGCTTGACACTTTAAAAACAAAGGAATATAAGAACAATAGTTTATAATAGTAGATACATAAAAAAAGACCTCTTAGTTTCCTAAGAGGTCTTTTAAGCGGAATGGACGAGACTTGAACTCGCAACCCCCTGCGTGACAGGCAGGTACTCTAACCAATTGAGCCACCACTCCTAAAATGGGCGACACAAGATTTGAACTTGTGACCCTCTGCTTGTAAGGCAGATGCTCTAGACCAGCTGAGCTAGTCGCCCTTTTTATCGCTCTTTGCAATAATCGCCCAAGGGATGATTACTACATAAGCAATGGTAAGTAAAATAGGTGCATATGTTATTGATAGCGGGCTATCATACACTGGACCGATCTTTGGATCTTGACCCTGTGCAAGTAGAATAAATCCTACTAAAACAGTTGCAACTCCTAGACAAAGTAAAACAAAATTTTTCTTGTTGAAAAGTTTGTCTCCCTGTTGTGTCATCGGGTTGTGCTCCTTGTTTTAACGTGGGTAAAGATACATATAATAGAATTAGAGTTCAAGGAAAATTGTTAAAAAAGTTAAAATAAAGTTAAAAAGTTTTTAGTTCTTTGAATGGTTTTTGATTAACCCTTCCTAATCCCTTTTAAATAAAGGAGTTAGTCTTTTGCATAATTTAATCTTGTATGGTACATTCCTTCAAGAGATGCTAAGAAAGCTTTTTTAATGAGTGGTAATTCTGAAAGAGTGAGTCCTGAATCGTCCAATTGATTTTCTTTAAGTTTCATATCTACAGCTTGAGTTATAATTTCTTTAAAATCTTTGGTCTCAGGATTGCTAATTGAACGGGCCATTGCTTCAAGAGTATCAGCGATCATTAAAATCGCAGTCTCTTTACTCTGAGGTTTAGGTCCTAGGTGACAAAAGTCTTTGGACTTAATTGCTTTACCCGGATTGTCTTTTACTGCCTTTCTATAAAAGTATTGAATTACGGTAGTACCATGGTGCTCAGGTATGCTCGAAATAATGAGAGGGGGGAGTTGGTATTTTTCTGCGAGAGTAATGCCCTCAGTAACATGTGAGATAATAATCTCTTTACTTTCCCAAGGGTCGAGCCCTTCGTGAACATTTTCTGCCATACCTTGATTCTCGGTATAGTAGAGTGGTTTTTGAGTCTTGCCAATGTCGTGATAGAGCGCCATCACCCTTACTAGGAGGCTGTTGGCTTTAATGGCGCTGGCGGCCTTCTCAGCTATATTTGCGACCATAATCGAGTGATGGAAGGTGCTGGGTACTTCTGTAGAAATGAGTTTCAGAGCGGGGTGATTAAAGTCAGAAAGCTCAATGAGTGTCATGGTTGTAGTGATTTTGAAGAGTTTTTCAAAAATGGGTAGAAGTAAGAACGAGCCAAGTCCAATTGAGAGGGTGACACTGAGGGCGCCATAGGCAATTTTTATGTAGATGTTATTGAAGTTATTTCCAAGAAGCGAGAGAGTAATAATTAATAAACTATAGATAAATATTGAGAGGAAACAGGTGGTGATGAACTGCCAACGGTATCTGATGTTTTGCAAGGTGTAGGCAATTGTCATTCCTAGGGCAAGTGCAACAATAGTCATGTTGAGGTCGTATCCACACATCATTCCAAAGTAGAGACTAAAATAGATTGAGAGTATAAACCCCGTTTTAACCGAAAAGAGCATTACTCCTAATATACTTGCAACAATAATAAGATGGAGGTACATCGTTTCTGTGGTGTCAATAAGTACATCAGGCCGGGCTATTTTTAGAAAGTCGATGATAAGTTGCGTTCCAAAAAAGAGACAGAACTGAATGATCATTACGGTAGCAAGGGCATAAATTTGGGTGTTGGTTTTAATCTCGTGTTTTTGATAAATAATGAAATAGGCGCCTAAGAAAAGTGTGGATATAATGATAAGGAGCCATCTTCCAATAAGGGGAAGAAAAGATTTGTAGTTTTCTTGAGTCTGTTCTGTTTGGCGCTTAAGCTCTTTTAGAACATTAACATGATAACTTGTCACGAGGTCACCAGGACGTAAAATATCCATACCCTTATAGATTTTACCTTCATAGAGGTCTGTTGCATTACGGGCAATCTCTTTTCTCTTCTGTGTTTCCGATTCTAAGTAGAGAATTGTAGGGGAGGTAAAGGCAAATAAAATCTCGTAAAATGCACTCTGTATCGCTTGAGACTTTGGATACTTTGATTTGAGTTTCACGAATTCATCATCAATGAGAATTTCTTTCGTTTTTATATCAGAAAGAGGGACGGACTCTTCATTACTATTTTGAATAAGGTTGATCGTAGGTTTATTGTAAATGAGTACTCTGAGGTCACGAATAGTAAAGGTCGCCTTGTAATTACGAACCTGTTTTTTATTCATTGCAATGAGAGAATTTGATACCCCCTTATTGATGATATTTCTAAAACTTTGAATAAGGTCATTTCTAGCTTGAGCATTTGTGCTCATCTGCGAAATAGCTACATGTGAAATAGATTTGTTGAGCTTTTGATAAAGGGCAGCCGCAGTAATAGTAATAGTGTCAGCTTTTTCAGTGCCATTAAAGAGCTCAAGTTTTTTTTGAACCGTTTGGTACTGCATGAGATTATCAATGAGGCTTGTAAATGAAGCTTTAAGTCTGTTACTTTGTTCTTGGTCATATTCAAATACAGCAGGGACAGCATCTGCAGCACTTTCACGTTCTCGAATCAATTGATCTTCTGACTTTGGAATATCAAAGGTTAGAGGGGCAATGTAATGTTTTTGAGCGAGTTCATTTACTTTTGGAATAACCGATTTAATATCAATATTTTGCACAGGGAAGAGCAAACAGCCGATAAAGCATACGATTAAAAATGAAAGGCCAAGGTGAATAGTTCTTTGGGAGTTAATGCTCTTGTTTTTCATAGGCGTTAATAATTTTTGAAACAAGTCTATGTCTCTGAATGTCTTTGGTGTCTAAAGTTACTTGGGCGATTCCAGGGATCCCTTTCAAAATTGAGAGGGCATGGGGGAATCCTGAGAGCTGATTGGGAGCAAGATCTTTCTGCGTGCTGTCACCGGTAATGATAGCGGTAGAGTTGGGGCCAATTCTGGTGAGGAACATCTTCATTTGTGAGATTGTAGTATTTTGTGCTTCATCAAGAATTATAAAGGTGCGTTTTAATGTACGTCCTCTCATATAGGCAAGAGGGGCGATTTCCAACATATTAGATTCATTATATGCACGAACTTTCTCTTTGGGAAGAAGTTCTTCGATAGTATCATATATAGGGTGCAGGTAAGGGGCGATTTTTTCTTTTAAGTCTCCAGGGAGGTAACCGAGGTTTTCACCTGCTTCTACCGCTGGTCTTACAAGGGAGAGGCGCTCAACATCACGGTTTTCAAGAGCGGCAACCGCAAGGGTAACCGCAAGAAACGTTTTGCCTGTACCAGCTGGACCATTAACAAAGACAATATCATTTTTACGTACGGCATCAACAATAGCAAGTTGTCCAGCGGTTTTAGGTTGAATAGGTTGTCCATACCGGTTTCTAAAAATGGGTTTTCCCAATTTTGCTGCGGGACGGTCACCCGTTTGACCGAGCACTTCCTTAAGATAAAATGGGGTGATGTCATTCCCATTTTTTAAACAAAAGCGCATTTCATCAAGTGTTTTAATGGTGAGGTCAATAGTCTCTTGCTCAGAGGCGATGATGAGGATTCCAGTGCCACGATTGACTAAAGTCACCTTAAGGCTCTGCTCGAACAATGAAACATTCTCGTTTTGTAGGCCGAGGATTTTAATTTTTTCTGATTCAGATATTGTGTATCTATTTTCTATTTTTGACGCTTCGATGTTTAATCCTCGATGGGCATCCCAAGTTCGCGTTTAAGGTTGAAAATCTCTTTTTTAAGTTCGTGATTTTCTTTCTCGAGTCTAAGAGCACGCTCAGACATTTCGGTTACGTCACCTTCAATTTCTTTAGGGCCTTCCGATCCGTTTGATGGTTTGGTGCTACCACAACCTGTTAGAACAAGTCCAATAATGAGTAGTGCAGCTATGCCAAGTGACATTTTTTTCATGAATTTCTCCATTTTCATATTCCTACCATAAAATATAAGCCTTTTGAGGTTTCTCAAAGGCTTAATCAATTTATTTTACCAACTAACACAATTTAGCCCTAATAGTAGGGGATTGTGCGATAAAAGGGAAGAATTACTCCCCCTGTTTTTCTCGTACATTAATGTGAATATCAAGAAGTTGCATGGGGTCAACACTTGAAGGTGCTTGATCCATTGGCGAGTTTGCAGTGGTGTTTTTGGGGAATGCAATAAAGTCTCTTATTGATTCTTCATTTTCCATTGTTGCGACCATTCGGTCTACGCCAATTGCAAAGCCAGCATGTGGAGGTGCACCATATTGGAACGCCTCAACAAAGAAACCAAATTTTTCTTGAACTTCTTCATCAGTCAAGCTGAGTGCTTTAAATACTTGTTGTTGCACTTCAGGGTCATGAATCCGTTCAGAACCAGATCCAAGTTCAACACCATTAAGTACAAGGTCATATGATTTAGATAGAAGGCCATCAAATTCACCCTTAACCATTTTTTCCAGGTCTTCAGGATAGAGATTGGTAAATGGGTGGTGCATTGCTTGGTATTTTTTGTCAGCTTCTTTATATTCAAACATTGGGAAGTCAACAATCCAAATAAAATTCTTCTCATCGGGGCTCGCAAGACCTTTCATTTTTGCAATTTCAGTTCTGAGGTGACCCATTGACGATGCCGCAAGTTTTTCACGAGCAGCAACAAAGAAGAGCATATCTCCTGGTTTACCACCACAAGCATCACGGAGCTGTTCAAGTTGGCCTTCTTTAAAGAATTTCCCTACTTGACTCTCAACGGTGCCATCTTCTTTTACGCGCATCCAAACGAGGCCTTTTGCGCCATATTTTCCAACAAACTTTGTAAGTTCATCAATAGTTTTACGGGTAAAGTCAACACAACCTGTTGCTGCCATACCACGAATAACACCACCTGAGGCTACAACATTTTTGAAAACACCAAAATCTGATTCTGCACCAATTTCTGAAACATCATGAATCTCAAGGTCATAACGGAGGTCTGGTTTATCTGAACCGTATTTGAGCATTGCTTCAGCATAAGCCATTTTTGGAATTTCTGTAGGGATTGTCGCTTCTGGCCAAACCTTTGGGATTACCTCTTGGATATACTGAGAAAAAGTATTCATGACATCGTCTTGTGATGCAAATGCCATCTCAACATCTATTTGAGTAAATTCTGGCTGACGATCTGCACGAAGATCTTCATCACGGAAACATTTTGCGATTTGAAAGTATTTATCATACCCTGCAATCATTAAAATCTGTTTATAGACCTGTGGAGATTGTGGAAGTGCGTAGAATTTACCGTGATGTAGGCGACTCGGAACTAAAAAGTCACGGGCACCTTCGGGGGTAGATTTACACAATACTGGAGTTTCAATATCTTCAAAACCGTTGCCATAGAAAAATGAACGAGTCTCATGCTGGTACTTTGATTTGAGCATGATCTTTTTTTGAATCCATGGACGACGAAGGTCAAGATAACGATATTTCAATTTAACTTCATCATTCTCTTTAGAGACTTCATTGTGGTCGTTAATAGAGAGTGGTGGGTTTTTAGCTTTATTTAAAACTTCTAGTTTATTTGCAAAACACTCAATTTCACCGGTATCAAGTTTATTGTTAGCCATACCGTCGAGACGGAGACGAACGTCACATTCAACCGCAATTACAAATTCATTACGAAGGGTGTCTGCAATTTTGTGAATTTCAGGATTATGCTCAGGGTTAAACACCACTTGAGTTTTACCAAATTTATCACGCAGATCAATAAAAATAACGCCACCAAGATCACGACGTCTATCAACCCAACCCATGAGGGTTACGGTTTCGCCATTGTGTGCAGCACGTAATTCACCACAGTTATGTGTTCTTTTCATGGAAGTTCCAAATAATTAAGTTTTTCGGGGGGAAATATAGGAAAAAAAGGGGGAGACCCGTATGGAGAAAGCCGGAATACAGACTAAAGAGAGCAATTGTTCGCGGAGAGGGTGTTAATAAGAATTCCCTGGAGAAAAACTCCAGGGAATTTGATGAATCTCTACATATTAGAGGATATTAAGTACTTGTTCTTTAATTGTCTCGATTTCTTCTTTGAGAATGACTGTGCGGTGCGACATTTCTGGAAAATTACTTTTGGTGCCTAAGGTATTAGCCTCTCTCAACAACTCTTGTAAAAGAAAATTTAGTTTTTTACCGTGAGGTCCACTACTTTTCAGGGATGCTTTAAATGCCTTAATGTGTGATTCGAAGCGTACAATTTCTTCGGTTACATCGATTTTGTCCGCAATGATAGATATTTCTTGAATGAGCCGATTTTCATCAAGGGTTGCTTTACCCATAAGTTCTTCAACGCGCTTTAAGAGCTTATCGCGAGTATCTTTGGCGCGCTTTGGTGTCAGTTTTTTGATCTCTTTGAGTGTTGAATCCATGAGGTCAATACGAGCAAGAATATCTTTTTTAAGGTTGTCACCTTCGTCACATCTCATCTGTATAAGCTGTTTGAGGGCTTCTGTTAGCTGTTTCTTAACTTGTTTTGCTAAGAGGTCACTATTGTGTTCGGTTTTACTATAGGTTATTAAATCTTGAAGCTGGAGAATTTGATCAATGGTTACTTCACCGGGGATTTTGTGTGCTTTTTGAATATCTGTAGCAATTTTCAGATAAGACTTCACGAGTGCTTTATTGTAACCCGCAGGTATAAGGCTGGGCGTTTCACTTGAAATATTAATAGAAAGGCTTACTGAACCCCGTATTAATTTTTGTTGAATGAGGTTTTTGAACTCATTTTCATAGGGTGATAATGTTCGAGGGATACGAAGGTTACTTTCAAGGTAGCGGTTGTTGACGCTTTTTAGTTCTAGAGATATTTCCATATCTTTGTAGCGAGCTTCGCTCTTTCCAAAACCTGTCATACTCTGTAGTGCCATGTGGATCGCCTTTTATTACGCTTTTCTTATATGTTGCATATAAGATATTAATTATTGTGTTATTCGTCGTTAAAAAGTACGCACTAAGATGGTTCTTAGTGCTATTAGTTTTTTGTAGGATTAAGAATTACTCAGGTATAATTTCGGCATAGAGACCAAAAATATCAGGGGTAGTGACCCGGACTTTCAGCTTGTCGCCGAGTGCATGTGAGCCTTTTAGAATGACAGGCTTATATGAAGAGTTTCTACCAACAGGGTCGCCTTGACGAGAAATTTCATCAATGACGATAGTGCCTTCCCAGTTGACCCATTTTTTGTTGTTTTCAAAAGCAACCTTTTTAAATTCTTCTGTAAGGATACGGCTACGATTCTTTTTTTCTTGTATATGGATTTGATCAGGGAGTTTTTGTGCTGCAGTCTTTTCGCGGGGGACAAACCGAGTTCGATTACAAACTGAAGGTGTGGTGGTGCGAATGAGGTTGAGGGTGTCTTCAAAATCTTTTTCAGTTTCACCAGGGAACCCGACAATGATATCAGTGGATAAGGTGAGTTCTGGTAAAGCCTTACGAATAGTGTTCACAAGATAAATATAGTCTTCAACTGAGTGTTTTCGCTTCATTGCTTCAAGAACAGTGTTACTGCCACTTTGAACTGATAAATGTATAAATTTAAACACCTTTGGGTGCTTCATTGCTTCGATGAGCTCTTCGATGTAGCTCAGTAGATGACGAGGATTTCCCATACCGATACGCACCATAAAATCACCGGGTAGTGCTACAACTGCCGTAACGAGTTTCGCAAGATTTGTATCGATATCAAAACCATAACATGCAGCATCTTGACCAGTCAGCCATATTTCTTTACAACCATCAGCAACACAGGCTTCTACCTCTTGAAGAATGCTTTCGACAGGGTAGCTGTAATGCCTTCCTTTAACAAGTACCGTAGAGCAAAAGGAACAATTGTCAAGACACCCCGCTGATACCGGTACAATTCCTACAACTGGATTGGTACGTATTTTAGGTTTATTAACCTTAACTTGTTTCTCTACTTTAAAATCTTCTACTACAGATCCTTCAAAGGTTTCTGATATTGTTGTTGCTATTTTGTTGAGGTTGTTGGTGGTTGTCAGTGATACTGTAGGGTCAACCTCATGTACAAGACGCCCGAGCTCTTTGGTCACACAGCCACTGAGAACAATTTTTTTATGAGGATACTCTTCACGTAATTTACGGACACGTTTTACAATTTCCGAATTGCCTTTAACGGTGCAGATGTTAAGAATGATCATGTCGGCATCATTATCAGATTGAGCAACGGAATAATCTTTTTGGATTAGGCCATTAATGATTTCGCCTTCACCCATATTGAGGCTACAGCCGTAACTTTTTATGTGGATCGATTTATTTTGTGTCATAATGAGGGCTTTTTAAAGAGTGAGCCAAAGATAGTAAATAAAATAAGTTCAAATTTCCGAATCTTGAGTTCGCTTTGTTTCTGGGGCGAGATTTTACAAACTCTGTCGATAATGTGATCAAAAAAAGAAGGAGAAGTACTGGATTCTTGCTTTTCTTCCCAAAATGGGCATTAATTCTTATATTTGGAGCAAATATCTCAAACCTTATAACAATTGGATTGTTCATGAAAAAAATCGCGCTCGTTATTGCGTTATTCCTTGTGACTATTGCACAAGCACAACTCCTTAATACCTCTGGAATGCCTGTATTCAAAGTGGGAGCTATGGAGTTTTCAAAGGGTAAAATCGATACCATGATATTGGTAATCGAGGAGCAGCAGAAAATGTCTTCTGGAGGGCAACAGTTGCCACCGGGGGCTCGTGAACAGATTAAGTACACTGTCGTTAAAAATATTGTAGGTGCAGAACTTCTTAAACTAGAAGCTGTATCTCAAAAACTTAAACCAAAACAAACTACTGTTGATAGCCTATATGAGTCACAAATGGCATTATATGTTAACAAACTCAAAAGTAAAGAGAATGTTGAGAAATATCTCGCGCAGCAGGGAATAACCTTAAATGATATAAAAGATAAAGTAAAGGAGTCAGTAGTAAGTGATCAGCTTTTAAGAAAAGTGGTTACAGAACCAGGTATTCCTACAGAAAAAGAGATCAAAGCATATTACACAAAACATAAAAAAGAGCTTCCTATTAATGATACCATTAGTGGTTTTCAAATCCTTCTGAAAACGGGTAAAGGTGAAACCAAAGAGAGTAAAGAGACAAAGAAAGAGTTTCTCAATGGGCTTGCGGCTCAGGTAAAGATGGGTAAAGCTCAGTTTGATCGTCTTGCAGCACAGCATTCTGATGATGATGGCGCAAAGAGAAATGGTGGCCATATGGGTCGTTTTACTTTGAAAGATATGAAACCACAATTTGCAAAAGCAGTACGCGGTCTAAAGGTAGGTAAAATTACTAAGGCTTTTGAAACGCCACTCGGTATTCATATTTTCTACCTCTTCGAAAAAAATGACGGGAAATTGGAATCTTACAAAGAGTTAATTGCACAAGCCATTTATCAAGAAGAGATGATCAAGCGTCAAAGTAAAGTCGAAGAGTACTTAAAGTCTCTTGAGAAAAAGTTTCCTGTGGTTTATTATGACAAATCATATGACCCTGCAGCCCTCTCTATTCCAGGACTTAGATAATATGGCATTACCAGTATTTAGCGAGATCTTAGAGCGACTCGAAAATTTACGGAGGTATCTTTGACCTGGACACAATGCGTGAACAGGTAAAAGTGATGGAGCAGGATTCAACTGCTCCTGATTTCTGGGATAATAATGAAAAAGCTCAGACTCATTTAAAAAAGATTAAAACCTTAAAAGATTGGATCGAACCTTGGGATAAGGTCAATGGTGATCGCGACGATTTTTCTGAAATGTATGACCTTGCTAAAGAAGAAGGTGATTCAGAAACTATGGACTCTATCCAACAAGATATAGAGTCTATGCAAAAGACTCTTTCCGAACTTGAATTACGTAGAATGCTTAGTGGTGAAGATGATGACAAAGCTGCTGTGATGACTATTAACCCTGGTTCAGGTGGGACAGAGTCTCAAGACTGGGCAGAGATGCTTGTTCGTATGTATCGTCGTTTTTTTGAGAAAGAAGGCATGAACTGTAAGGTGCTTGAATATCAAGAGGGTGAAGAAGCGGGAATTAAGTCGGTAACGATGGAGATTGACTCTGAATATGCGTATGGGTATCTTCGCTCCGAAGTAGGAGTTCATCGGTTAGTGCGTATATCACCATTTGATTCAAATGCTCGACGGCATACCTCATTTGCTGGGGTCTTTTTATATCCGATACTCGAAGATATTGATTTTGATATTCAAGACAGTGATGTACGGGTTGATACCTACAGAGCGAGTGGTGCTGGTGGACAGCATATTAATAAGACTGACTCAGCGGTCCGTATGACACATATTCCAACAGGTAAAGTGTCGACTTGTCAAAGTGAACGTTCTCAGATACAGAATAGAGAGAAGGCTAAAAAAATTCTTGAAACAATTGTGTATCAGCATTATCGTGATGAAGAAGAAGCTAAGCGAGATTCAAAACTTGCAGAAAAGAAAAAAATTGAGTGGGGGAGTCAAATACGCAATTACGTTTTGCATCCCTACACTATGGTCAAAGATGCGAGAACAGCAACAGAGAGTTCTGATGCAAGTGGCGTTCTCGACGGAAATATAAAGAATTTTATAGAGTCTTATTTACTGGCAACAGGAGAAGAGTAACATGGCAATGGAAAAAAATGATCAGGTAGAGGCGCGTTTAGTTAAACTAGAGAAATATCGTGAGATGGGTGTAAATCCTTATCCATATAAGTTTGACATGTCTCATAGCTCTAAACAACTTTTAGATGAACGAGAATCATTGAATGATTCAGAGACGGTTGTAAGGTTTGCAGGCCGAGTTGTCCGGTATAATCGCAAAGGTAAAATGTGTTTTATGCATTTGAAAGATCAATTTGGTCGAATGCAGGTAGTCGCTGCGAAAAATCTTGTTAGTGAAGAGAACTATGAAGTAGTGAAACTCTTTGATATTGGAGACTGGGTTGGTGTTGAAGGAACTCTATTTACCACTCAGAAGGGTGAATATAGTGTTAAAGCAACAAATATGCAGATCCTTTCAAAGGCGGTACGCCCCCTTCCTATTCCTAAAGAGAAGAGAAATGAGGATGGCACTGTTACTGTATTTGATGAATTTAAAGATGTTGAGACACGGTATCGTCAGCGCTATATTGATCTTACCTTAAATGATTCAGTACGTGAGGTCTTTTTTAAACGTACCAAAATAGTTCAATCAATTCGTGACTATCTTGTGGGACTAAATTACATGGAGGTTGAAACTCCTGTTCTACAGTCAATTTATGGTGGAGCAAATGCACGTCCGTTTACAACTCATCACAATGCTGCAGGTCTCGAACTGTATATGCGTGTATCAAATGAACTTTATTTGAAACGATGTATTGTTGGAGGGCTTGAACGAGTTTTTGAATTTGCAAAAGACTTTAGAAATGAAGGAATGGATAAAACCCATAATCCTGAATTTACCCTTCTTGAGTTTTATGAAGCATATGCTGACTATAATGACATGATGGTACATTTCGAAACTATTTATGAAAAAGCATGTATTGCAGCTAACGGCACTACCAAAATTAACTTTCAAGGGCAAGAGATTGATGTGAAAGCACCTTGGCCTCGCTTGACTTGTTATGAAGCGATTGAGAAGTTTGCAGGTATAAGTGTAGAGTCGTTGAGTGATGACGAAATTAAGGGCGAAATAGATAAACATGAAATCCATATGGATGGAGAGTTTTCTAGAGGGCGTGCAATTTTAGCACTTTTTGAGGAGCTTTGTGAAGACAAGTTGATTCAACCGCATTTCATTATTGATTTCCCTAAAGAGTCAACACCGCTTTGTAAGGTACATCGTTCAAATCCCGATTTAGTGGAACAATTTGAACCGTATATTAATGGTTGGGAAATAGGTAATGCATACTCAGAGCTCAATGATCCAATAAAACAACGTGAAGCATTTGAGGATCAAGTTGAAAGAGGTCGTGGGGGTGAAGATGAGACTCATCCGCTTGATGAAAACTTTTTGCATTCTATTGAGAGTGGTATGCCACCGACCGGTGGTGTAGGAATTGGCATCGATCGAATGGTGATGCTTTTGACTAATTCGCCAACAATTCGAGATGTATTGCTCTTTCCTCTTATGAAACCAGAATGATAAAAAAAGCGACTGTCTCTATGACAGTCGCTTTTTTTATGCTATAGATGTTCTTTAAAAATTGGTACTTGATGGCGGTGGTGATCCACCCCATGGGTCGCCTTCAAAGCTTGCAACTACGAGAGGTACCTGACCTAAAATTTTCTTTTCAGATGCCTTAAAGATAATACGGGTTACAAGTTTACCTTTCTTGGTGTAGTACTCCCATACATGGCCATTTTTTTTCTCAATATCGGGAGGGCCCCATAAAAACCGTACTAATACTTGAGACATGCCTTCAACAGCATACCCCTTAAGGAATGCATTTTTAATTTTCTGGTCAACGCCATAACCTTCTTGTTTAACTTCGTATGGTCGTTCATCTGGTGCCACACCACGTTTAGCAAGGATAGGGGATTTGTGTGATGAACATCCAAGAAATAAGAGTATTCCTAAGATAAGAACTGCTAGTTTCATTCAGTCTCCTTTTAGTTCGATATCAAGTGTATGTATTATGTTTGTGTTTCATAATATATTAAATTCGCCTCCTATGCGTTCTCTAAACAACTATTTTTCTTTGTCATACATATTGTTTGTTTAACAGGTTAAATGAAAGTGCCTGAGAATTGTACTTTTAGAAGTCTCATTCTGTGAATCACGCCCGAATAAAGTACATTTTGATGAAAGCATTTTGAGTAAACGAAGCATGTACTGTAGATATTTAATTGTAATTGTGTTCATCACGGTATCAACTACTTTTTCACAACGATTTGAATCATTTCGCCAACTCTCATTTGGTAATAATTTATCAACAGAACTGTTTATAGGCTCTTCTCCGTATGTAAATAAGACACTGCCCGATTTAGATATGAATGTATCGTACACATGGATTGAACCAACATTTCAGAAGAGCCATTGGCTTTTGAAAGAATCTCATCTTAGATTTGGAATTGATTATACTCAATCACCCTGGTTTTCTCGTTTAGGCACTGACCTTGGGATTAAAATATCTGAATTTTTTGAATTTCAAATTGGGTATTCTTCGCTTTTCTATCTTCAGAGTAGTATTCAACTCGCACCGTCAGAAAATAGCATTCAAAAGTGGAATAGTGAGTTGGTCCGTGAATCACTCTATCAACGTGATGCATTCGATAATTTGCAAGCAGTCAATTCAAAGGCGCGTTTTACGCTTGATTATACTGAATGGCTTTTTGTCGCTGAGATAGAACATCTTCTAATCGATATAAATACCAGCAATAATGGCTACAATTATGATTTTTATTATGGCATCCCGGTGTATGAACGAGATCAGGTCGTGACACTTATAATCGATTTTAGATATAATATATTACATAGTCCTTTCGATTTGTTTATAAGTAACCGCTATGTGAGTAAAGGCTTTAAGAATGGCCTATGGAAAAGATATGCCGATACAGGACTCAACAAAAACTCCTATCGGATAGGAAGTATTTATCATATTGGTTCTCGACAGAGCTGTAATCGTTTTATTTTTGGTCTTGATGTTGTTTATAAAAACTCAGAATACTTAAATGACCAGAACCATCTTGTTCGAAAAGAAGTGACAGAAAAGGACAAGTTCTATATTTATCTTTCCTATCAAAATGATCTCCCATTTTTAAATTAGATAGAACTTTATTTTCTGGATAGGAGCAGCTGTAACAATGCATCTTTTGCATTTACTGCTATATTTTCTATGTGGATGATGGCACGCTTTGAACTATTATTCACATCTTCAACACGTATTGTTTGAGGGACTCGGTATCCATGAAAATTATTATAATCTGAAAAGGTCATAATTTTGCTCAATTCATTTTTGTGAGAATAGAGTTTTAAGGAATTGGGACGAGTAATTACTTTTGTGTAAGAGGACGAGTAAGAGAAGATTGAATCATTTTTTGGCAGTCCAAAGTTAAATTCCGTTATGAGCCGGAGATCTTCTAGCTGTAAAACAGATCCCATAAGAGACTCTCGAAAATGATGTAAGGCTAAGAGTCGGTAGGCCTCAGCATCTTCAAATTCATGGCGGACTAAGAGTGAATCAAATATTATTCTTTCATGTATCACACCGTTGGTGTCTTTAATTATGAATTCATCTTTGGGGTGGTGATCTGTATGTTCCCAATAGACAAAGAATTTATGATACAGCATATTGTCATCAAAATATTCCACTGATGCGACTGCTGATGTCTCGAGTGGAGGCCATTTTTCTAACGATCCCGATGCATTGAGGATAGAAAACATGAATACGAGAAGAAAAAGTAGTTGTATCATAATGTTACTAGTTGTATTGCTGTGTGTCAGTGTACCAGAATACCCTTAAATATACATTTATATTGCCTACACAGTCGTGGTAGATACACTATGTATCTGTAAGTAGTGTGTGACAACCTTTATAAACTACAGTATATCAAAAATTAATAGTTTGAGCCAGCACATTTGGTATTGCGTATACAGTTAAGATTAGAATTATGGCGAATTCTAGTCCATTGGGAGAATGACAATAAAATCCAAAGGCTTCCGAAGCGAGGTACTCTTCTCGGATCGCATCAACAGTCAGTATATACAGAATTTCTGAGATGTTGACTGTGCTGACTCAAGGTTTAAAAAATATTATCCCCGAGCTTGCAGGGTATGATGGGAGAGAAGCGAGCTCAGGGATAAATAGTGTTATTCTGCGTCAGTCTCCGCTGAAAGTTCGACACGTTCTTCTGCATCAAACATTTCAATATCACTCATAGACTCACGAATTTTGAGTTCAATATCAGCACGGATATCAGCATTCTCTTTGAGGAACTGTCGAACATTTTCGCGACCTTGACCAAGGCGTTCGCTACCGAATGAGAACCAGGTGCCACTACGTTGAACGATTTCTAGGTCAACAGCCATATCGAGAATTGAGCCTTCTTTAGAGATGCCTTCACCGTAAAGAATATCAAACTCACATTGAGTAAAAGGGGCGGCAAGTTTATTTTTCACTACTTTAACACGAGTTCGGTTACCCGTAACATCTTCACCTGTTTTTAGAGATGCAATTCGTCTGATATCGAGACGCTGTGAAGCGTAAAATTTAAGCGCATTACCACCAGTTGTTGTCTCTGGGTTACCAAACATGACACCAATTTTCATGCGGAGTTGATTGATAAAAATAAGTGAACAGTTTGACTTGGCAATAATGCCAGTGAGTTTTCTGAGTGCTTGTGACATAAGTCGTGCTTGTAAACCCATATGTGAGTCACCCATTTCGCCATCTATTTCGGCTTGTGGTACAAGAGCTGCAACGGAGTCAACTACAATTATGTCCACGGCACCTGATCTGACGAGTGTTTCGGCAATATCAAGTGCTTGTTCACCTGATTCAGGTTGTGAAACAAGAAGGTTTTCTATATCAACGCCAAGTTTTCGAGCATAGTTTGCATCAAAAGCGTGTTCAGCATCAATGAATGCAGCAACTCCATTCTGCTTTTGAGCTTCGGCTACTGCATGAATGGCAAGTGTTGTTTTACCTGAAGATTCTGGGCCATAAATCTCGATGATTCTTCCTTTTGGAAATCCTCCGCAGCCGAGCGCTGCATCGAGTTGAATACAACCTGTTGATATAACGGGAATTTCAACTGCGGCACCTTCGCCCAGTTTCATAATAGATCCCTTACCGTGAGATTTTTCGATTTGTGCCATTGCGGCTTCTACAGCTTTAAGTTTGTCTGTAGGTACGTCTAAAGTTTTAGTTGCTTTTTTCTTTGCCATGTATTCCTCGCTTGATTAATATCTAATGTAACAACTAGTGCTCAAGTGTGCAAGTGCATATCTGAGTAGTTGTTAATTTTTTTTCTGAGTTCGTTTAACAAGTAAAAAGATACTTTGTCTCTCAGACAGTTTCTGTCACCCCTAAAGTTTTGTTTAAAAACATCTACACCGTTGGGGTGGGCAATGGCCATCCATACGAGGCCAACAGGTTTTTCTGGCGTTCCACCATCAGGGCCCGCTATTCCACTAACTGCCAGAGCATAGTCACTTGATGTTCTTTTTTGGCAGCCGAGTGCCATCTCGCGTACTACTTCGCTACTGACGGCGCCATAATCGTTCAGAGTGTTTGGAGATACACCGACCAGTTGAGTCTTAAGATGATTTGAATAGGTTACAAACCCACCAGAATAGTAGCAAGAGCTTCCTGGTAGTGCAGTAAGAAGGCCGCCAATTATGCCTCCGGTACATGACTCAACGGTAGAGAGTGTTATAGAATTTTTAATACAGTCTTTTTGTAGGGTTGTGAGAAGTGATGAACCATCGAGTGAAATAATTTCATCGCCAAAGCCTTTCTTGATAAATAGGGCAATAATCGTGTCCATTGTGGTATCGACAATGGGGATGATCTCTTCAATTGATCCACTCATGGATAAGGAGAGGCGAAGCCCATCAAGTTCTGGAAGACTTGAAAATTCAACACCAGAGGGTAGAGTGAGTGATTCAAGGAGCTCTGTTTGCACCCCTTCGCCAATATTTAAACTCAGAAGTTGTCGGGTGTAAATCTCATCATTGTGACCAGATGTGAGTAGAGGGAGTATCGCGGTGCGTACCATTGGAATAACTTCATGAGGAACACCGGGGCCAACAGATATAATGGTGTTGCTATGGGATACAGAGAAGCCCAGCGCGGTACCATGGGGGTTGGCAAGCAGTGTAGCTCCTTCGGGAAAGAGGGTTTGAACTGATTGATTCGGGAGAACTGGTCGGTTCATTCGACTAAAACATTCTTCAATATGGCATACTGCGTCAGGGTATTGGACAAGGTCCTTTTTAAGATACCGTGCAATATAGTTTCTTGTTTGATCATCAGGAGTGGGCCCTAAACCTCCAGTAACAATTATAGCATCTGATGTTATACAGTAGTCAAGTGCGCTATGAAGGGCTGCCTCGTTATCAGGGATAATAAGAGAATGAGAAATATGTATCCCGTGTGCAGTCATCAACCGTGCAATAGCATGGGTATTCGTGTCCTGAATTTTTCCATTCAAGAGTTCGGTGCCAATGGCAATAATAGAGAGCTTCTGAGTCATAGTACAAATGTAGTTTTTTATTGCATTGGATCCTACTACGCCTGATTCTGTGAAATTAATAAGTAAATTGAGTTCAATTTTGTATCTTTTTGGCCATGAAATTGATACTACTCTTACTCCTTCTATTCTTTTATGCTCCACTTTTCTCAAATACTAATGAGGAAAACCTAGAGCTCAATAAATCTGGAATCGAAGCAATTGACACACTTCCAGCATATGATTGGGATATTAAAACAGATCATGATAATTTTTGGTTGGGCATGGGACTTTCTCTCTTTCCTGGAGGTGGACATTATTATACTGAGCACTATGTGCATGGTGGATTCATTACGGGCATTACTTTGGGTCTCGGTTTTGATATTTGGGTCAGTAAAAAGTACCAAGCTAAAAAGCAAGAGGAACGCATTGCTGATATAAAGGAGAAGTTGTACTCTCTTGATACTCTTATCGCTAAAGATCCAGAGACAAATTCAGTGAGTATCGGTATCAGAACGACAACCTTGAATGAACTGCGTAAAGAGAATGATAATCGGGTTAAATTACAAGATCAGCGGAATTGTGAAATAGCTTGGTTTACCGGAATGTATCTGTATAGCATTATGGATGCATACGAAACTCTTAAAAATAACGAGAGTCGAAGCTTTGAGAAAAAAGACCCAATCACTGCTGCTTGGAAGGCAGCTCTTATACCAGGCTGGGGTCAAATATACAATGGAGCCTATGGTAAAGCGGGATTACTGTATATGGCATTTTTAGGATCTTATGTGTCATACAATTCTAGTCAAAGCGTAGTTCGTTACTTCTTAAAGCGAAAACAGACTGCAGAACTAGAACGGGCTGTTGATTTGGAGGATATTAAATCCCAGCTTACTAATGAACGAAAGGCTCGGAATAAATATATCTGGGGCCCTGTATTCTTTTATGTTTATTCTATTGCTGATGCTGTTGTTGATGCAATTTTGTCAGATTTTGACAGCCCCGTTAACCTTTCATTGGCGCCTAACAGAGATCCAAATGAATTACTGATTCCAGAATTACAAATTACCTGGGAGTTTTAATCTACGACCGTCGTGTTGGGAGGTTATTCTCTTTTAATATCCCTTTCATTTCTGACAGTCGATAAATAATATCTATCACACGCTCTGATATAACTCCTAAAACAAACCACATTGGCGCTATTGCAAAGCTGGTATAGGTAAAAATTGTCAGTGGCCCATCGGCATAATACCAGATAGACCAACCAGTGAGCCAAAAAAGTATCCATCCGGTTAAGCACTCCATTGCGAGAATAATACCCATGTAAATAAGTCCACGTACAAACCAATTGAGGGAGTATTTAATTCGAGCATACATTGGTTCGAGTCCAAAGACAAAAATGGATGCATACACAAAAAACATCCAGAGTGATGCTTGCCCATAAAAAGTGGTAATGGGAACATCCCATATGTGATTAAGGTCGAGTACCGGATCGACACGCCAGCTATAATTAAAAAACCAGCTAATCCAGTCTGGTAGAGTTCTTCCTATTTTGCTGATGGTATAAAATGAGATTTCCCCTGCCAACATAAGAGCGCCATAAATGCAGTAGCGAACTACTGCTCTCCGTACAGATTTTACGAGTGCGTGTTTATATACGTTCATACATGAGGATGACAGTGACATAGGTGCTCCATTATATTTGGTAGTTTAAATTATACTGGTATTTATCAAAAAAATCTATAACACTATTATTTAGAATAGTGCGCAGTTGTAATTTCATAGAGGGCAATACCTACAATGATAACTGCACCATAATAGAAATAAAGAGGAGGGAATTCTGAAAAGTAGAGGGCTGCAAAGAGTGGGCCATATACTACTTGTAAGCTACTAAGAATAGATATGGTTGCTGGAGTAAAACTTTTGAGAGAGTAGACAAGAAGTCCATGAGAGCCAAAAGTAAAAAATGTGGAGAGTATGGTGATGAGTCCTAATTGTTTGAGAGAGGGTATAATAAATGGTGAATTATTGAAGGGGAGTGTGAGCGTGAGTGCAATGGAGGCTATAATAATATGATAGCCCATGGTGGTAATGGCTGGTGTGGAGTTGAGGTACTTTTTTGTCAGCATGTTGCGTAGTGAAAAAAAGAGTGCAGATAGTATACCAATGAGTACCCCGAAGGTTGTTTCGTTTTCTAAAGAGAATTCAGGCACGAGGAAAAATACACCAGCAAGTATACCGCATGCCCCGATGATTTGTCTGCTGCTGAGTGGCGTTTTGAAAAAGAAGGGCTCAAGAAGAACGGTGATAAGGGGATATGTAAAAAGTGAGAGAATACCTATTGCTACCGTCGAATACTGTATTGATGCAAAATAGGTCCACCAATGAAATCCCATGAGGGTACCAGTGAGTATAATCCATTTTTGTTGAGCAGTCGGAACACTTAATTTTTTAACACTCCATAAGATAAGGAGTGAAGCGATAGCTCCAATAAAACAGCGCCACCAAACGAGCATACCTGCCGGAATATCTATACCTTTGGCAAAGAGAGCAGGAACACTGAGAAGTATTACGGCACTATGTAAAATAACTGTTTGTTTGCGCATAGCTTCAAAGATAACAAATAAAATAGTTTAATATTAAAACATAAACATGGTTGTATGATTGGTTATGACAGATCAAGCTCGTTATCGATTACGACAACATTTTTACCTTGATTTTTTGCTTCGTAAAGCATTTGATCGGCATGGTTGATCATTTTTTCTACAGTCTCTTTTCGTTTGACACAGACTCCAATACTAATGGTTATTTTGAGGTTATTCTCTTGAGTTACAATTGTTGTAGACTCTACTTCTTGTCTAAAAAGTTCGAGTTCTATAAGTGGTTCAAATGCAGTCGTATCATAAAAAAAGATGCAGAGTTCATCACCGCCAAATCTACAGATAATAGCACTTTTGGTGAACCGCCTCTTAAGACCCTCTGCAAGTGATATAATAGCAGCATCACCATCAAGATGACCATAGGTGTCATTGATGGCTTTAAAAGAGTCGATATCAAACATGGCAACTGCAATATCATTCTGAGTACTTTCAAAATATTGTTTTGACTCTGTAAAAAGGAATCTTCTATTGTAGAGACCCGTTAAATAGTCGGTATCTGAAGCGTGTTGTATCTCTTTTATATGTTCGATAGTTTCAATATTTTGATTGATACGACAGTAAAATTCATCATTTAGGTAGGGTTTTGGTATAAAATCATTTGCACCACTTTTTATAAATTGGGCCGACATACCGCGAGAAGAATCAGAGGTCATTCCAATAATTGCTAATTTTTCTTTAGGGTATTTTCTTCTCACTTTTTGAATAAGCTCTAGGCCATTCATACTTGGCATTATATAGTCAGTCAAGAGAAGTCTAATATCTGGATTATCTCTGAGTACCTTGAGGGCAGTTACTCCATCCTCTGCCAAAAAGACTGAGTAAAGGTGATTTTCGAGAAGTTTAGACGCTACATTACGGGTGAGCTCTGAGTCATCACAAATGAGTACTTTGGTAGTAATATTTTTTTCTAGTCTCTTAAGAAGCGTGATAATATACCCAATATTGTCGGGGTTATCTTTAATTACATAATCTATGATTGGCTTTTTCCAGAGTGTTTTTTGGAGTGTGTCACTATAGCTCGAGGTAAAAACAATTGTAGGTATCTTTTGAGAAAGAGTAAAATCAACGGGTTCACCAGACTCGGCATCTTCAATAACCATGGCTACAATTGCAGCAAGAAATTTTTGACTCGAAAGAGCGCTTTGGGCGTCGGCTAATGAGAAACAACATACGGTTTTAAAATGAGTATGTCGTTCAATCTCCCGACTAATGAGTTCTGCAAGGGTCTTGCTATTTTGTAAAATTAAAATAGTTTGCATGGTCCACCAAAGAGTTTAAGTACTATAGTATCTTAAATTTTAGGGGGAGGTGCAAGATAATTACGAAAAAAGCGGGCGATGTGTATGACTATAAATAGAGCCTTTAAAGTATCTAAGACTCCAGCGAGTGACACAGGGCAATTAGAGAGACTCTAAAAATGAGCTTACTGATATAATCGCTTTTTGGAGTTCGTCTGATTGAGGGACGTGGCCTGAACCGTCAAAATAATCAGAGGACCAGTTGTGAAGTTGGGTTGTGATCCATTCTATATTTTTATGGCTTAATATTCCACCAAGTTCTTGATTACCGTAAATAAGGTGCACAGGACAAGTAATTGCTGAGAGGACTTCCTCTCGGTGTACTCCTTTAACAAATTCAGGACCGATATCTAGTACCTTCGAATCGAGTCGTGCAAGAGATTTTGCTTTCATCCGGGCTGCAGCGCTATTCTCCTTAAATGCTCTATAAATGATCTCTTTGCTGTCAAATTCTTCGGAAAGTAATTTCCAACTTGCAAAGGTCTCTTTCCACCATTTTTGCTCTAATATCTCGGGGAAAAGAACCGGTTCGATAGCACATACTGATTTAACGATGTCAGGATAGAGTGACGCTATATTGAGAGAAACCAATCCTCCGAGTGAGTGCCCAATGAGAGTGACATGCTCAGCTTTTAATGTTTTTATGAAAGCAAGAACGTCACTAGTGTAATCTGAAACTGTATAGCTATCTGCGCGAAATGAAGTCCCATGACCACGAAAAGAGAGGGCGTAGACTTTGTGGTTAAAGGTGAGAGGGCTAAATAGTGGTATGTTTTCCTGCCATCTACTCGTAATACCATGTAATATAATTACAGTTGAGCCATTGTCAGGGCCTTCTGCATATTCGAGAGAAATCGAGTCAGTAGAAAAATAGCGACGCGTAAGCATAACATCCTTTGTAGGTAGAGTAGTAATGAATAGTGCCAGTATACTAATTTTTAAATATTGAGGTTATAAAAATATTTGAGTTCATCAAAATTGGTTTAAAAAGAGGTTATTTTCTTTGGAAATTACAAATTGATCTAATACAAAATTGAAATTCCTAAATAAAAACGAGTAAGGAGGGGTCGTTTTCCACTTGAAACTCTTACATTTAAATCATAGACTAGGTATTAACAAATTATGATATTCGGTAATTACAGAAAGTGGTGTAAATCCGAGAGATTTTTTTTAAATTAGTCGTCGCTAATATAGAAAAAGAAGAGTGAGGCGTAAGAACTATGGCAAAATACAAGCACATTACAGTACCAACATCAGGGAAAAAGATCGAGTTTACAGCAAAGGGTGTTCCTAAAAAAACGGACCACCCTATTGTTCCTTTTATCGAAGGTGATGGTATCGGTCCTGACATTTGGAGTGTGGCTAAAAGAATCTTAGACGCATCAGTCGAAGCTGCATACAATGGTAAAAAGAAAATTGAATGGATGGAGATTTTTGCTGGCGAAAAAGCTCTTGGAGTATATGGCGAAAATGAATGGCTACCCGCAGAAACTCTTAAAGCACTCAAAGAGTTTAAAGTAGGGATTAAAGGACCGCTCACTACACCTATTGGTGGGGGCATTCGCTCAATTAATGTTGCACTGAGACAAACTCTCGATTTGTATGCATGTGTACGTCCAGTACGCTGGTTTCCAGGTGTGTCAGCGCCTGTTAAGCATCCGGGTGAACTTGATGTCGTAATTTTTCGCGAGAATACAGAAGATGTATACGCAGGAATTGAGTATAAGGCTGGTTCGAAAGATGCAAAAGAACTTATTAAATTTATTGCTGAGACCACTGGTAAAAAAGTGCGTCCAGCAAGTGCAATTGGTATTAAACCAGTTTCAGCTCTAGGCTCAAAACGCTTAGTTAAACGCGCTATTCAATATGCAATCGATAATAATCGCCCAACAGTAACTTTGGTTCATAAAGGTAACATCATGAAATTCACCGAAGGTGGATTTAGAAACTGGGGTTATGAAGTTGCGAAAAAAGAGTTTGGCAATAAAGTTGTTACTTGGGAAGAAGTACAGACTAAATACAAAGGGAAACAACCGAAAGGTAAAATCCTTATTAATGATGTTATTGCAGATGCTATGTTTCAAAACTTATTACTTGATCCTGCTCAGTATGACGTGATTGCCACACTCAATTTGAATGGTGACTACCTTTCTGATGCATGTGCAGCACAAGTTGGTGGACTCGGACTTGCTCCAGGAGCTAACTTTGGTGATAAAACAGTAATCTTTGAGGCGACTCATGGTACGGCTCCTGCAATTGCTGGAATGGATCTTGCAAATCCATCATCGGTACTTTTAAGTGCAGTGATGATGCTGGAGTTTTTTAATTGGAAAGACGCCGCAGACTTGGTGTGTGATGCCTTGACTGAATGTATCCGTGTAAAGAAAGTTACTAAAGATCTTGCTGATCAGATGACTGGCGCTGAAGGGCTCTCTTGTTCTGGATTTGGTAAGGTGATGGTTGATACTATTGCCGAGCTTGCAGCTCAAAGAAAATTTCAAAAAAAAAAGGTTCAAAAAAAAACTGATAAAATAAGTGTTGTTGATCAGTTTGAAAATAGAGCCAACATTGAAGCAAATCAAATGGAGTCGGGGCGTGGTGAACGCCTCTATCAAAGTAATCTTCAGGATTACTTGAAAAATGCTGAAGGAAGATCTCTCGCACCATTTGATGGTAAAGATGATGAAGTAGTTAAATTTCAAAATAACACTCTCTATAAAATTAAAGAAAATAATCTTGATTCGGGACTCCGCAGTGTTCCTGTTGGACATTGTGTTACAAGTTTTGTTGATCCAATTGATGGTGTACACTATGCTGGCTATCCAATAGCTGAATTAGCGTATAAAGCACCAGAAGAAGTTATCTACCTACTTTTTAACTTGGAACTTCCAGATAAACAGCAACTTCTTGATTTCAAAGAAGAGTTGAGAGATCGCTCTAAGCTACATCCATTAATACTTGAACGCCTCGCTCGTTTGCCGAAAGATGCGCATCCAATGCAGTGGCTCGTCACTGGTATTAATTCCATGGCTATGTTTAATACCAGTAATTACCGTAATGACTGTATGAATTTTGTTGCTCAAATTCCAGAAGTTGTTGCAGCAATTTTTCGATTCCGTGAGGGATGGGGAGATGCAATTCCATCAAAACCAGAACTCGGGTATATGGAAAACTTTACCCATATGATGGGAGCTCCAGGAGCACATGAGAATTTAAAACAGTTAATGAAAATATTTAATATTCTTCACTATGACCATGGGGGAGGCAACCTTTCAACCCTCGTAGGTAAAGCAGTAGCATCAGGACATGAACATGTGTATGGCTCATTAATTGCAGCAATGTGTGCTTTAGATGGACCACTTCATGGTCGTGCAAATCAAGAGTGTTTAGCCTTTATCGATTTAGTATTAGAGAAGGTTCCTAATCCTGAAGATGAAGATGCTCTTGAAGCGTTTATTCAAAATCATTTTGATAATGGTGGAAAAATATTTGGATTTGGTCATGCAGTACTTCGTGGTGAAGATCCTCGTGCGACTGTACAATATGGGCTAGGCGAGGATCTAGGGCTTGATACTCCACACTTTAAAATGGCTAAAGCTCTTAGAAAAGTTGCGGTTAAAGTACTTTCACGTAATCCAAAGGTTTCTAATCCATACCCTAATGTTGATGCAGTATCTGGATCACTTCTCAAGGCCTGTGGTCTTGAAGATGAAAACTACTATACGGTACTCTTTGGGCTTTCACGATGTGTAGGTATTGCAGCGCAAATTCTTTATGAACGCACTGTTGCTCGTGGTGGTAAGGGTGTTCCAATTATGCGACCTAAATACATCTATGCGGGACCACGTAGAGATAAATAGCCTTTAGTAACATAAGTATAAAAAGGTCGAAGAGCTTACACTCTTCGACCTTTTTTATTTTACTCATTGCTGAATTGAATATGAAAAATACTGTATATTTCACCTTTGGGCTTATAAAGGGGTAAAAGAGCTTTTTAATGGAGAGAATAGGTGCTAGATTGATGTATAATTTTTTACATTTCACCTTTTAATTTTTGAGTGAGTCATTAATGAATCGTCTGTTATTGCTTGTATTTTTAATGTGTTCTTTAGGTTTGGCAAAACAAACTACGTCTGTTGAAATAAATACACTTCATGGATGGAGTTTGAATTCTGGAAATAGCTACTTCAATATTCAATATAATCGAGAGAATATATCGACCAATCAATTTGCTGATTTGGCAAATAATGAAACGTATATTGGTGCAGGATTTGGCTATGATATCACGGTGAAAAAGTCTATAAATGACTATTGGGGAGTTTTACTTTCCATGGGCTACCAAAATTCAGATGCTCAAAACCTTTTGCAAATAAGTTTAAATGATACCACTCTCGCTAAAGAATTCGTTGAATCAGAGGTGGTTATAGTGCCATTTGGTATAGGGGTTTATTATGAATATTCCGATTATTATGTAAAGCCATATATAAGTGGTTCTCTCAATATCTCAAAGGTTTTAGACTATTCTCAGGAAGCGACTGCGATATCGGTTAGTCAAGATACAAATTTTGTTTCATCAGAGCTTGAGTATGATATTGATTTAGGTGTAGGAACTCAGGTCAAAGGTGGTTTTCTGATTCCTATAATAGACAATATTATGTGTAATGCTTTTATGTATTATAATTACTCTAAATATGATGTTGCTCATATTTCAAAAAGAACAAAATTGTCTGACATCCCAAAAGTTGGTGATGAAGTCGCTGAAGATTCAAGTGAACCGCTAGCGACTGATTTAAAGCTTCTGTCAGAGGCTACTATGATATCAAGTTCGTGGGGCGTGGGCATCGGATTTGTATACCGCTATTAAAATCGTTTTATGTATTGATATAAAAAAAGGGCAGCTCATTGAGTTGCCCTTTTTTATTGTATATAAATGATTATGCTAAGTGAAAATTCAAATAGCGATAGAGAGTATCTTCATTGCCAACAATCGTTTCATTGTAAAGCGCAAGATATTCTTCTTTAGTGGGTATCTTGCCTTTGAGTGCAACTACGGCTGCGAGCTCTGATGACCCAAGATAGACATTAGCATCTTTACCTAACCGGTTGTTAAAATTACGGGTAGAGGTAGAGAATACTGTATGGCCGTCTTTAACGCGTGCTTGGTTACCCATACAAAGTGAGCACCCTGGGAGCTCGAGTCGTGCACCAGCTCCAGAGAATGTTGAGTAGTACCCTTCATCAATAAGTTGTTTTTCATCCATCTTAGTAGGTGGACATACCCAGAGTTGTGATTCAGCAAATCCATTACCTTCTAGGATTTTACCGGCAGCTCTAAATAGGCCAATATTGGTCATACATGATCCAATAAAAACATCATCAACAGTGTTTCCTGCCACTTCAGAAATGAGTTTTACGTCATCAGGATCATTAGGGCATGCTAGAATAGGCTCAGTCATTTCGTCTAGGTTGATTTCAATAATGTCGGCATACTGAGCATTGGCGTCAGCACTCATGAGCTCTTCAGTTGCAAGCCAGTGCTTTACATCATCAATACGCTTCTGGAGTGTATCTGCATGACTATAGCCATCAACAATCATCTTTTCCATAAGTGCGACATTTGACTTGAGATACTCTTCGACAGGGCCACGGTTAAGTTTAATTGTAGAACCGGCAGCCGAACGTTCTGCTGTTGCGTCAGTGAGCTCAAATGCTTGTTCAACTTTAAGGTCAGGAAGTCCTTCGATTTCAATGATTTTACCCGAGAAGATATTTTTCTTACCCTCTTTTGCAACCGTAAGTTTACCTTCTTGTATTGCTTTCCATGGAATCATATTTACAGCATCACGAAGAGTGAGTCCAGGTTGAAGGCTTCCACTAAAACGGACAAGAATTGATTCGGGCATATCCAAAGGCATAACACCGAGTGCGGCGCCAAATGCAACAAGTCCTGACCCTGCAGGGAATGATATGCCCATTGGAAATCGAGTATGAGAGTCGCCACCAGTACCTACGGTATCTGGAACAAGCAGGCGGTTAAGCCAAGAGTGAATAACACCATCGCCAGGGCGAAGAGCAACACCTTTGCGACTGCTAATAAAATCGGGAAGAGTTGAATGGGTTATGACATCAGAAGGTTTTGGATAAGCGGCTGTGTGACAGAATGATTGCATAACGAGATCTGCATTGAACTCGAGGCAGGCAAGTTCTGTCATTTCGTTTGCGGTCATTGGGCCTGTTGTATCTTGAGACCCAACAGTAGTCATTTTTGGGAGGCACGCAGTTCCTGGGAGGATACCCTCAACGCCACACGCTTTTCCAACCATTTTTTGGGCAAGAGTATAGCCTTGCCCTTCCGAAGGTTGTGTATTTTCGGGATTAACAAAAATTCCACTCTCTTCAATGACAGAAAGTTTTAAATACTCACGAGCTTTTCCGGTGAGAAGTTTTCCAATAATAAGTGGGACGCGCCCACCGGCACGATATTCATCTAATATTGTTGCAGGTTTATTTTCAAATGTTGTTATTACAGCACCAGATTCATCATGAATTTCACCTTTGTGAGGGTATACTGTGACAACCATACCGGTTTTAAGTTTTGTTACATCAGCTTGAAGAGGCAGAGAACCTGAGTCTTCTGCTGTGTTAAAAAAGATTGGAGCAATAATTCCACCGATTATAACGCCGCCACGTTTTTTATTGGGGATAAAAGGGATTTCATTACCAATATGCCAAAGAAGTGAGTTACATGCAGATTTTCGTGAAGAACCAGTTCCTACGACATCTCCCACAAAACTTACAGGAAGATCATTTTCTGTTCTGAGGTCAACAATTTCTTTCGGTCCATTAGGAAAGACCGTACCACCCATGACATTTGCATGCAAGGGAATATCGGAACGGGTATATGCATATGCTGCAGGTGAGAAATCATCGGTATTTATCTCGCCATCTACTTTATATAGGACTGTTTTAATTGCTTCAGGTACTTCAGGCTGTGTTGTAAACCACTCAGCTGAAGCCCATGATTCAATAACACCTTCTGCGAGTGTGTTCCCACTTTTTGCAAGAGCTTCAATATCTTCGTAGCGGTTGACTGAAAGTACAATTTTTTTGAGGGCATCAGCTGCTTGAGATGCCAAGGAAGAGCCGCTTTCTACTATCGTTACAAGTGCATCAATATTATATCCACCAACCATTGTTGATAAGAGTTCGATAGCTTTCTCAGCAGAAACAACTGGTGTAGTTACCGTTTCTTGAGCGAGGTCGAGAAGAAATTCTGCTTTGAGCTTTGCCGCCGGATCAACACCTGGATTTACGCGGTTCGCAATGAGGTCAAATAGCTCTTGCTCGGTACCGGCAGAAGGTTTTTTTAAAAGGGTGATAACGTCAGAAGCTTGTTCAATAGTTAAAGGAAGGGGAGGTATGCCTTCTTTGGCTCGGGCTGCTACATGCTCGTTATATGTATCAAAAAAGTTGCTCATATTCACTCGGTGGTTTTGGGTTTATACTAATTATACAAATTCTTTTTCATTTTTGAGTTGATTCTCTGCAGTGAGTTTTACCGCTTCTGCAACAGCGGCCGCAACGCCTGTATCAAAGGGGTCTGGGATAATTTTATCAGCGGTAGGCTCCTTAATGAGGGCTGCGAGGGCATACGCTGCAGCAATTTTCATTTCAGGGGTAATTTGTTTGGCTTTTGCATCAAGGGCACCTCTAAAGATACCTGGAAAAACGAGAACGTTGTTTACTTGATTGGGGAAGTCGCTTCGTCCAGTACCAATTACCGCCGCACCACCCGCTTTTGCTTCATCGGGCATGATTTCTGGTTTTGGGTTTGCCATAGCAAGAACTATTGCATTCTTACTCATTTTGGCTACATCCTCTCTCTTGAGAACTCCAGGACGAGATACACCAATAAATACATCAGCACCCTCAATCACATCACTTAGTTTGCCTCCACGATTCTCTTTATTGGTAAATTCTAGTAGCTTTTCATATTCAGGAGTGAGGTGTGCACGGCCTTTTACTAAGGCACCGTGTTCATCACAAAGGATGATATTATGTACCGGTGGCCTATCGGGCGAAGCTGCAAATCCTTGCATAGCAATTAATCGCGCAATAGCTGAGCCGGCAGCGCCGGGGCCAGAAATAACAACATTGAGGTCTTCTACTTTTTTACCAACAACTTTAGTTGCATTGATTATGGCTGCTAAACAGACAATTGCAGTACCAAATTGGTCATCATGAAAGACAGGGATGCCTAAGTCTTGGAGCTCATTTTCAATTTCAAAACAATGGGGAGCGGCAATATCTTCGAGGTTGATACCGCCAAAACTTGGCGCTAAATAGCGAATTGTTTTTATAATCTCTTTAGGGTCTGTAGTGTCGAGGCAGAGTGGCCATGCGTCAATATTGGCATATTGTTTAAAGAGGAGTGCTTTGCCTTCCATTACAGGCATCGCTGCTTCTGGACCGATATTACCAAGACCAAGTACTGCCGTACCATCAGTAACAACTGCAATAGCATTTCCACGAATCGTTAATGTTTTAGAAAGTTCTGGATCTTTTGCAATTGCAAGACATGGTTCTGCAACTCCAGGGGTGTAAGCAACACAAAGATCTTCTTTGTTTTTTACACAAAATTTTGATTCTATACCGATTTTTCCTTGGCATTGCTTATGCATATCCATGGACATTTTGAAGTAGTCTACAGCCATTCGGGCTCTCGCTTTATGTATCATAATTGTGTAATGCTATTACAGTAATTATGCATATAATAATGTAACTGAAATGTAACTTAATTAGACTGCGATTTAGTCTCGAATTGGTTGTTTACCAATAAATTATAACTTTGAACTTCTTTATAAAGCCCTAGTGTTTCTTACACTTACCGTGTATGGTTAGTGCTGTTGTACTTAATGAAAAGGTGTTGGTAATTATGTCTGGAAGTGAATTTCGCTCTGTGATGTGAGTCTCTATAGATCCACATTGTGTGCACTGTACTGTCAATGAAATGGTAGTATCAATATTTTGAAATTCATTAATAAGGTTTTGATTAACTCTACTTAAAATGCTCTTTCGATTAAACTCGCGAAGAGTATTATAAATTGTGGTTTTGGAGAGAGTAGAGAGTTCACTCTTCAAGTCGCGATACATAGTTTCGATAGTAGGAAACTCGTCTTGTCCCATAAGGTATTCAAAGATTTTAATTCTTTGGAATGAAGGCTTGATACCATGATGGAGTAGATATTGGGTTATAGAGGATTGGGCAACCATTATATTCTCATGTAATAGACTCACTAATCAAATGATAGTGATTCAGAAGCATAAAACCTTGATCTAGATCAAGGAAAATAAGAATGGTCATAAAAACGGTGAACAATAATGTGTATTAAAAATGACGAAATTGTTGCATAAGCGACACTTTTGAATATAAGTGCCCCTCGCAATGCGTTTGTATAGAATGTTGTACCAAATTACCCAAATATAATTTTTACATTTTTGTCTTAGTTGGGGCTATCTAATGTGCCAACGTCTGGTAGTACTTTTCTCAAAAAAACCAGTATTAAAGTCAACAGAAAGGTGGGTGATATTTTGGCTAAATTCGAACCTGAGTCTCTCGGCACCTGGAACAAGTAAGTGAACCCCGGTATAGTAGGAATAGCCGTGATTTTTTTCTCCATCATTAAAAAAGAGGCCGTAATCAATTCCGGCAACTGCTTGTAGCCCAAGGAAGAAATTTACTCCGAGAACGGTGAAGTTTTTATGGTGGAAAAATTCATACGCATATTCTGTGGTAAGGAGGAGTTCACTGGTGCCTGAGAATGCTTTATTGTCGTAGCCAGCAAGAACATTTGCACCGCCACTTCGAAAATACTCATATTGGCTAAATGTGCCATCACGATATTCTCCTAGTCCATATACTCTGAATAGATGATGAGGGGAAGGGTGAAAGTATTTTCGTACATCCATAAGATATTCCGTGTATCTGATGTCACCACCAGCGATGATTCCCGTTTGAGAAATCCGTGCCTCAGCATAATGCCCTTCAAATGGGTTAAAGCGTGCATTGCGTGTATCGTGTGAAAGCCCAAGGTGGAGCCGATTTGCGGTCTCATGTAATGAACCGCTACTCATAATATCTGCACGATCTGATATCATATAGTAAGAGCGCCCCCCCCATAATATATCGAGATTAGAAACTAATGGAAATGAGAATTCTCCCTGAAAGAGATGGGAGTTTTCATTAAAATCAATAATGCTGTTGTATCGTTCAGTTTTGATATAGGCAATTTGGTATTCAATGGGGAGGTCCATAAAATAGGGTGATGATACCACAAGCATATATTCTTGCACCGAAGCAAAAGAAGGTCGAAACCCGTACCGGGCAAAAGCTTCAAGGCGAATATCATTACCTAAAAAGTTAAGGGAGGCGAGTATTGCTCCAGCTCTCCAGCCATCTTGGTCAGTTTTTCCAATAGTGGGAACTATTATATACGCAGGTAGTTCCTTAAACGTATAGGTGAGTATATTTTTTTCTGCAACTGTATCGATGGATGCTATTACCGAAGAGAAGATGTCGAGATTCATAAGACGTTGTTTCTCTTTGGTATAGAGGCTGCATTGAAAGGGGGTATTCGTAGTGTGGGTGAGTTCTCGTTGAATTACCTTGGGTAAAGTCGTTTCAATTCCAGAAAAGGTGATTGAATCTATTGCAACGCCTTCTGACTCTGTAGGGCAGGCTTCGGGGGTTGCAAATAGTGTTGTAGCAGCTATAAGGACGAGGGTGATAAACTGTTTCATGGGTATTCCATTGTCATGATTATTAATCTTTAGTCATGGAAGGACAATATAGCTTACAAAGAGAATCGCTCATTTAAAATTTTAAGGATTGGGGCAATGGTCTTTAGATATATAAAGCATTATTTTTTTTGAGTAAAACTTTACTCATCAGAATACTCTGTAAATTTAACGTCACGCTCAAGGGATTTTGATTTTACATATTTATGAGTGATGCGAGAATCTGCTGATGATTACGTTCTTCTTCAGTAGGGTGAGAAAGGTTTCCCTATAGTAGTGATCAGTAGTCTCGTCTGTTTGTTTTTCGTAAAACTTATAGCTGCCGTGTTCTTCCCGGTGGGCTTGCATACCTATAATACTAGATCAAAAGGCACATCCTTAGCAAAAGCCAATGGAAGTGCCTTTTTCTTTCGATATTAGAATTGTGCTGTTTCTCTCTGTAAACTATGTGAAAGATGATCAGCTGCGTTGTGGTTTTTACAAATACCTTTCAGATAGAGGTGGTGTTCTTTGACCTCAACAATGTCGAGTAGGCTTGAACTGAGCATAGCTTGGTCCACTTCAAAATCATATATTTTGTTGCAATTTTCACAGATGAAATGGCCATGAATATGAGTATCTGAATCATATCTCATCTCATTTTCATCAATAGTCAATTGAGTAACAAGTCTATGTTTATGAAACTCTTTGAGAGTGTTGTATATAGTTGTTTTAGAAAGTGTAGGTATTTCAGATCTTAGGTCAACGAAAATTTCGTCAACACTTGGGTGGTTTCTCTTTTGTACCAAGTAATCATAAATTTTGATTCTTTGGTGTGAAGGGCGAATTCCGTGTTTTATAAGCTGATCGCGTGTATTTATTCTGCTGACAACCATAATATATACTCCGTTTGTGTTTGTTACAACTTAAGTAAAGTCGTTAAACTGTATTCATTACATATATAATACATAAACCAACTATCATAACCAATATGGAATGAGTACAAATTACTAAGTTGTAATGGATGTTTGCATAAGTTTACATTCTGTTACTAAATAACGCAGGTCTATGGGGTGGTTCTGCTATTATGTCAGAATTGATTTTCTATAATTATTTTGCTGATATAGGTGAATAGGTTGCTTTTTGGTTGTTAATTGTGTGAATAAAAACCAGAGTGGCTATTATTTGCAAAGTTAATTCTATGCTGAATGTATGATAAAAATAAGAATTTTAGCCCTCATAAAATATTGACTCTAAGTACTACTTGGTTGTGCTTTTAGGGGGGGAGGGGACGTAATGAATTCTAGAGAAAATGTCAGTACTTCAAATAAGGTTGTACAGAGCAAGCGAGCACTTTTTGAACCTGATGATGGAAAGGTGATTCTTTTTGTTGGACAAGATTTGAATGCAATCGGTGGGGTCTCTTTTTCTGAAGAAGAATCTGGATGGGGGCGTGATGGCGCATCGGGATATTTGGATCATGGTGAACTTCCTGATCCTGCTGGAATCACCACCTATACTAATGTATCGAATCAAGGCCTATGGAGCCATGTAGAGTATGGGGCAGGTGACTACTATCTGAATCGTCAATTGTCCCATAAAGCATTTGACAATAAGGCAATTTCAATTGGATATTGGATGCTTGAAGATGAGGGTGCCATAACAGCAGGCACAAAAGATGCCGAACTTTTAGCTCTAGCACGTTACTTTAAAACGCTCGCTCCTCGTCCGGTCTTTTTTCGTATCGGTTATGAATTTAACTTTACTGGTTATGACCCGGCTGTGTATAGAACAGCCTTCATTTATATCTGGGAACTGATGAAGCGCGATGGGGTTTCGAATGTAGCATATGTATGGCAGAGTAATGGTAACGAGCCCATTAGTTATAATTATGAACCGTGGTATCCAGGAGACCGATATGTAGATTGGGTTGGGTATTCTCACTTTAGTGGAATGCAGAGTGCTGGAGCGGCATATGGTGAAGCAATGATTGCTTTTGGCAAAGAGCATAGAAAACCAATTATGATTGCTGAAGCTTGCGCTAATAATGTTGATTTTGAAAAACCTAAGGATACCTCAAAGGCTCGAGAGTGGTTTGATATGCTCTGGAGGCACTTGGACTTGCACCCTGAAATTAAGGCATTGGCTTATATCAGTGTAGACTGGAAAAATCAAGCTATGTGGAAAGAGATGGATTTTTGGCACACAACTGATTCTCGTATTGAGGTAAATGATGAGATTAAGAAGGAGTGGATCGGTCAAATGCAACAAAAAAGGTGGATCTTAGGTAGTGATTCACTCTATCAAAAGCTCAAGGGCCACTCAGATGCCGTTAGGTAACTATACACATAATTGCCCTATACGCTTCAAAAAGTGTATTAAAGTGTAACAAATGGACTCTTTCTTCTATTAAACTTGAATTATACGGAGATCTATAGTAAGTTAGTGAGTGATTACTTACTAACTGGTTCGATATGAGACCACAACAATTTACAAATGAAGAGCTGACCATTTGCGCGAGGAAACTTTTCATAGAACAGGGCAGCCAAATCTCAATGAGTGTCATTGCTCAAGAAATGGGTGTTTCTCAAGCGGCACTCTTTAAGCGGTTCAAAACAAAACGTGAACTTATTATAGAGTCTCTTGCAGTTCGAGAGGTTCCCGCTTGGATTTTACAGGTTAAAAATCTCCCTGATTCCCGCACATTCAAAGAACAACTTTCTGAAATTCTTAATAATCTCGCAACCTTTTTTAAAGAGTTAGCGCCTGTCATTAATATCATGCGTATAGAGAATATAGATATGAATGAACTATTGGGAAAAGTTGCAGTACCCCCACCAGTTATGGCAATAAATGAGCTAACCGCATGGCTGACCCGCTGTAATACAGCAGGGTTAATTGGCTCTGTACCCTATGGAACTCTTGCGAAAATGATTTTAGGGAGTGTCCATATGAATATGATGCTGTGCCATTTGAACGATGTGGATTGTATGAAGAGCCTTATGGACGACCCCGAAGTGTTTGTAGAAGAAATTGCACTAATAGTATCAAAATTTTCTCTAGGAGAAATAGATGAGTAGAACACTAATATGGATCGTTATGGGATTGGTCGTAATACCTTTCGCTGCAGAGAGGCAGTGGTGGAGTCATTTTAACGTACCACAACTCGATACTGTCATTGAAAGTACCCTGCTCTATAATGGTGATCTCGCCGCTATGCAAGAGCGAGTGAAAAGTGCTGAGGCGAGATCTGATCAGAGTGCAGCAGTGCTGTATCCCTCCCTTACTGCATCCGTTGGGGTGAACTACTTTCCAAAGACTACGGGCGGGATGCCTGGAGTGGTCATTGATCCAACTCAAGGCTTTAATCCGGGTATGGTTCCTGAGGAGACTCAACTGTATGGTAATGGTCAAGCAGGGCTTTCGGCGCGGTATACTATTGATGCATGGGGGGCTGGTTTCCAGAACCGCCGTTCTGCAGGGTACAGCGCAAAGGCAATAACACATGATGCGACTTCGGTTGCCTTAAAAATGACCAGTGTCGTTACCCTTACCTATTTTGATTTTTTATATCGCAAAAGCCTTTTAAAAATTATAGAAGAACAAATAGCATCATCCAAAGAGATACTAGAGATGACGCGTGCACGCTACCGGTTGGGTGAGCATTCGCTCTTGCCGGTATTGCAGCAAGAACAAGCATTGGCGAGCCGAAAAGCTCAATTGCCTTCAGCTAAGCGAGGGGTACTTTCAGCAGAGCTTCAATTGAAAACACTTTCGGGAATTGAAACAGTACCTCAAGCAAATAATCTCCCTTTCGTACAAGATCTTATTCTTATTTCGCCTAATACCATTGTTGAAAAACGCCCAGACATACAGGCCGAGCGCCTCCGCATTAAAGCCCATGAGCATAGTCACACGGCTGCGTTACTTGGGCATCTCCCTAAAATTGAACTCACGGGTATGGTGGGGTATGACTATACTGTTGAGCCTAAAACAAACAGTGATCAAGCGTGGGCGGTCGGCGCTAACCTCACCCTTCCTCTTTTTGCGGGGTTTGCAACGTCAAGTGGGCATGCGGTAACAAAGGCAGAACTCAGAGCGGCAGAGCAGAGTTTAAAGCAGAAAATAGTAGCAATGCATAGTGAGCTCACACTCCAAGAGGCAACTATTGTAACACAGCAAGAAGCTTTTGAAGCATGGGGAAATAACCGAGATGCCGCACAGAAGGCTTTTAATGAAGCGAAAAAACAATATACCAATGGCTTAACAACGTATCTTGAAGTGCTTAATGCGCTCAACGCTTTGACTCAAGCAGAAATTAACCTTTTAAATGCACACATGATGGTGCTCACAGCGCAAGTACAGTATATCGAGATGCGCG
>JAOPTX010000036.1:0-100091 GCA_051532055.1 Fibrobacterales bacterium | reverse complement strand
ATTGTAAGGCCCTTTTCTTATTCTGGAATTAAATCCATTCAGATAAACAAAAAAGGCCTCCGCAATACGGAGGCCTTTTAAACTAAAAGCTTTAGACTTAACTAATTATTAGTAAAGTTCTGAAGCTACACCAGTAGTTGCCCAGTTAGCTGGAACACCAGTTTGAACCCATGCTGAGTATTGTGGATACGCAACAGTGAAGTCAACTTTTTCTAGTGGATATTGAGTAGTTTGAGCAAGCTCAACAGCCCATGGGATTCCGTTGTTATCTTCGTATGGGTGACCTTCAGCAGGTGTACCAACAAGATTCTGCGCAACACCACGTGAAGTCATTGGCTGACCTTTGAAGTGGATCTCATCAGAAACATCACCTTGTTTGAAGATGAATGGGTTAACAGAAGCAAGTGGAGCTGCAGGAATTGGAGTTCCTACTGCAAATGCGATATCTGCACCAAATGTTGCTACTGGAGAGTATGGAAAACCAGGCTCAGAAGCAAGAGTGTTAACAAAGATAGTTGAAGCAACAGGTGAGAACTCACCTCTGATAAAATCAAAGAATTCAATAATTGTTTCAGAACCGTTAACGATTACTGATGAAGCAGCGTTATCAACAGTAGTGGTTGCACCAGCAATATCAAGAGCAATACCAAAACCAAGCGCATACTCAGCACCATTTGCAACAGGAGTTACATCGATAGATGCAGAAACGAGTTGTGGAGCATATGCAAGACCGTAAGCAGCATCGATGATTGGGAAAATTTGTCCGCCAACTTCGATGTTACACTGACGAGTAGTTACAGTGTAATCAACATCAACAACAACATCATTATAATCGAAGTCGCCATAGATAGGATATTTATCTTCGAAAGCAAGACGTGATTCTTTGTTGTATGGTAGATCTTGACATCTGATACATGTAGTAGGATCAATTTCACAACCAGACTGTACATCTCTAAGAAGGTCTACAATAAACACGAGGTCATTGAAATCTCTGTCTGAGTTAGGAAGTGTTTGGTCTTCGATACCGAGTACCACTTCAGATGGATCAGAAAGTGATGGGAATGATACGTGGTGAAATTCTTGTGCAGCGCCATGTTCATCTACATTATATTGAGTGTTTGAGTACCAGATTGGGTTACCAGGTTTATTACCTTGCTCATAATCTGAATGTAACCAAAAACCGATTACGATTTCATCGTTTGCATCAGCAAGACGAGTTTTAAAATCTGTTACTGTACCAACTAGTGCTTTTGGAGCACTCCATTTGATACCGTAAAAACCACTGATTTCATCAAAAAGAGAAACCTTGTTAACTAGAGCAAGTGCGCCAGTTGGATTTTCTGACTTTTTATACCAGTAGTACCCAAAAGCATTGTTGTATCCCGCGCCAGTGTGCATAAAATGCGCCCAGATTTCGTCTTTGAAAGAAGGATCAGTAAGTGCAGTAATTGTGATTTCAGTAGAACCTAACCATGCTGGGTCAATTACAAGCTGTGATCTTTCTACAAATAAACTTGTAGAAACGAGTTGATAATCAACACTTGGGTGATTCTCATGAGCAATAGTAGTTCCTGTAGTTGGATCAATATATGATACAGTTGCAGCTTTAGCAGCAACTGTGCTTCCTGCTTCAGAAGTTCCATATGAATCAGGGTTTACGATAAGAATACGGTCAAGTGTAGTAAGTTCTGCTTTTGTATACCAAAGGATTGTTTCTGGAATACCAGCAGCGTATACTTGAACACCAACACGTTCAGTAAGTGAAGAAAGGTTAGCGCCATCATACAGTACTTCACCGTTTGCATCAGTTACGAAAGAAGCCAATACGTTGATTGCATCTCCGTCAGCTTCAACAAAGTTGACTTTTGCATTAGGGTATACTTCAATACCAGCATCAGTAGTGATACTTAGTTTTACTGTAAGACCAATTTCGTTATATACGCTAAACGCGAAGTCTTTAGGTGCTTTAATATCAGTGAAAGCGAGTGTTGACTCAGTTTCAACCTGTGAATCAGCAAGTGGAGTACTTGTGTCGCAGGCATTGAGGCCTACAAGCGCAAGTGCAGCAAGTGCTGTAGCGATTGTTGTTTTAAAAGGTGTCATATTTCCTCTTGGTTTGTTGTTATTAATTGTTGAACTCTTTTCACCAAAGGTAGGAATTGGTGGATACCTGTCAACGCCACTTTTTGTTTACAAAGACCATATTACAACATTGCAAAGATATGACAGCCATCACACTCGCCTCTACACACCAACAAATAAGGGCTGGAGAGGAGGGCATTCAAAACACCTACTAAGTATCTCCATAATCCGCTTCTAATTGTAATCAAAAAGTTACACTGAAATTTTATAAAACACGAAGTAAGTGTCACTTTAACCCTACCTTTTTATCGAATTTCAACGTAGACCAACACTAATTATTTGATTTAAGTTTTACCACACAATCACCTACCTGAATTCCGTTATTTTTTCACACAGCCGCCTTCATTCTGTACACAGGGAAGCACCTAATATTTACGGTAAGCTCAAAAAGCAAAACTAAACACCTGTCCGACTATTAAAAAAAAGACTCCTAACACATACAATAGTAGGCAATATTGTTAATATATATATAATAAATATATTATATATATATAAGAGAAAACTATAAGTTATTTAAACTTATATCCTTATAGACAATTACTGTATAATTAGTTCATAAAAATTTAATACTTTATTGATAATACTTGTGTATATAGTACACTTTGGGTATACTATATGTAAACTTACGCTTTACATTAGAGAGGTATTAAGCATGTTTACGTACACTTTATCGGAAAAAAACCGACACAATAGACCCATTCTTCTCACTATCACATTCTGTATCCTATTTTCTGCATCGTTTATTTTTGCAGAAAACCGCATCACCCAAGTCGATACTCTCCTCTGGAATGGCGACCCCATGACCCATATACAATTGGTTATTACTAATGATGGCTACACTGCAAGTGAACTAGAACAATGGACAAAAGACATTCACACTCCCTGCACGGACCTCAGTGAAAGCTCCGACTGTGGTGAAGCACGCCAAGCCTTTGACAAAATTTTTTCCACAAGCCCCTTTAAAGAATATAAAGACTTTTACAATGTGATCGTCATTTCAACCGAATCAAACTCAAGTGGCATAGGAGATCAGGACGATTCTAGTTTTGATTCCTTCTATGGCATCTATGAATCTGGGTTTCAAGGAATGAGTGCCGGAAAACGCACTACCTTTGACAACACCATTACTCAATATGGGGGTCAAGCAAAAGGAATCATCGTGATATCGAACTATCAAGAGCGAGCATTTGGTTTTACCGATGGCAATATTACCTTTCAAACAACCGGAATATCGTATCCTAATGTTGTGGTTCATGAACTCGGACACTCCTTAGGAGCACTCACCGACACCTACATGCTTGCCCGTGTATATGAGTCTGGTAATTCGACTGCCAACGCAACAGAAGTACAAGCGCCATGGTACTCTTGGATCGGCACCACCTATAATAACGGACAAGATACCGTTGGCATGTACGAAGAAATGGGGATGCTTTATAAAAAATTCTATAAACCCTGTAAAACAGACTATATGAATACTGCACTGAGTGAAGTTTTTTGCCCACCTACCCAAGCAGCGCTTATTGGTCGTTTTCATATGCTTGCCTTTAATTTGATTGATGATTTTTCTCCCGCTCGCGGAACTATCCCCATCACCACTCCTTCAACCGTATTTAGTGGAAATGTTAAAACACCACAACCTAACACTATGAAAGTTACCTGGACCCTCAACAACACAATCATAAGTAATGAGCAAGCTGAGGCAATTTCAATCTGCGTCAATCAATTGTCTACTGGAACCAACACACTCCGCATGAAAGCAGTAGATACCACACAGGCCATGAAAAAATCATATCGATGGGGACTCACCTATTCATGGACACTCCAGTACAATGGTGGACTCAACTCTGACGAATGCACTCAACCCAGCTCTTCAAGCTCTATTATAGAAAGCAGTTCTATTGAAGCCTCATCATCTAGTGTAATCATATCGAGTAGTTCCGTTGAAACACCTGTATCAAGTGCTAGGGTATCGAGTAGCTCTGTTGAAACACCGGTATCAAGTGCTAGGGTATCGAGTAGCTCTGTTGAAACACCGGTATCAAGTGAAATCGTATCGAGCAGCTCTATTGAAACACCGGCATCAAGTGAAATCACATCAAGCAGCTCTGTTGAAACACCGGTATCAAGTGAAATCACATCAAGCAGCTCTGTTGAAACACCGGTATCAAGTGAAATCGTATCGAGTAGCTCTATTGAAACACCGGTATCAAGTGAAATCGTATCGAGTAGCTCTATTGAAACACCGGCATCAAGTGAAATCACATCAAGCAGCTCTGTTGAAACACCAGTATCAAGTGAAATCGTATCGAGTAGCTCTATTGAAACACCGGTATCAAGTGAAATCGTATCGAGCAGCTCTATTGAAACACCGGCATCAAGTGAAATCACATCAAGCAGCTCTGTTGAAACACCAGTATCAAGTGAAATCGTATCGAGTAGCTCTATTGAAACACCGGTATCAAGTAGCGCTCACCTAATACCAATGTCAAGTCATACTTTATCAAGCCGCTCTTCAATTGAGTCTGGCTTTATTGATGAAGAAACGACCATTATTCCTGACGAAACAATCGGAGGGTTCATTCCGTTCTTTCCACCACCACCTCAATTGAGCTCATCAACTACACCCGACAACACAATGCCTTCATCCTACACCGATGAGTACTCATCAGAACTCAACCTCTCATCATCAAGCGCTCTGTACGACGAAAATTCTGAAAAAGAAATCAGCTCATCATCAGTAATCGTATACCCAGCTCCACCAGAAGAAACCGCTGCTCTTACCTATAAGAAGAACACACCAGCCTATGCTGCAACACTGTTCAACGGCTCACAATTACACCAAGAAATCATTGTCCCTCCAGGAGCAACAACTCTGACTCTCTTAAATTTAAATGGCACCCATATCCGTACAACCTCAGCACATACTCCCAACTTACGCGGTATAGCAGAATCACGTGTCTACATCATCACCTTTCAATAACAATACTCAGTCAGCAAGGCCCCATCAAGGCCTTGCTGACTCTTTAAAAGCATTCTTTTAAGACTATTTTGGTAAGCCGCTTTGTAAACTTTATGTAAAAGTGTATATTATCTTTATACCACACTCACATACTGCCCCCACCTTAATGACCACTTTAATGTTTCGATTATTCTTTCTTCTCTCTGTGACAACACTCTTTGCAAAAAATAGAGTGGTTCAAGTGGACACCCTACTCTGGAGCGGCGACCCTCTCACTCATATTCAACTAGTGATCACCAATGACGGCTATACTGACACTGAAATCGAACTCTTTAGTAAAGAAATTAACACGCCCTGCCTCGACCTGAGTCATACCTCAACGTGTGGCCATGCTCGAAAAGCATTTGATAAACTTTTTTCCACCTCACCTCTTTTTGAATATCAAGATTTCTTTAATGTGATAGTGATTACCACGGAATCCAATCAAAGTGGTATTGGCATGCCTGGTTTAACTAATCTCGACAGCTACTACAAAATACACCGACTATTCTCGGGGGGCGCGAAACATAACAACACATCGATCATGACTAACACCCTTAACCAATATGCAGCAGAGGCCCGTGGAGTATTTATTCTTTCAAATGAACCAGGTTCAAATCTCGGTAATGCCGTTGGAATATATACCTATCAGACTACAGGCCTGATATGGGCACAAACATTTGTACATGAAGCCGCTCACGTACTGGGCGACCTTGCCGACACCTATAAGGGATCAACCAACCATGATGCAGCAAATGCCACCCCTTCAAGTGACCCACAATCAGCCCCTTGGAAAAACTGGATTGGTACAGAGTATTCACATTATGATAGTACCTATACGGTCGGCATGTACCCCGTTGAAAATGCGAAAGGTGACAACTTTTACTCTCCATGCTTGTATGATTATATGACCTCACTCGGGCAAGAATTATTTTGTCCTGTCAATCAAGAAGCAATGATCAAGCGTTTTAACTTTAATATTTTTAATCACGTTGACCATGCCACTCCTGCATTTGGTCCTGTATCAATCTCCAAATTCTACACCCCCTTTAGTATTGATGCTAAAGTCACCTACCCCACAAACTCTATAAATGCAGAATGGACCCTCAATGGTACAATTCTCTATGGCAATGAGCATCAGATCTACATATCTGCAGATGACTTAATTGTTGGACAATCAAATACCCTAGAAGTAAAGGCGATTGATGCAACAACAAAAATTCGCACTGGGCAACCCTGGGCACAAACCTACCAATGGACCCTCAATTATAGTGGTGGCTTACAGAAACCGGGGACTGCACCCTCTATTACCTGGAGCCCGAGCAGTGCTCAATTTAAACGAGTACTTTTTAAACATCACAACCCTTCCAGCAATGACTACGATCCTTTTAGCTCATCATCATTAACTAAACTATCGAGTAGCAGTGAACCTATCATTGATGTATCCAGCTCATTTGACACCAGTATCGTTTCGAGTAGCTCAACACCTTCTGAAACTTCTGGAAGTTCTAACGGTACTCCCCCTAAAATATCATCACAGACATTGAGCTCATCGAGCTCCAACATAAACACATTTTCGTCATCATCGTCGTCATTCACCGAATCTACTTCACCCTCTTCATACTTATCTCAATCATCAACATCACTTATTGCACAGTTAAACTCTTCGCAACATTCTCAACTGAAAGATATTTACCTATCTGCCAATACTGAGGCAGATGAGGCACTTTATAGTTCATGGTTACAGCAGATCGTAGAAAATCCAACAGCCGATCAATCACCAGAAGGTTCTATCAATCTCGATTCTCTCTTTGATATTTATTTTAAGGAATTATCTCCCCTTACTTCTCACAAAAGTACTTATGCCACGCCTGTAACTATTATTCATGGGACACGAGCACTGCAGTCAATGCAAGAGACTGAACATGCAGATCATATAATGATATACACTATTCAAGGTACCTATCTCGGCACCGTTACCTCAATGAGATTCGAAAGAACACCTGAGCATTCTATTTATGTGATTAAAAGAAGAGTACCGTAACAATACTCTTTTTACATTTTAAGACTCGGTCACCGTATACTCTTTGTACCATTCAATAAAGCGCTGTACCCCATCTTCAACGGTAATTTTAGGCTCATAGCCATAGTGAGTCATGAGATCGGTACAATCGGCATGGGTACTCTCAACATCACCTGGTTGAATAGGCATAAAATTTTTCTCTGCGACTATTCCTGCAGATGTTTCAATTGCTTTAATAAAGTCCATGAGATTCACTGGAGCATTTCGACCAATATTATAGACCCTGTAAGGGGCTGTTGAGCTATTTGCTTCTGGTGCCTTTTTGTCCCACTCTTTATTTGGTTCTGCCGGTTTATCGATTACTTTCATAATGCCATCAACAATATCATCGATATAAGTGAAGTCACGAGACATATGCCCATCATTAAAGACTTTGATAGGCTTACCTGCAAAAATAGCTGAGGCAAAAAGTATCGGCGCCATATCTGGCCGGCCCCACGGTCCATAGACCGTAAAAAAACGAAGACCCGTTGTTGGAATACCGTACAGATGTGCATAAGTATGCGCCATGAGTTCGTTAGATTTTTTAGTCGCTGCATAGAGGGAGACTGGGTGATTTACGGCATCAGACGTTTTAAACGGTAGACTTCCATTAAGCCCATAGACTGACGATGAACTTGCATAAGTCAGGTGTTTAATACTGTTATTACGACAGCATTCTAATATATTCAGAAAACCCACTACATTACTTTGAATGTACGCATCAGGATTTTCGATACTGTAGCGCACTCCTGCTTGTGCAGCAAGATTACAGACATAGTCAAACTGTTCTTTCGCGAAAAGTGCTTCGAGCTCAGCTTTATCTTCGAGGTTCATCCGGACAAACGAGTAGTCAGTATTGGTAGTGCTCTCAACCTGATTATGAAATTGTTCTGCACCAGTTTTTTCGATACCGCACTTGTTGAGGCGGGCAAATTTCAGATTAGGATCGTAGTAATCATTGATATTGTCGATCCCCACAACGGTCAGCCCCTTTAAAAGGAGTTGTTCTACGAGATGGAAGCCGATGAAGCCTGCTGCGCCGGTAACGAGGATTTTCATAGTTTGTAGGTCTTTTACTTTTTATTTGGGCCTTAATATAGCTTTTTTGTGGTGGTTATCACGGGGTCGGTGTTTTGAGGGGGTTTTCTTTCATATTTGATTTTTTCTTTTTTCCTCTTTTCCTCTCTATTCTTTCTTCACTTTGATTTGTTTCTTTACTTTGTAGTACTCGAGGGCTTTGCCCTCAAACTCCCACCCATGGGTGGCCTGCGGCAACCACCCTTAGGGAGCCCGTGCCGCTCTTGCAGAGTGCTTCTTCTTGTAAGAAGCAACAGACCTTCGGGCTATTAGGTTACCGGTCGGGGTCCGACCCTCCCTACTGTGTACATCTCATTCTGTATTTGCTGTTTATGACAAGGGAAGGGGATTTTTCTACTCTTTGAGCGTACTTGAATTGGCTGGAGTGATTGGTATGATTGGGAAGATCAGAGAACATTGGATATTAATTCTCATTATTGTAGCGGGAATATTTTTCAGGTTTTGGGGTATTGATTGGGGACTTCCTTTTGGGTATGATGCTGATGAACCGTTTCAGGTTGGCCTCGCGACTTCGATGGTTATAAATGGGGACTTTAACCCTCATTGGTTTGGACACCCAGGTACTGTGGCGTTTTATCTTTTAGCGCTGGTTTACTCTATCCTTTTTCATATTGGATCACTTTTTGGTGGTTTCGAGCTTGCAAGTACCTTTGCTGAAGCTACGGTGAAATATCCGCACTTTTTTCTTCTTACCGGCCGGATTACTCTCACTCTTTTTGGTATTGCTTCTATAGCGGTTGTGTATAAGATTGCGCTGAAGCTTTTTAATAAGCCTACTGCTCTTATGGCTGCTGCCTTTTTGGCACTTGGGCCCGTTCACACCTTTTATGGCAAGCTTATTCGCACTGATATTATCGTTACCTTTTTTCTTCTCATGGCCACCTACTGGTCTATCCGCATTGTCGAAAGTAGGTCTCTTAAATATTATATCTTTGCAGGAGTGTTTACTGGGCTAGCCGTTGCGACTAAATATACTGGAGTACTTATTGGAGCCCTCCCTGTTGTTGCCTTTTTATATACCGAGCCCTTTAAGGAATATCGCAAGATTGTGATTGCTGCCGGTGCTGGTGTTGCAGCAACCTTTGTTGGTTCACCCTATCTCTTTCTGGATTGGCGCACCGCTAAGTACAATCTGATCCGTGAAGCACGCCCTCGTCATGTCAGTGGCACCGGAGATGGATTTTTAAATGATCTGATCTGGTATATTCAAAACCCACTCGCTGATTCTATTACGTTAATTGGACTCGGGGCTGTGATTATTGCCCTTGTTATCTGCCTTCGTTCAAAAGACACTCGACTGAAGCTTCTCACGGTATTTCCGCTTATTTTTACGCTCTTTATATCACTCCTGAGCTTACGGTGGGAGCGGTGGTTTGTACCCGCCCTCCCCTTTTATGGTATACTTGCCGCCTATGGCCTCTACTGGCTCTACTCACTTTTTGATACACACAAACCAAGTTTTGCACTCCGAATTTTTACCGTTATTGTACCAGTCGTTGTTTTTGGGTCGTTGATTTTTCATAACTCCATTCAAGGAGTACAGCTTACTGGAATAGATACCCGGGATATTGGCCGTGAATGGATAATTAATAACATCCCCAATAGTTCCCGTATTGCTATTGAGAAGTACACACCATACCTCCCTAATAACAACTATCAGTTCTATTCAAATAATGAGGAGCTACAATCCCTCTATCTCATACCTGATTCGAGTAAAACCTATGGAGAGAATCTTGCTCCGCCTTTTGCGCGTATTGGTAAAATCAATGACCCTGCCCAGATTGATTCTCTTGGTATTGAGTATATTATCTTAAGTAATTGGTATGATCGTTACAAGGCAGAAGCGCACTTTTATCCTGAGATAGTGAGAACCTACGAGGCTATCATGAAGCGGTGTGAACTATTGCATGAAATTAAAGGTTCTCCGATTGTAGAGGACTCGAGAATGCTCCATGCAAGACGCGGGCCTACTATTAGAATTTTTAGAGTGAAACAAAGTCACTCACAATAATCATTTTAGTTATTTGGCGAGTCAATACATTATACGATGTAAAACTGAAGGCAGGGTTCAGAAATACATGGTACTATTGACCACCATCTAACAGATTACTCTAGTCTCATTGCGGATTTGTCGAAATGATCTTATACTTTCAGTAATACTTTATTCATGACACCTTCAAATTAAAGTTTCATTAATGCTTAAACCACCATCACTCAAACAAACCTCATGGCCACTCCGCATACTGATTATCTTGAGTATGGTTTTTGCAATGCTCTTTATGGTCACTACTACTGCTGGCTTCACGGTATTTTTAGTTGGTGAACACATCGCAGATACTGCAGAGGCTAGTACTGATTCAACCTTTGTTCCACAAGAAAGCGATATTATTGTCTCTTTTGCCGGTAACATTCTGCGTCATTGGTATGCTGAAACACTGTATAAAAAATCGGGATGTCACTGGGTGATCAGTGACCCACGGGATACTATTTATAAATATGTGAAACTCGAAGTTCCCGATTCTACCACCATGACTCCGGTCTATAGTGGGATTTCGACCTATACTGAGATTACGGGAATTGACTCGGCTCTTGCCACTTTTGTTGAATCACGAAAGAAGCGGTATCCTGATCAGCGTATTATTTTTATTAGTTCACCGAGTCACTTAGCGCGTATTAAGCTTATGGCTGAGCGGCATGTTGATGTTGATGATACGAAGTTTCTTTACCTTGGGTTGCATCAGGGGTATATGGCTTTTACTCCTGAGTATTATCATTATTGGTGGCGGCAGTGGTTGCTCAGAGGGGAATTGAAGAAGTACTTGGGTTACTGGGTTCTTTATTGGTTTTAGGTTTTTCTTTTTTCTTTTACATTACTTTTTCTGTTTCGTAGTCCAACATGAATATTTTCTTTGTATAGATCTCGAGGGCTTTGCCCTCAAACTCCCACTTAAGGATAGCCTACGGCAGCTACCCTTAAGAATCCCGTGCCGCTCTTGCAGAGTGCCTCTTCTTGTAAGAAGCAACAGACCTTCGAGCTATTTGTTTATCGGTCGGGGTCCAACCCTCCCTGCAATGTACATCTGATTTTAAGATTATTACTTTAGAGAAATACCTGGCGGGGATTAAACCAATAAATAGAATTGATTTTACTCAAATACCGGTGAGGTTCAATCAACCATTATAACAAAGAGAGCATTCTCTTACATTCGGACACTGCATATAAGGGAATATTTATAAACTCTGCATTTCGCGTATAATTTCTCTGCGAGGTTCTTACGATACAATCCGGATTATATTTAGTTTGATAAGAGCGCAAACTCTTTAAGTTTCTTGATTGACCACTTTTAACTTCCAACGGGAAAATAGTGTTATCATTTTGTATAATAAAATCAACTTCAGCACTATTACCACTTGTCCAATACGCAAGTTGACCTACACCTTGAATCATAAGTTCTCCAGCAGTATAACTTTCAATAAAAGCGCCATTATATTGAGAAAAAAGAGCATCATCATCTACTATCATTTTTGACGGTACTTGTAACATTGCACCTAATAACCCAGTATCAAACATGAACATTTTAAATTTATCCAATTCAAAATAACCATTTAATGGAACGAGCGGCTTGGCAACACTATAGGCCACATAAATCAGTCCAGCATTTTTTAACCATTCAATAGTACCCTCAAATGCTGATGCACGTCCTCCCTTTTCTACATCACTGTATTTAAACTTTTTATTCTCTTTAGATAGTTGTCTCGGAATTGAGTTCCAAGTTTTGGTAATACGTATTGCCTCAGCCTTTGTAGTATACTTCGAAAAATCCCTCTCATAAGCTTGTAAGACATCTGCTTGTACCTCCCTTACAGCCTGAAAATCCCTTGTATCAATATATGTATTAACAACTTCGGGCATACCCCCTATCACCAAATACTGTTTATATAATTCTAACAACCTTGTATGATTCGCCTCATCTAAACTTTCAAAATCATTCTTATTGAAAATATAATCACTTAATATTTCATATTTTTCTGCATGTAAATATTCATGAAAACTCATGGGGTACAAGGTCAAAAAATGTACTTTCCCAACAGGAAAGCTCGACTCTTTACCTACTTTCACACCAAGGAGTGAGCCCGCTGACACTACCCTAAAATAGCTTCCCTCTTCGCAAAAATATTTCAATGAACTCATTGCTCGGGGGCACATTTGAATTTCATCAAAAAATATGAGACATTGCTCTGCATCGATCTTTTTCCCCTGATAAAGACTCAACTTTTCAACAATTTTTTTAGGGTCAAGGTCCCCTTTAAATATTGACTCTAGATCAGGTGATTTTTCAAAATTAAAATATGCAATGTTTTTAAAATGAACCCTACCAAACTCTTTTAGCAACCATGTTTTCCCAACTTGTCTTGCTCCCTGAAGCAGTAGTGGTTTTGTACCTCGCTCTTTCCAGTCTATCAATTCATCAATGAGAAATCTTTTCATGCGCTCGCTACCCCTAAAAAGTGTAATTATTATAGAATATATGTATGTAAAAATGTAACTATCTATAAAAATACCCATTAAATAATGTCATATTTTAGATATTTATATGTGAAAACATGTAATCACATCTGTCAAGTTCAAGCCTAATCGATAAATAAACGCTATTTAGTTGAGCCTATCAGTCATTACTTCGCAATAACCCTCATATTTCATCGAAAATATGACAACATTTGTCAATAAACATAACGGGCTACTTCACTCTTTACAAGATAAAGTGACTTACCAGCTAAACGCCCTTATTCTGGGCACTTTATTCAAATACCGGATAAGCCCAGTCAACCATGGCACAGGTATCGCAGGACATATTTTCTGTGACCAAAAATAATGAATCATAGCCATCGATTGAAATAGAGAGTTCTTGGTGTGCTCCTGCCCCTGACAGTAATTCTGATTGCCAGAGTTGTGTGGTGTCACCGTATACTCGAATAATGCCCTTGGGCTCATTACTTGCGTCATCGAAGCCCGCCTTCGCCGTAAAACGTGTTGCACCTTGAGGAATTTTTACCGCTGCACGACCTGGGGCTATTGTTCCGAGGCCATACAGGTGAATCTTACCATCCATGCGGAGGGTTCCTCTTTTTGCATGGTGGTTTACTTTCAATGAATCGATAGGGCCAGTATAGCTTACGGGAAGTTCTGAGAGATAGATCCCGTTCTCTGGTAAATTATGGTGAACCACTCTACTCATGGTTACCTTGTACCCAACCGCTGCAAGCATGAAAAATATAACGAGAAGCAATGCCTCTGGTAACATATTAAAGCGTGCAATACCGTTACGGTAGAGCTGAAGTGCTTTATCATTCAGTGATGGTACAAATACTGCCACCGCCAACACCACAAAGAGTAGTACCGAAACTAGTGAAAGCATTGGCCAAAATTTATCACCCGACACCGGGAGCACCAACAGAATATTAAGGAAGGTAACCACCGTTGCTAGAATATAGAGGGGGATTACTTTGCGATTATGAATACTCCATATTAACAGAACGGGTACTGCTGCAAAAAGATAGCGCTCGTGCATTTGAGTGAGAGTGGTAAAAAAGGCAAACGGGAGAAAGCTCGCCATAACCAGCAGTTCAACTTTTGATTTTGAAAGAAGGGTTTTAATAAAGACCCCAAGGCTGAGCAAGGTAAAAGTGATCATCCCAAAGTTTTTGGCCGTAAGTCCGGGAAGTACTTCTACGGAATCGAGAACAATATTCCCCTTAAAAAGCATCCAAAAGTTTGCCGCATTAAGGGTTACATAGGGAAAGAGGCTAGTGTTGCCTAAAAAGGCGTGATTGACCATTTGATCGAGGCTGCTCGTGACCAAATACGGAAACAAGAGAAGCCCCACTACAGGAATCGCATAGAGTAAACCAATACTATAGGATTTGATCTCTTTAAAAAAGAGCGCACCAAAAAGAGGGAGAAAAAGGATCATCTGAAATTTTGTGAGGAGAGCCGCAAAGAACAGTGCAGGAACCCATTTGAGATGAATTTTTTCAACAGAGCAGATAAGAGCACCAACAATAAGGACCATTGGAAGAAGGTCAACCTGCGCCCAAATAGGGCCATTGAGGAGAAAGGCTGGGTTTACCGCAGTAACAATAAGAAGGATGTTTTTTGCGGAGGTATTCAGTGAATATCGATCACTATACCACCAGACAAGCCTGAGGAGTCCTAAATGAGCCACAATACCTGGAAGAATGATAAAAAGCTTGAAAAAGAAACTTACTTCAATTGGTGTCACTGTGAGGGCATAGAGATTGCCTACAAACCAAAGCCAGTGCACATAGACAGGTGGATAATTACCTGTGAACCCATCATAGCCATACAGAGCCAAGTGGTCTGCCCAACGGCGGAAACAGTCCATATCTGCCCAAAACCCATCAGTAAAGAGGAGCAGAATACTCGCACATACGGTGAGGAGGAGGATGGTTGATCTATGAATAGGCTTTGATTCGCTCATTAGGGATCTCGCTATGAGTGGTTTTGTACAAATGTAGTTTGAAGTGGTGCTTTTTCACTTAAAATGAAAATTATCGACGAAGGTATTACAGATTAAAACCATAAGTCCTCCACTAACATCCTTCAAGTACTGTCCATATAACCGATTATAAATTACCAAAGGCCTGAATTTCAGATACCCTACCCCATTTTCAACCCAGTTTTGTTGGCAAAAAATGGTTATATTAACAAGATAGCTATCAACTAGATCACTTATTATGAGGCACGCCCTTTTACCTTGGGTCACCACCCCACTTATATACTCTATATATTGCCTTTTTATGCATTACTCATTTCTCAGATATGAGATTATTTCTTTTTGGTCATTATCATTACTGGGGGGAGCACTTGTAACTTCCATTAAAAAGCCACTGCTCAACAAAGGATTTTCCACACTTTTCCTCACTGTACTTGTTGCCGAAATCATCCTAGACCTCGGGATTTTTTATTTTGAGCACACCAAGATGAGCCCTTCACTCTTATTTATTTTTATTGAAACCAATAGTTCTGAGTCTTTTGAATTTTTGAGAGCCAAAACGACCCCACTTGTTTGGGTTGTCACTCTCATCCCTCTCCCCTTTGTTTTATTCTCATACAAGAAACTCTACACCGTAAATACTATTAGTACACTCCCTAAGACTATTTTAATCCCCGTACTGATACTTCTAACCGTTGCAGTATATCAATCGAAAGACTACAATCTATGGTATAGAACCTACTCTGCCTACTCTGAATATCAAAAGGATATTGCTACAATCGAAGAGTCACTGGTTATGCCTCATAACAGTGTCTTTGAAGGTGTAGCATACACGGGCCCTGACACAAACACTCTCGTGATTATCATCGGTGAATCGACCGGGCGCCGCCACATGGGTATCTACGGATATCATCGCCCTACAACACCACGACTTTCTAAGACAAAAGACCAGTACCTTCTATTTACAGACGTTATCAGTCCGTACTGTCATACTATAGAGAGCCTTGAACGGGTCCTGACTCTTAAAAACAACAGTAACCAAGATAACGATTCACTTAACAATGGAAGTATCATCCAGCTATTTAATATGATAGATTTCAGAACGTATTGGATATCTAATCAAAAGCCTATTGGTGTGTTTGAAACCGCACTCACCTCAATGGCACAAGCATCTGACATTACGATTTTTACAGATAATACTGACCATGATGCTCATGGTGGTCTCGATGCACAAATTTTTCCCTCATTTACTCAAGCGCTCTCAGACTCCACTCCTCAAAAAATTATATTCATCCACCTTAAAGGCACACACATCTATTACAAAGAACGATACCCTGAATCCTTTGATCACTTCACCAGTGCAAACAGATCAAACAAACAAAAATCCATTGATGAATATGACAATGCTATTTTGTATCAGGATTTTTTACTTGACAGCATCATTACTCTCACCCGTTCTATTAATCCATACAGTAGTCTAATCTTTTTTTCTGACCACGGCGAAGATATATATGATGAAGCCGATTACTTAGGACACTCTTATAGTATAAGTTCCAAACCTATGTATGAGATTCCTTTTTTAATCTGGCCAAAAAACCCAAAGACCTATTCAAAGGAGATCCTTTCTCGGCCCTACATGATAGACAATTTTATATACACCCTTGCTGACTTGGCCCAGATTACACTCAAGACCAACAACGACTCACTCAGCATACTCAATGACACATTCACCGAACAGACGAGGAAAATTGGCGGTAAAGGCACGGTATACCAATGAAAAAAGTATTTATCATCATAGCACTGATTATCATCGCTCTTTTGATAATTAAAGTAGGCTTTTTTTCAAACCGTTGTTTACGGTATTTTTACCCCGAAAAAATTTGGCACCACCGAACGAATTCTCTTGATGCCCTTCAAAAGGCACAACCCTTTCAGGGACTCGAAATAGATATTGTCTATATAGACTCCTTGCATATTCTGGATGTACATCACCCACCTTCTCCACCGTCTGGTTTAACTCTTTCACAACTTTTAGCTTCTGACCAAAAGAATGACAGCCACCACTACTGGCTTGATTTAAAAAACCTGACTCAGGGGAACGTATCGAACATTATTCAGTTGCTTGACTCAATGAGCAACCAGATTAGCATAGCGTCGCATCAATTTATCATTGAGTCGCCCAATCCACAGTATTTAAAAACATTTCAGCTTCATGATTATTTGACCGCTTATTATCTTCCTAACAACTTATATACACTAGAACAAGCAGCCAGAGATTCACTGTTACAAACCATCGAAGTCACTATTGATGCATATAGTACCGACTATATTTCATTTGATTATCTGAATTATGAAATCATTCAGGCACGCTTTCCTAATGAGAAAAAAAATTCTTGGGCACATAATTTTAATTGCAGTTATATAAATATACTTTTGCGAAGACTTTTATTAATAGAAGCATTAAACGATCATACAATCAAGTATATGCTCTTATAATCCATACTTAGGTAATTAACGTTCCCCAATCACGTATCGCAAAACTGGTATGCGTAAGAGGACATATTTCCTTAAAGCGATAGAAGTGACAAGGGATACAAAGAAGACAACTACTGCTCCCCACAATGAAAAAACTTCATATCGTTTTAACACATAACACGCAACAAGAATAATAGGGTGGTGTAACAAATAAATCGAAAAAGAAGACTGGGAAATAATCATGACTGTAGATATTCGGGGTATAACATTAGCTAAGCTAAATACTGCAAAGCATAAAATCAATGCCCACAATGAGTACACTCCTTCATATGCCCATTTCATTACCGAGTTAAACTCGGTATTTGAAATCCGTAACCATTGTTCAATTACCACAAATACTGTATAACCAACCAAAATGAGAACACAATATTTCAACTGCAGCCCAGCATATCTCTTAACAATATTTTTTCGATAGAGGATAATACCTAACACAAAAAATGGTATGTATTTAAATAAATGTGGAGGGGTAAAAAAGGAAAACAAGTAGAAATATGGAACAACTTCTTTATACAACTTTCCTATAAAGAACATCACTAATATAAATGCAACAATTCTTATGTACCTGATTTTTTTGATTTTACTCACAAAAAAATCAACGCAATAATTTAACGTCTTATATTTATCTGCCACGATCATAATCACATAGTATACGAGTAGATTATTTATAAACCACAAATGTCCTACCCAACCGCCAAAAAAGAGGTAATACTTCCACTCAAAATGATACAATGCTTCTCCCAGAGGTAACGCCTTTTGTGAGGCAACGATAAACCACACACTGAAAAATTGGTACGTCACGAAACCAATGAGAGCAGGCACCAAAAGGCGTTTAATTCTTATCAAACCATTTTCATATGATTTGTATCTACCTAAGGACATTGCTGCGAAATAGCCAGATATCATATAAAAACAATGCATTGCAAAGCCAGACATCCAAGTATCTATAGCAATCATTACATCACTTTTCCCTAAAACCACTCCCCAGCCTCCATTAAATGGCGCGACAGAATGAATTACAACAACACATAAAATTAATATTGCCTTTAAATTATCAAACAAGATTATTCTATTTGACCCACTTCCTTTCATTTCGCACCCTCCACTGAAAAAACATATTAAATCTGTTCTAAGAATAAACACTTCATTAATCAGACTACTCCTCAATAAATCATAAGGCATCTGCTTTAACATCAATACAAGCTAATAAGCATAGAGCATTTCTATTGAACATCATACAATATTAAAAATTAAAACACATTCTAGTATTATGCAGTGATTATATTGACTTGAATACTAATAATGAAGACCATAGATTATATCGTGATTTAATTTGGAATACATCACCATTATTGTATGCAACCCCATAGGACCGACCAAGAAGATCATGTACCTGTACGGGAAATGAAGTATAGAGAACCGAACCCTCAGTAACAAATGTACTGGTTCCAACAGAATCTCTGATATCAACGTCTGGCTCATCAATTCCACCATCAGAACCAATAACTGAGTCCACACCATCACCACTCAAGCCTTCACTCGCCGAACTGTCATCAGAACTATTGGCACTACTCGAAAGCAAGACTTTTTTACTCCCATCATCTATAAATCCTAAATTAATAGAATCTATTGTGTTCAGAATTGTAGGATCAAGTGTCGCAATCACTTCCGGATATCGAAAATCAACAGCTTCAACCCCTGCACCAACACAGGGATACCCTTCACCCACACTCCAACTCTTTGGGTCACTTGTTTTTATCAGTGAATCGGGATGAATAAAAATTGAATTGTGGTCATGACCTAGTACTTCTTTGAATTCTTCTAAATCACTGAACTGCTGTGTAATGTCTTGATATTTATCATTTGTTGGCGAATAATAACAGTTTGAATCTGACACAGTATTACCATGCTGAAAAGAGGTCATCCACATTGTAGTACTATCCATTCCTACTACAAGATTATTGTGAAAATTAACTTTCCCCTGTTTATCATTAGAGTCAGAATACCGTACCCCTTTATCACCATAGGAATGCAATCCCGCAGAGTGTGATTTTTGATGATTTATAAACCAGATATTTTCATAAAACTCTATGGATTCATTACTGGTAATATGAGCTCCACCCATAGCAACGCTGGGTTGCGTACCGCTGTGGTATATATTATTATGAATGGTTAGGTTGCCTCCATGAAACGCCCCAAAGCCCGCGGTATTGTAAACCACATTGTACCGTATGGAGTCGCCATAGTTTTCATTAGGGTCATAGAAGTGACACCCTTTACTATCATGCACATAGTTATACTCCATAACCGTATTAAAGCACATTTCAAAGCCCGTTATACAGCGATCACCCGAAAGTGGTATGTCATATGGGTTAAAAGCACCATTAGCCAAATCATTACCCCGTATAATCAATTTATCAGAATAGAGCGCATAGATTAAATTGTTCCCTGTTTTTCTAATAGTATTATTTTCGATAGTAACATTTTTTACCGTCGATTCATTTTCCCAATGATGTTGATACCCTGCGACCTTTATACCAATCCCAAGAGTCTCTTCAATAAGGGAATTTTTTATGACTACTTCTTCAGATGACTCAATAAACACTCCATCAAATCCACCTTTAAAGGTTATACCGTCTACTATTAAATAGTTACAGTATCGCACTGCTGCAGAGTTGGTAAATGCACGATAGGTACTATCCGGTGGATTGCCATCAAATGTTCTTATAAACAGATGCTCTGTATAACTCCAAGGCCCGAAAACTCCTGGTGCATCCATCTCTGCATCTGCATATGCTACTAAGTCCTCTTCTGTCTCAAAAGAGTAATAATCATCTTCTCCAAGATCCTGATGCTTTCTGTTGCTTCTCAATTTCAATTTTGTCGCACCCTGGGCCACTTTGAGTACTGAATTCCGATACCCTACATAAGTATAATAGACACCTTCATACTGGCTTGCCTCAATATGTCTCCATGTAATCTCGCTCAATTCACCATTCAATTCTGGCCGCACGGAATCAGCCCCATAAGCCCCTATGACAATAGGGTTGAGTGAGTCGCCAACAACATAATAGAGATTGAGGAGCCCATCGTGCCACACTTCACCCCTATGAAAAAGTACTGAATCGCCCGGCTCAAGCACATCATCAAACACTGCTTTATTAACCCGCTGTATAGACTTCCAAGGCACATCAACCGACAATCCGCTATTATCATCATTACCAGAAATGTTTGAAACATAATAGTTAGATGCTGCCAATGAAACTATCGTCACTAACAACCATTGCACTATCCTACATACTATCATTATGAACCTAATTGAATCTGCTGTGATAGCCTAAAACAATGTTTCAGGCCAACCTTTCTGTACACATTAATATACACCCTACTTCTCCCATTAGCAAATCTAGAAAATAGATCTTCCCAAACCACCATTATATAGATATTGAACCTCCTCTACCTCAATTCGCTTATCCCACAGGTAAAACTCATCAATAGAACCCTGGAAAAGTTTTTTATGATACGAATTAAAGCGGCCTGATAGCTGAAGGTTCCAGGACTCATAGTTCTGAGTAAGCCCCCCCTGAACTATATCTGATGAAATGTACTCGATGCCATCCACATACATATGAGCCCTCCTATCACCACTATCAGAGTAAACAAGAACTACATGATGCCAATTGGTATCCAAGACTGGCCCATACACGATTGACTTCCCTTCAGAACCATCCATACTAAAAGCTGGTCGATTATTACCCCGATAGATTATGAGGGTTCCTTTTCCATAGAATATTGTCTTGTATGAATCGCTGTCCATGTAGTCTATTGGCTTAATCCAAACGGAAACACTCATTTCAGATGCACCCCAATGGTGTAACGTCCCAAAATTGAGATACCCCGTTTCACCAAAACGCACTCCTTCTCCAACTACTCCCCCTACCTTGCTAATTGTCCCGACACTTTGGGCACTTTCATCATTTTCTGAAACATCAAATACTGATGACACACCATCACCTACAGGAGATGTACTATTAAAAGGAACGACAACTAATGAATCATTATCAAATGGGACGGCAAGTAATAGCCCATCGTGTAAATCGACCGTTTCTGTATGCCTATTAAACCATTCATGTATGTTAGGTGTATTTAAACCATTTACATTCCATTCCTCACTCAACCTAAATAACAGTTGATCAGGTAAAATATGCCCTTCAGTTTTCCCAATAGTATCTTCACCCAGCCAGAGAGAATGGCTATCATATCCACTCAATTCACGAAACTCATTAAAGGAACCGTAACTTTGAGCGCTTCCTTGAAACATTTGTTGCCCTGGAGAAAAGAAAATATTGTGATCAGAGTAAGTACGAGGGTTTTGATAAGAAGCCAACCAAAATGGCGCCTCTCTCTCTACAGTAATAACATTATTCCAATAAAATACCGAACCACTTTTATCACTCTCTCCATATCGTTCTCCCCCACCAACATAAGAATGTAAACCCGCTCCATGGGAGCGCTGATTTGGCACGTGCATAATATTTTCATAGAACCACACATCTTCAGGCCCCGTAAGCCAGACGCCCCCTAAAATTATACTTGAAATTGTATCTGCATGAAAAAGATTATTGTGTATGGAAAGGTTTCCTCCATGATAGGCTCCAAATCCTCTCACATTTCTCACAATATTGTAGCGAACGGTATCGCCATAATCCTCATTGGGGTCATAAAAGTGACCCTTGGAATCTGAATCATGAGCAAAATTATATTCTAAAACAACATTCAGACAATGTTCAAATCCCGTAACACATTGATCTCCATGATAGCCAACTCCAAAGGGGATACTTGCCACATGGGATAAGTCATTTCCTCTAATAACAATATGATCCGTATACAACGCGTAGATTGAATTATTTCCTGTATGATGTATCATATTATTCAAAATGTATATATCTCTACTCGACGCACTCTGTATCCAGTTATGCTTACCACCAGCAACTTTAATTCCAATTCCTATTACATCTTTTATTTCGCAATTTCGTATAGTGATGTTTTGAGAGCTTTCTATAAAAATACCATCATACCCTTCCTCTATAAGCAGGCCCTCTACAATAATATTGGTAGAATACCGTATCACCAAGGCATTTCCAAAGAACATCGTTGAAGGATAGACCGGCATTCCCCCATCAGGTGTTCGCACCACTATACCTTCAGTATAACCAAACCCACCAAATTGATTTTGAGACAGTAGTACCTCATTTGCAAATGCAACGGCATCTTCTAGAGAGCTTAAATCATAATACCCCATGGATGAGCCATCTATACCATAGCGCTTTAAGGATTTAGCTTGAATGGATTGCCCCTCTACTACACCACGCAACACCGCATTCCCCGTACCGATAGAAGCATACCATGCACCGGGAACATCTGCCTCAATCAACTCCTGCCATTCATAATGCATACTCCCACGATTTATTACAGGACTCTCCCCCTCACCGTAGGCAGATATAACAATAGGATTCTGTAGTTCACCATAGACATTCAGAAAATGAATCATCTCCCCATACCACGTATCACCCCGCTTAAACAGAATAGAGTCACCACCCAGTAACCCTTCCTCACTTAGGTAATCATTAAGGCGACTGATACTTTTCCAGGGATTCTCAACAGAAAGGCCATCATGAGAATCATTACCCAGAGTATGGGATAGATAAAGGTTTTTTGCAAGCCCCGCTTGAATAAAGACTAACAGATATACAGAAATTATAGTAAGTAATCGCATAGGAGTCTCCTCATTAAACTCCTACTAATGTATACTCAGAGTATACGCTTAAATACTTTAATTCAAAACATTTTAAGTATTTAACGTAACTTTAGTTTTATTAATACAGTGATATAATGAGTAAACTTTAGGTTTTACTCGTTATACTGAATCAACTGTTGTAGCTGATGTTTATTGTCAATAAGTCGATTTTTGAGGCCCTCAACAGCCTGTTCCCAATCTTTTACCTTCACCGCTGCAGTATTGGGGAACGCGCCCATTCCGTACTCATTCTCCCCTTGAGTAGTGGCCTGACCAATTTGATTCTTCCACTGATCAATCATTTTAAACGCCTTGGGGTAGACATCCTCAAACAATCTATTGAACGCCCTCTGAGTGAGCTCTTTATCACACAACCAATTTCGAGCCAATTTATTTTCACGCGTTGATTTACACTGAAGGGCCTCAGAAAATGCCTTTAAGTTATCTGGCCCCAAATAAAAGGAGCACCAATCAGTGTCCCACGGTATCATATGAATTTTATGATCTTCATGATTCTCAAACCAAAAATTATTTTTGATTTTATCTCTAAAATATGAGGTATCCCAATGATTTAATGCAGCCGCAGTGATTACATGATTCACCAACTGTTGCAGATAAAACCATTCTTGCAGCACCACCTGAGCGGCGGCCTCACCCACAGCATCACTCAACTCATTCTCAAACTCATTCAGTACAGTATGCTTAAAACGACTCTTTGAAGGGTACTTGAGATACTTCTTTAAATGACTCCGAGTCGAAACAACTCGATCAAAATCCACATCAGAATATTGCTCTACATACCCCTTTAACACTCCAACTATTTTATTTGAGCTCACTTGAGTAAGAGGCATATAATCCTTATAGAGCGACCCTTTATGCTTTTTAAAGTTTCTTTTTATGAAATACTTATCAATCTGCTCAACCATGGTATACAAACCAGAATATTTGTTATTAATAAATACTTTTACGTGTACCGCTCGCGGGGCTACAACCCCCATCTCTCTATAAAACCAATATGCCAACCGCTCAGTCATTTGATCTGGATACGAATTCATATGATGAAGCTGAAGCCGCCGGGTTTTTGCAAACACCCCCTCTCTATTGCCCTTTTTAATTTTAACCTTTAGAGACAACTTAATACAATCCTTAGCAGCAACACCTTCATTTTCAGAAGCCACACAGCCCTTCCATGCGCCATGATTCCCTTTATACCGGATAGAAACAGGTCCCACATCACTTGAGTTAAATTGCATATATGCAGAAACAAATTCTTCTTTTTTGGGATTCCGGTTTATTTTATCATATAAACTATCTTGAATAGTAAAAGAAAAAGTATGAACTTTAGATTCATTAAATAAGTCTTCACTCAGCATATCATTATATACCGCCTCAATACTCCCGTATTTTGACTTACTCAGTTTTTTCTTTTTTGATTCTGACGAATTTTTATCGCAAGACAAAAGCACCAGGGCAATCAAAAACAAAAAACTTAATTTGATACTATACCCCAAATTATTCCTTATTTTTTGGTTCTCTAATTCCATTAAACTTAAGTAATAACTGAGAATTAAGAAGCGACACTGGTCTTTTTTTTCTTAGCCCCATAAAACATTTCATAAAAGTAAAACTCTACATCGATATCGCCATGTTCTATTACAACTCGACATTAGGTTGAGAGTAATTTACATCTCAGTAGTAAAGAATTTTTCTACTATTTTGCCCATATCATAAACCCGGTCAGACATACTACATGCTTAGAAAAGAGTATACCACAATCTTTGCACTCAATTGCATCCTTTTTATTCCTTTCATACTTCTCGACGGTGTTTTTTGGGATGGATGGACTCTGTGGAACCCTAGCCCAGGCCAACATGAAGCTCAGTATTTCCAAACGGGCTCAATACCATACATGTATCAAATAAAGGCGTTACTCTCTCTATCTGAGAACCCAATGTTCTTCCGCTCTATTACAGCACTATGCTATACTTTTATATCATTCGCATTGTTTAAAGTTCTTCACTCAAGTACATTCTTTGGGAAGTTTGAATCTCTCGCTATCACCCTTCTCTTCATCGCACTCCCCCTCAATACCAGTAAAGTGTGTATCACGAATACAAACTACGCCATCAGCCTTGCGCTCTTTTGGGCAGGCTGGCTTGTCCTTATAAAGTATATCGAATCGAAAAACTCGATATTTCGCCTTTCCGCCCTTCTTCTCTTTTTTATCTCGTTTTTACTCAATTCACTTATTGCCCTCTATAGCATCCCACTCCTCTACTTATTGTATACCAACAAAACACCCCTCACATTCAGAGGAATAAAACAGTTTTGTCTTACCCATGGGGACTTTATCCTCACCCCATTATTCTTCTTAATATTGAAATCGCTCTTTCTTAAATCAAGCGGGTCTTTTGCAAACTACAATGCTATTACCTTCGAAAACATTGCTCTTATACCACTACACCTGGCAACTATTCTACAAGCCGTCTATATAGACCTCTTTAAATCAAGTCTTATAACAGTTTTTACCGGCAACATGGAATTACTCCTTATAGGCATCTCTGGGATACTCGTTTTTCTTGCGAGAAACCAAAACAGCTTTATGTTTATAAGTTCAAGAAGAAAAATAGTTGCAATCGTCATGCTCTATCTTATCACCATACTCCCCTATCTTCTTGTTGGAAAATACCCATTTTCCCATATTTGGAATGACCGACACCAAACACTTCTCCCCTTTGTCTTTTCTATCGCCACTGTTTGGGGAGTATTGAGCCTTTCTAACTATTTAAACTTTAACACTCGGATACGCCAGTCAATACTTGCAGGCCTTATTGGACTGTCGCTCTGCGCCTCACTGAACACCTGGTACAACTTTCATATTGATTGGCTTAAAGAACTCTCAATTGTAGAGAATTTAAAGGAAAATAAAGAGATAGCACAAGCGTCTACTATTATTATTGACGATAACACCATTGAAATGAGCGCTTACACCATAGCCTATACAAACTATCATGTAACAGGGCTCTTTAAATGGGCATATGGTAATGAGACTCGGTACGTTGCATACCGTAACCAGTTTAATGAATCAGCAATTACCCACCACCAAGAACAACGCAATAAAGTCATGCATAATTATAGCGATTGGACTCCAAGTCAGCCTGACCTTTTATTGACTATATCGCCGGGAGAAACGGACCTTCATTTACTGAGAGTTATCAAGCTTAGACTATTAAAGGTTATAAAACCCCTTCAATTTAAATCACAGATAAAGGACATTGTCAGTATTGAGAACAAAAACATAAACGCTACTTATTACACGAAAAACGGCGCAATTAATAACCTCCTTATGGAACAATAAAAAAATACTCAATAAGAGAAATACTAAAATGAATCTGAGTCTAATAAGTAAATACCGCAATCACCTCATGGGCATAAGCATCCTTCTAGTATGTCTCTACCATGCTCACATTTATTTTAATGAGCACTTATTTCTCTACCCTTTTCGGCTTATTAAAAATTTTGGTTACATTGGTGTTGATATCTTTTTTGTTCTTTCGGGACTTGGCCTCGTCTATTCACGCAACAAAAATAAGGAGCCTCTATCACGCTTTTTCGCGAAGCGTTTCGTTAGAATTCTACCTGCTTATTGGATAATCATAACTCTATCTCTTATTACCCTCCAATTTTATACTGGTATCATGACCCCCCTTTGGTTGCTATTAAGGTATAGTACCCTCGGCTTTTGGCTTAATATAAATAGTTATGGATGGTACATACCTACAGCATTCATGTTTTATCTACTCTTTCCATCTCTGAACTCTCTCTATCAAAAACATTGTTTTCGATCCACCATTATCCTTTCACTAATCAGCATACTTATGGGGATTATTTCATATTTCATTGAACTTAACCATCTCATAATTGTGTTTTCGAGGCTCCCTGCTTTTTTAATTGGGATCCACGTCGGGCATACGCTTTTACACAAATCAGAAACTCAATACAATAGAGTTATAATGTATACTCTCTCTAGTAGTGCACTAGCCTCTGTTGTGGTATTATTACAGCTATTCAATTATGATGACACATACAAGGCAGGACTATTGTGGTACCCCATAGCTATCATGGCGCTCCCCATCACCTTGTGTCTCGCAGATACTATCCGATGGATAACTACTATTAAAAAGATACCTCGTTTCTTATTAACTTTTTTAAGCTTTTGCGGGACATACAGTCTCGAAATATTTCTTGTGCATGGATGGATTTACGGACTGGGTAGCCACACTAAATATTTTAAAACAATACCTTTTTTAGAATCCATCAATAGTATAAGACTCCTTGAATACGGTACCTATTTTTTGATAACCCTACTACTCTCATGGGTTCTTGCACAGATCTGCGCCCCCATTCAAAAAGTTGTTTTAAGGAAATAGCCTAGTTAGCATATATTTCCAACAACCCATTCCAAATTTTGCTTGGTTGAAAGTTTTCTTTCACCCAAGCCTTTCCAGCATCCCCATATTTGGCAATTTCTTCTCTATTGCTCAAACAAAAGTGAAGGGCTTCGAGTAGTTGTTCTCTGTCGACTGCATCAATAAGTATTCCTGTGTTGCCATCGCTAATAGAATCTATAGCTCCTGTTGCACGGGTCGTTATCACAGGAAGCTCACATGACGCCGCTTCAAGTGGCGTATAGGGGAGGCCTTCTCTAAAAGAAGGCAGAACAAACAGATCCATAATAGAGTAAAAAGGAAGTACATTTGACACAAATCCGGTAAAAACTACCGTCGAGTCATTTTCCATTTCGGATCGAAGGTTTCCTGACAACGGGTCACCATCTTCGAATCTACCGACAAGAAGTAACCGAGCTTGGGCATCCTTCTTTTGCAACTCTTTAAAAGCCCAATAAAGCTCTTCTATCCCCTTATCTTTAACAAACCGACCTACAAACCCAATAACAAAGTTTTTATCACGTAAGTCATATTGCCCTTGTAGAGTTTTTCTATTCTCCTCTCTGAGTTGTGTAACATTAATTGCCTCAGCATCAAAGCCATTACAACTCCCCTTATTAATCACAACCATTTTATTGGGAGACACCTGTATATCATCTATGTAGCATTTTTTCACACTCTCACTAACAGTCATTATATTTGTTGCGCAGCCCGAAGCTATTTTTTCACAAGCGATCAATATTGTTCTTTTTAATCCCGTTGTAGTCTGATACCGTAAGCCATGGAGGGTATAGACTCGTGTTGGAATTCTCAATAGCCATGATGCTATCATAAAAAGAAGAGAGGCCTTGGGGGTACCTGCATTCACCACACTCGGTCGATCTTTAATCAACAACCACAACACACATATAAAGGACAAAACATCTTTTTTAAGAGATATTTCACGCTCCATAGAAAGTTGTGTAACGCGACACCCTTCTCGCTCAATCACTTCAGCGAGTTCTTCACCAGGAGAGGTTACCAAGTGGACATCATACCCTTTTTCAATAAACCACTTAAGCTGGCCTTTCAAAAACGCCTTTGCTGTTAAGGGTATGGTAACTGCATAAAGAAGCTTCTTCTTCATTGTAACACATCCTTTATTACTGCTACTAAGTCGTCTCCTAATGTTTTTTCAGAAAAGCGAGAGACTGCTCGCTCCCGAGCCCTTAACCCCATTTCGATTCTTAACTCTTTAGATTCGCACAATTTTTTGAGGGCTGCATAAGACTCATCTACAACCTGTAGTTCAAATGTAGAGTTAGAGGTATCAACACCTTCAACCTTAAACCCTTCAACACCGTTTGTAGGAATCATTTCATCCACTGCTCCAACTTCTGTAATTACACAAGGGAGTCCTGATGCCATTGCCTCTAAAGGAGTAAACCAAAAGGTCTCCCAGCTCGACAGAGCAAAAAAGATGTCTGAGCTCGCATAGAGCTTTTGCAAATCTTCACCATACACCTTACCCAAATAGTGAAAACCAGGAATCGCATCATACTCGTCTTTCCAACACGCCCCTTTGGGGCCTGCATAAACAAGATCGTATATATTGTCGCCATTAAGCTTTTGGAATGCCTCAAACATCTGAGTAATACCCTTACGCTCTTCATTAGCGCGGCCGACGTGCACAATTTTAAGACGATCGGTATCTAAACCATATTTTTGCCATATAGATACTTCTCTTTTGGCAGGGTTAAAATCATCGCTATTTATGGAGTGTAAGATTACTGCGATTTGCTTTTCTGCCGTTCCCGCTCTCATACAGTGGTATTTACGAATTGCGGAATTTTCTACCCATCGATCTACTAACGTCGTCGTCATAAAGGCCGACTGATTATTTGCATCCATAATTATAGGAATACCGGTAACATTAGGGCCAGCAATTTTTTTCTTAAAAAAACCAAATATTGCGACATACAGAAACGTGGTTAAATTAGTCGGAACATAGACTACATCGCACTTTAATAACGCCCACACTACCTTTATAGCATTTGTTAGTATCGCAAAAGGCTTTTTAGGGTTAAAGCCGGTATAAATTCTTGTTGCTTTAGATCGAGCGAATAACTCATTTTCATCATATTCATTACACAGTAATGAAAGTGAAATATCTTGGTGGAGCGCAAGAGCATTTAATGTACCTACCACATTTCTGTGTGGCCCACTGGTACCCTTAGCATGATCAACAACTAATAACACCCGTATTTTATCCATTTGACTTCCTCGTAGTTAGCACAAGCCTTCTCCAATATTTGATACACGATAGACATTGAGCGCCCAATTTTTCAACAAATGAGATGTGCCCACTTTCATATAGTTTCTTAAAATTATCCATCTCACCTTGCCACATAGCATGCATATTAGAAGAGAGACCAGAAACTCCGTACGCTGCTTTAAAGTAATAGGCTAGTGGTATATCAAAATAGTGAGATTCTCCCTTTTTGATAGTCAGCTGAAGCCACAACAAATAGTCTTCAGAATACTTTTTTGATTCATCAAAGCACACATCATTGCTCTTTTTAACCATTACTGTTGAGGTAGCAAACCAGTTTCTTTTTAACAGTACTCTTTTAGAAATAGTTACGAGCTTTTGGGATGCATGCTGTATTTGGGGTACCCAATTGTCAGTATCAACTGTTGAGTATTTATGGCCAGACATCAATAGGTCAGGATTCGCAACCATATACTGATATTGCAACTCCAATTTATTTAAATACCATGCGTCATCTGAATCTAAAAACGCAATATAGCTCCCTTGAGCCTCAGATACACCTCGATTTCGAGCCGTAGAGGGACCTCCATTTACCGGCTGCTTTATGATACGAATAGATATACTGTAAGTTGATTCCTTAATATACCTTTCAATCTTCTCTACTGAGTTATCAGTACTACAATCATCAACAATAATTATTTCTACGGGCTGTACCGTTTGTTGCATAACTGAAGTTAACGCTCTTACTATAGTCTCGATACTATTAAAACTAGGCATTACCACTGACACCGGTATAATTTGAATCATATTAGAGGAATTCCCTTAAAAATGAGCCTGTATAAATTTGAATAAGTAATACATTAAAGAGTGGAAATGCAATGAACATACGTTTTTTATACTCTTCTCCAGCCGCGTCTACAATATGCCATAAAGCAAGAGGTAATAAAAACCACGACATACCTGCAAAACGGTCACTGTAGGGGGCAAAAGTAAACCAATGCAATAGACAATTGGTCATACAATAGGTAGACAACCAATATCTCACTTGATACTCTTTATACTCAGGCATGTGCTTTTTTAATACAAAGTACACTCCCAAAGGAAGTAGAGAGAATAAAATAAATCCCGGTTTTGCCCCTGTTTGATATCCCGTAATCTCTATAAGAGTCTCATCAAAATACCACATTTGTTTTTCATCAAGGTTTAATAATTTTGGAATAAAACTGGCTAATGCATCATTAATTCGTAGTACCGACATAATTATAGAAGATATGTACACTACTACTACCACTTTTAGAGTTATGCGAAACCTGAGTGTAAACCAAAGCCCTAATATGATTGGTATGGGCATAGCCATACTTGAGTGCCAAAAATAACTCTGTATCAGTACAACAAATCCTAACAGCCGTCGATTAGTAAACCACAAGGCCAACGCAAGCATCACAAAGCTCTGACCCATACCCTGTCGAAGAGTATTAGTCGCATAATTCAGGAAAAATGGGTAGAGTGTATAACTTATCATTAATCCCCATCTATCCATATTATTGAGGAGTAGTTTAAAGCTCAAATAGACATTAAACAACATTAATATCATCACTGCTGCAAAATAGAGTTCAAAAAATTCAGTGAGTTGTCCAATCCCCCAGGTAAAAGACCCCCAAAACAACTCCAACTCTTCGTGTATAAATATTTCAGAAAAAGAATATTGTCTCACCCGTTCAAAGGTGAAGGAGTATCCCCACCGGTCACCTCCGCGCAAGCCAAATGAGAAGGTCAGAAACAAAAGAGTGACCATTCCCACCATCGAGAACCAAACATAGAGCTGCTGATCTTTACTATCCTTTTTATCAAGACTATAAATATAGAGTCCCGTTAAAAACAGATATGGGAGTAGAAGGAAATGCATCGATTAAGCCTTCAGCCCCTCTCTCATTCCTTTTATCATCTGACTAAAAGCAGCCGTCGTTTTATACGCTCTTGTAAACGAAACCCCAAACAACATCAACCTCCCGAGCGCAGTAACCTTCTTTAGTCCCGTAAGATTTTTCGCTATAACTCGTGACCTGTTATGCCCAAAGCCCCACATATATTTCTTTATATCCTTTACCCGACACCCACCTTCAGCAGATACCAAGTGAAGCAAACGAGCGTTTCCATTAAACCAAATTTTATATCCAGCCTTATGCACTCTCAAACACATCTCAAGCTCTTCATAGAGGGCCGCACCACGAGCAAGCACTTCATCTATGCCACCAATTTGACGCATTAATTCAGTACGTATAGAAAAGTTACACCCCTGTACATGGTCTACTTCAAGCTCTTTTTTGGAGTGAAAGCCCTGTATAGGGGTCGCTGTCCAGGAGTTAAATTTGCCTACCACTGCAGGTTCAGTATCATTATCATGTCCCGGAAGCTCTATTCCACCACCAACCATACCGATTTGATTATCCACATAACATTTTGCATGTTGCGCAATTAAGGTTGGCTCTGTACGGATATCATCATCTATATAGAGAATAACCTCATGCTTTGCTTGAGCCATTCCAAAGTTACGTGCCTGGGGCAGTCCTTTAAAATCAACATCTTTAAAGTACCGCATTATATCTGCATTCTGCGCAGTAATCTCTTGCGTCCACTCAGGCACATTATCCGATTGGTCTACAACTATTATTTCGTAGAGTTCATAGGTTTGATTGATCATGTCTTCAATTGCATCACGAAGCACATCATACCGATTTATTGTAGGAATTATTACACTGACACCAATCATTATTTAATTACTCCTGCAAACTTTTTCTGAACCCATGATTTTGCCTGCATCTCAAACTTAAGATGGAGTACAATACTAATTGAATAGCTTAAAACAAGATAAAAGATCACTCTCACAACTGTGCCTTCTGGACTTAATAAGAAAGGAATATCAAATACTTTTTCTACAATTAGTTCTCCGTACTTAATAATCAATTGATGGACAAGATAAAACGCAAAGCTCGCGTGTCCTAATAAAATGAATCTTTTTTTATCAATCAACTTTGATAGCCAGCCTTGTCCATTCGAAAACGACACTACAAGCAGTGCAAAGGGCAGAATATAATATACGCTATAACGATAATATATTGAAACATTTGGAAACATCACATAAAATAGCACCAACAATACAACAGACAAACATTGCATGTAAGTAACAACTTTAAAAGAGTACTTCTTGAAATCTCCAAACAATCGATATAATACAATTCCCAATATAAAATTTCCTACTTGAAGTAATGGAAAAATACCTGTCGTCCAACGGCCGTAACTTTCTAGAAATGTTTTATCTGCATTATAAATAAAAAGCCATAGACCTAAAAAAACTAGTGACGCAAGTGTAACTAGTTTCTTCGAGGAAAGCAGTATTACAAAAGGAAACAACAAGTAGAAAAACAATTCTACACTTATACTCCATGAAGGACCATTCAATGCAAAATAAAAGTGGTGGCTTGGAATAAATGACTGAACTAACAGCAGATGTGCCGGCAATACAGACAACGCCCATCCACCTACTTGTTTTACTTGAAAATACAGAAGCGGCAATGCACACAGCAATGTAATCAAATGTAATGGATAAATTCTCGCTATTCTAGCTATGTAAAATGACCTTTTGGAAACCTTTCCAGAAAGAAGTCGCCCACCATAAGAATATGCCAATATATATCCAGACAATATAAAGAAAAACCCTACGCCTAAAAATCCTTCATGAAAAATATAGCCATATAATTTATCAAGCTTTTCACTTCCGACCCCTGTCATAAAACCACAATGGGAGAAAAACACCGCCATAGCGGCAAAGAACCTCAAAGAAGTCAGTGCATTCAAATGCTGCATTTACGCAACTCCATACTTACGTTTCAGTTGCTCAAAAATCGAATCCTGTGGAAACGAACCATTTTTATCAAAATCTTTTTCATTACGAGACATCTCATTCCACACATGAAGCGCATAAGACTCTGTGAATAGAGCAGCATCATTTTTTAAGGTCTCATTGAAAATAGTGTTCCAATTATTGTGATGTACTGGAAAGAAGTGTGTAAATGGCTTTTTATTATCCATAAGCTCATAGTACTTAAGACCAGTGGTAACGCCATAGGGCCCACCCGTTTCACCCCAAATAATTTTTGAGCGATCATTAAGATAGACTACATAGCGAAAAACCTTTCTGAGTTTTGCTCGAGCGGTGTCATAAGGAATAAACGCATTAGGGTTTTGACATCTATCAGCCATGTGCCGCGGAAATGAATGCCCCTTGGGGAATTTTAGAACAGCAGGACAGATGAAGTCGCGCTCCTGTTCTCCAAACACAATCTCATCATTGTCAAAATCAAATTTCTTGAGACAGACCATATCGGTATCGACCCAGTATCCACCCACTTTATAGAGCATCTCCCATCTGAACCAATCGGCAAAGCCAGCATAAGAACCCTTATAGTAAGTAAAAATTTCACTTTGAGGTACAATCTCGTTGGCATCCTTAACCACAACACCTTCAGGTACATTCCCTACATCACCATAGGTGTATAGGTGAACCTCATGTCCATTTTTAATAAATGAGGTAAGACACAGCTGCTCGAGCTTTGAGAGTGGGTTACCGATCCAGAGTGTTTGTATTATGTTTGACATCTTTTGTCCTGTATGTGGTACTGAGTTATTTATTACTATTTCTGCAATACTATATTGCTCACCGCTTCTCCAAAGTGTTTCCAGGTTGCTTCTGCAACAACACGCTTGCGGCCTTTTAATCCTTCTTCGATAAACTGTTCTGGTTTATCTATCAATCGTTCTAAAATGAGTGCAAGGGTAGTACTATCATTGGGTTCAATAAGCCACCCACCCTGCTCTATAATTACGGCATCAGGAATTCCGCCATCAGTACTCCCTACACAGGGTACTGCACATGCTTGCGCTTCAAGAAAGACGAGCCCAAATCCCTCTACTTCCTTTTCCATTTTCTCTTCTCTCGTGCAGAGGGCAAATAAGTCCATTGCATTATAGAGTTCTACAATATCTTCTTCATTCACAAATCCAAGCCAGGTAATCTGACTTTCGAGCCCCAGTTCTACTGCGAGTTTTTTCAACTCTGACTCATAAGGTCCTCTTCCTGCAATCACATAGTGCAGTGCAGTTCTTTTTTCTTTGGGTACAGCAGCAATTGCTTTTAATACCGTATCGTGAGCCTTATAGCCTTGTAACCGAGACATGGTAAACACCAGTTTTTTATCCTGGGGCAATCCATGTTTTTCACACAACCCATCTTTATTTTCTAAAGGAATAAATTTATCCGCATCAACACCGAGTGGAACCACTTGAGTATTCGCTTTCGGTACACTTTTCTTCACCTCTCGTTCGGTATAATGGCTATTACAAATGACCACTCGTGCTTTTTTAAGGACTCTATTGCGTAACAACGTCAGCACTCTATTTTTAAGAGTCGGCGTCCCTTTCATAATATCATTACCATGCGCAATCACTACGAGGTCTTTTACCCCAGCTAAGAGTGCAAGCAACCCCTCAGGATACCACAAGTCGGTCACAACCGTTTTGGTTTTTGCATATTTTTTTAAAATGTTGAATGCAGCCCATTCGAGTTTAGGCCGTGCAGGAGGAAGCCGTGTCTCTGTAATTTCAGGAATCGCAAAGCCACCATCAACACTCCGTTCAATAGTGAGCACTTCTATATCAGAACCACGCGCTTTCAACTCTTCTACAACTGCTACACAGAGCCGTGATATACCACCTTCGAGTGGCGGATAGTCATAGGCAAAAAGAAGTACTGGCTTAGGCATTATGTACCTCCAACATTGTATTAAAAACCTTTGAAAAGTCTTCAGCCTGACGTGAGGCTCGGTAACGGTCACTATAAGGCATAGCCTTATTATCTACATTCGTATTAAATGCTTCACACAGTCGTGTAATATCTGCATCTCTATCAATACCATCAAGAAAAATACCCAGGCCACTTTTCTGTAATTCAGAACGTGCTTCACTCGGGTCAGGTACTTGCGCCACTATTAATTTTTTGAATGCAATGAAGTCAACCATTTTTGCAAAATTATTCCACCACATTCTATTCTGCCCTGCCATAAGGAGACAACAATCTGCATGTTGTAGATGGACATACACTTCGTGCTGAGGCATCTGTTGCTCAAACTGGAGTAGTGGAACGATATGTTCTAACCCTTCCACCAACTGAGTAACCAGCTGTGTATTCACCTCATGATGACCCACAAAGAGGAGCCTCCATTGATGATCAATTGAACCCTGTTCAATTGCCTCATTAAGGAGCTCGAAAAAGTATCGATTGTAGTATGCTTGAAACTCACCAATAAAGAGAAGGGTTTTTACTGTACCATACCCTTCTGGCGCTTCTGCTTTTTCTGCTTCTGTGATATAGGCGTCGTCCGCACCCGTTGGAATAAAGGTAAATCGGGTGTCATCCATTCCATACATATCATAAAACACCGAACTGTAACTTGCCGCAAGCCCGGTTATATGGTCTGCATTTTCCATTGTCATTTTCATGAGATGTTGTTCTATCATTTTCTGATGCCAACGATCTGAAGCGTGTTTAATCCCATAACCACAGGGGTCTCTAAAGTCAGAACACCAAGGGATCCCCGTCTCTTCCTGAACATGACGCCCAATTCTCAAATTTGAGTAGGGTACACAGGTCGTATACACAAGATCAATATCATGCTCTTTTACGAGTGCTACCGCTTTTTTCTTTGCAGCCCCTGCCCAAAGCCAATACCAATCTGGAAGATCGCTGACATTTTCAATCATCCATTGATAGAGTCTTCTACCCAATCCTGGCTTTCTCTTACGTTTCTTTTGAGTACCTTGAACTATAGAACTTTGTTGCGGTTGTAATTTCTCTTGAAGCTGTATAGATGAAAAGCTTCTATCAGCCCCACCAAGCATCATACGGAGGCCTCTTACTGTTGGCTCAATATATTTTGCAGTGCAAATTTCTACTTCGGGAGGGAGGTCTTGAATGAGTCGTTGATTCTCCCAATACATATAATTTTTATCAACGGTGAGAACATAGGGCTTATAGCCATACTGTGGGAGATATTTTGCAAGTTTGTAAGCTCGAAAGACAGAGGCATGGTTTTGTGGAGCAAAAAATGGTGTCACTATCAAAACTTTTTTCACTGGTACTATTTCCCTCTTGTCTTTTTCCATTGAATTATGGTCTTGGCCCAAAACATACTATTTTTTTTGAAAATTTCATGTGGATCGTACCGTTCACCGACAGAAGTACAATTATTAACACCCGCTTTACATCGCGCTTCCTCTGACTCTAGAAAGGTGACAATTGAGTCGGCCAGTCCATCTGAATCATCCGGGTCTCTGAGAACAACCCCACTCCCTTTACCTACCACTTCTGGGCCACATGAGCGTGTCGTGTAAATAACCGGAACCCCTAAGCTCATCGCTTCTAGAGCTGCAAGCCCAAAGGTTTCAGAGTATGAGGGGAAGACTGCAACATCACAATTGATAAAATGCTTTTGTACTTCTTCTTTAGAGACAAATCCAGTAAACTGGATTGAATTCCCGTAATCACCTGCGAGGCGTTTCACGTGAGTGGAGACGGGCTCACCTTGTTCGGTCACCATTTTGCCTACGACATACAGCTCTGCTGCAGGGAATTGCTCTTTTACTTTTGGCCAGGTGCGGGCAAGGGCATAGATACCTTTACGACTAATCGTTGTTCCCACATAAACCACTTTTGCTGTTGCGCTGTAGTCTTGTTTTCGTAGGTCATGCATGGGCATATCCACTGCATTATAGACAACTTGATACGGTTTACTTGTCTCAAAAACTAAATTCGTTTGCAGGCCCGCGTATTCAGATACCGCTACCAAATTATCAGCACGTTCAAGGGCTTTACGTTCAAGGTATTTAATAATTTTAGATGGAGTACGGCCCATCTCATTTGCAAAATATGAACTACTGCCATGAATACGAATAGTTACCGGAGCATTCAGCTGAGGCCACCAGGCAGCGAGCCCTTCAAAATCGGGGACTTCCACCAAGTCCACACCCATACTCACTAATGCTTTAATTTTTTTAAAGAGCAGTACTCGATTACAGAGTACTCCAAAAAGGCCTTTCATTTTTTTAAGCCGATAGACATGAACCCCGTTAATGGTCTCTTCAATAGTCCGTTCAATGGCATACAGACCCACTACATGAACTGTATGACCTTCTTTTACCATGAGTTCAGACAGCTCTTTAACGAAAATGCCTATTCCACCACATTCCATGGGGGGAAACTCATTACAGACCATTAAGATATTCACTCGTGTTTTCCCTCAATATCAAATAATTGACGGATATTACCTTTATAAAAGAGCATCATAGTGGCACCATACAACACCATAAGGAGTGACCCTTTAATAAGTATTGAAAGGTGTAAATTTTGTGGCATGGGGAGTGCTGAAATTATTCCATAGGTGAGCACCGCAGAAATCACCCCCGCAGATACTACAGGGATTACCCCTTTGTAGCTCACTGCTAATGACATATTATTGAGACGGTGGACGAACCATGAACCGATAACCAACAGACCAACTCCCATCACGAGAGAGTAACTGAGAGCGACACCATTGACCCCCCATTGAATACCAACAGTAAAACCTATAGCAAGCATGGTCGCTGAGAATATTCCCCACTTAAGAAATGCTTTGCCTTGGCCTTTGGCCGTAAGAATCCATCCAAGCGAGTTATAGAGTGGCTGGGTCACACACGCAATAGCGAGGAGCCTGAGAATATCACCACTTGCCTCCCAGTTTGATCCATACAAAAGAAGCACCGGGTCACTCGGGTACAGAAAAAAGTAGGCCGTCACCGGAATACAGATTACACTCACCAAGCGAAGAGTACGACTATAGAGTTTTTGAAAGTTTATAGAATTATCTTGTTCTCTTGCCATTGCCGAGACCATGAGTCCATGAAGCCCACCGGTAATGAGCATATTAGGAAGAAACATTAAAAAATAAGCTTTTGCATAAAAAGCCAATGCTTCACTTCCGATAAATTTTCCGATGAGAACATTATCAAGATTGCGAGAAAAGTAATTTACAAATCCAAAGCCAAGAAGATTCCCACCCAGAGAAAGCATCGGCCCAATCGGTGTTTTAAGAGAGTACCACCCTTTGGGTACACCGGACCAGAGAAACGATATTATTAAAGTGAATGAGCCTTTTGCGAGGGTCATAATCGCAAGAGACCAATATCCATACCCAGACCATGCACAGCCTACACCAACTGAACCGCCAATGATAGCACCTGCTATATTTATGACCGCTATCTTTTTAAAGGCAAGAGTTCGCTTCATCCACATTGTTGCAGGAACCGTCATGCCTGTAAGGAGAAATATAAATCCCTCTAGACGCATAAGATTAAGGAGTTCCGGATTGCCATAAAATGACGCGACAACTGGCGCCATAAGAATACACGCAATAGTGAGGACTATTCCACCAAAGGTATTTACCCAGAAAAGATTAACAACCTCTTTATTTTTAATGAATTTATCGCGAACAATTGACCAGACGAGCCCCCCATCAGCAAAGATGAGAAAAAAAGCACTGACTGTCTGTACTTGGTTATATACCCCGTACTCACCCGGCAAAATGAGCCGCGCAAGTATTGCGGTAAACACAAAGGAAAAACCGAAATTGAGCACTTGCGGAAGAATTGACCAGGCGATGTTATTATTTATACCACTCATAATTTTAGTTAATCACCTGTTGTTTACAACAGTAAATCATCTTCCTCATCTTTTGACGCGTCCGCAGTAACTATAGGTTTTGGCTTCACTTTTTTAATTTTCTTCTTCTTTTTCTTTCCCTCAACTTCACCCGCACCGTATTGGTACAGGACATAGCCATTTTCATTTTTCATTTTACGGCCACTCTGTTTATAGTGAATATCATTCACCACTAATCCAGTAATTGCAACACCCGCGTGATCGAGTTGGCGCTTTGCCGCCTCTATCTCTTTCATAGAGTGTTGTTCATGACGTACCAAAAAGATAGTCATATCGACCTGTTTCCCAATAATTCCCGCATCAGTTACAGCCAGAATTGGAGGCGCGTCAAAAATAACATAATCGAACCGTGTTTTGACTTCAGAAAGAAACTTTTCAAACCGGCGATTCATTAAAAGTTCTGCAGGCTGGCGTGGTATTGCACCCGTTGAAATAAACGAGAGGCACTCTTGCTCAGTCTGACGCATTACATCATCAATAGTCGCTGTGGCAGCGAGAATCTCTGCAAGTCCTCCATCACGTTCACCTCCGAAACTCGCATGGAGATGCCCTTTACGCATATCACCATCAACGAGGAGCACGCTAAAGCCAGACTGAGCGATACTTGCCGCTAAGTTTGCGGTCACAAAGGATTTCCCAATGCCAGGGCTCGGCCCTACAATCATCAACACTTTAGAGCTATCGTCAGTACGGTTAAAATGAATATTGGTCCTAAGACTACGCAAGCTCTCTACCGCGATATCATTTTCCCTCTGTACTACCAATAAGGGTACTCCATTCTGAAATACCGCATTCTCAACCTCATCCTGTTCATCACTATGAGGAATAAGAGCCAAATTTTTAATACCGAGTTTTGCTTCAAGGTAATCGATATCATCAACACCTCTCCCCCAAAGTCTGCGTACTACCGCAATAGCCAGGCCTAGAAAAACACCCATGAAAATCTTAACGACAACCATCTTTAGCCTTTGAGGACCTTTGGGAGAGCGAGCTGGCACAGCTACATCAACAATAGAAACATTACCCTTTTGACCTGCTTTAACTACCTGGAGCTGTTGAAACTTATTGAGCATTTCAATATAGAGCTTATTATTTATCTCAACATCCCTCTGGAGCTTTTGCAGGGTTTGCTGCGCCCGTGGAATTTTTTTGGCACTCGTATTTGCATCTGCGAGCTGTCTGGTCAATTCAGTATGCTTATCTTCAAGTGATTTAATCGTAGGGTGTGATTTTTTGTAATGCTGAAGTAACTCTTGTATTTCTACTTCAACCTTCTCAACATCGCTACGCAACGCATCAATTCTTCCAAGGCGCAGTGAGGTTTCTCGGTCAAGGTCAATGGAGTTAATTTTATATTTAAACCAGTTGAGCTTCTTTTCTGACTCTTCAACATTGTCACGAAGAGCGGGAAGTTGTTCATTTAAAAAGGTAAGAGTATTCCCAACCTCATCCGTTTGACGTTGAAAATTATGTACCATATACAGACGGACAATTTCATTGAGCACTCTTGCCCCATTAAGCGGGTCCGCATCAACATAACTCACTGTCAATACACCCTTTGAACTTTCTCTCGTACGAATCTTTGAATGGATAGCGCCCGCTAAAGAAGAAGGCGAATGTCGAATGAGGAAAAACTTTGTTTTAGGTCGCGCATTAAAAGTCGAAATTGATAAGGATATAGCGTTGGCAGAGTAGGTGATCGTAAGTGGCTCACCTACTTTACCCTGCCCAATTATTTTACCCTGAGGTGTTTTAAGAAAATACTGATCATCTTTCTTTTTTTCTAATATAAACGCAACACCTCGTAACGCTTTAGGAATATTAAAAGAGTCTACGACAACACGTTCTCCACCCCATGCATACTCTTCAAGGCCTAAAAAAGGTTCTTCAACGGTACGCTGATACTTTTTTCTCCGAGCCATAGGCTCACCAATAACCGAGTAATAATTGGGAATAACCTGAAGGTCGAGGCCAAGGTTTTCAACCGTTTGACTTATAACCGATCGTGATTTAAGAAGCTCTATCTCAACAGCTATTTGTGACTCACTAAAAATATCACCACCAAAATCATCTACAACTTGCTGAACTCCTTTTTCTTTCGCACCAAAAAGGATCTTTGCATCTACTTCGTAATAAGGAACTGCACGCCATGCAGTAAAAGCCCCCCATGCACCAAAAACCACCGCAAACAGAAGAATAATCTTCCACCCTGATAGGAGAAGGTTTATAATATCCTGCAGTTGCAGTTCACGTTTATAGGGTTCTTTACCCTGTGTCTCTTGTTTCATTTCATTCATTCCTCTCACCCCTTTACAAACTTATTGAGTCGAGGCTTCCACTGAGCAAGACATCGCTCAACTTTGACAAATGCAGCATCAAAGTCTTCTATGGCTTTGCCATAGGGATCTTCAACATCACCCTCTCCCCACTCACCAATCGAGTAAACTCTCCCTTTTGCAAAGGGGTACATCTTCTCAATGGTTGTTACATCTTCTTGTGTCATGGCAAAAATCAGGTCGCTCTGTTGTGCCATTTCTTCGGTTAATTGACGCGCTCTATGCCCCTCAAGTGAGAGTCCATTTTTCTGAGCGAGTATTCGTGTAAATTCATGTGCTTGCTCTCCAACAAGCGCTGCAATCCCTGCTGACTCCACATGAAAATTGTTTTTCATCATTGTCTTTAACAACAGTGCCGCCATGGGGCTCCTACAGATATTCCCAATACAGGTTACGAGGAGTGTTCCTTTCTCTTTTGTATCTGACATTATTTCGTCTCGTTATCAATCGCATTGCGCAGTAAAAAGAGATTTTCATTAACATTCTGACCAAAAGACGTTCCCGTGCTGATAAACGCTGCTGTAGGTAACAACAGGCTGATCACACTGTTCCACTGAACTAAGCCATGGGTATCAACATAGACTATATCCCGTGGTTTTAATTTAAAATTTTCACCCATTACTAACGCGATGGGACTCTGAGCGTTGAGATGGTACATATCTATTTTACCCGCACCTACTGACCGGATCACATAGACCGATTCGGTGTTTGCTCTGTTTTGATCAATACCACTATTCATCAGTGCCTGAGAAAGAGAGAGGTTGCCATGATAGAGAGGTATCGCCGACTGGCTATTAACCGCTCCCAGTACGTAGACTTTATTCTCTTCACTCGACATAACATTTATCTTATCGCCATCTTTTAGAAAAAGTTTTTCTAGAGGCATACCACTGCGATACATTTCCATAATATTGATATGATACATCGTACCATCACGATTAAGATACACATTACTCCCATCAGCATCTTTTTCGACACCGTCTACAGCAGTAATAGCATCTGGTATAGAGAGTGGCGTATCAGTTAACTGTACCGCTCCAGGATTCGTTACTGCGCCACCGACATAAACCTTTTGACTCCGGTATTGTAATACCCGAACTTCGACCTGCGGATCTTGTAAGAGGTGGCTGAGCTTTTTAGTAATCAAACTACGGAGCTCTGGTACTGTTAGACCGGCCGCTTTAATCTCACCAGCATACGGATAATACATAGTGCCCCGTTCAGTAATCACCTGACCAGTAGGGTTATCACTCAGTCCCATCCCCATAGCTTGAGAACGTCCCGGTTGATCCCATACAATTACTTGTACTGCATCATACTTGCCCAAAACATATTCTGGCGTAAACTGATTAAACAGTTTTTTTGGAGGTGCGACACTTGAAAGCTTCGACAGCTCTGGATATTTGTCAAAAAGTTGTGGACCAATAATTTTGAGGTTCACCACATGACCATCAACTTCATGCTCCTCTTCGAGTTCATCTTCATCTGGAGAGACATCCATCTTCATTCCAGGAGACCAGGCACACCCAACCAAAAAAAGTGTGATAAATGTAAATAGTAGAGTTGTAAATCGTATCATAAAAACCAATTGATTCCCGTAAGCTAAAACAGGTACGCAAAAATAGCAAAATTTGCGGTAACTGCTTTTAAAATAAGAGTTTACAAAGGAGTTTGATTATAAGCCCACGTTGTACTAGTTTTAGTAGTTTTAGCTCGTTTTGGGCTCTCAACCCTCTTTTGGCTTACTTTGCCCCCTTAATCGTCCCCTCGACCGGTGAATGATCATTTTCCAAAGTTGTCATAGCTGAACTCTTCGTTACAGAGGTTTACATTGTTGACTTAAAATAGTCAGAAATCTTAGTTTCATGAAAATAACGAGAATCATGTATTGTATTAAAAAAGCCTACATGTCCCCCTTTTTTAGTGAGAATCATTGAACCTGTTGGGTGGTTTTCAAGCTCATTTATAGGGTAACAATCTTCTTCGAGAAAAGGATCATCCAAAGATGCAAGTACTAAAAAGGGAGTCTTGATTGCGGAGATTCGTGAAATTGCTGAGGCACTCTCATAGTAATCCTTACAGGAAGTATACCCTCCCTGGGGCGCCGTATATAAGTCATCATAATCTTGTAATGTTTTAATTGCAGCAAAATGTTCTTTGGGACTCAATGAAGGAAACCGCTTTGCCTTGCTTGATACTTTACCATAAAAGTCTTTGAGAAAGCGCCATCGGTAAATTTTATTATACCACGCGTTGAGCTTACGGGCACAGCTCTCCAAGTTCATCGGCACTGATACTACTGCAGATTTTTTAATCTCTGGGTATTTCTTTGAGAGGGAGTCTGCAAGAAAATTAAGAAGGAGATTACCCCCTAAACTGAATCCAACAAAATATAGTTCACGATACCGTCCAAGACTTTGCACGTAAGAGGCAATGGCATCAACATCTTCTATTAAACCAGCATTATAAAATTTTTCAAGTCGATTTTCACCACCGCATCCTCGCATGTTCATAGCAAATATATCCATACTATCACAACGGAGTTGCTGACCCATACCGCGTATATAAACCCGATCAGAGTGCCCTTCCATTCCATGTATGAGAATGACAGCCTTACTATTATTTTCACAAACCGTATCGAGGTATAGAATATCACCATCATTGGTTTCCACCTCTACACGCTGATACGGAAGCGGTAAGACCTTCCTAAAAAGGGTGGGAGCGATGGTTTGCACATGTCGATTTCGAAAGAGTATATTTGGAAAAAAAGTATCGGTATTCATAGGCTTTTTTAACTAAATGTACCTTATCTCTCACACTCGACACGATTATTTTAAGAGGCATTTAAAATGCCCCTCAAATCATCTCAATACTATTGCTTTTCATAACGAATGTTATCAACAAACACCGTAGCGGTATCTCTATATTGCATGTAGAAGGGCACTTTTATATTACCAAAATCAACATCCTTAAACAACGTTAATGGAATTGAAATACTTTTCCACCCGTCTTTTTCTGATACAACATAATCAAGGACATCAGCCACTACATCTCCAGGAGTCCCATTGAGATCCTCCACAAGATCAGAATCCCGTGAGCTCACTTTCACTTCAATGTGATGAGTCGTCTTAATATCAAATTTAAGACTTTGTTTGGACCAAGACCGTAGGTCTCGGCGCAATGCTTGAGTAGAATCAAACGGATTGGGGTAATAGAAGAATACACTTCCCGGCTCTTTAGATGTCTCTTTAAAAATAGCATACAAACAATAGGTTCCTTCGGTACAGTGCCCGCTCGCATCATTGTGAATTTTTGGCCCATGAGAATACGTTGTATCAGGATAGCCTTTATAGGGCCATGCACCAACGGTTCCCCCACCGAGCATCTGATTCTTGCCTTGAAACATTACGGAGTCTTGATCACTCAATCTTACAGAGTCGGTGATAAACCATTTCTTTGATACGGTATCTCTATAATCTCGCAGTATACTATAGGGAAAGTGCGTGTCTTCAAACCCTTGATGTATTGTCTTGAACTCATGAATTTGTGAAACAGCAGGAATCGAATCATCAAAGCGAATCACCTTCATTCCATAATAGTAAAGCGTATTATGTATTAATCCAGGTATAAATCCACTCGTATGCTTGACATTAGATTCAACCTTTAATGGCTCACCAAGAAATAGATCTTTTTTTTGTGTCGAGCCATAAAACTCATACGCCTTAAAGTGAGCCCCTAATGCGCGCGTCCAATTAAACCACACCGTATCAACCCCAATGGAGTCGTGCTCCACTGCGGCGTAAGTCACAGTTATCGAATCGAACCCATAGAGTGTATCATCATCTATTACACGAACCACTGCAGTTATCGTATCTGCGGTGAGCATCTCTTTTTGTGGCCCAAACCCGAGCTCATAATCAGTAAGATCATCGAGAATATTATAATCCCACTCCACCTTTTCAATTGTTCCAAAACGATTAGTCACCTCATAATTAAATGCAAAGAGCGCCCCATCACTAATGGTAGTATCATTACCAATCATAGACACCAAAGGCGCATCAATAAAAACCGTCAAGGCATGAGTAGCTTCGGTGCTATTTCCATCAGCATCGACAACTTTGCATTGAACTGATATATCTCCTTCAAGTGCACCGGTAGTGACCGTATGTACTGCAGCACCTAAAACATACATCCCATCAACTCCTTTCCAATAGTAAGACAATGGGCCATTACTTCCCACTGTGTCTTTTACCAATGCGGTAATCTGAACTAAATCGAATACTGAAACCTCAGTACTCCCCTGGAGCTCTACAGAGGGAAGACCATTTTGAAGATGAAGCTCCTCAATTGTTACTAAAGAATCAGTACCTCTAAAAGTCCCCTTCCAATAACCGCTCGCATGTGATGCGCTATCATACACATTAACCTCAAGGGTATAGAGAGTATCAAAAAAAGGCATTTTCATTTCAGCATAAAAGCCAGGAAGAGTCAATATGCTATTTTGGGCAATAGAATCACCCCGAGCACTTGTTACCACCATCTCAATACTACCAATAGACTCAACATCCCCTATCGCAGTGCCTCGTATCCGCATTGATGGACTCACTGGCTGTGGAGTAGATGGTCCAACAGCGTTTGGGACTGGTATCACCGACACCACAAGCGTATCATACGTAGTATGACAACAATCTATTACCCGAGCAACTACCAACTTCATACCCACTGCACTATATCGATGTGCTCCACCAGAAATCGGCACAAACGGTAGATTTTCTTCATATTGTATTTCTATCTGATAAGCTGGATCATCATCTCTGACGGTAACAGTAGGCAGAAATCGATCACCCACAATAACCACTGTATCAGCTTTAATCATAAGAGAGGGAATGCCATTCACATACCCCGTATCCACGCCTTGTACAAGAGTATCAGTGAGGTCTGCTATAAGAGTCCCTGTTCTTATCAATTGAGCATAGAGCATCACCGTATCGCCCCCATTCAAAGAATCAATGGTATAACTTGACCCACCCCCTTCGGTCACTATCCAAGAGAGTAGTGTATCTTTCGTCATCGTATGCAGTGATATAGTGAGTGAATCACCCATATGAGCATGAGTATCTAAGACCACATGAAAGCTTCGGTACTCATTATTGTCAAGAAGACCATCCTCAACTTTAGGTGATGTCGATGATGCGTTATCACACCCCAGAATCAATGAAAAAACTATCAATAATCCGTATAGCACAGTGTTATGTATGCAAGATACCATTACTCCCCCAGGTTTCTATATCAATATATGAGAGTAAAAGTAAGTTCCTGCCAGAATGTGTGTTTACTGTAACCTTATATTTAACATGGAACAAATAATGAAGGTTTATAAACTGTTCATGCTATTGAAAATAAAAAAGCCCGGGTTACCGGGCTTTTTTATTTTTGTTGACTCAAAGTTCACAACTCTGAAATTGTCTTTTTATTCGCTCACCACTTCTGCTGGACGGGGCTCAAAGCGGATATTATCAAGGAACACATCGCCCTCTTCTGCATATTGAATAAAGAAAGCCACTTTTAATTTCGAAAAGTCTGCTGTTGTAAAGTGCGAGAGTGGTACACGCACCGTTTCCCATTCCCACAGATCTGATGCACCAAATTCAAATATATTTGCTACGACATCAACATCTTCAGGTTTTGTCGGGTCGTAGGTATCATTTTCTCTTGAACTCACTTTCACTTGCATATTATGCTCTGTGAGAATATCAAATACGAGGTCTTGATGTTGCCATGGGCGTAAGTCTCTCCTCAGAGCGAGTCCCTGTGCCTGCCAATCATCAGCTTCGAGAGAGTCAAGCCAGTTCGGGAAGTAGAAAAAGACACTGCCTATCTCGAACTCGAGTGACTCATAAAAGCCAATATAGAGCGATGAGTCACCCTCGGTAACGAGGCTTGCTTTATCATCGCGATACCCAACCATCGGAATATAATCTATATACTTTTTTTCTTCAAACATGATATCAGGAAAGTTTCCAACAAAACCACCACCCAATACATAAATTGAGTCTTGAAATTCCACAGGTTTCTGATCCCAGAAACGAACCGAATTTTCAACAGGTGTTTCACTAAATATCATATACTTCATATCTGTTTCTATATAATCAGCTTCTGCACTATCGAGCTGAATTGAGTCTTTTACATCAATAGAGAGTCCTGTATTGTTTTTAAAGTCGATACGGATCTTGAAATCGCCCTGTGGCATATCGTCTATAACAAACCGTCCGAACTCATCAACATCAACACTCTTCTCAAGACCATAGACTTTTGCATATGCTTGTTCATTCTCTGGGACTTCAACTGCGCCCGTAATTGAACCATATTCCTTAAGGGTCATTTGTGTTGTTATCAAAGTATCATCAGCACTAATAGATATTGGTTGAAATGCAGAGTGCGTCTCTTTGTTATTTACTTCAATATTATAGTTGCCCGGAAAGAGAGATGAAAGCGAGAATCGGCCTTCACTATCAGTGATAACGACAACTGCTTCGGCTACCATCATTGATTGTTTAAAGAGCCCTTGATGAGCAGTTGATGTTTTTTGTAAGAGCACCGGCTCGCCACCATTACTCGCAAGATAATCTTGGGTACGTACAAGTACTTCAGCAAATGAAGCTGGACTGCCATCACTATAGAGCGCAACACCTTCGAGTCTAAATTCTTTTTCGATTGAACTACTTGATTCATTGATAGTCTGTGACGAACTTGATAGAGTAAGAGAAGATGAAACTCCTCCACTGCTTAATTGCACTACAGAACTACTGCTCACCTCAGCAATAGGGTCGGTATTCCCACATTCAGTAACACCCGTATTCCCACATTCAGTGACACCTGCTGTCTGTTCACTCACTGAGCAACCTGCTGTAAGCAAGGCACTCAAAATCATCGTGCCTAATATAGTTCCAGGTTTTAATCCCACATATCGCATATACTGCTCCGGTTATTTCCCGTCTTTTGTCTCTGTCGTAACAGGAAAAAATTGAAAATTCAATTGATATACTCTTTGTAAATTCGTCTCTTCTACTGCAAGTTTCGCAAGACGCTTTCTAAAATACTGTATTTCCATCTTTATAAGATTGAACGTATCTTCCGAAAGTGACATACTCAAACAAGAAATATCACGCTCTTTTGGATTGACTTTATTTAGAGCATTTTTGCCCATGTCCATTGTATCAAGCTGAAATTTTGCTGTATGAAGGGATTTCACTTCATCGCCAGTACTAATTGCACTATTGACTGGGCGGTAGTACCCTTCATCATCCTTATCAATCAAAGCCATGTCGCTCAAGTAGTTAATTGCCTCTTGTGCTTCACTCGTTTTAATTGGGGGAATCATTTTCTTCGCAAGTTTTGTGTGATCTTCTGTAGTTTCTCCCTTATAATTATAACTCTCAAGGAGCTCTCGGACAAACACATAGTACCATTTTGAAAAAAGACTCATCCTTTTCTTGTCAATCACCTTCATTTTAACTTTTTGAAGGGTTACCAGACGATTGAAGTACTCATTCTTCTCTTCAATGGTTTTGGACTGGGTAAAGTAGACCAGTATTTCGAAATACTGCATCTCATGTTTTTTAAACTTCAGTATCTTACCAATTTTAGTTGCCTGAATATGAGTAAGATTTTTACGCGCAGCGATAACATTTGACATAAACCCCGTTGACGTAATACCAAGCTCTGCGAGTATATATTTATGAGTGATCTGCGAAGTAGGTTTTTTCTTTTCCTCTTTGAACAGATCTTTTAGATAGAGCCTATAGTTTAAATAATCAAATACAATCGGCATTGTGTGTTCCCTCAATTGTGTTGTGTGTTCCCGACTCTCTATAAAGTACTATAAAAACAAGGGGTTAAGCAGAGTAAAAGTATTACCCTTAGTAAGGTTTCAGCCGACATCACCACAACACTTAGTAGGCTAAATATAGGTTTTTTGACAAAATTCGCTCATTTCGAAGAGTAGTTTCTCCTCTGTTAGATACGAATTTACATTGAATTTTAGATGTTTTGGTAAGAATTTAACGGGACTCAAGTCACGTATTTAAAACGGTAACGGCGCGTCAATTGAGGAAGAGTCGTCTTCTGAACAATCATCGTTACCCTGCCCCCCTTCAGATTCTTCCTTTTCTGGCACTTGAGCAAGCTTTTCATCTAGTTCATCAAGTTTTATCGACTCTTTTAAGGTAATAAACTCTGGGTAATCAGGGAATTTTTTAAGAGCCTCATTAAGGAATTGAGAAACTTTAGGGGTATACTCACATTGGACCGAAGCCATAACGATATACTTATAAAATTGAAGTTGAAACTCAATATCGCTCGGAAGGTCAAGTATATTACTGAGAGTTCTAAATGCCCGAAGAGGCTCTTCATTATCAAAAGCGAGAATTCCTTGGGTGAGAAGACTCCAGGAACGTGCTTCTGGGTCGTATTTTGTTTCTTCGGAGAGCTCGAGAGCTTGTTCGGTGAAAAATTCAATTATGTGTTGAGGGAGTTGGTATTGGGAGCAGAGTTGGTAGGCGTAGGCGAGGTGTGCTTTACTTTTGAGTGACACATCTGTAAACTTACCTATTAGAGAATATATCTGATTCACAACACTTTTTGCCCGAACCAACATCGTGTGCTGTTCTAGTACTTTTTTCTCACCTGACATTGCAATTGCCTGCGCTTCATTTGGATGTAACTCAGCCCATTCAATACCGCCCGCAATATCCGTAATCGACGAAAAGGGGATAAAATCTTTTTGGGCCAATAATAGTTGATCACATTCTTGAAACAGAGGTGAAAACATAAGTGAGCCACTACCTGGTATAGCAAAAAAAGTATTGGTGATATTGCCATTGAGTTCCCCATTAATACAATACTTGGCCTTCTCAGTTTCAAGAATATCAATACTTTCAACAGCAATATGCAATGAGCGCCTCTCTAGCTCTTGTTGTAATTGACCTATAAAGGACTCTAACCCTCGACCTACTACACCGACAACAGATGGCCGATCGTGAAAGGAAACGGTACGTTTTCGACCGTTGAGATAATAGCCAATATCCCCCATAGGAAGCCAAAGAACCTGTTCTTGAAACTTCGAAAGCAAATTGAGGTCTCTATACTGACTACACAGCACCTTAGAAAAAAGGGCTGCATAATGTATCTGCCAATTAAGCTCCGTCGAGGCGGCTGCTAGCCATATTTTGGGGAGTGTTATGCACTCTAACCCCAAATGAATAGTCGGAGCCATGTCATCACCTTGAACCAAAACATCTGGCTTAAAGCTCTTAATTAAATTCTGGATGGTTGATGCAACAGTTGCTGGGTCACCATACAAATCAACCGGCAAATCATCGCTACATCCTGGTTTACGCGCAGGAGTAATGAGTGCAATCACCTTATGCCCTAAGGCGCGAAGAGCTTCTGGGTAATAGTATCCACTTAACCAAAGAATTGTGAGGGGCTGATTTTCTGCTAATGGACTGATTATACTCATTTATGAAAAATAACTATTTCGATACAGTAGAATGTAAAAATATATTACTTTCAATAAGTATCTATCCTTAACCCACCACCATTATGAAAGAATATGACTACCTCATTGTTGGATCCGGATTTGCGGGATCAGTATTTGCCCAACAGGCTGCAGAACAAGGAAAACGAGTTCTCATTCTTGAACAACGAGATCACATCGGCGGCAACTGTTACGATAGCTATGATTACCACGGTATTCTTATTCATAACTATGGCCCCCATATTTTCCACACATCCTCACCTAATGTCTATACATACCTCTCGCGATTCACTGAGTGGGAGCCCTATGAACATGAAGTATTGGGCAATATCGACAACACCCTTGCCCCCATTCCTTTTAATTTAAACTCCCTCCATCTTCTTTTCCCTAAAGAACAGGCACGTTCCTTAGAGAATAAACTCATAGAAACCTATGGAAAAGACGCTCGTGTTCCGATATTAAAACTCAAAGAGACGGAAGACCCCGACTTCAAGGAGCTCGCGCAATTTGTATATGAGAAAATATTTTTACACTATACAATGAAACAGTGGGGTGTTACCCCTGAACAACTCGATCCCCTTGTAACCAATAGAGTACCCGTAGTACTTTCACGAGATGACCGCTACTTTAATGACACCTATCAAGTAAGGCCTAAAAATGGATTTACCCCACTCTTTGAAAAACTGCTCGATAACCCACTTATTGATATAACATTCAATACCCCAGCAGAAAGCAGAATAGATAAAAGAAATGGTGACCTGTTTTTGGATAAGAAGCTCTTTAAAGGCAATGTCATTTGGACAGGACCTATTGATGAATTTTTTGATTGCACTCACGGAAGACTCCCTTACCGTACCCTTGAGTTTAAATGGGAACACTATCCGCAGGAGTCGTATCAGATTGGCGCCGTAGTCAACTACCCCACCAGCGAACAATTTACTCGAATTACCGAATTCAAAAAACTTACCGGTCAAGATGCAAATACCACTACAGTGGTAAAAGAATTCCCTAATGACTACACTCCAGACGACCCGCGATTTGCCACCCCCTACTACTCCGTACACAATGAAAGTACTGATCACATAGTTTCACTCTATAAAAAAGAGGCTCAAAACTGGCCCTCGGTTCATTTTTTAGGACGCCTTGGAGAATACACATATTACAACATGGATGCCGCTGTCCTCGCATCATTAAAGCTTGCCAAGAAACTCCTCAGGCATGACTCTCTTGCTATTGAGGAATAGCCCAAGGGTGTTTGGCTGAAAAATCTTTCAGTGCTCCTTGATCAATTATTTTTTGAGCATCTTCTACACTGTATTTATTTTCGAGTTTGTATCGATTTGCAATATGGTTTGCATTAACCGGTCCACCAGAATTTCTCAAGTGCACAATCTCTACCCTTCCATCAAAAATAACTTGATATCCTTTAAGTCTCATGCGTAAATGATGGTCAACATCATCGAATTGCGTGGGAGCAAATTGTAGATCAAAATATCCCGTATCATAAAATGCATCTTTGCGATACACATTTGCACACCCCATGAGGTAATCACGCTCACTCACACTGTCGAACTGTCCTGTATCTTCGACACTCCCCGAAAGTATTACTCTATTTATCCAATCTGCACTTTGAGTAAGAACTCCTCCCGAGTGTTGAATAACCTTAGGAGTGCCACTGTTTAATATTTTAGCACCCACCACCCCAGCCTGTGGATAACGCTCTAGTGTTTCGAGCATTTTTTCTAACCAATCGGGCTTCACTAAAATATCATCATCAAAATAGGCAATAAAATCAGCGTCTTGATTTTCGGGAAGGGCTGCCAACCAATTACGTGCCGCAGGCGCGCCAATATTTATAGGCAGATGAATCACTTCACACTCATTAAACCACGATTCATCTTTTACACGATCCATGACTGAACCCGTCTGGTCACTACTGCCATTATTGAGCAGGAACAGCTTGTAGTTTGTGTATTGTGTAGTACGCAAGGACTCTAATGCATCTTTGATTTTTGATTCATTGTTCCAACAATAAATAAATACATGTACTCGCTTTTGATTATTTGCCTCTTGGCACTGAACAACGGACGTAGGCTCTGTGCCTAAGGTACTTTGAGGGCCTGAGTTCAGTAATGTCATGGCACTAAAATTACCATAGGTACTGGGTTCAAGCATACAGAGCATCACTTTGAATGCCAGTTCATCAGGTTCTTTACCTAGAAATGCATTTTCTCCATTAACATAATTTGTATAGCTTCCTTGAAGGCCGCAAAAATGTATCGGAACTCCAGCATGAGTCAATGGTGTCCTATTGGCGTCAAGCCACTCTAACGAATAGGTATGAGGGGAGATAACAACACTATTCACCTGTTTTAAATTTGAGAGGTCCGTTCGTTCGGAGAGTATAACTTGATTTGGCTGGGCAAGACTAGAAACTGCCGTTACTCCTGCGCCACATACATGCAACACCGGATTATGAATACGTTCAAACAATACAGAAACTAATGCTTTAATCCAACGAATAGACTCTTGAACATTTTCTTTATTCGAAAAGTCACCAATAAAGTAGAGATGACTTCTGGTATAAAACTCAAATGGCGCCTGAACATCAAACTCACTTGATAATAATGCCAGTGCATCAAGTACCGAATCAGGTACGGCATAATTTGAATATTTATATTGAGACTTTATTTTTTCTTCAATATTTTGAGCACCGCGAATGAAGCCATAACTTCGATCAAGCTCTGCATGTTCTGCAAATGCTTCACCAATTTGCTTTACCGTTTTGGCATCAGTTTGTGCAAGTGCAGTACTCCAAATCCCCTCTCCTTGAACAAAGGGGCCTCTCTCAAGTACTCGTAAGTAAAGATCGATATCCATTGTAAAATGAAGGGCCTCTTTAAGCCCACCAACTTCTTGGACATACTTCCGGTTAAAAAAACAGGATGGCTGATAAAACTGCCTACAGTTCCAATTGTTCCCTAAGTGCTCTCTCGTCAAACCATTTGGATAAGAGATATAGTGCAGCCAACCATTATCATGGAGTCGATAACACGCGCCAACCCAGGCACTCGCTTCGGGGTTGCATTTATAGGTTTCTGCCACTTTAAAAAGCGCGCCCGGTTCATACCAATCGTCACTATTGAGCCATGCCCATATATCACCAGTGCTTCTCTCAAGCCCTTTATTTATTGCATGACTTTGCCCTCTATCATTTTCACTTACCCAAAAGGTCAACTTATCATCATATTTTTTTATAACGGCCACTGACTCATCAGTACTCCCCCCATCAATAACACAACATTCTAGGTTAGGGTAGTTTTGTGAGAAAATAGAACTGAGGCATTTATCAAGGTACCTCCCCTGGTTGTATGAAGGAACTACAATTGAAATTTTAGGTAAGTTTTCTTCATGGTGCCCCAAAACACTAGGTAGTACTGTAGTTTCTGGAAGTGCAATTTTAGACTTATCAATCGTTGCAAGCGCAACCTTATTTTTTAGATAGATAAGCCCCTCGTGATTGGCCGCCATATCCAAGGCCATGGACAACATTGTTTGAGCCTTCTCGTAACTACCAAGATTCCAAAAACAGATAATAAGCAAATAATAGGCATCTATGTCATTGGGGTTACCCCTTACAATAGGCATCAATGTATTTACCGCATCTTCATTATTCCCCGCTTTGATCATACTCTCTATAGGGAGTAACTCATCTCGAGTATTCATAATTGACCTTTCACTTTGCCCTTGGTCTTGGTCTTGCGAATATTTCTGAGCAATGGTAAGAAATGTTTCTGCATACCGTTGAACGAGCTTTCTACTTTCTTGAGCTGCCTTTTGTTCACACGCAACTTTATCTCGTGTAAGACAGGTACTTATATTTTCTATATAGAGCGCTGCTAGTTGTGCAGGGTCATGAGGATCAAATAGATATGAAGCCTCAGGTGCCTGTTCAACATGTACATCCAAATTTGATAAAAACAGTGGTAAGCCAACACTCCGAGCATCTTCAACAACAGTACTCCACCCCTCAAACAAGGACGGTTGTATCAATGCTGTTGCAGAGCGGAGTAATTGAATTTGATCTTCTCGGGGTATGAATCCTAGAATTTTGACATTCTCTTTTACAGCATTAAACGCATCGCTATTCGTTAGGTTAGTAAAATAATTTTTGTCTCGAAAATCTTCGGTGCCCCCTGTACATACCAATGTAGGTGAATGGCCTTGCTTTTTTAACAATGCAAGAGTTTCGAAAAGCATGCTATGGTTCTTATGGGCCCAAAACTGATTACAACACAGTATATAATTATCGGGCAACTCATATTTATTCACTATCGTCTGTGGTGACATTTCGAGCGCATCTTTGGGAATCGAGGTGTGGAACCGTAAAATCTCTACTGGAGCCGCATTTGACGAATAGAGATTGATATAATCTTTTTTAACTGCTTCACTCGAAAGTACTACCACCGTAGCTTCATCGGCCATCTTTTGATACAGAGTATCTCTACTGCTCAGGAGTTCTTGCGAAAACAGATGAGGTAGATACTTGTGTTGAAAATCTGGTATCCATGAGGCAACTGGTACCCCAGGGAGTACATCAGTATTGAGAGGAAATAAAAAGTCGATATCCTCAAAAAACAAATCTGAACTCGTATAACTCTTGAGGGGGAGCCCTGAAACAGATGTTTCTTGTAAAGGAATTGGCCCTCTATAAGTTATCCCATCTAATAAAGGGAACAGTGACGCGTTATCTTGTAGATGTGGTGCCGTATTTTGATCGATATGGAGAAAGAGTTCTGGTTGGTCATTAACGGGCAATGAACGAATTGCACACAGTAAATTGTGAAGGTAGGTAATACCACCATGCCATTTACTGTTTCCCACTTGGTTTAAAGCAATGCGCACATTGTCTCCTTTATAATACTTTGAGCCATTCCCAAAACTTTTCGAGCCCTTGCTCAAAGGAAATCTCAGGAACAAATCCAATCTGTTTAAGTTTACCTATATCCGCTTGCCAATTGATTGGGTCGCCCTGACGAACTGACCCTGAAAAGGTATAGTCCCTATCACTGTTACAAATGCTATGAATATTTTCTACTAAATCCTTAATATATATTTGCTCACCCGATGCTCCATTGAAGACACCAGTACTCTCACTTGAGATAAGACAGGCTATCGCTTGGGCAATATCTCTCCCATGGATAAAATCTCTCGACTCATTTCCGGTGCCAAAAAACTCTAATGTTTTATCGCCTGGTGTAGAGAGTTTATTGAACATATCATAGATCACCTGTTTCTTTTGAAACTCTCCATAAGCTGAAAAGATTCTGAGTACACTCCCTTTTATATTATGCAATACGGTATACTCTTCTACAAGAGTTTCCATCATTTTTTTATGAAAAGCATAGGGAGAAATAGGCGCAACAGGCGCATCTTCTTTTACGGGCAGCTCTGTGGGGTTGCCATATACCGATGCAGATGAGAGTAGAATAAACTGTATACCCGGTGCATGAAGGCGCAGTGTTTCGAGAGTAGAGGCGCAAACATCAACGGTATATTGAAAGTCGAGGTAGGGGCTTTCTACAGAAAATGGTACCGACGCGGTCCCCGCACAATGCACCAAGGCATCCGGTTTAAACTCTTTGATTAACTTCTCAAGAGAATCATCGGGGAGTGTCACTCCTGAAAACACCTTTACTGTGGGCATAGCAAGAAGAAAACTATTATGGCTATGAATACGACCGATTAATGCAATTTCATACCCTTGTTGTCCCAAAAGCATGCTAATGTGTGTTCCTAAAAAACCGCCGGCACCCGTGATTAAAATACGTTTCATACTTATTTTACTCGTATTCCGAAGGCAACACCATACCCAGACTCAACATATTCAAAGGAAGAAATCCCCCCATGTTCAGAAATAGCTTTGTTCCACACATCAAGTAAATACATGTGCTGTGGGTGAGAGATATCATCAAAAATCAAAATACCCCCAAGAGCAAGGTGTGGAATGACATCGCGTAAATCTTGAAGGGCTCCATCAGCAGTATGGTCGCCATCAACCGTGATCATATCAAGCTCTAGTCCGGGGTTCGCCGCAAAAAATAGAGGAAGGGTTTCGTGAGAGTTACCATTAAAAAACTGAATCGACCCATTATGTCCATGTTTTTTAATTTCATTCTGTACAAATTCTGGACCTGGGTTATCCATGCCTGCATAATTTTGTTGCCACATATCAAAGGCAAATACATTAGTACTCGGAGATGCTTTTATGACTGTCGATACAGACCGTCCTCTTCTGACACCAATTTCGAGGTAATTTTGGGGCTTCACCATTTTAGCTGCCGCGTACAATACATTTACAATATCATAATAGACCCAATGTTTACCAAAACGCAAAAAACATTCAGAGTAATAGGCATTTAAATAATCGACATAGACATCGGGAGCGAGGGTACGACAAAAGGGAATCAACTCTCTCCATATCTCATCGGAGGTTGCGATATTTGCCAATGTTGCAGGATTAAGCACAACATTCCCATAAAAGTTACCACCGTGTTGGAATGTATTTGAAGCCAAATTATTATCTTGCATAGATATCTCCATTTTTAAGTCTATGACCCTCTTTAACTTAAAGGAATATAATTAAATAGCGGAAATGGGGGGTCTAAATTTGTACGTCAGCTTCTAAACTTTATGAGGCCTTGACCCCCTCCATTATTAAAGAATTTGGCTTACGGTGATTTCCATTTTCATCGATATCAAGATAGTATTGAGTAAACTGTGGAATTTTTGAACGAGTAGGGTCGCCTATACTCATTTCAGTAAAACCTGTATCCACAAACATCTTGTTCAATGAAAAGCTATCATAGCCCCACTTATGAATTTCTCGCATTCTACGGAAGTCTCCTTCCTCCTCAAGAGAGGGCTCAGGCTTCTTTACCTCTTTCGATACCTGATTATTGCCCCAGAAGTGAGAGGCCTGTTTTCCAAATCGTTCTACGACATAATCTCGAGACTCAGGAGGAGTAGATTTTAAACACTCGAGCATCTCTCCACCGGTGCGTGTACGCACTTGCTGGTCTATTAACTCGATGAGCGACCATTCGTACCGACTTTCGCCCTGGGCATCACCTCGTTTTGCCGACTGAAGCTGTTCTAAATATTGTATAGCAGCATATTCAAGGTCGGGGACTACTACTCGAATAATACCACCAGGTTTCATGATACGCTGACACTCTTTCATTAAGCAATAGGCTTCAGAGCGAGAGTAGCGCACTAGAATATGTGAGTGATACAGAAAATCGACAGTTCCGTCATCATAGGGCAATCTAAACTGAGAGGATATTGAGTAATTTACTTTACATAACTCACTCAAATCAATGCTGCACCAACCTTTAGGTACTGGTTCGTTATGCCCTAGGTACATATTGATTTTTTCTCCAGCAACATTACTTTCAGGACTTACCTCATTAAGTTGAGCTACTAGCTTTTCTCGCTGATACTCTTTTAACTTTACAGCATACTCTTTTTCAATGAGACGGGCCTTGTGAAATGCACCGTGTTTATCATATTCTTCGATTATCAATTCAATAGTTTCGATACTATACTCAAGAATTCCTTGACACTCTTGAGCAATTTCTAAGATGTTTTTAATTTCGCTAGGGGTTCTCACCCGATCAAATCCCACTACCTCAGAATAATACCCATAAAGATTTTGTGAAATAACCGGTGGGTACGTCAACAACTCTTTTAATGGTGTATTGGCAACCCGTTCATCATGCTCATTAAATAACGTTCTAACATCCATATCATCAACTGCTTTTTCTCCCAGCTGAGTTGTTCCATGTACAATAGGTTCTTCTTCAAGCTTGATGATAAATGTAGGCCTATTAAGAAAAATTGCATAGGGTACTTGCGTCCCTTCAAAAGACTCAATTGAACAAGTATGAGTAGAGAGTGTGATCAAATGTTTTAATCTATGTAAAAAATGGGGGTCATAGATATGACCCGCAGTTGTTATTTCATATCCTCTTTTCTCAAATTCTAATATATTATCAGAGTCTATATCCCTCCAATAAGCACATATTCTGACACTATCATAATCAGCTGCAACAGCATCAATTTTCTTAATTACATCATCTATTGAGTATTTAACTGAAATATGATGAGTCGCATGTAAAGGAAATACCAATAAATTTTTCCCCAGTCGTTTCGACTCTTCTTGATATTCAACTTCACTAATAAGCTGATCTACGTAGTGAATATTGGGACCAATGGCAAAAGTACATTTGTGATAGTTTTCAAAAACCCATTGCGCTCTACCGAACCCTTGTGCTAAATAAGTGGGGAATTTCAATTCTTGATCCCACACTTGCTTAGATACGATGTTTGCAAATGCGTGCTGTATATTACACCTAAGTTGAGTATCATAGCTAAAACCACAATATTTTTTGATACTTCTAGCATGACCGTAATAATCAGAGGTACCATCAATCGAAACGAGAGGTCGCTCTAAATCAAGTCCATACTCGTTTTTGTAAGAAAGAGCACTGCATTTACCAATTAATATATTGCCCATCAACCCTTCATCCACCTTTTCATTTACCATTTCTGTTCATCTTATAGGTTAAAAAATCGCTCAATCATATTAGGTCGAGTCGGCTTAAAAGTATTTCCTGTTGAGAGCCCAAAGACGGTAGTATTATCTGGAATATCAGCCTCAAACGTTGATGCATGTGCTGAAATCTGAACATTATTACCAATCACTCCACCCATTACTGTTGAATTAGTATACATCACAACGGCATCACCAAACTCAGGGTACCGTGTACTTGAAGCCCCTACGGTACACCCTTGCAATACCACAAAATAGTTACCATAGGTCGCCATATTTCCAAGCGTTGTACCTAAAGGCCTAGAAAAATAAAAATATTCTTTCAAAGGCGTATCCCAAAGAACATCTACTCCATTAAGGAGTTTATTCAAATAGAATACTTTTTCGACTACATGTGTTACGCCATTTTCTTTTACATATACCACATTACTTAACAAATAGAGGAACATTGAATAAGCATTCGAATGAAGGTGATTAAAATAAGCCTCACCATTTTTTTGAAAACACGTTCGATTTATTTTCCCAAAATTAACGAGTGATCTCCCCAATGCCTCATCAATTGAGGAGAGTAGTTCGTGAGGTTTCACCTCTTGCCCATCAGGGAATTGAACATTTAATTGTTTACATACGTATTCAGTTAATGCTTGAGTTTTGAGAGAGCAATAAGACGACATACTTTTTCCTTTAATTGGGGGTAAGTTTGTTTTTTACAAAATCGAACTCTGTTGCTAAGTCTTTATTTACAGGAACAATTGGTCCGTTCTTTCTGTTCAAACACTTATAACAAAGCATGTCTTTATAGTTTTTGGTGAGCATTTTTTCTCGAATCTCTTGCATTTTGGGCGAGTTCCATGTTTCCATCAATGAACTCTCTTTTAAATCTACCACCGCTAGATAATTTTGAAAATCTATACAACACAAATTATAATAACCTTCGGAAGTAACATGAATGGTAGTGAAAGGCAACCGACAACTAAATTTTTTAATACTATCAGGATCAGACTCAATAAGTAATTCATTTTCATCTACCATATACCCACCCTGACTCCCCGGAATTTGACAGAGTACGTCATCGAGTTTAGCATCAAACAATTTCATGATTTTGTCACGTTCCCCTTCCACAGTACCTTTTGTAACTACGCAGGATATCCCAAGATTTAGCTGCGCACCTACCTCTTCTCGATATTGAATAGCATATTGAATATGGGATATAACTTTTTCAAAGTCGTCCTTTCCATGTACTTTTTGGTACCATTCTCTATCACTTGCATTAAAGGAAAACTTCAATGAATCGAGACCTGCATCAATGACCCCTTTAATCCGATCAGGTGTTGCCAGAGCGCCATTTGTAGTAATGTATATGTATTCAAAATTACAGGCCTTTGCATGTGCAATTACTTTATCGATGTTTTTATAAATAAATGGTTCACCCGTTGCAACAAGGCTCAATTCTTTGATACCCATATCAGCAGCATCTTCAATAATTTTATATGCCAATCCTAAATCGATTATTTTTTTTGTACGAGTCATATACTTATTGGCACAAAAACCACAGGAATGGTTGCAGCTATTTGAAAGTTCTATTACGAGCTTAGAGGGCAGCTCAACCTGTTTCTCAAAGGTACACCGAGCATTCTCGACTGTTTGTCTGGTATGTAAAAATTCCTTATTTCCCATGCTATCCTCCATTCTCTTTTTAAATACTACCACTGCTTGATGTTAATATGAGACTCAATTATTACACTATTGTTATGACTTTTAAAAGTATCATCCATTTCTTGGGCCGAATACTGAAGCCTAAAAAATATCTTCTTTTCTTTTGTTACTTTAAATACTATTGTGGGGATGAGCGCAGACAGTGTTACATCATGCTCAAAACACACCTTTTTATACTGATCTCCAATAATCACTATTCCTTCGGTTGCACCAATACCACTTTTAGAAGAAATAAGATGAGAAACACTCCTCCCATGATCTATTAACTCCTGATTGGCGAGAGAAAAGTGTTCCAGATCATCACCGCCATTATGCGTTTCAAAGTAAAGAGTTTCTAAGTCCCATGCAGACTCATTAAAAGTAAAGCTATACGGAATAATGGACGCCAATTCTCTCCGAGGCAGAGATAATTTTTTATAAATAGTTAGACTTGAATCAGATACCGAAATACTTTTTTGCTGATTCAAATAAGTACTTTCAAACCCATAGGAGACAAAAACTGTTTCGCCGTTAAAACTCACATCTGGTTCACATTTCTGTAAGTCAGTGATTTTATGTTTTCCAGGTCTTTCGATTATCGTATGGCCAGAATAAAAGTCGGCAGCCAATGAAATATCATTATAATAACCGTGCTCTACGACCCCAAACAAAGGCATATCACTTCCTTTGACAATATACTCTGAGACCGCAAGCCCTCTTTTTAAATCAAGACCAATAGTATATACTTTGTTTTGAATAATAAGATGGTCATTTTTTGAGTACACTGATTTAGATTTGTCAGCATTAGGCAGTATTGAAATGGTTTGTTCATTTGTTTTTGAATCTAAGGTTTGTCGAGAAATGACTAAATCAGCTTCCAACTGTCCCAACTTCTCAACATATTCCTCCCACCGTTTTCGAGTAATGTGTGTTCTAAAGTCACTCGACCACAAGTAGCACAGTTCTCTCCAAAACAGTATGTCATTTGATTCTATGTTTTGCTGATATACCCTATAACAACGACTATTTATTTCTAAATCACTACGTCCCGTTAAAGCCCATCTGTTCACATTGTATTTTTCTTGTTTTTTTACAGGAATTGGTTGTGTTGCTGTTTCTAAATGCAAACACTCCCTATCGCTAGAGCGTAATCCTTTTAATGCATCTGAAGGGAGTATCATTTTTTTTGTGGCATCACAGCTCAATGTTTCATAAAGAGTACGAATACGTCCCCATTCTTCACCCGGCGACAATAGTGCTGCCTCCGTTTCAAATCGTCCTGGGCGAAAGTCAAATATTTCGACATCATTACTGTAGAGTGGCACATAGACCTCCTCGCCAATTTCATGCCCATCTATGAAATCCATATATTTTTCAATAGTAATCTCTTTATGCGCATACCGTTGAAACTTTTGAAAGGCAATAGTCTCGGCCCATAACAAAGACAGAACCTGGCCTTTTCCATCAGACACTTTTTGTGGTCGATTGCGTAAAAGATTTGACCATTCATTATTAAAATGGTACGGGTTATTCCACTCCATTATAATTGACGAATACCCACACTGAGAATAATGTTTAAGCATCCCTTGAGAATACGCCATTTCATTTATCAACGCCACAGTTGGATCTACATTAAGAAGACTTTTATATACTTCTTTACCGAGCTTTTGATTATAACCGTTAACCTTGGCTGGAACGAGAGGTCCTATTATTTGGGTATACCCACTCCCAATAAGTTCACATTTTTTATTATGTAATAGCTCCTTAAATTTTTTAACCCATAGCGGATCTAATCGCTGTATTGTTTCTAAGGTATATCCTGTGAGTTCAATGCCTGCAGGTAGTATTCCTTTATCTATTAATTTGAGTAATGGCCAATAACACCGCTCAATCACCGCTGGATATTGTGTAACTTCGATAGAAGAAAAAGCCACGTTCAAATGAAATACAGAGTACAGGTGCACCATACGATTACCTAGGATCTACAGAAATAGTAATAGAAGATATTGCACTATCAATTTCTCGCAGAACTTCTTCTCTGGTTTCGGCAAAGCAAATCACATAACCTGCTCGGGTAGTATGGTTACTAACACTACCCACAACATCTCCTTCGGTTAAAAACATGTTAACGCTATAGGTACTCGGTCTCTCTTGGACAGCTTTAACACCAGATATTTGATTGATCGTTCCATTTTCTGGCAGAAAATACCGTATTGCGACACTTCTTTGGAACTGAGGTGTTAATTCTGAAATAGTAATTGATTCACCTAGTACTTGTTTGATAGCATTTCCAACTAAATCCACACCTGTACCCAGTGGAATCTGATCGGTACAAAAATTTCCTCCTGATAACCGAGCAGCAACCTCAATTACTTTGGCCCCACCTATAGTCAATACCATGTCCCCTTTTACTATCCCATTCTCAATTCCCAAAGCAAGTCCTGCTTCTATTGCTACAGAACTCATTGAATGTTGATCGGCTATTGATAGAACACTTGGCATTGTGCCACCATTCTCAATAATAAAGGGCGCAAAGCGTTCAAGGTACTCATAGTTTCTATCAGCAAAGCCTACAGTATATCCGACTCCATTGACTATAATAGCCTCTGTACTCACCTGAGGGCCTTCAAGATATTCTTCAATCATCACCTTATTACTCGGAGAATACGACAACGCTTCTTGATACGCCCACTCACAATCATCGCCAGAGTGTAGCTTTAAAACGCCCCGTGCACCTCTGCTATCTACAGGCTTTACAATGAGTGTACGCCTCACAGTCAATTCTTTTTCTAATGCCATTGCTGAGTCAATCTCTCTATACCACGGAATAGGAATAGCTTTCGCTTTAAGAGCATCTTTCATTTTAATTTTATTACTTGCAAGTAACGCTGATTGAATTGAAATAGAAGGCAAATCAAGTTTGGCGGCTGTAACAGCTACCGTATAGGGCACATCGGCACCGATACAAATCACCCCATCAATATTCCTCACATTTTGGCTATAGGCGTAAGCCTTTTCTGCTGTTTCTTCTGCATGGTAGGTACTTGCGCATATAAAATCATCTGCATAAGCGATCCCGGGTGCTTCAGAATTCATATCGCTCACCACAACGTAAAGGCCCATGGACTTTGCTTTCACTATCCCTGGAATCGTATCAACACTTGCACTTATGATCAGGAGTGTTTTACCCAAAATACATTCCTCCATTAACATTGATAGTCTGACCTGTTATATATGACGCGTCCTCTGAACATAAAAAAGTAACAACCTTAGCAACCTCATCAACACTGCCAACTCTCCCAATAGGGATGCCTTCTATTTTCTTTTTACCCGCGTCAGATATAACTTCTTTAGAAACCATGTCTGTAGAAATCAATCCCGGTGAAACCGCATTGATAGTAATACCTTTACCTGAGTATATTTTTGCCATAGACTGCGTAAAGTTTATCAATCCCGCTTTTGAAGCAGCATAATGTACTTGATTAAAGCCACCCCATTGACCTCCAATAGAGACGACATTTACCACTCGTCCATATCCTTGTTCTATCATTTTTGGAATAATAGATTGGGTCAACACAAAAGGCCCTTTTAAATTTACAGAAAACATTGTATCCCAGTCATCATCACTTATTTCAGAAAATGGTTTTTCTTGAGCCATTCCCGCATTATTTACCAGAAAATCAATACGACCAAATGTACTGATAAGCTCCTCACTGAGTTCCCTAGAGCGAATACTATCAGCAGTATTTAATTGGTAAGAACAGGCTCTGCCCCCTTGTTGAGTGATGGATTCAACAACTTCTTGTGCCTTCTCTTTATTATTCAAATACGTCAAGATTACATCGATGTTATTCTTTGCTAAATCAAGAGCAATTGCTTTTCCAATTCCACGACTTGCACCGGTTATAAGAGCTACTTTTCTACTCAAGGAGTACCTCACCTTCAAAAGGATACATTTCAGAGAGTTTTTGCCCCCCTAAAAGCATGGGTAACACATCTTCTTTTTCTGTTAACTTACAATGAAGTAAACCAGGTTTGTCATCCGTAAACAACTGTGTGATGCCAGATGATAATGATTCTAACGAATCAACAAAACCACTCTTAATGCCATACCCCTCTGCTATAGCCATAAAATCAGGATTTATTTTTCCCCCCGTACTCGGATCACTCCCTAACGTCATATTCTGAAACTGAGCAACAAGATTCAGTGAATTGTCATCGAGTACAATAATTTTTATTGGTAGGTCCAACTCTTTTACCAGTGCCAATTCTTGAATATTCATTTGAAAGGAACCATCTCCCACAATTACTACTCCAATCGTGCCCTCAGAGGAATTGAGTACTGCCCCTATATTGGTTGGGAGGTCATACCCCATTGTTCCATGCCCTGCAGAGGTGAACCATTTCCGTTGAGGCAGGTCAAAATTAAAATACCGAGCAACAAACTGCTGATGACAGCCAACTCCCGTTGTCACGACCACTTTCCTATTCATCACTTGTGAACTAATCGACTCAATAATCACTTTTTCAGTGAGCAATGTATTTTTATAAAATTGATCAGAAGCATACTCTTTTTTCCAACCATTTATAACACTACACCACTCACTCAGTACAGTTTTATTCAGATCGATAGATTTGTTTTTTAATTCAATTAAAAAGTCTTTCACATCACATTCGATGTTCAACTCAGATTCTATTTCTCCGTGAAGTAACTCACCCAAATCCACATCAATCCTAATAACTTTTTTATTGGAAAGAAACGCGCCAACTTCACTCCCACGTTGCCTTAAATCAAGTCGAGTGCCCAGGCCAACAACAAGATCAGCATGATACAACGCAAGGTTTGCGTAGTATTCACCAGTGTGCCCAACCATTCCAATACAATCTACATCATTTTTTGCTAACACTCCTACTGCGGGTAAACTTGATACTACCGGAATATGCATGTCTGAAAGAGCTGCTCGAAACTCTGTCACTGCATCGGCAAGAATGACTCCATTTCCCACAGCAATAAGTGGTCTTTTGGCTCGTTTGAGTAAATCCATGAGTGTATTCCATTGATCCTTGCTCATACTCCATTCTGACTCAGGTATCATTTCATCATCCAGCTCTTCGAATAACCCGTCAGCTTTTTGTACATCCATAGGTAAATCAATATGTACCGGACCTGGCCTTCCCTTTTGCGATTCAATAAATGCATTTACAACAAGCTTTCTAATTTTGATATCATGAGTAGCTAAGGTACTTTTTTTAGTAATATCTTTATACAAACCAACAGCATTAATTTCTTGGAAACCTGTTTGACGAATACGTCTTTCGGTATTGACACTTGCAACATTGACCTGTCCTGTAAACACAATCAAAGGAATAGAATCATAATAAGCATCAGCAACAACTGTCGTCAAATTGGTCACTCCCGGCCCAGAAGTAACCATAACAACCTGAGGCTTCCCTGTTTCTTTCGCTGCCCCTAAAGCCATGTAGCCAGCACCCTGTTCTGTTTTTCCACACACATATTCAACGCCGATTTTTATCAACTCATCTAATAGTGGAGCTATTGTTCCACCAGGATACAAATACACCTTTTCAATGCCCATCTCTTTAAGTGTTTTTGCTATCACCTCTGCATTTGTCATCTATCTTAATCCTTTACTTTTTTGGTATTGCATAACACATAGTATCATATATTTCACAGGTGTTATGTCTAATAAATATTGAGTAGTCAGGTACAAGTTCTTTGATATAAAAAGGTATTTCCCATAGGTCTTTAGCCTTATGATAAATACATATTGCAAGCTTTGGCTTATGAGCAATTATTGTTTCTTTTGCCCCTTTTAATGCTGCCATTTCAGAACCTTCGATGTCCATTTTGATATAGGTAATATCAGCAGCATCTTTAAAATCATCAAGTCTGGTCACCTCAACTTTTATATCGCCATCCTCTTTGACTGAAGACTCAGTCGTACCATCAGATGAAAAAGCAAGTGTTGTATTTTCATCATACAGCCCTAATTGCACCAGCTCTACTTTTTCCGCAATCGAAGTGCCAACGACCATATTCTGAAGCTTTTTATAATTTTCTGGATCTGGCTCAAAAGCATATATTTTTTTGAAAACCCCTTCCAGCTCTGTGTCTATAGTGAAAATAGAATCCCCATCATATGCTCCCGCATCAAGAATAACTTCAGTCTCTGATAGTGTTAAAAAATCCTTTTTAAATATTTCTTTATCATATATCTTATCTAGTTTAGTGATTTCACCTTTCATTCTATAGTCAAGAATATTTTGTATCACCTCTCTTGACCGATCATCATCGACCAATAAGCGTAATTTACCAATAGATTCTTCATTGTTAATTATCGGTTTAGGATCATACAGCACATTGTCAAACCCACCAAACTTCGAAAGATGATACACGCTATCCTTAATAACAGCATCTAATTGTGGTCTAATTTCTCTTGAAAAATCGCTTGCAATCAAAACAACAAATCCAGCACCATTTCTAATTTTTCCAATCATCTCATCGGGTGATAAAACGGGTTTATTCAGAAAAGTAGTTGCCCACTTTTTTTGATCATTATCAGAAAAACCCACCACACTTATATCATTATTTCTAAGCCATCTCTCAGCAGTCACCCCTGCCGACGAAGCACCAAATATAACAACCTGTCGTTCACGTGCTTCTGCGATAAAATGAGTAAAATAGTTACTCGATTCTTTTTCTATCATTATTTTCCAACCTTTTTGAAAGTGTCTTTTTTATTTACTCACAAAAAACACACTGTTTTGGCCTATTGGGTCTTCATCAAAATATATTGTCCCTGCCTTCAGGCCTATTACCTTCTCAATATTAAAATAGAGCTCCATCATTTCTGTTAACTCTTGTAATGAATATTCATAAATATGCTCTGGGCATATTGGTTTTCCAGAGTAACTATTCTGAGGTGTACTTAAAATCAAAAGACCATTCGGCTTTAAAACTCGTTGTATTTCCGACAACATTTTCTTAGGATCTCGCACATGTTCCAGTGTTTCCATCGATAATACGACATCAAACACATTATCGTCGTAGGTGATATTTGTAACATCCTCAGTTACAAACTCAGTATCCTCGAGATCATAAAAATTTGTACAGTCTTCAATAGTTTTTTTGTCATAGTCAGCCCCTACCAGCGAGTAGCCTCTTCCTGATAACATTTTTATTCCAAATCCAGGCCCACATGCAATATCAAGAATCTTTCCATTTACACGCTTTGTTTCTTGCAAATAATTGAGTGCTAGTTGATAATGAAAAGAGAGCTGATCACCAGCCGGGATAGCATTCCCCGCCCCTTTAACATGCTGACGCTCTTCATAGATAACCTGACTCATTTTAGCATTATATACAGACACCTCATCTTCTTTAATTTCTTTTTGAGGCATTACATACCGTGTCTTAAGCTCGGTACATTTCATTGCAAAAAAACTTGGGTGAATTTCATGCTTTTGTGTATCCTTACCTATCACACTCTCTAAGTGATTTTTAATAGTCTCTAGGCTCGAAACTCTATATACATCTCCAGTAAAATAAACAGGATAATCATCAGGCGCTTTTACACAATCAAGTGAGTCGGTTACTGCCTGATCATAAAGGTTTTGTATGAGTTCTATATCAAACAAAAAGTTTAACGCATTCATGCGCACTACATATTCACCGGCTGAAAGGTCTGAAACGGCATCGACCATTCTTGAAAGAGGACTTGCATCATGAGAATAGGTAATGCTCAAATTTTTAAAATAAACTCGTAAATGATCCATGCCTCCAGCGTCATACTCGGGAGCAATTATCATCACCTCTGCCTCTTCAAAATTGTCATAAATTCTTTTAATGGTCCAATAAATTGCAGGGAAACCATCCAGCTCTAATAAACAATATTCCCGAGAGCCCGCCCAGGTTTTTGAACTTGCCTGTATCAAAAACTTCATTTTTCCCTCTTACTCTTTTATGCCAACAACAAGCACTGATTTTGTTTGTATGTATTTTGCTATAGTCCACTTAATACTGTTAGGTAGTTGCCACCAAAACCATTTTTTCTCAATCAAACCAGGTTCACAAAAAACACATTTCAAACCGGCTAGGTTCAACGTTCTTTCCAGCTTCTCAGGAGAGTATGGATTAACGTGAGTTGGGTCGTTATAAAAGTTTTTAAAGTCCATTTTCCAATTAGGTGTTCTAATAAACAGATACCCACCTATATTGAGTACTCTCGTCACTTCACCTAAAATAGTGTCAGGATTTTTTATATGCTCAAAAACTGCATTCATTGTTATAAAATCAATCGATTCATCTTTATGCTCTAGGCTGCCATTCTCTAAATCAAACTCTGGGTAATCATAAGAAAAAGATTTCACTCCATTTTCAATACATACCTGAGAAAAACATCCATCCCCACACCCTAAATCAACATGTACTCCCGTAAGAGTTTTATTAAATAAGCGCCTAATAATTCGATTGTAGGTATTGAATAAGCGCCCATTTAAATAAAGGCTCTTCTTTTCATATTTTTTGTGTGCGCTCGAATAGTTTATTTTTAAATCCATAGTTTAACCCTCTCCGAGAAATGATTCTCTTATTTCTCGAAATGGTCTAAGGCCATCAACCGGATCAGCGCGCCATAAAACATCGCTCATTTCTGATACTACTGGTTTCTTTATACCATCACCATCTGCATTGTCCCACTCTTTCGATACATTATTTACAACTCCTCTGATAGTACTCCCAATATCTTCTGGCAGCCAACAATGTCCCGATTTAAATTCAGCTCCATGCCCATCAATATCAAGATGAAATTCCACCATATCAGCATTAAAGCGGTTTACAGCCCTATTTATTACATTTCTATTCACGCTGTGGTCCGACCAACCTGTCTTAACATTAAATTCTTCCCGAATTGTTTCTATAGCCCTTAAATTACAATCCTCGGGAGGTACCGGATATGAGGAAACACAATGAAGTATGGTAATATCATCACAGCCAGATGACCGCAACATTTCAACCCCCGATCTCACCTCGTCCATAGTTGCCATTCCTGTTGCCAACACAACGGGTTTACCTGTTTGAGCACACTCCTTTAGTAGCTCACCCCATAACAATTCATAAGAAGCAATTTTGTAAAAATCAATATAAGGAAACAACGTCTCAACTGCCTTTAAGTAAAAGGGGGTACAGGAAAAATCCATCTTTTTTTCATTAATATACTGTGATAACTCGCCTAAAAACGAGACGGGTAATTCCCATTGCGCCCTATCCCGATGTGCTTTACTTTTACTTAAAATTTCCCTTGAAAAAAGCTCATCTACTTTAAATAGTTGGAATTTGACGGCGTCACATCCAATCTTAGATGACGCATCTATAAAGTCAAAGCATCTCTTTAAGCTTTGCCCATGATTACTCGATACCTCGGATACAAACTTGGCCATATTTTACAAATATCCTTTAATTAAGCGAACATCTACTTCAAAATCATTAAGGCTCTCTGTAGAATCTTTATTTGTTTCAATAGATATTTGGGGTGCAGTACATATCGAAAAAATTTCATCAAAGTCAAAATCACCCGTTCCAATATGCATATGCTCATCAAACCGACTATTCAAGTGAGCATCACACACATGTAACATTTTGGGCTGTAATTCCATAAACTGAGCCACTACTTTTTGCCAAGACTGCTGAGCACCAATAGCATATTTAATTGCATGAGTAACATCTAAAACAATATCTACTCCTAATGCCTTTGTCAGTTCAACGAGTTCGCTCGGAGTTGACCCAACACACGGCTCATCAGCCAACGTCACCATGGGTTTATTTTCTACCACAACATCATCACAGTTCAAGTCAAACTTTTGAATCAGTGCCCCTAATTGAGTTATTGTTTCTCCTATCTTTCCAAATACTCCTGGATGTACAATTATTCTCTGCGCTCCCAATTCATTAAAATAAGCAACACTTTCTCTAAAAATATTTTCATTAAATTTTTTACTTTTTACATCGCTTAAATTAAATTTATGCATTGAATGAGCGGCATGAATTATCAGTGGAAAAGGAGCGTTTCTCCAATAGTTAATTGAGTCCATACTCCCCGGCACACAATACAATTCAACATAATCTATAACCTTCTCATCAAAAAGTCGAATGGTCTCTTCTAAATATATATCTGTATTAGTTGACCACAGCTTGAGACCTATTTCAGGTGTTTTCATAATGCCACTCCCCCACAGTTTTGATATCATTCCACTTATTCAATGTACCATACACCTTTTTATTGATTGCACTCTCCTCAACATGGGCATGAGTAGACACAATGTCTTTATGTGCACCAAGCCACTGCAACGTTTCTGACAAACTAACAATTGAAGTACCACTCCACAAAGTATCGTACACTTCATTTACAAAAATATAATCGTCCATTTCATCAACTGACAACCTTAATCCTGTTGTTTGAAACTCCTGTGGTACGACAAATGCAACAATTCTAAATTCACGGGGATGTTCGGATCGATATATTGACCCTACGTGCTCTTTGTCTTCACTGGTACTTGATTGTTCATCTATATATTCTAACGAAGTCCACGACTGTACCCCCTGCCCTTCAAGGACACTGTGCGGAGAGTTAATCCATACAAAATCTCCATCATGTTTTTTTAACGCAGTAATTTGTTGATCTATAAAAACAGGGTCAATAAAAGGGCAATCACCAGTAATTCTCACAAAATAGGTGCTTTTGGGGTAAAGAGCACGTACATCTAAAAACCGCCCCATTACATTGTTTAAACTTCCTCTAAAGCAATTGAGCCCAGTCTCCTTACAATACTCTGCCAAAGCATCATCAGAACATTCAGTAGAGGTCGCAATGACAACATCATCAACCAGTGCACACTGTTGTGCTCTTTGATAAATGTGCCAAATCATTGGCTTACCACTAATTGGTTTTAAAACTTTTCCGGGTAGCCTCATTGAAGACATTCTTACTTGTATTATTGCAACAGCAGTCATATTGTATCTCCACTATTATTCACATAACTGAATAATAGTTGATAGTATGAAGTCTTGTTCTGCTTCAGTTAAGAGTGGAAATATTGGAATTGAAATTATTTCATCATACACCGATTCCGCAACGGGACAGTTACCCTTTATTTGTAGAGTATCTTTATAGTACGTATGCAAATATATTGGTTTATAATGCACATTCACCCCAATGCCTTTCTCTCTCAGCTCTGTAATTAATCTATTCCTTTTTTCTTTCTTCACTTTGATCACAAACAAATGATATGCATTTACTATTGAATCAAGTTGCTCTATCACCTCTATGTCACTGCATTTTGCAAATGCTTCATTATATTTTTCAGCAATCTGATTTCTTTTTGTGATCCACACATCTAATTTCTTTAATTGAGTCATACCCAACGCGCACTGTAGGTCCGTTATCCGATAATTATACCCCAAACTTTTCATGTCATATTCCCACACACCAGATTTCTCCCGTTCTTTGAAGTCTGTGGCAATACCATGATTTCTAAATTGCTTTAATTTGTTTTTAAGTTCAAGACTATCTGTGGTTACCATACCACCTTCACCCGTAGTAATATGCTTAACAGGGTGAAAACTAAATGCAGACATAGCAGCTAAAGAGCCAACTTTATTTTCATTATACTCAGCCCCAACCGCATGGCATGCATCTGCCAAAAGTAAAATACCGTGCTTATCACATATGGATTGTAACTCTGAATAATAGGATGGCTGTCCAGCATAATCCACAGTTAGCACTGCTTTTGTTTGGGGGGTAATTCTCTTTTCAATTTTTTTAGGATCTAACAAAAGTGTATTGGGATCTATATCAACAAAGACCGGGGTCGCTCCCGTATATACGATAGCATTAGCTGTTGCAACAAATGATAATGGTGTTGTTATAACTTCATCACCTTTACCAAGGTCACATGCAAAACATAATGCATGTAACGCAGCCGTCCCATTACAAAATGCTACAGCATGGGATACCCCAACGTATTTTGCAAAGCTACTTTCGAATGCTTCTACGGCTGGCCCCGTTGTCAACCAATCCGACCGGAGTACCGAGACTACTGCTTCTATATCATCATCATCAATACTTTGTTTTCCATATGGGATCATACATACCCTTCGGAACCCAACCATTTTTGAAGTTCAATACGAGTCATCCATTCAGTATTATTTTCACTTGAATATCTAAAATCAGGCGCGACAATTTTTCCCATTTGTTCTATTTGCTCTGTATCATTCTCTTGAATACGGGAATATATAATAAAGCAATCATCGAACTCCCTAGTATAAGGCGCGTCTTCAGTAGCAATCATCAATTCGTGCTGTTTTTCTCCTGGCCGTACCCCTATAATATCTATTTTTGCCTCTGGCGCTATGGCGTTTGCAATTTTCCCGACTTTCATTGAAGGGATTTTTTTTACAAAAATCTCTCCCCCGTTACTTTCCTCTAGAGCTTTCCAGACTAAATCAACGCCTTGTTCAAGGGTAATCATAAAGCGAGTCATATTAGGGTCAGTAATTGTAATTTTGCCCTTTTTCGCCTGATCAATAAAGAGTGGAATCACCGACCCCCTACTACACATAACATTCCCATAACGAACCACCGAAAATTTTGTTTTATGCTCTCCTGTATAGGCATTGCCCGCAACAAATAGTTTATCCGAGCACAGTTTTGTGGCACCATACAAATTAATCGGGTTACACGCTTTATCTGTCGATAACGCTACTACCTTCGTGATACCACAGTCAATCGCAGCATCGATAACATTCATTGCTCCATTAATATTAGTTTTGATATATTCAAAGGGGTTATATTCTGCGGTTGGTACAATTTTTAATGCTGCAGCATGAACAACATAATCAATACCATTCATAGCGCGGTACAGTCTATCGCGATCTCGTACATCGCCAATAAAAAAACGTAATCGTTTATCATGGCCAAATCTTTTCGCCATATCCCACTGTTTCATCTCATCGCGAGAGAAAATCACAATTTTTGCAGGATTATATTTCTCGAGAGTCATTTGTATAAACTTATTACCAAATGATCCTGTACCACCTGTGATGAGGATTTTTTTATTGTTAAACATAGATGCTACTTATTAATGGGCTAATTTTAATTATAGTTTATTTTGGTTTGTTATTTAGTTTTTTTACTGTCGTGCTGCTACAACAATTATTTAGCGTTTTAACACTTAAGAAAGGGTACTCGATTTTTACTCAAGTAGAATAGACTCTCATGTTATTTACGGCATTTTTTCTACGCGGCTTAAGGCATTAATTGATAAATTACTATTTTTGACCATTGTCTTGCCCATCTCTCTGGTGGTCACAGAGAAGTACCCAAAACAAACATCTGCTATTTCCCCCAATCTACCATAAATACACAATTATACATGATACTCCAAATCCCATTTTTTACATTTACTCCATGATTATCGATACTTTTACCTCCGCAAAAGAGTACCTCTTTTCTCGCATACAATTTGGAATGAAGTCTGGCTTAGACAACATTACACAATTATGTGATCAGCTTGACAATCCTCAAGACTCTCTAAAGTGTATTCACATTGGAGGAACGAATGGAAAAGGTTCAACATCACTCTATACTCAATCTGTTATTTCGGCACATGGCTATCGAGTCGGACTTTTCACCTCACCTCACCTCATTTCGGTTCGTGAACGACTTCGAATTGGCTCAGAAGTAATATCTGAAGAAGCATTCACGGTATTAACTCAAAAAGTTGCCGCAGCTTCACACGACATTGAAGCCACCTTTTTCGAAACAATTACTGCTATGGCCTTCTGTTATTTCCAAGAACAGAATGTAGATTATGCTGTTATAGAGGTAGGCCTTGGCGGAAGACTTGATTCAACAAACATTTGCAAGAGTATTTGCACAGCCACTACCAGTATCGCCCTTGACCATACAGCAATATTAGGAACTACCCTTGAAGAGATTACCAAAGAAAAATTGGGCATCATAAAGCCCAGTGTACCCCATATTGCATTTCTTAAACAAGAATCACTCCAATCTATTGCCCACGATCAGTGCCTCAGTAACTCTGCGCCACTCACTCTGTGCAATAGAGCCATGATAGATTCTACACAGGGTACGACATCCCTCTCATTAAACCAGAATAGAGTAACCGATGTGTCTCTTAAAAACCCTGGAATGCATTACCAAGAAAACGCCCTTGTAGCTCTTTCAATCTGCGAAACAGTACTCCAAAACTTTAGTACAACAACAGCACGCAGGGCAATTTCTTCAGCTCAGTGGCCAGCCCGCATGCATTCTATTGCACAAGAGTCTAAACCGACATTTATTTTAGATGGCGCTCACAACCCTGCTGGGAGTACAGCGCTTGTTAAGAGCCTTACACAACTGTACCCAAACAAAAAATTTACATTCATACTCTCTGCTCTTGAAGACAAAGACTTCTCTGCAATTGCCCAATTAATAGAGCCTCTTGCCCATACTATTATCCTCACTCAAAGTAGCCACGCCAAATCTTCACCTCCAGAAATTCTCAAACATTCATTTACTCAACCATGCACCCTTTGCACAACTATTCCAGAAGCTCTCCACCACTGCACCACCCTCACTGAGCCCATTATTGTTACTGGTTCACTCTATTTTATGGGAGACCTTATAGAACTTCTTAAAGAAGAATACGATGACCTTGCATGGTTTCGAAATCTCTCCCCAGATAGCAACGAGGTTAAGTAGTATGGACTTTTGTAACTTAAAGTATCAATATCAAGCCTATAAACAGGAAATCGACTCAAGTATCGCTACGATACTATCCTCTGGAGTTTATATTGGAGGACCGACCGTTGACCATCTTGAAGACCAACTTTCGACATTCACCGGGGTAAACGCTGTTACCTGTGCCAATGGTACCGACGCTCTATATCTTACCCTCCTTGCTTCAGGGATTCAGCCTGGAGATGAAGTAATAACGACACCATTTACCTTTATTGCTACCGTAGAGATGATTACACACATTGGTGCTATTCCCGTCTTTGTAGATATAGACCCTACTTATTTTACTATCGATCACCAGTTGATCGAAGCAGCAATAACCCCTAACACCAAAGCAATACTTCCCGTTAGTATTTTTGGGCAAACAGCACACATGACTGCTATCAATAGCATTGCTGCGCAACATAACCTGATAGTGATTGAAGATGCTGCACAGAGCTTAGGTGCAACGTTTCAAGGAATACAAAGTGGTGCGTTAAGTCCGTTTGCAACAACAAGTTTTTATCCCTCTAAACCATTAGGATGCTACGGTGATGGCGGAGCGGTTTTTTGTGAAAATCCTGATGATGTCGAGAAAATCAAACGCATAAAAAATCATGGGCAATCAAAACCATACACCTATAAAACTCCAGGAATAAACAGTCGGCTCGATAGCATACAAGCAGCAGTTCTCTCTATTAAACTAAAATATTACTCCGAAGAACTCGCCGCACGCCAACAAGTGGCTCAGTGGTACACTTCTACCCTTCAATCAAGTTCTATTATAGCCCCTGTCATCCGTCCTCAATCAACCTCCACCTGGGCACAATATGCCATCCGTGCTACAGAACGCGCACACGTTGTATCCCTTTTAACTGAAGCGGGAGTTCCAACAGCACTTCATTACGCCATCCCCCTCCATCTCCAAGAGGCATTTTCATCGCTAGGATATACAGAAGGAGCTTTCCCTATTTCTGAACAGGTTGCACAAGAAATTATCTGTCTTCCGATGAATGCATTTCTTACTCAAAAAGAAGTTGAAAAGATTACAAATATCTTGACCAACGGGTAACAATTTCATCATGTATTATCTGCTAATTTATCACAGTACATTCCCATAGTACTAATTAATTCCTATTATAGTACAACCAAACCATATACACCTAAGCTTCTCAGCTCACTATTATGCTTACCCAGTTTAAAGAGACCTTTACAAAGATTAACATCGCAAACAAAAATCCTGAATTCAGACAGTTCAGGGAGCGACATAATCAAATTTATGGTGTAATCATGGCCTTTGTAGGCCTTACTATGGTTCTTGGCTTTCACTATCAAGACATCATTACCGACCTTCCGAATAAATACGAACTCCTCAGAACCCGAGTGTTTGCAGCAACAGTACTCGCCATAGTTGGAGTGTTAATATATCGCAGTAAATCAGCTGCCCGTACCAACACCTATATAATGTCCGCTTTTTATATAACCACATTTTTTATTGGATATTGGACGAATCAATCAGGAGGTATTCATAACTCGTACTGGTATGGAATCAACTTCATACTCCTTTTTTGGCTCATGTTCATGCAGTTCCCCTACAAAAAAATCGTATTTCATGGCGCCCTCTACATAGTCCTTTTTTGGATCATAATTTATAGCATTGAAGTCAGCCCTGTTACAACTGAACGCTTTATTGAGATCAACCTCCTCTTTTTAGGAACACTCTCAATAGGAGCTACAAAATCCATTGTTACCAACCTTGATTCAATAGAACTTTTTGAAAAGCAATCAACCCTTACCCACGAAGTCCAACGCACTGAAAGGCTTCTGCTCAACATACTCCCTGATGCTATAGCACAAAAGCTCAAGCTAAAGAGTCATAAAATTGTTGAGACCCATGACCTTATAACGGTACTTTTTTCAGATGTTGTTGGGTTTACTCGATTTTCTCAGGAACAACCTCCAGAACTTGTTGTTGCTGTTCTCAACTCTATTTTTTCCGGTTTTGACACCCTGTGTGAAAAGTACTCTCTTGAAAAGATAAAAACCATAGGTGATAGTTATATGGTTGTGGGGGGCGCACCACAATACACTGCAAGCCACACTGAACGCACCCTCTTCCTTGCACAAGAGATGCTTGATGTTGTTGCGCAGGTGAATATTGACTACCAACTCTCACTTCAAATAAGAATTGGGGTCCATACTGGTCCTGCTATTGCAGGTGTAATAGGTAAAAGAAAGTTCTCTTACGACATTTGGGGTGCAACCGTAAATGTCGCGAACAAACTTGAAAAATACAGCAGCCCCAATCAAATCCTGGTATCTAAAGCAGTCACCAAGCAATGTAGTATTGGTTTCACCTATAATGAAGCGCACTCAATTGAACTTGATAGCGAAGACTCTATCGAAACCTATTTTTTAGAGGTCGGATAATGATAACTGCCCTTGCCCAAGCACTTAAAGAAGTTAATCGATACAATCGTGATGATTCATTCGTACTCTACCGCGAACGACATCTCAGGTATTATGGTTTAGTCGTTACCATTGTTGCAACATTATTAATCGTAGGACTCCACATTCAGGAATACCTAACAGAGGGGATGGATGCTGCTGTACTCCTCAATGTTCGAATCGTTGGTGGTTTATGCTCTATATCACTGACTGCCGGGCTCCTTCTCACGCGCAAACCACTTTTCACTAAATTCTTAGTTTTTGCTGCCTTTTATATTGCAGCAGTTTACTGTGCCTACCTAACCCATTATTCCGGAGGAATAGAAAGTTCATACTGGTTCCGGATGAACCTCCTCTTACTTTTTTGGACCCTCTTTATTCCACTCAGCTACCGAACCATTATAATCCATAGTTTTATTTATATGGCAATTTTTTGGGTCGTGGTTTGGGCCAACTCTAACTACTCATTTTTTGCAGCTCGAGTACTCGAGATTAATAGCTTGCTCTGTGGCACCATTCTTATTGGCACAGTAAAGTCACTTTCTACAAATATTGTTACTCAAAAAATTTACCTCAAACACTTCTCAATTGAAAATGAGATTAAACGTTCTGACTCACTCCTCTATAACACATTCCCTAAAAAAATTGCAAACCGCCTCAAAAATGGTGAGAGAAACATTGTAAATAGTTTTGATGATGTGAGCGTCATGTTTGCCAACCTTTCGGGCTTTACTAAACTCACTCGTGAACGTCAGCCATCTCAAGTTGTTACCCTCCTTGATACCTTTTTTACGGATCTTGATGAACTCTGTGAAACCCATGGACTTGAGAAAATAAAAACCATTGGAGACTCTTACATGGTTATTGGAGGAGGCCCTCTTCCTTCCAAAGACCATTTAGAGCGCTGTATTACCTTTGGTCAGGACGTTCTCCAGAATGTTGAGAGTCTTAATCGAGAGTTTAAAACAGATTTAGGCATACGGATTGGTATTGATACTGGCAGCGCCATTGCTGGTATAATCGGCACACACAAATACACCTATGATTTTTGGGGAATAACTATTAATACGGCCAGCCGAATGGAATCCCATGGAGTACGCAACCGCATTCAAGTGACAGAAACCGTTGTTAATAAAACAAAAGACATCTTCTCATACAGCCCTCGGGGATATATTCCAATAAAGAATAGAGAGAGTATGAAGGCATGGCTTCTAGAGCCGACCCTTCCCTCTTAAAAGTACCCTTCGGTGTCCTACCGAAGTACTGATCACCATATCCAATTAAATAAAGAAGGAACCTCAATTGAAGTTCCTTAGTAATGATATTTAGTTTGTGTTGAGAGGCTTAATTTTTATTAAAAGCCGAAGTACTCAAGCATCAAAGATATACGTGATTTCATCTCATTTCGAGGTGTGATAAAGTCGAGGAACCCTTTTTTCTCTACAAATTCTGCAGACTGAAATCCTTCAGGAAGATTTTGCATAATAGTCTCACGAATAACCCGAGCACCTGCAAATCCAATGAGCGCACCAGGTTCAGCAATATTGATATCTCCAAGCATTGCGTAAGATGCAGTAACACCACCTGTCGTTGGATTGGTACACACTGATACATATGGAAGTTTTTGTTCATTCATACGGGCAAGAAATGCTGCGGTTTTTGCCATCTGCATCAAAGAAAGTGCACCCTCTTGCATACGTGCACCACCAGATGCTGAAAGTATAATAGCAGGGGTTTTAAGCTCGAGAGCTTTCTTGAATACACGAGCAATTTTCTCGCCTTCTACAGATCCCATTGATCCGCCAACAAATGCAAAATCCATTACACCAATTGCAACTTTACTGCCATTCATTTCACCAACACCCGAAACGACGCCATTTTTTCGACCAGTCTTTGTCATAGCATTATTCAAGCTATCTCTATATTTTTTCTTTGCATTAAATTTCAACGGGTCATTTGCTTCAAGGTTTTCGTCCATCTCAAAGAAGGTACCTTCATCAATTAAAATATCAATATATTCCATTGCTGAAATTTTAAAATGATAAGAGCAGTTAGGGCATACTGAAGCTGTTTTCTCAAGTTCTTTTCTATAAACTACTTCTTTACAATCGTCACATTTTAACCAGAGATTAGTGGGAGTATCCCGTTTTTCTGTGGTTGCTACACCTGACTTAGATCTTTTAAACCATTCCATGAAAAGTTCCTTAATTTATTGCAGAGTAAAAGTAATAAAAACCCCCAATTGTTCACACAATTAGGGGAGAATTGCACTATTTTAGACGTTTTTCAGCCTCTTTTAGCTGATTTTCGACAGATTTATCACCAGTCCCACCAGCAATATTTCTTCGATTCACAGAAAACTTATAGGTTATTTTGGCGCGTGTCTCAGCTGCATTAGGTACATCTTTCCAGTCCTCATCAGAGAGGTCTAAAAATGAGCACTTTGCTTTTACCGATTTACCTATGAGTGTTCCTACAATATGATGCGCATCTCTAAAGGGTATTCCGGCTTCAACTAATAGATCTGCTAAGTCAGTAGCAAGGAGTGCCGGGTCCATCTTTTTGTACATGGTTTCAAAGTTCCACGTAGCAGTCTTCATGGCGCCTTCCATCACTTCTAATATAACTTTGATCTGTTGAACAGAATCAAACACGGGGAGTTTATCTTCCTGAAGGTCCCGTGAATAACAGAGCGGTGCACCTTTTACAATAGAGAGGAGTGCCTGAAGGTTTCCAAATAGTCGACCTGCTTTCCCACGTATGAGTTCCATTGAATCTGGGTTTTTCTTTTGCGGCATAATGCTACTTCCCGAAGAGAACGCATCGTGAAGAGTAAGAAACCCGAATTCCACTGTTGACCAGTTGACAAAATCCTCTGCATATCGACTCAATGTTGAACCAACAATCGATATATTTGAGAGCAACTCGAGAGCCGAATCTCTATGAGTTGTAGCATCTATAGAGTTTCTAGAAATCTCAGGAAAACCCAATTTCTCAGCGACAAGTTCGCGCTCATAGGGGAATGCAGAGCCCGCAAGAGCACCAGACCCAAGAGGAAGCTCATTATGAAGCTCAAGAAAATTTTGAAATCGCTTTTTATCCCTATCAAGCACCCAGAATAGTGAGAGAATATAATGCGAAAAAAGTATGGGTTGCGCCTGTTGCACATGAGTATACCCTGGCATAATTTCATCTCTATAGTCCGAAGCAATAGCGAATACAGTCTTTTGTAGTGAGTTAATAAGGTCAATGATCTCAACTACTCGATTTCTCTGATACAGCTTAAAATCCGTTTGTACCTGATCGTTTCTACTGCGGCCTGTATGAATCTTTTTCCCGAGGTCACCAATGCGCTCTGTAAGAATCCTTTCAACAGCCATATGAACATCTTCATCATTTTCATTAAAAAGGTCTTTCCCAGATATTATATCTGCATAAACTTGATCGATATTTTTTTCAATTATTTCTAACTCATCTCCAGTAAGAACGCCTGATTGAACTAAACCCGAACAGTGGGCCTTTGTTCCTTCAACATCTTCATACACCATAGTCAAGTCAGACTCAAGAGAGAAACTGAGTGCTTCCATTGATTTCGCCATTGACGCTTCAAAGCGTCCTTCCCACATTTTTTCTTTCATAGGTTCCTCTAAACTTCTATTGCAGTGAGCTGCAGTTGAATAGTGCGTCTACCACGAAACCTATTCCAGGTTATGGTATAAGCAATTGCACTCGCATGGCCCACATCATTTAATGCTTCACACAGATGACCAAGTCCAAATCCTATACACGGAATTGAAACGCCTCTTTGTGACAGTTCTATTTTAAGGTGACTTTCACCAACCACTCGGCATTCATATCCCACACTTACATTTTTACTATAAAAAAGAGGGAGTGCGTTATCAGTACCAAAAGGTTCAAAGCGCTGTAACCAACGCATTGTATCTTCATTTATTTCATCAAACGTGAGCGCAACATGAGGATTGATATAATTAAACTCAGGTGTTGTTAAGGCCGCTTCGCTTGCATAGTCATTAACAGAACGCCTAAAGGCCTCTAAGTTTTCTCGTTTGATTGAATATCCTGCAGCCATTTTATGACCACCCCATCGTTCAAGAAGGTCTTTCGATTTCTCGAGGGCCTGATGCCAATCAAACTCCCCAATACTTCGTGCTGAAGCAACAGCAATACCATCTTCACATATGGATAATACACTCACCGGTCGATTAAATCGATTGACGAGTTTAATCGCGGCTATTCCAAGGACTCCCTGAGCCCACTGTTCGCCCCACACTACTAACACCTTGGCATCAATCAGATCAGGGTTTCCCTCTACCTGAGCGATAGCCTCTTCTGTTACCTGTTGGTCCAAAGAGCGGCGTAGGGCACTATCAGTTTTAAGCTGAGCCATTAAACTCTGCGCTTCAGAAGCAGTCTCACTAATCAGTAATTCTAACGCTTTATCAGGTTTACCCACACGGCCTGCAGCGTTTATGAGCGGGGTTACTTTATAAAGCAAGTCTTTACTACTCGGAAATTCAGCGTCAAGAGCTGCCTCTGTAACCAGTGCAGCTACTCCAGGAAAAGAGGAGTTAAACATTTGACGCATACCCTGTTTAATAAATATACGATTCTCTCCCAACACCGAAACCATATCAGCAAGGGTCCCGAGTGCGACAAACTCAAGATATTTATCAAGTCCCGTGATCTTTAATTTATCAGCCACACAGGTAAGAAGCTTATAGGCAACGCCAACACCAGAGAGGTGATTAAATGGATAGGAGCAGACTGACTTATGAGGGTTTACGACCGCATCAACATCAGGAGACTCATCCCCTTCTTGGTGGTGATCAAGAACCACAACCTTCATTCCCAAGCTTTTTGCAAATGCCAATTCATCATACGCAGTGATTCCAGTATCTACTGTGACAATAGTCCGAGCACCTTCATCGTAGAGCTTTTGAACATTGGGAATAGATACTCCATATCCATCAGAAAATCTATCGGGTAAATACCATGTGATATTAGAAAAGCCACATTCTTTGAGTCCCCGATATAGAAGAGCAGTACCTGTAATACCATCAACATCATAATCGCCATGAATAGCAAGGCGACTTCCGTCTTCAAGCGCTTCCATTACAACAGCCACAGCCTTATCCATATCATGAAGGAGATACGAATCATAGGGTTCATTCTGCGCAGCAAGAAAAAATGCACGCGCGGAATCCGTATCGCCAATTTTAAAAGCAGTTAAAAGCTGTGCAACAAACAGAGGCGCATTCATCGCCTCAGCAAAAGTAACGACTGTCTCATCACGAACAGCTTCTGGTTTAACAATTTTTTCGATCAACTCGTATTCCTCTAAACCAAATCAAGACCCAAACTCCCGAGTACAAACGTAGGGTTTGCATTGCTAAAGAGTCTATTTCTGTAGTGTATTACTTGCGACATCGCTTTCTGAATGGCCTCTTGATTTTCAAAACACTCGGCTATAGCAATCAGATCTTCGCGAATATCACTGTTTCGAACAGAGTGAGCGAGATCATTCGTCTGTATCAGAAAAAGATCGTGCAATAGTATATACAAAAAATCACAATGTGATAGACTCTTCTCCTCATCATACTTGAGTGCCTGAATCTGTTTTAACAACTGTGGAAATCGGCCAGAGGCAGCATCCTTAAGGTAGGCAAGAGCCTCTTTGCGGATGTTTTTATAATCACCAGCAATCAGTGCCATTGCCTGTCCTGGAGCACCATTTGACAAATTGCACAGGAGTTCTCTATCATCATCCTCATACTCGAATTGTGCAAGGACCTGTTCCATCTCTTCTTGATCCATAGAGGGTACGCGTACTTGTAGGCACCGTGATAGAATAGTTGGTAATATTGTCGCTCTACTCGATGTCGTGAGTATGAAGTAACAGTTATTAGGTACCTCTTCGAGCACTTTGAGTAGCGCATTGGTTGCACTTTTGTTCATTTTGTCCGCTTCAGGGATAAAGAGCACTCGATTCTCTTTATCTTTATATGCGAGCTGTCCTTTGAGTTCTCGTACCATCGGTACCCCGATGTATGCTTTCGGGGAGATAATACTTATATCATACGGGTTTTCGATAAAATGGGGAACCACCCGATGTACAGCATCACTACGGTGCTGTGGATTATTAAAGTCTTCACTACTATTTTTTTTAATTATGGGGGGAAGCCAAATAAAGTTGGGACCCTCTTCTTTTTTAGCACATTGACAGTTAAAACAAGTTCCACAAGGACGTACTTCAGGATCAGTACATTTCAAAATAGTTCCCAGCTTAAGAGCAAGGGCCTTCTTACCAACACCTGGCTTACCTTCAATCAAAATAGCCTGTGGAAAGTTTCCACTCACCAACGCACGGTGTAGGGTGCCCCACACTTCTGTTTGATTTTTAGTAATTTCAACTTCAATCTTCATCACTTACCTGCGTGCACTCTTGAGCCACTGCATGGGGTCGATATTTTTGACCCCTTTATTAATTTGAAAAAAGAGTTTGGGTCCATTGTATGAATCCTCATCTCCGATACTTCCAATCTCTTGACAGAGCGATACTTTCTGTCCACTCCTCACTGACACTGTATTAAGGTGACCATATACCGAATAAAAAGATGCACCGTGATCTATGACAACCCCTGTCCCATGACCGGGCAATTTACCGATCATTACCACTTCACCCGAAGTGACACTTTTAACAGGAGTTCCTAATTTACCAGCGATCTCAATACCCAAATTACGGGTTTTGGTCTTAATTTTTGGGTCAATGTGGATCCCATATTTAGAAATTATCTTGCCGGTTACGGGCCAGCATTTGCGATTATTTACTTTTTCAACACGTTCTTTAGTTGCCAAATCTCTCTGTAACTTCTTTTTAAGCTCCTTCACTTTTTTCTTATTTTTCATTTTTTCGGCCCGAGCAATCTCCTTCTTTCTTTTCTCTGCTCGCTCTTTGGCTTTTCTCTTTGCATCAGCTATCCGTTTTTGACGCTTTTCCTCTAATTTCTCTACAATTCTGGTAATTAATAGTTGATTGTCCTCAAATTCTTTCAGTATTCTCTCTTGAAACTCTCTATCATTCTGAATTGCTTCCAAACTGTTTTTTTGCTCATTCCGCTGTACTAATAGCGCATCATAAGCATTCTTCTGTTCCGATGTCACTCGTCCAATTTCGGCAAGTCTACCGGTCAATTTATTACGATTCTCATGAAGCTCATTTTGAGACGTATTATACTTTCGAATCATCTCTTTATCATACCCCACAACCCTGCTCATGTAGTACCAGTTTTCAAAGAGATCTGTCGATGATTTACCTCGTAAAAAAAGTTCCCAAAACCCAGGTTCACCCTTTTTGTACATGGCTCTTAGTCGTTTTTCGAGAAGCTTTTTTTGATGAGCAATACTGATTGTTATGGAGTCAATTGTCGTTTCTGTTTCATACAGAGAAAAATTAAGAAGTCGTTCTTTATCCTTTAATTTTTCAATAAAAAGTTCATTCCGGTAGATACTCTGCCCTAACAAGGTAATTTCTTGAAGAACCCCTTTTTCTCTTTTTTTAGCCTGAGCAATCTCAGCTTTTTTCTGTATGAGCTCTTTTTGGATTAAGGCCAATTCTTTTTTACGCCGCACAATGTCACGATCGAGACGAGTTGCCCCCCCTTGAATACTCCCTACAAATAGAAGGAGTACCGAAACTCCAATTACAAAGGACGTCCTCATGCGTTATACGCTTCCGCATTTTTCATATAATTATGTACAACTCTAAAACTCGTTACCCCACCAAGAAGCGCAATGCCAACAGTCACCCAAGGGAGGGCAGAAAGAGAGATAGAAAGGGTTGATGCAAACTCAGGAAAGAGAAAGGTAAATGCCCAGGTGATTCCATACCACGCTGTAAGCGCTAGGACAGAGCCGACGACCCCCTGAAAGAACCCTTCTATAACAAAGGGAAATTGAATAAAAGACTCACTCGCCCCACAATAATGCATATTCTCTACTAAAATCTCTCTTGAGAATAGAGTCAAACGAACAGAATTACTGATAATAAGCCAAAGCATAACCACTAACCCAATAGAGATAACGAGAGACCAAAAATAGAATGTCGATTTCCACTCCTCAATAAGTTCAATGGTATCGAGAGAGGAGCTCACCGTCTCAACTTCTGGAAATTTTTGAAGCTTATAGACCAGCTTTTTCATATTGATCAAATTTTGTAACTTTGCACCAGGATAGATCTTAAATGACGATGGAAGAGGATTTACCTCTAAGTCCTCGATCATTTCATGTCCAAATTGAGCGATAAAGAGTTTTTTTGCACTCTCTTTTGAGATATAAGTCACAGAATCAATATTACCGATACGGAGAATTTCTTGACCTATAACAGGAGCATTATCTCTATGATGATCAAAAAGAAATACCTCAACCTGAAAGTGATCGGTAACTCGATTTGAGTAGTCATACCCCAATACTAGCAATTGTATCGTTCCACCTAAAATGAATGCACAGAGAAAAATGGTCAAAATTGACGGCAGCAATATCATCCTGTGCTGCATTATACTGCGAAACGACTCTCGAACTAGATAGAGAATGGATACCCCGCTTTTCTCCTTACACTCTGACAAAAGATACCTTTTTACAGAAAAAGCACCAACAAATACTATTTTTGTGATACACCAAGGATAATTATGAAGAACATGACCTTAAAATTTGCCGCCTTTTTCTGTGCCTTATTGCTTTGGTTCTATGTGATGTCCGAAAGGCAGTATACTTACACCGCTGAACTTCCCGTTATAACTCAAAATATTCCACGGGCCATGGCTTTAATGAACCAGTTTCCAAAGACCATCAAGGCTGAAATCAGAGGCAAAGGGAAGGACCTCATTTTAAATAGAGAGACTCCAGGACATTTTCTCTTTGACCTCGCCAACTTAAAGCTTGGTGAAAACACCATTTTCCCTCATAAACGTCATTTTATGAAGCCACCTACGGGTGACGTGACTCTTATTACAATTTTTAACGATGAGAACTTAGTAATCAATGCTGAAACGAGAATATCAAAACAAATACCCGTACGCAATAGAGTAACCGTCGAGCCCTCCCCCAACTTCATTCTCAGTAAACCACCTCTCATTTCACCCAAATATATCACCATATCTGGGGCCCGGAGCCTCGTAACAAAAATTTTCGAAATTCCAACTGCCCCCATAACCTTGAGTGCACTGAATCACGACACCACTATGCAAGTGGCCCTTTCTCCACTTCCAAGTCTTATTGAACAAAAAGAAAACCAAACTAAAATAACTATCGCTATCGAGCCATTAAGAATTAAACCATTTTCTGATATTGCTGTTTCACTACTGAATTCCCCAAAAGATTCCTTTACCTATCGCTTAGTACCCAGTAGTGCTTCGATCACCATTACCGGTGCAAAAAGCATTCTCGAGACCTTAACGCCCGATGACATTACACTCTTTATTGAGTACAATCGTTTTAGCATAGAAAACAAAAAGAAATTGAATCCAACAGTGAGTATACAGGGTGAAATACAATCTTTTGACCTCGCCCCGAAAGAATTTGAACTTATAGTTGATTCAACAACCATTCAGGATACCTTGATATGATTACCCTTGGCATAGAAAGCTCATGTGACGAAACTGCTTGCGGTATCGTCGATGACACCCTAAAAGTATACGCAAACTGTCTTTATTCTCAAATCAAAGAACATCGTTCTTTTGGGGGCGTCGTTCCTGAAATTGCCGCCCGTGCCCACCTTGAAAAAATTTCTGCAATAGTGGATGAGGCCCTGACAACATCTGGTCTTACCATTAATGACATCGACCAAATTGCTTATACCCGAGGCCCTGGACTCATGGGTCCTCTACTTGTAGGCGCATCATTTGCAAAAGGCCTTGCCCACGACCTTCAAATACCCAGTATTGGCATTAACCACCTTGAAGGGCACATCGCTGCAGTCTTCCTTAGCAATCCAGACATTCAACCACCTTTTTGCTGCCTTACTGTTTCAGGCGGCCACACTGAACTTACCTTAGTGAAAGAAAACTTTGAATATGAACTACTGGGTCGTACTCGTGATGACGCAGCCGGTGAAGCATTCGATAAATGTGGAAAACTCCTTGGCTTGGGCTACCCCGCCGGCCCCGTTGTTGGCAAAGCTGCCGATGGCGGCAACAGAAAATTTGTTCGATTCCCTCGAAGCTTCGCAAAACAAGACACTGGTGAATTCTCATTCTCTGGACTCAAAACGTCCGTCCTTAGATATGTCCAGGACAACAGTGAAGAGTTCATTCAAGAAAACCTCAAAGACATTTGCGCCTCACTTGAAGAGGCTATCGTTGATATATTGTGCGAAAAGAGCATGTGGGCCCTTAAAAAAACAGGACTGAGCCATATTGTTGTATGTGGTGGCGTTTCAGCAAATCGTCATCTGAGAAAAAGAATGGAAACCCTCGGTAAGAAAAATAATTTTACGGCCTTTTTCCCTGACTTTGAGTATTGCACCGATAATGGAGCAATGATCGCAGCAATCGGGCAACTCAAAAAAAATTCAAATATGTTACATTTAACTGACGATGCAGTAACCCCATGGCTGGAGCTTGGAAAGTAATGATTATTAAATACCTCATACCCGTAATCATCTGTGTGATAACCATCGCCCATGCAGAGCAGAGTGATTCTCTTGCCACAGACTCGATACCGCCAATACTTGAGGCCCCTATAGAGTCACAAACATCATCAACAGCTCCCGATACAGTCGCCCTAAATTCACCCTCTCAAACACCAGTAGCCACAACACTGGAAAATCAACCATCTGCAGACACCAGTATAAATATTATGGAAGAATTTGAAATTTTTGGTGATGATGATCAATCCTCAATATTCATACTCGGTTTTGATGATTCTGAACTCGATAAAGTAGTACAAGAACAAATTATGCTCCGTAGCTTTTCTAAAGACCTGTACTTTATGCAGAATATCGACCGTGAGGAGTTTGAATCACAAAGAAATCTCCGTTCCAATATATATTCTGAATTTAATCATTCGGATTTTACTACTCCAGATGAAGGTTCCGAGGAGCCAACCATAGAACAACACCGATAATAATCGTTATCGGTGTCACAAACCCCCTATCTCACTCTCTAAAAAAACCTCTTTTAATCGCAATTAAAGGCACTTTAAAAAGTTTATTTCTTTTCCATAACTTTATTTAAAGTTTTCTCTAAAGATTTTGATAATCCTCCCGATAATTTTAAGGAGGACTTCATATCCTCAACCTTTAATGCAAACAGAGATACTCGTTTACGGAAATAATACGAATATCACCAATACACGGAAGTACACATCTTTATAAACACGGAGGTTTATAATGCGTATCAATCACAATATCAATTCGTTGATAACTCAGAACGCGCTTGCTCATGCGAATGGCAAAATGGGCGAATCACTACAAAAACTTTCTACTGGACTCAGAATCAATACAGCTGCAGATGATGCTGCAGGACTCTCAGTATCAGAGCAATTACGTTCACAAATCAGAGGGCTCGGTCGTGCAAAAGCAAATGCACAAGACGGCATTGCGCTACTACAAGTAGCGGAAGGAGCCGCAAATGAGATTTCTGAAGTTTTGCAAAGAATGAGAGAACTCTCTGTACAGGCAGCAAATGATACATTGACTTCAACTGATCGTGGATATCTCGATCAGGAGTTTAGTTCACTCGCTGCAGAAGTCGATAGAATATCCAATAGCTCTCAGTACAATGGACAGACCCTCATCGATGGCGGCAACAGCTCTTTTGGTGTGAGCGGTTCATCATCATCGGTACTCCATATCGGTGCAAATGCAACAACTTCAGACAGTATTAGTATATCAATGAGCGCCCTCACTACTGGATCACTTGCTATATCTACATCAGGAACAAGTGCGGTGGGCGTATCAACTCAAGCATCTGCACTCACGGCAATATCGTCAATAGATACTGCAATCACCTCAGTAAATACCATGAGATCTGATGTTGGCGCCTATGTGAATAGACTCGAACATGCAATCAACAATCTCGCCAATCAGGAGTTTAACACACAAGATGCGGAATCACGGATTCGTGATGTGGATTTTGCTTCAGAATCAACCGAGTTCACCAGAACTCAGATTTTGACTCAATCATCTGTCTCTATGTTAGCGCAGGCAAATACTGCTCCGCAGTCTGCCCTTGCACTCCTCAATTAAAAGTACCCTACAATACACCAATACCTGATACGCAGGTATTAACTCCGAAGGCCGAAATGAAAATTTCGGTCTTTTTTATTTTCTCTCATATTTCTCTAAAGTTTTAATTGTCATAAAACGATATTATAAATGCATTAAAGGTTGATGTGTATTTCCGTACACAAATCTTTTTAAAAAGGCCCGCTCCGTTTGGGCTTTTTTAATTTCTACCTCCAGCATTTCAAAATCCCCTTTCTAATTCTCTTTTTATATATGGCCCGTATGGGACGCATTGGCCATTTATTTCATATAATAAACAGTTTTCATTTTTTTTGCAAAAAAAACATTAAAGATTTCAGTAAGCCTCTCCGAAATATGAAATAGGAGTTAATACAGGCTGTTACGGAGTATCAATCCAGACCAGTCCCAAACACAAAACCCGCCACATGGATGTGGCACAAATGCATAGAACACTGCATGGTGTAGGGCCACTGCTTTGTTCAGAAATAAACATGGAGGTTTATCATGCGTATCAATCATAACATCAATTCACTTATTACCCAAAACTCACTTGCGAATGCAAATACCAATATGGGTAAATCACTCGAAAAACTTTCAACTGGTCTTAGAATCAATAGAGCCGCTGATGATGCTGCGGGACTCTCTGTTTCTGAACAGTTACGTTCACAAATCAGAGGTCTGGGCCGCGCAAAGGCCAATGCACAAGATGGCGTAGCGCTTCTTCAAGTTGCTGAAGGTGCTGCAAATGAGATGTCAGAAATTCTCCAAAGAATGCGGGAACTCTCGGTTCAAGCGGCGAATGACACCCTCACCTCAACAGACCGCGGCTATCTCGATCAAGAGTTCTCAGCGCTTGCTGCAGAAGTTGACCGTATCTCAAGCAGTTCACAATACAATGGGCAAACACTCATAGATGGAGGAACCAACTCATTTGGCGCCTCTGGTTCATCATCATCAGTACTCCATATTGGGGCTAATGCGACTTCCGCTGACAGCGTCACTATATCGATGACTGCACTGACCTCGGGGTCACTCAGTATTAGTACCAGCGGTACGGGGGCTGTCGGTGTTTCAACACAAGCTGCAGCAACAACAGCAATAACCACACTCGACTCTGCAATTGCCTCAGTAAACTCGATGCGTTCAGATATTGGCGCCTATGTGAATAGACTTGAACATGCAATGACCAATATTTCGAACCAAGAGTTTAACTCGCAAGATGCTGAATCTCGAATTCGTGATGTTGATTTCGCATCTGAATCAACTGAGTTTACCAGAACCCAAATATTAACCCAGTCATCTGTTTCTATGTTGGCACAAGCAAATGCAGCACCACAAAGTGCACTTGCTCTTATCGGATAAATAAGACAGTACACTTTTTAAAAAGAACTTTAATGCACGAGGGGTCAGAAATGACCCTTTTTTTTTCGCCTCAAATCAACCAAAAAACAATCATTAACATCAGCCCCAGGTTTCACTCTAGATTCTTCATTTAGTTCCACTTTAGCTTTCTAAAAAATATCCAGCTTTTATCGCCTCTCTCTATTTTTTTCTAAAGATCTCCTTTAGGTTTTACCGATACTTCTATTAGAGACTTAAGTGCCACACGGAAGTGGCAAACACGCAAAACATGGAGGTTTACTATGCGTATTAATCACAACATCAATTCATTAATTACTCAAAATGCTCTTGGCTCCGCTAACAACGGACTTGGAAAGTCACTAGAAAAACTCTCTACCGGACTACGGATTAATCGCGCAGCAGATGATGCAGCGGGACTCTCTGTTTCCGAACAATTAAGAACACAAGTACGTGGTCTTAATAGAGCAAAATCAAATGCTCAAGATGGCGTTGCACTCTTACAGGTTGCTGAGGGTGCGGCAAATGAGATCTCTTCTATTCTCCAAAGAATGAGAGAGCTCTCGGTTCAATCAGCGAATGACACCCTTACTTCTACTGATAGATCATATCTGCAGCAAGAATATGTAGCACTCGGTGATGAAATCGACCGTATTGCAAATGCGACTCAATACAATACTCAAACACTCATTGGCAATGGCGCGAATGCTTTTGGTACAAGCGGCTCTTCATCTTCAATCCTTCACATTGGTGCAAATGACAATGTTGGCGTTGACAATATCACAATGTCTATTGATGCCCTTACTACTGGTTCTCTCAGTATTTCTACTGGAGCAGGAGCAGGAACGACTGTTGGCGTTTCAACACAGGCAGCAGCCATGGCATCAATTACCGCTATTGATACGGCAATTACCTCAGTGAACACCATGAGATCAGATATGGGTGCCTATGTAAATCGTCTTGAACATGCAATGAACAATATTGCGAATCAAGAGTTTAATACTCAAGATGCGGAATCACGTATTAGAGATGTGGACTTTGCAACAGAATCTACCAGCTTCACCAGAAACCAGATTCTTACTCAATCATCTACTTCGATGTTGGCACAAGCAAATGCAGTTCCACAAGGAGCACTCGCTCTTATTGGATAACCATTCTCATTCAAAAGACAATCCATTTAAGACCAGCATCAGCTGGTCTTTTTAGTTTTTTCACTTATTACAAGCGGTCCTCGCTCATGCACCGCATTAAGTTTTGCCTTCGCTTTCTTATGAGTATTTTGCTTAACTTTTTTTAAATTTTTGCTCAAGATTTTACTCTAGGCGGCCGATCAATGCAATAGGGCCTAAATCCGCATGGAAGCGGAAGGCGTTTCTTTTTAGTAACACGGATGTAGGTTTTGAGGATCAATCACAACATCAGCGCACTTATTACCCAGAATTCGCTTAATTCAGCGAACAATGCTTTGGGTGATTCTCTGCATAAGCTCTCTACGGGCTTGCGGATTAATCGCGCTTCTGATGATGCTGCCGGACTCTCTGTTTCCGAACAACTGCGATCTCAAATCAGAGGTAATAATCGTGCCCGACACAATGCGGAGGATGGCGTCGCCCTTCTTCAAGTTGCTGAAGGGGCGATGAATGAAGCTCACTCTATTTTACAGCGCCAACGCCAATTAGCAATACAATCTGCAAGTGACACCCTTACTGATGAAGACCGCTCATATATCGATCAAGAATTCACTGCTCTTTCAGAAGAATTGACTCGCATAAATGATGCTACACAATATAATGGCATTCAAGTATTACGTGGCGGAGCTGATAACGCAGAAGAATTAATAGACAAACTGACAAATGACTGGCTTCCCGGGGCGGCTGCCACGGTACAAAATGCCTATAGCAATCTATCGGCCTTTGGCAACCTCCACGTCACTGGCGAAAACATGGATGGTGAAGCAGGTCTCTTAGCCACTGGCGGATCTGACGGTACTCAAGCGGTCATTAACCTCGATTTAGATGATTTTAATGCCCAGGTAACAGGGGATGCCAACGCTGACGGACCCATGAATCACCTCGGTAACGTTTTTTCCGCCCAAGATATTCTCTCTCACGAAATGACCCATGCCCTTCAGTATATCAATGGACATCAGCCACCCACATGGTTCTCCGAAGGTGCTGCTGAAGCAAGTAATGCTGGCGGTGAGTCTCGGGTTACCAGCTTATTAGCAGGGAGTTACGCCAATACTGCTGCAATTATAGCGGCGTCATCATTTGCAAGTGGCGGAAGTATTGACCATAATACATGGAGTGGTTCAGATGAAGATTATGCAACTGCGTATCTTGCCGCAATGTTTATCCAAAATGGCGCAGGCTCTATTGATGACATCTACGGAACAACCATTAGTGGATCAGCACAACTCGAAGCAAATATAACTGCAACTTTTGGCGGTACTTATGCCGCTTTTGAGGCAGGGTTTTTAGCACAAAATCTTAATACTGGAGACCCAGCCTATGCATCAGCATTTGGTGATCAAGTCGGAACCACTATCACAGGTGAAGGCTTTACCGGAGTCTCATTTGATATTGGTGAGGCACTCCAAATGCATATTGGCGCAAATGCCGTAGAAGATGTCGACACAATGGATCTCGATGGCTTAGGATCTGTTTCTGGTGGTGCCCTAGGAGTTGACGCCGCCTCAGTTGGCAGTCGTACTGGTGCACACGCCAGTATCGGTGTCGTTGGAACGGCTATCTCAACAGTCTCAACAAAACGCTCTGATGTGGGCGCCCATATCAATCGCCTTGAACACTCAATTCAAAATTTACACAATCAAGAGTTCAATCAACAAGATGCAGAGTCTCGTATTCGCGATGTTGATTTTGCAACAGAATCTACTGCATTTACCAAACAGCAGATCCTAACACAGTCTGCAACCGCCATGCTCTCGCAAGCTAATGGTGTTTCCAATGCTGCACTTACCCTTATCGGGTAGTAATCAACGCTCCATCGTTATAACCAATCCCTCTTTTTATGCACAGCATTATTCCCTCGTTCATACCAAAATATAAAAAGGTCTAAAGTTTTAACGAAATTCTCCCTATATATATTGTGCATATGTTTGATACGCAGATGCACAACTCGGGTAACACCCAGTACTAACTCCAAAGTAAAGTCTCCTTCCTACAGGGGGCTTTATTTTTTTGCCCTCTCCCCGCACAATAACCAGCCCCCTGGCCATAGCTTTAAAGAGCTATAGTGGCCCCTACTACAACTATAACTCCTGTTTTAATTTCAATATTTAACATTTTAGTAAGAATTACTTCAAGTTTTAAATCACTACCGTCGATATGTTTAAAAGGAATTCAGACTTACTGCTTTCCTAACAACTGCAAGGATGCAGGATACCAATAAACATGGAGGTTTATAATGCGTATTAATCACAACATCAATTCACTTATTACCCAGAATGCTCTCGGTGCGGCAAATAACGGACTTGGAAAATCACTGGAAAAACTCTCAACCGGTCTACGGATTAACCGAGCAGCAGATGATGCAGCGGGACTCTCTGTTTCCGAACAATTAAGAACACAAGTACGTGGTCTTGGTAGAGCAAAATCAAATGCCCAAGACGGCGTTGCACTCTTACAGGTAGCTGAGGGTGCAGCAAATGAGATCTCTTCTATTCTTCAAAGAATGAGAGAACTCTCGGTTCAATCAGCGAATGACACCCTTACTTCTACTGATAGATCATATCTACAGCAGGAATATGTGGCACTCGGTGATGAAATCGACCGTATTGCAAATGCGACTCAATACAATACTCAAACACTCATTGGTAATGGTGCGAATGCTTTTGGTACAAGCGGCTCTTCATCTTCAATCCTTCACATTGGTGCAAATGATAATGTCGGTGTTGATAACATCACAATGTCAATTGATGCTCTTACTACTGGGTCACTTGGTATTTCAACAGGAACAGGCGCGACTACTACAATAGGCGTGTCTACTCAAGCTGCAGCTATGGCATCAATTACCGCTATTGATACTGCAATTACATCAGTGAACACCATGAGATCAGACATGGGTGCCTATGTAAATCGTCTTGAACATGCAATGAATAATATTTCGAATCAAGAGTTTAATACTCAAGATGCGGAATCACGTATTAGAGATGTAGACTTTGCAACAGAATCTACCAGCTTCACAAGAAACCAGATTCTTACTCAATCATCTACTTCGATGTTGGCACAAGCAAATGCAGTTCCACAAGGAGCACTCGCTCTTATTGGATAATCATTCACTTAACCCTATATCATTTTTTCAAAGCACCGCCCCCAGGCGGTGCTTTACTTTTTACTTCACATTCTTAACTTTCACAATATATTTAACTTTAAGTTTTTTGGGTTTATTTGTTTTTTTGAAACTTTCTTAGCAAAAAGTATTAAGTAATTCTTTTCATAAGCGATATAAGAGATATAGAACATGACAGTCGCAAGGATGCGGCGAACACGCAAAAGAACATGGAGGTTTACAATGCGTATAAATCATAATATCTCGGCAATGATCACCCAAAATGCACTCTACGCTGCTAATGGGACCCTGGGCAAATCACTTGAAAAACTATCTACTGGACTCAGAATTAATAGAGCTGCAGACGATGCTGCAGGACTCTCAGTTTCTGAAGAACTTCGTACTCAGGTACGAGGACTTGCTCGGGCCAAACTCAATGCTCAAGATGGCGTCGCCCTCTTACAAGTAGCAGAGGGGGCCGCAAACGAAATCACTTCTATATTACAACGAATGAGAGAGCTTTCAATTCAGTCAGCGAATGATACCCTTACCTCTGTCGATCGTTCTTATCTACAGCAAGAATATACAGCACTTGCCGATGAAATTGACCGCATTGCAAACTCTGCTCAATACAATACCATGACTCTAATTGGGAATGGCGCAAATACTTTTGGGGCAAGCGGCTCTATTGCCTCTATTCTTCACGTTGGTGCAAACAACCAAGCGGGAATCGACAACATCTCGATAGGCATTGATTCTATTACGACAGGGTCACTCTCTATTACTACAGGTGGAACAGGGGCATCGGGTGTATCCACGCAATCTGCTGCAATGTTAGCAATTTCGTCCCTTGATATTGCCATCAATTCTGTCAATGCAATGCGCTCAGATATGGGTGCGTACGTAAACCGACTTGAGCACGCAATAAACAATATAAACAATCAGGAATTTAATACACAGGATGCGGAATCGAGAATCAGAGATGTAGACTTTGCTACCGAATCAACACGATTTACCAAAAATCAAATACTAACCCAATCATCAACATCAATGTTAGCGCAAGCAAATGCTGTCCCACAAGGGGCACTCGCACTCCTCGGGTAACCTTAAAACAATACCATGTTCAAAAAGGGGCCGGCATTCGCCGGCCCCTTTTTTGGTTTTTAGATTTTTTTATTTCCTCATTGATATTTTCAACAACACGATGCAAAACCTGAAGCAAATACTGAAATAACGCTAAAGTTTTACTTGAGCCTCGCCGATACTCTTTAATAGGGTAAGACACCCCCTGTAACATGGAAGTTACAGGCGCAAAGAGGCAAGGAGGCTGAACGTGCGGATTAACCATAACATCAGTTCTATGATTACACAGGACGCGCTTGGCAAAGCCAATAGCAGCCTGAATTCATCATTGCAAAAGTTATCGACTGGGTTACGGATTAATCACGCATCGGATGACGCTGCCGGACTCTCTGTATCTGAAGAACTCCGCACACAAATACGTGGACTCGGGCGGGCGCGCGCTAATGCGCAAGATGGAGTTGCTCTCCTGCAAATTGCAGAGGGCGCCGCCAATGAAATTTCTTCGACCCTTCAAAGAATGCGTGAACTCTCAGTACAGTCTGCGAATGACACTCTCACCTCTACTGACAGAAGCTACCTGCAACAAGAGTATGTCGCTCTCGCAGACGAAATAGATCGTATTGCAAATGCCACTCAATACAATACTCAAACAGTGATCGGCGATGGGCCCAACAGATTTGGCGCAAGTGGGTCTTCATCATCGATTCTACAAATTGGGGTCAATGCCGGTACCGGTATTGATAACATTGCTATTAGCATTGATGCCATTACTACCGGTTCCTTAGGTATCTCTACTGCAGCCGGTGCCACTACTACCATCGGTGTTTCAACGCAAAGCGCTGCAATGAGCTCTATTACCGCAATAGATTCAGCAATAACATCAGTCAATACTATGCGATCAAATGTGGGTGCTTTTGTAAATAGGCTTGAACATGCTATGAACAACATCTACAATCAAGAGTTCAATACTCAAGATGCGGAGTCACGCATTCGTGATGTCGATTTCGCCTCGGAATCGACTCAACTCACCCGTAATCAAATACTAACCCAATCTTCTACGTCAATGTTGGCGCAGTCTAACGCCACACCACAAGCGGCACTAGCGCTTATTGGCTAGGACAATCAAGCTCATTAAATAGCTATGATTAAAAATCAGTCAGGGATTTTGTAATTCGCCATTGAGCATTCGTACCGCTATAACAAACACACAGATGTGTTTCTCATAGAGCCACCTATACTCTTTTGATGCTTACAATCCTTCACATTACACTACGACATTTAACACCGTTCATAATTCTTCATTGCACCTAACACAAAACTTAATTCACTCCTTAAGGTAAAACTTAAGAAAACAATTAAAGTTTCCTCCCCCCCCCTCCGATCTATCATAATAGGAGTTACTACACCTACTGGCTGCACGGAAGCAGCTGACGCAAAAAAACATGGAGGTTTATTATGCGTATTAACCACAACATCAATTCGTTGATAACCCAGAATTCACTTGCAAGTGCAAATAATGGACTGGGAAAATCACTTGAAAAACTATCTACCGGACTACGTATCAACCGAGCTGCTGATGATGCCGCAGGGCTCTCAGTTTCGGAACAGTTACGTACTCAGGTTAGAGGATTAAATCGTGCAAAATCTAATGCACAAGATGGCGTTGCACTACTACAAGTTGCTGAAGGGGCGGCTAATGAGATTTCAAGTATTCTTCAAAGAATGCGTGAACTTTCTGTACAATCTGCCAATGACACTCTTACTTCAACTGATAGATCATATCTACAACAGGAGTATGTTGCCCTCGGTGATGAAATAGACCGAATTGCAAATGCCACCCAATATAACACACAAACCCTCATCGGTAATGGTGCAAATTCATTCGGAACCAGTGGATCATCATCATCAATACTTCACATTGGTGCAAATGACAGTGCGGGAGTTGATAACATCACAATGTCTATTGATGCCCTTACTACCGGTTCTCTCAGCATTTCTACTGGCGCAGGAGCAG
>JAOPTX010000035.1:0-81330 GCA_051532055.1 Fibrobacterales bacterium | reverse complement strand
TTGCTAACTTTGATCTTAAACTAATTGGAAACTCTGCAAAAGCAGATCTTGAGGACATGCTCGAGCTTGAGCCAGCATAATTCATACCGAGTTAATTAAGTAGTTTTAAATAATTCAAAAAATAAAAAAGCCTCATTCAATCTGAATGAGGCTTTTTTATTGAGAATAATAACGTTATTACTTTCGCCTCACAAGAACCACCCCAATAAGCACAAGACAAGCCACTCCTGTTGCCACAGGAAAGAGTACAGTAGTAACAGAATAATACTCTAAAGCAAAAAGTGATAAGAGATTACGCGCTACAAAGATTCCAAAAAAAGTGACCGATTCTTCTTTAGGATGATCATAAGCCTGCCTGATCGTCGGCCCAAATCCGAAAAGGTCAACACTTGTCAGTATTATTACAGCCCATAAGGGATCATTAGTCGCATACCAAAGAGGGAGTGATGAAAGAGCACCGATTAAAAATATTTTATCGACAGCTGTAGCTGAATGGTCTCTCCCTTTAACATATGCAAGCACCGCTATAATAACGGTAATAAGCCCTCCAACACCAGTAGGCCACGCACCCGCCCCACCATCACCTTCAACCTGAGCCACAAATACAATACAAGTAGTAATAGACCAAATTACCCAAGAGAAGAGATGAGCCCGAACCTGACGAGTTATTACCCACTTAATGTAAGGTGCATACCCTATAAATGTGAGAAGTATTGAAAAACCACTGATAATTTCTTTTTCTGTCATAAGAGTTAATGTAGGATTTTAAAGCATATTCTAATAGATCAGAAAAGAGTTATACCAGTTAAGCCCATTCTTTTGAATAGGCTTAACTTAAGAACAATTGTATCAATTTTAGTCAGCTATACAAATGTTGCAAACATCTCTTCGGCAGCTTTGGGCGATGCCAAATAAGCAGCACCAGCCTGGGCGGCCATTGCATCGGGAAATATATCTTCTGTACCACTATTAATACCTTGAACGACTGCTGCTGCAACATTCTCAGGAGTATCTTTTTCCATAGGAAAATCACGAATCATATCGGTATCAATCGGCCCCGGATACACACCAGCAACTAATATATTCGAATCTTTAACCTCTCCGCGTAATCCTTGAATAATACTGTGTGCCGCTGCCTTAGAGGCGGAATAAGAAAGCCCCATAGGCATACTTGCGAGCCCAACCATCGAAGAAACGGTCACTACAGCCGCAGCCTCTCTCTTTTTTAAATTAGGCAAATACGCTTCAATAAGTTTTGCCACACCAAAAACATTAACGGCAAAATTATCGGTTAATCCTTCTACAACCCCACCTTGAGTAAAATTACCCGGCGCAAATACTCCAGCATTATTAATAAGGATATCGATGTCCCCCGCCTCTTCAACCGCAACCTTAATCATAGCGTCATTAGTTACATCCAACTGTAGTGGAACGACTCTATCACCAAGCTCACCTACAAGCCCCGCAAGCTTTGAACTATCACGAGCCGCAGCATACACTTTTAGCGCCCCCTGTTTCACAAGTTCTATTACGATTGCTCGCCCAATTCCTCTATTTGCTCCTGTTACGAGCGCTATTTTATCTTGAACATTTATTGTAGTCATATCGACTCCTTTATATTAGTTGTTATTAGTATTTAAAATTCATAGACACCTTTTAAGCATCCAAAACACTCTATTCCCTGTACTTAGTATCCATGGAATATATTTATTTAAAAAAAACTAAAAATAGTTTTTCCTCAATTTTTCTATTAAAGCATTAAGCTGATTAGACTCTTCTATCGTTAACGTCTCACACTTTTTATTCACCATATCAATAATGGTGCACCCTTCAACTCTCATATTTATTCCAGAGTCTGTTATCTGTACATACACCACTCGCTGATCATTAGTACACCGTTTTTTTTCTATCCAGCCTTTAGCTACAAGTTTGTTTAAAAGACGAGACACATTCGACATTCTATCAAACATCCGCTCTTTAATGGTACCTACGGTACAGCGCCCTTTTTCCTGTCCATTAACAATTGACAAAACATTAAACTGCTCAAAGGTCATATCAAGGGGACGAAGCGCTTCTGCAACTTTGCCTTGTATAAAATTTGACGTAAAAAAGAGATTAACTAACGCACGCCTCTTTTTATCCGTAAACTCATGGTGTATGATATCTTCAAGTTTTTTCATATTCTAAATATATATTCCATGGAACATATATCCAAGGGTTTTATTTGTTTTTTAATACTAATGTATCAGCTAACTCTTTTAAAGCAACCCAGAGCTTCGCAACCTCAATCTGCTTTTGTACAATACCACGCCTATTACTGTGCACACTATTTTGAGCCTGTAAAATATTATTGAGCGTGGTTCGGCCATACTGATATTCAACTGATTCAGCCTTTAGAATTTTCTTAGAAAGCTCAAGCCGTTTTTCGGCATCTGCAATCATCTTTTTCTTATGAATAATCTGTTCACTCATTTGGTACATTTTAGTCTCAACCATCAACTTGGATGAACGTGATCTGAGTACTATTTTTTGCCGCTCAACATCAACCAACTCTTTCTCAAGATGAATATTTCTGTTATGGACTGGAAAGCTTAATGTTACTCCCGCAACTACCTTGGAGTTATCTTTGGCTCGAATATCTGTAAGATCAATTCCTCCATAGAGTGAAAGAGATGGGAGAAGCGCATCATCTAAAAGCTTTTGAGACAACGAGTCTTTTGATAGCATTTTTTCGTACAACAAACCTGTACGACTCTCAGCAAAACTATTTTCTACTACAGGAATACTTCTTTTAAATGATAATTCTAATTCGGCTCCATTTGGAACATAGTTATAAGACCTTCTATCGGTCCCTATCACAAATGCGACTCGAATACCTGCATCAATATATATCCCCTCTTTTTCACCTATTTCTCTATCAGCATTGAGTACTTGTAGAGTCGCCTTATCAACATCTACTTGTCGTGCTATAAAACGCCTCTTTCTTTTTTTTATATTTCTCAGCAACGTTTCGGCTTCACTCTTTTGGATTTGAGCAAATTGCAATTCATTGTACGCCTGCAGCCATGAATAATATAGGATATAGAGCTCCGCGAGATACTTCTCGTAAGCCTCAATTACCTGGTTTCGAATAATATTATTTTCCACTCCCGCAAGAGCCCCTTTCGTAAGTTCTGCTTTTCCAAATGCATTCCTCCAAAGGTCGATACTATACCGTACTTCTAGTTGAGAGTTTTGAACATTGGTTGAGGGTGAGCGTGACGTTCTTACCGTTCCAGTGAGAGCACTTCCTTGACTTGGAAAAAGCTGCTGTAGGGACACCACACCTTCAGGGCGCTGCTCACCACTTAATGATATGCCATATTCACCAGTCACTTCAAGTAAGAGTTCGGCAGGTGTTCTCGCTAATAGCTGACGGTATTTTAATTGCAAAGTATCCATCAAAATATTTTGAAATTCAAGGTCATTACGGCATGCATCTGTTACAAAATCCTTAAGTGATAATGTATGCCACTCTTCCTTTGGCTTTTCGGCAGCAAACAGAGCAGCCACCAATAGAGTGAAAATCAGTACTTGCTTATTCATGATGACCTCCATTATTTAGAGTAGTCCTTCGAGCCAATCGTCCATAAAAAGAGTCAATCTGTAGTCCAAGAGAATACAGTACCGGTACAAGTACCAAAGTAATCAGCGAACCAAAGAGAAGCCCCCACCCCATAGCAAGCATCATCTCAGCAAGCATTGCATCATAACCCGCCACGCCATACGCTGTAGGAAAAAGTCCCGCTACTGTAGTGAACGTTGTTAACAGCACTGCTCTTAATCTTGTTTGAGCAACTTTTGCCACATGTCGATCGATACTATTTTTAACACCATGTTTAGTTTCCGTAGTCAATTTTGTGAGCATTACAATAGAGTCATTAATAACAACCCCCATCAGCCCAAGTATCCCGACCATTGCAAAAAAACCATATTGATTCATGCCATGCCAATGAAACGCATAGATCACTCCTACTACTGCAAAAGGGATAGAGAACATGATTAAAAGCGGCTTAATCATTGAGTTAAAGAGGAGCGAGAGAATAGCATAAATCAGGCCAAGTACCGCCCAGAGCGCAACGGTAAAAGTACCACGAGACTCACGAGAGTCCTTCACCTCACCGTCAAACAGGAGTGTTGCGGTTGGGAATTTCTTTTTAATAGCAGAGAAGAGTGACGACTCTATCTCCCGCGCGATTTCAAGAGGTGTTACTGAGTCTCCCTGTATATCCGCTACCACTCGGGTAATTCTTTTAAAATTTTCCCGTTGAATAGTAGACTGAGTCGCTCCCTTTTGTACCGTTACTACTTCGGAAAGAGGTACCAGATAATTTCCACGATTTTCAACAGGTATTCGCAACACCGAAGAGAGGTCTTTTTTATACCGGTCATCCGCTTTGAGAATCACCCGCACCTCTTCATTATCTTCAATAAAATCAAAGAGCTCGCTCCCCTCTAGAATTGACCTCAAGGTTTGCCCCACTTCATTAGGGTCTATCCCCAGTCTAAAAAGAGTATTTCTTTTTAGACCAATAACATATTCCGGGTTTTCTATGGGCCGATCAACCTCTGCATCCTGTAACAGAGGGTGAGTATTCAACGCAACCGCTATAGAATCAGCAATACATTTCCTAATCTCGTTGTTATTTTCGGCCACAATAATTTCAAGAGCACTCCCAGAGGATTGACCAAAGCGGGAAGTTGAAAAGCGTACTTTTCTAAATCCACTGTCATCCCCGAGCTGTTTTTTCCATTCCGCCATCAGCTGCTTGGCAGATTTTTCTCGTTTTTCTGCCGGGGTTATCTCGATATAAAAGTTGCCCTTATTCTCTTTTACAATACGCCCCCACCTACTCTGGGCAATTTGAGCCCGAAACCCAACAACCTCATGCCCAACATAGGGAGTCAAAATAGAATCTATTTTCTGTGTCAAAGCAGCGGTTTGACTTCTCTTAAAGTCTTTGGGGGCCTCTACGGAACAACGGATCATTGTAGTCTCTTCATTAGGAAAGAGCACAAATTTGAATTCACTTTTAAAAAGCTGGAATGCTAAAATTAATAACACACTAACCAATACCAAAACAAGTACTTTACCCCTAAGGAGATAATACAACAGTGCACCATACCACTCTTCGACTCTATGAAACCAGTGTTGTTTTTTAGGAGCCTCGGCTCGCTCCCAAAACTTAAGAGTACCTAAGCTCAACACCCAAAGCAGTGAGCGTGGAGGCTTATAGCTCAAATGCCCCGGAAGAATAAGTAATGATTCGATAAGACTCGCCAATAACATAAAAGTGATTATAGGTGGAATTACTTTTATCAGGGCACCAAATCGATCGTCGATATAATACAAAGGAAGGAACGCCGCACAGGTAGTGATAACAGCCGCTATAACAGGCAGTGCCACATACGTAGCCCCCCTCACTGCCGATTCTTCATTAGATCGACCTTCAGACTTCATCCGCGCAATATTTTCTGCAATCACAATGGCATCATCAACGACCATGCCCATCACAATAATAACTGCCGCCAGAGTCATATTATTGATAGTATACCCCATCAAATAGACTCCAATCATGGTAAAGGCAAAACAGAAGGGAATCCCAAATGCAACCCAAAAACCGGACTGAGGATTCAGAAAAACAAACAGAAGACCAACAATGATTATCAAACCAATAATGCCATTAGATGATATTAGGTCGAGGCGATTACGTACATTAATTGATTCGTCATCCAAGAGAATAACTTTTACTGATCCCTCTGTAAGGTTTGCGTTAAATTCTGCAACCACCTTTTTTACCGCATCAACCGCTTTGATTATTCCGGTGCTGCTATTCTTAACCGCGTTCAGTATTACCGCTTCATGGCCATTCACCTTGAGCAATCCTATATGTTCTTCATAGTTTTGCTCAACAGTCGCAACATCCTCAACCGTAACAACAGACCCTTGAAAGCCCCCCTGAACAATGAGTGGTTTAATAGCATCAGCATCGGTAAGTGCAGCAGATAGTGTCACTTTTGATTCATCATCATCAGCCATACTTCCCGCAGGCCTCCGTTGATTATATGCCTTAATTTGTCGATTCAACGAATTAAGCGGTATCCGATATTTTCTAAGTCTCTCAGGGTCTACTTTTACCTGTAACTCTTGTTCAAGATAGGTATCGCGATTAACCCGCGCAATTTCGGGAAGTGAAAGGAGCTGATTTTCAAGTGCACGCATAAGGGCCTGCACTCTCTTACGATCAGTAGGGGTCATAAGGTGCACCCCTTCATCATAAAACGCAATATCGATTATTGCTTTTGAGCTCGATTTAAACTGCCGTACGCTTGGGTTTTCTAAAACTTCATCAGGTAATTTCACATCGAGCACCGATGTACGAATATCGGCAACAACCTCGTTCATATCATCAATGTTTTTCTGAAGATACACATTTACTAACGCTCTACCAGTAGAAGCGGTACTCACAATCTCTTCAATACCATCGAGACCACGCAACACTTCTTCAATAGGATGCACAATAAAATATTCTGTCTCCTCTGCCGTTGCTCCTGGATAGGGTATTGAAATAGAAACCCGATTAAAAGTAAAGTCGGGCATCTCCTCTTTATTCGTAAAATGCCACAAGGAATAGCCCGTAATAAGCACTGCAAAGAGAACAAAATTGCTTAATATATGCCGCTTGGCGAAAAATTCAATGAGTGACTTCATAACCTACTAGGTGAAAAACATATCATAAGATTAACTCTATTTTATCTGTTCTGCACCCTATAAGTGTCTTGAGACGAGCAAATGGTTCAATTATTTTAACAATGTATAAATAGTGTAGTTTACGATAATTGTTATTTATTCAAGGCTATTTTCGGCAAATCGTTTTATGTCTTCTAGATCCTGGCGCAATGCTTTTTTTGTTGCCCCTTTAAACATAAACCCCATAAAAAACCACATGCATTTTGCACCAAGGGTTTGGGGGACCCCTTCAAACTCCATGGTCAAAATAGTTTGAGAACCATTAGGTGTTAATCGAACATCTGTATAATACTTGCTCCCATGACTTTCTGCTTCAACCGTATAATAACTCTTTTTCTCAACCCCTGTAACCCACATAACCTCTGTGGCAGTTTTACCAAAAAGCGTACGGGTTTCCTTCCATTTAAGCCCTTCCATTGTAGCTGAAATACCCTCGATAATTTCAACGGATTCGATTCCAGAAATCACTTGAGGAGACCCATCTATATTAGTAACAACCTTCCAGATATCTTCTAGACTTTTTGAAATTTCAATTGAGACCGCTATTTTCATGTCACCATTCTCCCTCTGTAATTCACCCAAAGCCCCCTCTATTATACCACAAATCCAAAGAGCAGAGCAATGTCAAACTTTTAATCAGCCCCATATCGAACTATTTCCAAAGGTGTAGTCTAATCTTTTGACTCTAAAATACTGGGATGGATTTTAAACCCGAATTAAAAAACAGAATACTATTTTAGCAGTATCAGAATGCGTTATTTTTAAATGTGATTTTTGGACTCTCGGATTATAGACGAACCCGATTGGGAAAAGGTTGCAATCGAAATAGACGAATGGCTACAAACACATTAATTCATAGCTACTCGTCGTAGGCAACACTCAATTTATTTCAAATGCTTAAGCATTTCCCCTGTCAAAATATTTGAGTTTTTTTGTTATTTTAAGTGTATATTAAAATCTGATACAGCACAAGGCACAGCATGAACACCAATTGGGGAATTTTTGTTCGTATTCTTTTTTTCTCTCTCTTACTACTCACAATACCAATTGAAGCTAAAGAGTGGAAAGGAGGAGAACTACAATCAAAGCAAGAATTTACCTATGGTCAATTTAGCGCTCGCATATACTGCACAATGAATAGTGGTGTCCTCTCTGCATTTTTCCTTTTTAATAATGATGGCGTTACTGACCTCTCTCAATGGAATGAAATTGGGCTTGAGGTACTCGGTCAAAACTACGCACTTAATTGGCAATCAAATGTTATATGGCAATACGACCCTGTTGGCGCACTTCAATTTGCTGAAAAAACACATACCGCACCTTTTAGTTTTGCAGAAGGGTGGCACACCTTTACCATTGAATGGACCCCTAATGGCATACTCTGGTTTGTCGATGGTACCTTTATCAGATGGTATGGTGACAACGCCCTTCCCCACCTAACCGGTCCAATGAAAATGATGTTCAACCTTTGGGCACACGAAAGTATAGAATGGGTAGGTCCCTTTGAAACTCAAAACCTCCCTGCCTATCACTATATTGATTGGGTAGCTTATCACCCCATAAACATTGAAGGCACGGGTTTTACTGAAAAACCTACCTTTTTTGATGATTTTTCTTCGTTTGCTCACTGGGACCCCTCTTCGCACACCTGGGATGGAAATCGAGTTGACTTTGACCCAGTCAACACCACTATACTCCAAAATGACATTGCTGTTCTTTCTCTCACTCATGATAGCGCTATCGGCTCCCCCACTTATACTCCCAATAAACTCATCCCAACCATTCCCTACCATATAAAATCCCTCAACACCGATAGTTGTCTAGCCATCCCCCTAGAACATTTTAAAGGGTCACCCATAAAACTCCTCCCCTGTGACCAATCTAAATCACAGCAATGGCTCTTTGACTATCGAAATAATGGATTTCACAGTATTACCAATAGTGCGTCAAAAATGTCACTCCACATTCGGGATGGCTCTATAGCCAATGGAACTGTAATTGAGCAATGGAACGAAGTTGATGACAATCAACTTTTTAGAGTCATCTGGTTCGAAGATACTGAATATTATCAAATACACCCCAAAAAAGGTGTCGAGACCGGTGAATGGCCGGTCATAGAAGAAATTGCTGGCGAGCTCACCCTTGCCCATAACCAAGGACTCAACTCCCAAGTTTTTATTCTTATTTCTACCATTTCAAAAGAGGAAGAACCCCTTCCAAATACATTAATATCACCTCCCGCAAAAATCGATTCTATAATTGAGCACTATGTTCTTCAGCATACGAGCTCCGCTATTAATCTCTTATCATCCACTCATTCATCGAGCAGCATACCTATATCAAAAATATCAAGTTCTTCAATATCTTCGTCAGAGACAATGACACCTCTATTTGAAGAACAACACGAGAACATAACTATCTCAACCATACACAACAAATACTTAATAAGTGTACCTTATTCTAATAATTCTTCCACACGAAGAGGCGCCCTCCAACTCTCGCTCTTTACTATAACCGGAAGCATACTCTACAAAGCAGATTACACCCCTGGAGTCTCCATTGACATTCCACACCTCCCATCAGGAGTGTACGGCGTGCACCTAAAAGAGGTTTCGAACCCCCGTAACACTGGTTCAAATATTTTTATAGTGCCATAATTATTATAATTCTATATAAAACAAAAGAGGGCATATGCCCCCTCTCGTTATCTCCCCAGATGTCTAATGGAAGTACCTCATAGGTTATTCCAAACAAATTCAGTTACCCCTCTCGAAGCAATCATTTTCACTTTTTTGGAGGTGTTCTGTACTACTTAGTACTAATTTCATCTATCTCGTTCATTATTTGTGAGATCTACAGGTTTTAAACCATGAAATTGGGTATATTGAATGCTAGACCTACATGACAGAACAGAGTATATGCCTTTTCCGCCCCTAAAAAACTGTTTTTATCTCGTCATACCTATTCTCATTGGAAATATCCTATGGAGTGATCTTCTCCCTGCCCCCTTTCAAGAAAACTATTTCTGGAAAGATATTCCTTGGATTATTTCTCTTGGTGAACACAGTGCAAGAATCGCCCTTTTTGGTATATTACTCTTTATCCCATTCTCTCTTAAGGCATCACTTGCGCGTGCAGGATTTATACTCTTTATTCTAGGTACGTTACTTTATGGAATTTCTTGGATAGGCCTCATACACTTTCCTAACAGCTTTTGGAGTAGCCATAATTTTGGTTTTTCGGCCCCCGCCTATACACCCATACTCTGGTTAAGTGGACTTGGCTGCATTAGTATTGCCACCCTTGGTCTTCGATCTTTGCGTACCATGCTTTTTATAGTGTCGAGTTCGCTTTTTGTTTTTTTTCACCTAAGCCATACCCTAACCATCTATTATCGGCTCCCCCCCCTCAAAGACATATTTTTTTGAGGTATACCAATGTTAGATTGATAAAATGCTCACCAATCTAACATTGACACTTGATTCTCACTCTAAGCAATCCTACATTTATACATCTCATTGTGTCTGGTGTCACGACGACCCATACCCAATACACACCTGACGAATGAGATTCAGACAACCAGACACACATACCACAGGAAGCGTTATGCCCATAAGTGTATACATTTTAGCCATACTAACATTTATAGTAACATTAACCCACTGTGTTGTAGACGAGCAGGAACTGCCAACTATTACCGCCGTACCTATCTCTTCCTCTCAAACCACTCTCTCGTCATCCCTTAACAGCTCTAGTGCACTTTCAATAGACTGGGTTGATTACTTTGGATCCTCCTTTAATACAACTACTTCTTCAGCAGCCACACTTTCAAGCAGCGCACCATTAAGTAGTGCTCAAACCCCCACTCTCTCTTCAAGTTCAGTAATTGAAGCCACACCATCATCCTCAGCGTTAGACACCATACCTCGATATTTAGGCATTGTTGCCGACTCACTATGGAGCCTTAACACCTCTTTCGATTACATTGGAGGAAAACTCAATTCAAACACCCTCTTACCAAGCCAAGAGGCAAGTTTTCAGGATAAACTCCATATCTTTTTAGGAAATATGTATGGCTTAAAAGAGAATATATCACTAATACAACCTGATGCTACGACACTTCATGATAGTACTAAAATTGATTCTCTCGTTGTTGTTATGGATTCTATTTCAACTGCACTTCTACCACTTCTTCCTGATTCACTCACCTTTGAAAGTACTCCATAAAAGACCAATCTCCCTTTTTACCCGTTCTCGTTCTGGATAAAAAGAGTAAGTGCCCCTACTAACTCTTGAACGTCTCCAAGCAGGACATCTCTTTGTATGGAATATACATGAGCTGTGTGAGCCTCTTTTTCAAGAGCAACCAACTGTTCTGCCAACCGCTGCCCACCAATATTGATAGTAGCCCCTTTCAAAGAGTGCGCCAATTCTAAAACAGTGGAATGCTCCCCATCTTCAATAGCTTTACAAAGTGACTCACTCTCTTCATCAATTGATTTTAGGTAGAGGCCGACAATTTTTTTCGCGAGGTCCATATCGTTCATAGTTCTTCGAAGCAACAACTCGTCATTAAACACCTCAAGCTGCTCCTCCATAGCTCTTTTTACCCACTTAACCACTTTTTCTCTCACCAAATCTCGGGCAATAGGCTTAGACAGAAAATCGGTCATCCCTGCAGCTAGGCACTCCTTGGATCCAGCATGGGCAGTAAGAGCAACAATGGGGATCTCACGCCTTTCTTCACCCGCATCACCGCTACGAATGTGTTTAGTCGTTTCAATTCCATCCATTTCAGGCATCTGTACATCCATAAAAATTATGTCAAATGCATTCTTCTGTAACAATTCAATTGCTTCTTTTCCATTTTCTGCAATCATTACTGAAAGCCCAAGTTTGTCCATAACCTTTGAGGCAACTCGTTGATTCAATTTATTATCTTCTACTAAAAGAACGAGTCCCCCTAATTGAGATATCTGTTTCGATTCATTTTTCTGAGCACTCTTTTGAGCACTGTCACTCGTATTATGGTCTGGTGTTTCAGGGAGCCAATTATTGAGTTTTTCTTTAAGATCGTATGGATCTATTGGCTTAACAAGATAATCATTCATCCCCGACTCAAAGCAGAGATCCCTATCCTTTTGCATAGCGCCCGCAGTCAGAGCGATAATTGGTATCGCAGTATTGACTCCTTCGAGCCCTGTACGTATTTTTTTTGTCGCTTCTAAACCATCCATAACAGGCATTTGCACATCCATCAGCACAAGGTCATATGATATCGACTGTAGCGCGTCAATGGCCTCTCTGCCATCTGCTACAGCATCAGCCCTCAAACCAAATTTTTTGAGAACATTTATTGCCACTTGCTGATTAATCATATTATCATCAGCAACTAAAATCCTCCCCTGTTTATTCAGAGGAATATCCCGGGACTCTCGCACGGTATGGCGCGTTGTGAGTGGCGCATCGCTCTCTTTAGTCAAACACTCACTTAAAACTCCTCGCAACTCATTTCTATGAATGGGAGTCGTCAAGTACCCATCAAACCCTATTTTTTTACACTCACGAGCATCACCTCTATCACCGAGTGTTGTGAGAAGAATTAATTTTAATGCCTTAAATTGTTGATTTTTTCTGAGAAATGCCCCGAGCATCTCACCATTTTTTTCTGGGAGATGCATATCAATCAATGCAACAGAATAAGGTTCACCCTTAATGAGGGCAGCATGCAATTTTGCAATTGCATCACCAAACGAATCGACTACATCTAACAACACCCCCACTGAGACAAGCTGATCCACCAAAATACGTCGACTGTCATTTTCGGGAAACACTACAAGAGTACGAACATCTCCAAACTGAATTTCTGGAAGTTCTTTTAGAGCTTCAGTTTCTTCTTGTAAGTCAAATGCAACCGTGAACCAAAATTCAGACCCTTTCCCCAAGGTACTCTCAATCCCTACTTCCCCCCCCATTAAAATTGAGAGCTGTTTAGAAATAGCAAGCCCAAGACCGGTCCCCCCATACTTTCGAGTAGTAGAGCTATCAGCCTGAGTAAATTTTTCAAAGAGCGTCCCCAATTTATCTTCAGCAATACCGAGCCCCGTATCCACCACTGAAAACTTTAGAAGCGCCCCCCCACTTTTACTCGACACCTGAGAAACATGGATTTCAACCAAACCTTTCTCTGTAAATTTAAAGGCATTCCCTACTAAATTGTTTAATATTTGCCTCACACGACCAGGGTCACCTTTTAACAAAGTAGGCACATCAGTTTCAACACTGCATTCATATTTGAGTTCTTTTTCAGACGCCCTGTAGATCATCATTGAGGAAAAGTCATCGAGCAACCCTTGTAAATCAAAATCGATCAACTCGAGATCAAGCTTACCTGCCTCAATTTTTGAAAAGTCTAAAATATCATTGATAAGACCCAACAACGATTCTGCACTTGAACGAACAGTTTCAGCAAAACGATGTTGTTCGCTATCTAAATCAGTATCAAGAAGAAGACCGGTCATACCAATAACCCCATTCATAGGAGTTCTAATTTCATGACTCATGTTAGCAAGAAACTCACCTTTTGCAACATTTGCTTCTTCTGCTTTTTTTCTAATGACCTCGAGCTCAGAAATATCTGAATCGACAATTATAACCTGCTTAACCTCTCCATTTTCGGACAGAATTGGGGTAAGGGTACTGTGACTCCAAAGTTCATGACCATCTGCCGCAAAGAGAGATGTTTTAAAATGGATAGCTTTTTTATCAGCAACACATTCCGCGAGAATCTCATGAGTATGCTCTCCATAAAAGCGACTCATAGTATCTCTCTGTAATGAATAAAGCTCACTCAACCCCCAACCATAGAGCCTATTATACCCCTCATTTATCCACTGGAAAGTACCTTTTGCATCACATATGGCAACACCATTGTCAATTTCACGAGCTACTACTGAGAGCATCTCAAGCTCCTGAGTCCTAAGGGCTACTTGCTCTTTTAAAATAAGGGTGTGCATGTTAAGCCGGTAGAGACGATAGCGATACAAGGCAAAACCCAATACTGCCAAAAATACACCACCAATTGCCAATATAGGACTCATACTCGTTACATAGGGAATTGAGAGCGTTATATATTGGTCAGTTTCAGTATCATCGATCAAAACAGTATCACTGTTAAATACAATTGCATGTTCATGAGCTGTCGTATCAGTACCCCCCTCTCCTAAGAGAACATGCCCTGATACCATACTGCTACAAAACACAACCAGTACCATTACTGAATGGACCCAAGAAATGTCGAAAATAGTCCGTAAAAAAGTAATCACAAATAACCATTAAATGAGTAAGTCGTTATAGCTCTATTATATCACTAAAGCCTTTTAGAATCAATTATTACTATAAAAGATGCATTTTTAGAATTTTCAGGCTCATTATGCCGTTATTTGCTCAGATGCTCGTGACTAATTTTTATGAAATGCTACTTTGTGGAGCTTATGCGTACATAAACTAACCCCATTTAGGAGAAACAATGAAAATCATACAACTCTTTATAGTATCTACTTTTTTAATTTCAGGCTTTATTGGTTGTGAAATCACTGTTACAGAAACAGCTCCAGCTGTTGGTTACATCAAATTTGTTAACCAAGTTGAAAAAGAGTTAGAAGTTGGTGGAACAGTCCAATACTCCATGAAAAACATCGAAGTCCAAGAGCAAAAGTGGAACGAAACAATAACCTATGGTAATACGAGTTCAATTAAAGAAGTAACCCCACACTCTGGGACACTTACTGTTTATGGAGAAGTTAACATTCCTAAACTCAATAACAACTGGGAAGAAGTAAGTTGGGATATCGACCAAAACGTTACAGCCGGGGATACTATCACTATATTCCTTACTGGAGATGATGAATAATGAAAAAATATTTAATCGGCGCTCTTTCTGGCTTTCTAATAATGGGGATAATGGGCTTTACCCCTGTTCATAAAAAGAGCAAAAAGAAAAATGTGCAATCACAGATTGATATTTTGAAAGAGCAAGTGAATCGATTAAATGATCGAGTCACATCTCTTGAGTTAAAAAAGAAGTCGAAAAAGAAGCGTGGCTTTAAAAAACGCTAATTTTTGAGAACAATTATTTATTAGGCCTCCATCATAAATCATGGAGGCCTTTTTTTATATCCTTCACAAAAGCTACTCAACGCCCATTCAACCCTCAAACACCCGTAAAAACCATCAAAAGCCCCAGAATCGTAACAATAAGTTTACACCTATTTTCGTTATTTTTTTCAACATTTGTAAGCTACTTTGCAGAAAGTACCATACATTCACATAACAATTGAGAGGGCGCATTTCAATGATATCAATACTATCACCTTTGGTGAGAGTGTCATTATTCATGATACTCATTATCACTACACTCGCTTCAGGGCAAAACCTGATTAATAATGGCGATTTTACTAACGGCACAACAAACTGGAAATTAGGCACCTATAGCTCCAACGCATCTATGAGCGTTACTGCAGGCGAACTTAATATTTCAATTATCGATGGCGGCAGTGACATCTGGAGAGTCCAACTTCTTCAAGAAGACATTCCCCAAATACAAGGCAGTACCTATACTTTTAGTTTTGATGCCTATGCATCAGGAGCCAAAGAAATTGATGCTCAAATTGAAAAAGATGGTTCCCCTTGGACAAATTATAGTAGTACTGGTGGACAAGCTATATCTACTACAAAACAAAATTACACTTACACCTATACTGTAACTGCAGAGAGTAACCCATCTGCTCGTGTCAGCTTTAATATTGGGATGAACGGACGAGACCTTTTTCTTGACAATATTTCAATCATCGAAGGTTCATTGGTCGAGTACACTCTCAGCACTTCTGCAACCAACGGAATCATCTTGCCTGCTGGTGGCCTTTACCCTGAAAATACATCGGTAGAGATGACCGCTGTCCCTGATTATGGCTTTACTTTTAATAAATGGCTTATTGGTGCTGATGAAATCACAACAAACCCAACAACCGTTATCATGGATATGGATCGCCTTGTAACTGCTGAGTTTGCTCCACTTACTTCACATAGCTTTTCTACGGTTGTTATAGGAGACGGGTCGCTCTCTTCTTTTCAAACATCCTACTTTGAAGGTGAAGTAGTAAGTCTTACTGCTACTCCATTACCAGGGTCACGTTTTGTTGGGTACACGGGAACATATGAGTCCACTACGCCACAACTCGATATCACTATAGATCAGGATGTAGACCTTGTAGCTACTTTTGAACAAGTCCCAACCTATCCTGTTACTACTTCTATAGTTGGAAGTGGTGAATTCTCACCATTAGTCCCTTCTATCGTAGAAGAGAATAGCTCAATTACTATCGCCGCTAACCCTATCGGAAGCTACGAATTTACCCATTTTGTAATTGATGGTGGAATCGAGACAAATAATCCGACCACTATCACTATTAATCAAGCAACAACTATTGTTGCGCATTTTGCTAAAATTACTACACCACTTCTCATATCGCTCAACAAACCTGCAACCTCTTCTTCAAATGAAGGGAGTAGCTATAGTGCTTCTAAAGTAGTTGATGGCGATGCTTCAACCCGTTGGTCAAGTGATTTCAGTGACCCTCAATGGATTACCATTGATCTTGAGGCGCAATTTCAAATAACAACGATTACACTTGACTGGGAAACTGCCGCTTCCAAAGCATACGAAATTGAAGTTTCTGATGACAATATAACGTGGACAAGTGCCTATTCAACAACTAATGGAAATGGTGGAACAGACAATATAACCATTAATAAACTTGGGCAATACATTCGTCTAACAGGAACCTCTCGTACTACGGAATGGGGACATTCACTTTTTACCTTTGATGTTTATGGACTTCCAGGAGTGACCTACGACCTAACAGTCACTACTGCTGGCAACGGAACGATCACCCCAGACCAAGGTTCTTTTGGAGATGGTGAAGCTGTTACACTAACAACAGCGCCAGATAACGGATGGCGCTTTGTTGAATGGACTGGAGATTTTGTGGGTACCCTTTTAAACCCAACAATCATCATGGATGCCCATAAAAATATCACCGCAATTTTTGAAGAAATCCCGACCTACTTGGTTAACTACTCATACACTGGCACCGGAAGTGGTTCGATAGCCTCCTCAATCCCTGGACCTCTTTTTGAAGAAGGCTCAATGGTGACCTTTACCGCATCAGCAGCAAATGATTCACGCTTCATTCAATGGAGTAATGGTTCTACAGATGCAGTTCAGATACTTACCATTAATACCCCCCTTACATTGAGTGCTGAATTCATGGCAATTCCGCGATATACGCTTATTACAAATACTAGTGGATTAGGAACAGGGTCCATAGATATTTCCCCTATACAAAGCGACTACCTTGAAGGCACTCTCGTCTCTCTTCATGCATCTGCAGCAATTGGATCGCGATTCATTGAATGGCAAGGGGCGCTCACATCTACACTTGTAGATGCACAACTGAGAATGGATAGCGACCAAGAGGTCACGGCTATCTTCGAACCGATTCCTACGTATACCATTACCACGGCTTCTACTGGTTCAGGAACCATTAGCCTATCTCCTACTGGAGGCACATATAATGAAGGCACAACGGTTACCATCACCGCTGAGCCCGATACCTATTGGCAGCTTGACAGCTGGGGAGGTGCCCTTTCAGGCTCAACTCTATCACAGACTATTACCATAGGAAATAACTTAGAAGTGAGCGCATTATTTAGTGAGATTCCCAATCAGGCCCCTTTTGCTGATGCAGGAGCGGACCAGTATGCGTATCCCCAAAACCTCATTACATTAGATGGAAGCAACTCAAATGATCCAGACTCCCGGCCGCAACCGATTACGTACACTTGGAGCCAAGCAAGTGGTCCTACGATAGCTCTCAGTGATTTTGCAGTAATTAACCCTACATTTACCCCTTCAGATATTGGAACCTATGTTTTTGATCTTATGGTTTCTGATGGAGATCTTAATTCTCAAGTAGATCAGGTAGTGATTACTATTGAAGAGGAAGTTATTGAAGAACTCATCTTTGCAGTAAATGCAGGTGGCTCACTCTTTACTGATGACAACGGTATTGTGTACGAATCAGATAACAATTATAGTGGCGGTAAAACGGCATCTACCACCAAATCAATCTCTGGAACGACAAATGACATACTCTATCAATCAGAGCGCTGGGGAGCGTCAAGTTACGATATCCCTGCTGTGTCTGGTGAATACCGTATTGAGTTTCACTTTGCAGAAACCTACTGGACAACATCAAACAAACGTGTATTTGATATTAGCGCAGAGGGAACAACGGTGATCAACAACCTCGATATCGTTAATGAGGTTGGCACACTCACTCGATATGATATTATTGTTGAAGACATCCCCGTTACTGATGGCACTCTCTCTATTGAATTTCACAACGCTTCAGTTGATCAACCCAAAATTAGTGGATTTCGTGTTTATAAAACCGCAGATATTTTTTATGGAAACTTTTCAGTCGATACTAAATTTGGCTCTGCACCACTTGCAGTTCAATTTACAGACAATTCATCTGACAAAACAATCGGTTGGAATTGGGATTTTGGTGATGGTACCACTTCTACAACTCAGAACCCACTCCATACCTATAGCACAAATGGTGTCTATTCAATCTCACTCACCATTACTAATGTACAGGGTGAAACTGTTGTTATCACTAAAAATGACCTTATCGAAATTTCTGATGTTAATCCTTACGAAGTTCAGGCAGATGCGCTTATTGCTCAAATGACCCTTGAAGAGAAAATTGGACAGATGATTCAAGTTGAGTATCCTTCTGCCTCATATTCAGAGATCAGAGATTACGGTATTGGCTCAATTCTTGGCGGTGGTAGCTGGGTCCCTGGCAACAATACCATTACTGACTGGTCTGATGCTATTGATGGCGCTCAAGATGCTGCAACTCATTCACGACTAGGCATTCCAATGGTTTTTGCTGCAGACATGGTTCACGGCCACGCAAAACTCTATGGTGCAACAGTACTCCCACACAATATTGGCCTTGGTGCAACAAACAATCCTGATCTTGTGTATGAAATGGGTCGCATTACCAAAACCGAAGGTCTAGCAGCTGGTGTCCCGTGGAATTTTGCACCTTGCGTTGCCGTTGTACGCGACGAACGTTGGGGACGAACCAATGAAGGCTTTGGCGAAACTCCTGATATTAACTCAGTTATGGGAGATATGCAAATTCTCGGTATGCAAGGCGATGATGGAGACTGGCAAATAGACATGGCCCCTTCTATTAAACATTATGTTGGTGATGGCGGTACCGCTTGGGGCAGCGCACCAGGAGGCCTTATCAATCCTGGTGTTTTATATCTCAATGATGCTGAGCTCCGCTCAATCCACCTCCCTCCCTACGAATCTGCTGTAGATATTGATGTTGCGTCAGTAATGGTCAGCTATTCAAGCTGGCACAATACAGAAAATGGAGACGAGCGCCCAACACACCTTGATGGCTACCTCATCAATGATGTATTAAAAGGTGAACTCGGATTTAAGGGTGTCGTACTCTCTGACTGGGATGGCATTGCTCGTGCAGGCGATGGCTACACTGCTTGGACTGTTGCTGACGGCATTAATGCCGGCATTGACATGGTTATGGTCCCGTCTGCGTGGAAAACCTTTAGAAGTGCACTCTTACAAGCCCATAGTAACGGTTGGGTCTCTACCAACAGAATTAATGATGCTGTTAAACGCATACTTTTAATGAAGTATCGTTTGGATCTTTTTGAAAACCCATGGGTTAAGCGTGAACTTCATTCACAAGTAGGTAGTGCGGCACATAGAGATCTTGCTCGTCAAGCGGTAAGAGAATCACTCGTACTCCTCAAAAATGAGAACAATGCACTTCCTCTAAGTAAAAATGAGAAAGTTGTAGTGGTAGGCCCATGGGCAAGTAAAATTGGTGCTCAAAGTGGAGGATGGACCATAGATTGGCAAGGTGATATCGACCACAATATAATTGGTACTTCTATCTATGATGGTATGAATCAACTCGGTAACAACGTATGGTATGATGAATACGGTAATAACCTTGCAGATGCTGACGTTGTCGTCGTTGTTGTAGGTGAATCACCCTATGCAGAGAGCCAAGGTGATCACACTTATGGAAGCTCTTCAGTATACCTCTCACAAAACCCTCATGCTGATCTCGTTGGAAAAGTTGCTAACTCAGGTAAGAGAATTGTGACCGTTCTTCTTTCAGGTCGTCCTATGATCATTAATCCAGAATACAATGCATCAGATGCCTTTATTGCTGCATGGCTCCCCGGATCTGAAGGTCTTGGAATAGCTGAAGTGCTCTTTGGAGACTATAACTTCTCTGGAACACTTCCTCATAGTTGGCCAAATAGCTATAGCCAGATCCCCATTAATGTTGGCGATGGACAGACACCAAAATTTCAATACGGATTTGGTCTCACCTACTAAATCTTACAATATATCATTTATGAGCGCCCCCTCCAAAAGAGGGGGCGCTTTTTTTTCGCATATAACAAAGGGCATTTACCCATAAACAGGTCCTTAGTGTAAATTTAGCTTTACAATTAATCCTTTTTACAAGGGCATACTGTTTCCAGTATATATTATACACACGGCACACTGCTCTATATTGGGGAACATATGGCTCAAAAAAAACTTTTAACCTACGAAAAGCACTACTTACACCGTGAACTTCTAAAAAAGAAAGTTAAAATCATTGTCTCTCTCTCTTTATTAAGCATATTCACCATAGCGCTCACTTTTTTTATTTCACATGACTACAGTGATAACACTTTTTCTCTCTTAGGCCTTACAGGAGTTGGGCTATTAATCACTCTTCTAACTCTTACTTACTATACAGGACAAAGCCTCTTTCACACCAAAATTACCGCCTTTAACATACTCGATACTGAAGGCACTATTGAACACACATGCGTTATTGATGTAAAACAGACTTATTACTACTACTACAATGGTCATAGACTCAGAGTCCCCAAACAATGGGAAGAAAGACTCCATAAAGCCCATATAGCAAAAGAGAAACGTCGATTCAGAATTGCACAATCACCCTGTAAATCACAAGATCATTATCTTCTTAAAGTGTATGATAGCGAATGGTGTGTGAGTGATAATTCATGTTCAGCCTGATCAGGCAAATATCATTCAGGAAAGCGCATCGAAGTATGAAGCAGGATAAGTATCAAATATAGAGTAGAGATACGCTTCCCTGAAGTAATACCTATAATATAACCGATTCTCATAACCTGTTCTATATTCTATATAAAACCCCACTGATAAGTGCTCACAGTTTGTGAGCGCCCAGCACCACTCATATTGACGTATACTACAGTAATCATTATGGACGACTCCATAAAATAACCACAGAAACAAACTGTTATTCCTTCGTTGATTCGCCTAGAAAAGGAAGAAGGTGCGCTCCAATGTGTTACGAGAAACCCATGATATGAAAGGGTATAAAAAACATCTGGTACTCCAAAAGAGTAACCAGACACCAAAATTATTATAGAAAACGTCTAAAACCCATAAGGCTCTATTGAGTTATACCAAAAAATGCTCGTTTGAGGATGTCATTTTGCGGACTTCGAATATATGCTGCATAAACTCCTGATTTAAGTCCTGTTATTTTATGCCGAACGACAACCCCTTTCAATTTGTTATGAAAATATTGTGCATACACCTGCTTGCCCGTCATAGTATAAATTATCAATTCAACAGCACCTGATTGTTGCTGCAAAAAATCAACCTCTACCGTTCCTGCAGCAGTCTCAGCAATTGTACCAACCATGAGCAATGACTGCGTAGCCTCTTCTCTATCCATAGCCCCATCAGCAAAAAGTTGTCCAAAATGAACGTTACTCTGCACTGCAAAAATATTTATGGTAAATAGTGCTGTACATGCTATTAGAACCCCCCCAGCAAGTACCCCAACACTTAACTGATTCTGTTGTACTGACTCTATCATATCGCCCCCCAGCGCTAAATAGTCCTGTTGACACAATACTTTAGCATCATATCAACATACTAAAACTAAGTACTTAATACACTAAGGTCACGTAAACTACAGTTTACAATGAGGACTTTACACAATTTTTACACAAAAACAACCACTTACTCCACTACAGCCTGTAAAACACAATTATATTAGTGTAAAAAATACACAATATGTGGGCAAATAAAAAAAGAGAGGCCCAAGCCCCTCTTTAACAATACAACGATACTTAATTGCTTAGAATGTCAATCCCGCACCCAATTCATAGAGTGGAGTCTGGCCATCGCCCTCATTAATAGGAATTTGATCAACTGACGCCGGCCATGTCTGAGGTAATTTCCCCGTAGGCTTATACTCACCAAAGAGTACATCAGCAACGCCAGCACCCTCTGACCCTGGAAGCCATGCTACCATGAAAGCAGCCGCTTGATCAATTTCATTGGTAACAACGAGAGGTCTACCGGTTACTAAAACCATAACCACAGGAATTCCCGCTTCAGCATATCTTTTCATGAGCGCTTGCTGATCTCCTGGTTTAATCGCCTTAATATAATCCCAAGGAGGAATAATCTCAACATTATCAAGTGTAAGCTCTCCTGCAGGACGATCACCAACGCCTTCTGCATATGGCATTTCACCCACAAAGATTACCGCTATATCAGCATCATCCTGAAAGTTATCACCCGTTTCATCAAAGACTATTTCATTCGAAAATTCTTTCATACCATCGAGTATTGTTGTAGCACCTGCGTAGTTAGCATTATCCGGATTTGGCCCCTGCCATTCAATAGACCATCCACCAGATTGAAGGCCGGCATTATTTGCATGAGAACCACCCACAACAATTTTCTGTCCTTCTTTTTTTAATGGTAATGTACGAACCGGTACTGGAGTAAATCCTGAATTTGCCTTATCATTTTTAAGAAGAACCATAGACTCACGCACTGCCTGACGGCCAATTTCACGGTGAGTTGCTGACCCAATAACTGATGCAGCATTTTCTTCTGCACGAGGATCATTAAAGAGACCGACTTTCCATTTTACCCACAATTGACGAAAGAGGGCGTCTTCTATACGTTCGTCAGAGACATCCCCAGCTTTAATCGCCTTAAGCACATCATCATAAAGTGCACTACCCTCATTTGATGAGAAAACATCAAAAGGAGCCATTAACACATCAAGTCCCGCATTGAGCCCTTTAACGACGGCACCGTAGCGATCTTCTTCTATAAGCCACATTCCATTCCAATCAGAAACAAGTACACCTTTGAAGCCTAATTCACCTTTAAGTACATCGGTCAACCAATATTTGCTCCCATGAATTTTATCACCCTGTATCGTGTTATATGCAGCCATGATTGAAAGTGCACCAGCATCAATTGAGGCCTTATAAGGAGGAAGGTGAATTTCTTTAATAACTGCTGGATCAAGATCAACATCTCCACGGTCTATAGGGTATTTGGTATCATCTGGCGCTATGCCTTGATCCCATCCAGTCGTTCCACCGTCTGCTACGAAATGTTTGCAGGTTGCAGCAATTTTACCTGATTTCTGCATCCCTCTTACATAGGCCGCCGCGAGGGGAGAAACTATTTCAGGAGTTTCACCAAATGATTCATACATGCGGCCCCAACGTTCATCACGAGCAACAGCTACAGTAGGCGAAAGATTCCAACGTATCCCTGTCGCTGCAAGTTCAGTTGAAATCACTTCAGCGACGCGTTCTACTAATGCTGGATTACGTGTTGCACCCATACCAATATTGTGAGGGAAAATAACTGCATTCGGCATATAGTTATGGCCATGTACTGCATCCGCAGAGTGCATCGGAGGAATTCCACCATTATCTATAACATCCTGTTGATAATTATTGTAATTAGTGATAAAGGTTGATACGTCGCGGTCATTATCAAGATAACTCCCGAGCCCCTGCCCTACCCAATCACTTGCAGTCTCAGCTTTCCAGCCTGCCATACAAATTTGTGCAGCCTTTTCTTCATCAGTTAGTTTTCCAATAAGAGTACGGATATCATCTTCAGACTCTATCTTAATTTCTTTTAATACACTCGGGCAGCTAAAAATCGGCTCACCATCTAACACTACCAAACTAATATCAGCAACAGTTACCATCTCATCACCAGCAGTAATAGAGAGTTTATCTGTTTCATTGCCATTCACCTCACCTTCACCAAACGGGAAGTTTACAAAGAGGCGCTGCCACTTATCGGTCACTTCAAGTGCAGTTGTTGCACTTGTTGAGCCAGCATGTATAGTAATTTCTGCATTTTCTGAGGCGCCACCTTTTATCCAAAGACGAACACCGCTGAGTCGACAAATAGGACGGTTTCCTTCATCATTAAGTCTAAACTCAAGAGTCCCCCCTCCATCAACTGAGACACCTTCAGAAATATCATCTGTTGGCAATCCATCAGTAACAGTCTCAGATGCACCTTTAATTGCATCGCTCGATTTTGAAATAGGAGTCCCAGCTTTATCAAGAACCGGATATTCTTCAAGAGCTTCCTCTTCGCTAAAAGGGGTAACATCTTCAGAGCTTGACGCCATTTCAGATGAACTATCACCACTCGATGACGACTCAACCTCACTTGACTCACCCTCTCCTGAAGATTCTCCCGAAGACGTACCTTTTTCATCATCGCTTGAATCAATAGAGAAGTCTGAACTACTTTCTGGAGTAGAGCTTCCCAAATCACTGGAAGTGACTTCACCCGAGCTTTCAGTTGAACTACTCTCTTCGTTTTCTGTAGGATTCTCTGTAGCACAAGCTCCTACTAAAAGTATAATCATTAAAAACGGCAGGATGTGCCGTACGTTTAAACGTTTCATTGTAATCTCCTCGTTATTGTAAGCCTGCCAGAGGGTGTGACTCTCTATAGCAGATGGCATTGCTTCAGAACTGAGATATTATCTGATATAGTTCCCAAACCAATCAGTCCCTCACTCTAATGCTGTGCAGCCCCTATAATGTATAATTAGTGACACGAATAACAATGTAAAGTCAACTTTACACAGCCTTCCTCGTGGACACTCCTGTCCCCAAACTTACAAATGGTAATATTGAATGTTATGCATCATCGAATATACCTATTTTTGGCCCTTTTCGAAACAGATTCCATCAAATTATTAATTGAAATCAGACAAGGAGCATCATTTTTAAACAAATAAGCCTTGAAGAATTTGATATTAATTTTTCCAGCTGCCTTGAAGCTCATATTGAACTATATTTTGTCTAATTGTAAACCCAATCAACCAGAAGTGACCCTATGAGAAAATTGCTTACCTCTCCTATTGCACTCCTTTTCATTGTACTTATCTGCTTTGGTATATTTTACTTTGCCATCAGCTATTTTGCAGTGAAACACTCTTCTCACATGAGCCCGGATGGCAACTACACCATCGAGATATATCAATACCCTGTAATTGGCGCCTTTTTTGGCAGTATTAATGATGGGCCAGGATATTTAATTTTTAAAGACAACTCAACAAATAGTAATGAGAGAAGACCAATTGGACTTATTTCTATTACCGATTCTGTTGTCTGGAGCTTTGACTCAGTTAACCTCGGAAGCAATACGGCATTCCCCCTTGATGACACGTACCCTGTACAAAAAGGTCATCTAGAATCGTATTCTAAGCAATATTTAGAGCCCGCACTTGCAAGCGGCAATGTTGATCGTGTTTTAAAGGTCCTTAAGAAAGGATGTACTATTGAAGGCTATGGACCTTTTGCGCATGCCGTATCCAAAAAAGATACCGCAATTATCAACCTCCTCTTAGATCAACCTGGCTATCTTGACTTCATAAACTCACTTTCTCAAAATGCACTCAATGACACAACAGTACTCGGCGACGTCTCTTTAGTTGAATTCCTCATTGAAAAAGGGCTTGATTCTAATTTCAAAAAACGCGACGGGGAGTCTCCTCTTGTTGCAGCCATGCTTGGTCATCACAGTAAAACAGTTATCATGTTTCTTCAACGTAAACTCAATAGCAGCTGTTACACTGGCCGATCACGTGCACTCTTTGAAGAGACTGAAAAATGGTATCAACGGCTTATACAACGCATGCTCAAACGAAATGACATTCGTTGCTGGGCATTCGAAGCCCGAAAATAAACAGTAACAACCCATTAAGACCTTTATTAAAACATAGAACGGCCACNNGTGGCCGTTCTATGTTTTAATAGTAACACGAACTATCTATGAGACTTTTCGTCTGTAAAGAGGAACCAACCTCAGATAGTTCATTAGCAAACAACCAAGGAACTTGAACCACATAACTGAATAAAATTTTCAGAAGAAACTCACCCCAAAAATAACATACCCATCACACTGAGAGACGATGACTAATACGGTACTTATTTAAGAGCCGAGCAAGATGCCCAATCTTTTTATCACTCAAAGAATCAACAACAAAAAGCTTCACTGTATGATCATCCATTACAACTCTGAGCTTATTTAAACGAGCAGCACTGCTCACAATACCCATCTCTTTAATATTCTTTGTCCTGAACTCTATAGGTTTATAAAAGGGTATCTCATTCTTTACAACCAAAGTCGCCTCTTCAAAAACCAGAGTATGCATCGTAGATAGAAAATACCACAAAACAGGCACCCCAACAATGATAAACAGTATACTAATCCCTATTGAAGAAACTACAAATTCCATTTTCCACTTATATATAAGAACCGAAACTAGCACAATCGAAGTATACGTCAATATCGACCTTAAACTTCTCAAGCTATAAAGACTAAAATTCATCGTTTCTCCTCAACTTAGCTGAACCCTTAAACCGGTACCATATTTTTATAGTCCATTAAGTATATCACAACTTCAAACAAAAGCCTATAATTATCTCTCTAGCCAATTGCTTACATATTTTAGTACTATTTTATTTATTTTAGATGGAGACTTACAACAAGCCATAAACACTTTCCCCACTTACAACCACAAAAGAACATATCTGTAATAGGAAAATGTATTAGGTAAAATTATTGTTAGCGATTACTTAACGGCACTAGCGCTTGCTAAATTTTCATTTGTAACAAATACTCTAAAGGAGTCTATCATGAAAACACCAAATACTTTTCTGTTTTCTTTCTTCATTTTAATCCTCAACTTTACCGACTCGTCCGCCCTCTTTATCAAAGGATCAACACCCATCAAAGACATAACTACCGGGAAAGTCTTTGCGGAACTCTACGACAGCACCTATGTCACCCAAGGAATTATTACCCGCAAGTCACAGCCATACATTGAGACAAAAGCCGAGCTCGCTGAAACAGAAGTAGATCAGGATTTTCTCTCATGTCATCACAACCAAACCAACCAATGCTCATACAAGCTTCTCGATACGACCGCCCTCATTAATCATGTGGGCGACACTATAGGGAAAATCTGGAACCCCTTTGGAATAAAACGAAAGTTCCCTATAATTACTGATTTAAGAGAACACGGTCAAGGATTTCAGGTTTACATTAAAGGAGTGATCTCAGCCGACAATATTTATTCTTTCACCCCATGGAATGAAGTCCTCGAAGGCGTTGAACCCGACTCTCTTTTTTCAGAAACCTATTACTCGCTTTCATATCAATTGAGAAAAATAAAAACAGAGTTTAAGGATGAATTTCTTGGTGAATTTAAATCGGCATCTACCTACGACAAATCACTCCCCGCCCCCAGACTTGCAAACCAATACTTTTTTAATTCCGACACTCTTAAAGCACTCTGGACTGAAGCAGAGATAGATAGCCTACAAAGAACAAAATTTAAAAAGAAATGGCTTTACTACGACAAATCAATACACTCGCAAGTAAACAGTGTAAAGGAGATGATCTGTGAATCATTCAGCAAAAGAAATGGAGACATACTTCAATTCAATGTAAATCTCGACAAATGCCGTTAAAAGAACATAGATTCTACAATGTTTAAGGGGCCACTAATAAAGGAGTTAAGTCAATAAATGAACTCGCCCCTTGTATAAAACAATGACAATATTCCCCATACGCAAATATTTCTAAGTACATTCATTTTTTTTCAACTCAATTTGAATAGACAAATATTTGAGCTATTTCTGATAAACACGAACCCAATCAACATACATAAGTGCCGGGAAAGGGGTAGTTGCATCAGGGCGTCCTGCCCAAGTCCCACCCACTGCTACATTTAAAAGGATATAAAACTCTTTATGAAACTCTTCCATTCCTCTTTTTGAAATATCTACAGTACAATATTCCACACCATCCACCAACCAGCGCATCTCTTTTTCATTCCAAATGAGTTCAAAAAGGTGAAATTGCTGAGCAAATATCCCCGACGTTAGCTTATACGACTTCGCACCCATCATTTTATGTCCATCAGAGTCATAATGTATATTTGCTTCTACCACACCGTTGTCCCGAAACCCATAGAGCTCTAAAATATCAATCTCTCCAGTTTTTGGCCAAGGGGTATCGCCGCCAATCTCGTCAATATTTGCCCCGAGCATCCAAAATGCAGGCCAGATCCCCATACCATGAGGAAGCTGAATACGTGCTGCAATCTTCCCATATTTCCAGGACTGTTTGCCCCCAGTATGAAGACGCGCCGATGTGTACTGCTTATCAGCATGAACTTTTCCTGTGTGAATCGCCTTTATCACGAGATAGCCATCTTCTACATACGAGTTTTTCGGACTATCCACATATGCCTGCCATTCATCATTATAAGGATCCGGTAGCTTTTGTCGCGTCCAGTTTTTTTCATTTAACGCATTCCCCTTAAACTCATCCCCCCATACAAGGTTCCACCCTGAGCCCGGCGCATACAAGTCACTATTTGTTGCGGGGTAAACTATCGTTGTAAGAGAATTATTAGCCGCATATCGAATTGCCGCCTTATTTGAATGGCTATTTGTTTTTGACCATCCTAGGCCTGCACCCAAAATGAGAAGAAGTCCAATGTGTAACAAATAATTCATAGTATCCCTTAGTATTGTAATAGGGAAAAGGTATAATTATCTAATCCAAAAAGCAAATAGAGCCCCTCATCTCCAATAAACCCAATTCATCCACAGCAAATAGCACACTCTATTAAATAAAAATTATATTTTGATTTATGGAGAACTATGCCACTCAATAAAACTGTTATAAAACTCAGAAAAGTTACCCTCGTAGTGTCTGTACTGATTTTAATTTCAGTAGTCTTTCGTGCTGTAGAGTTTTTTAATTCACCAATAGCTCCCCAAAAAATCCCGACTGAAACACGAACATATATCAACTCGTATATATGTACTAATATTGTACAAAAACAGCCCGTCGATATTCGTAAATCATTTTTTGAATTTGAACGCCGTATCTATTTTTATACAAAAAGCGATACAGCAATCCAAACATCAAAGCACACATGGTACAATGAAAATACCGTGGTTAAAAAACACGCGTGCCAACCACGTTCAACACTCTGTATTTCATCTATTGGAAGAAACGAACTCACAACCGGAAACTGGAGCGTTGATTTTTTCACACACCGTTCTCTTCTCGATTCTCGACAATTTACCGTCTCTAAAAAACCACTATTATAGATGCAATTCCTCGCAGTAATTTTTCTCTGTGTACTGTCGAGTCTACCCATAGTTGCCCAAACATCCAAACCACAATTAGACACCCTAGAACATTTTTCACGCACAGCCGCCACGACACCACGAGTCATCGAAAGACGTATCATTGATACCACCCAATCAGCAACACTCAATCAACATCCGAGCCTTTCTATATCTCCCCTTACTGTATCGGGATATAAAACACTCTCTATTACCAACGGCTCAGGCTCCACCCTCCTTTTTGAACAAGAAATGGATTTACTCATTCATGGTGAATTGAGCCCAGGGGTTTATCTTGAGTCAAAACTACACGATCGCAATATGCCAATGGTCGCTCAAGGAAACACTCAAAGCCTTAACGACATCGATAAACTGTACCTCAAACTGACAGGAGCACATTTCTCTGCCACCCTTGGAGATATACAGATTAACCATACGACACAAGAGTTTACCGCCTTGTCACAGCTAAGTCGCGGAGCGAATATTCAATTTCATTCCTCTCATTTCAATTCCCACATGAGTTATGGCAGCAAATCAACCGCGCACCATACCACACTTTTTTATGGGTCAAATGATTTACAAACGCGCTTTCAACTATATTCGAAAGAAGGAAGTTTTGTATCAATTGTCCCCGGCTCAGAAAGTGTTTGGGTAAATGGCCACCTCATGAGTCCTCAAGAAGACTATTCTCTTGAGTACGGGACAGGGGTTATATATTTTTCATCGAAACACCTTATCTCTTCTAAAGACTTCATAACGATATCCTATGAATATATTCTCTCAGATCTCCAATCCCAAACCTTTGCACTGAGCAACTCTATTACCCATTCAATCCTATCACTTACCGCTGGAATTATCTATTCAGGGACTGATAAAGACCAACCTAATGGCACCCCACTCACCCCATCCGAAAAGTATCTCCTGTCAACTGATTCTTTTTCTGATACCATAACCGCCCCCCAGAGCCATCTACTTACAGGGGTCACAGCCGATGCAACTATACATAATAGATGGTATTTTCATAATGAGGTCTCATTCTCTGAACAAGATAGTAATAGCATTACTCCACACTCCCAAAAGAGAGGGTGGCTTTACTCGCTTCTTTACACTTCTGATAGCAGTCGTCACAAACCGAAACTTCCCGTGAGGGCAACCTATAAGGGCTTTTATAAAGACCACTCCTACCAAACATTTATTGAATTTTTCGAAGAGCAGCAATTTAAAAACATGTGGGGGTTCTCCATTCCGAGGGGTTCTTTTAAAAGTGACAACATCTCTTTAGAATGGTATCCATCCGCACACACCTCTATCAGTACAGGCTGGGCTTACGCTAATGCAAGTAGCCCACTACAGAACATCACAAACAATAGCAATAGTGAGAGATATAGCAGTTCCCTTAAGCACCAATCACGGAGTGCATCACTCATGTCAGAAGTTACTCATACGATGATTTATGGAACAGCTATTACTCCTGAATATTCGCTTTTTAGAAACACACCACACCTTACCCGGACCGGGCACACGCTTTCGGCAAAACTACTCACCTGGTCATTAGTTCCATTTGTGGACTCCCGCATGGCCTATTACACTGCGCCCACATCAACTCGCCTTTTTACATCCACTATTTCCACAGGGGCACACTACACTAAACCTTCAATTGAATTTATTTCTACAGCAACGCATCACCAAATCCGTACAACCCTCCCTACAACCAAACGCCTAACCGACTCAACTCAAGCACTCGAGTTTTCTCAATCAATTGTACTCAATCCTACACCATGGTGGAACAGCAGCGGCACTCTCAACATGAGAAAACACTCTACCCGCACCATTGGATCTGGACTCTTTTGGAGTACTTCAAGTGAACACTCTCTCTCAACTCCAAACAATCTGGTAACTTCACAGTTTTCTTACTCATTAGAAAATGGTACTGATCAGAGTTGGATCCCTTATTACGAGAAGGTACCAGAAGGTACCGGTACCATACGGTATGATTCAACCTCTAAAGAATTCGTTGAAGGCGTAGATGACGGAGATTATATCTATAGAGGGGATATTCGGGATACGCTCACCTCAGGGTCTACACGATACTCCCTTTCTACTTCGCTCTCAATAGCATTGAACCCTGGCGCCCTAATTTCCCAGGGTATATTACATGATATATTCCTCTCTGGTTTATACCGCTGGAGCCAACAGGATAGTACCACCCAAAATTTCTATCCTCTCTTTGACCCACAGCCACTTATTCAATCAGGACTTGACGGCGAACAGTTTTTCGAAAGCACCGTACAGTGGACTCACCCAAAGCACACATCTCACTGGGCATACACCTACACCAATCACCATAGGACAGAAACCAACACCCTCACCCCCATGACTTCTTCACTACCCAATTCACTTTCAGCAACCCTCAGCTCACACACTCTTAAAGGGTGGGGGAAACTATTTACCAAACTCTGGCTCTATCCTTTCATACAGTTCAGTAATCGTAGCCGCCTTGACCATAGCACTCTCTCACCCACAACACTCTATTCATTTGCCCGCGAAGATTATAAAGGAGAGCTTCAATACCGCTTTTCCCCAGCTATCACTCCACTTGTAGGGTTTCACTTTGCACAAACAACAGGAACCTACCAATCAGTTGAGACTATCACCGATATGTACACCCTCATTTACACTCTAACCATTCAACCTAAGAAAGAGATAACCATTGAAGCAGGTGGTTCATCAGTTAATACGGTGAGTACAACTCAGACTAAGTATATAGCCCACTGGAGTGATAATTTTTCTCCTGGCTGGACCCACCGACTCACCGCCCAAGCCTCAGTAAATCTCGAAGAATTTCTCACCCTTTCATGTAACTATCTCTACCGTATTGAACCAGGTAAAGATTTTCAATCACTTCACGCGCAAGCCCGGGCCTATTTCTAATGTATACTTTCATCTTGATCATACTCAGCCTCTGCTCCCTAGCTTTTGGGCATGAAATTATAGTCACCCCCACTTCTCCCACTCTCGATTCTATTAAAAACAACTATACGCCCCCTTATTCACCGTTACGAGACTCTATAATCGCCCATGACTACATCAATCACCTCAACAACAATGGCTACCCTTTTGCCGCAGTACGAAACGTTCATAAAAATGATACAAGCTTCTTTGTACTCCAACTCAATGAACTCTATTTTTGGGGCCCACTCATCAATAGAGACAGCAGTAAAAGTAGTGATTCAATTATCAGTCGATTTGCCAATGTTCCAGTCGGCACTTCTTATTCAGAAAAAGAACTAGCCGAAATTAAGCAGGCCCTCGAAAGAAGCCCTTACTTCACCCTACAACCCCAATCCCCTACTGATGAAATAGCCCAACATTCCGATCGAAACATACTGTACCCAACACCAGCAGTGCGAGATGCCCATATTAATCGATTAGAGCTTCTCTTTGGGTATAGTAATGCCAATGAGCCAATCACAGGGTCGATACAGGGTGATTTTTTCAATATAGTAGGTACACTCCGTTCTCTACAATTTAAGTATGATGCAAATGGAGAAGCCACTGATATTTCTGTAGATTACTCCGAGCCTTGGCTCTTTAACACTCCTCTAACGCTTAACCTCAGTGGTTTACTCACAGAAGAAGACGCCCTCCATCAACGTGCCCAATTGTCTCTCGGGGTCACACTTCCTTTATCTAGAAAAAACACTGTAGGGATCTCACTGGGTGTACAAACTATCACTGACTCACTTTCAACTACCGACCGATACCTTACCTCGATTTCGGCTTCACATGATTCTCGTGATCGCTACCAACTGCCCCAATCAGGAATCTACTGCACTACCATCAGCACTTTTTCAAAAGGAGCCCTTCAAGACTCCCTCTCAAATGATCAATTTTCATTTACTGTAACAGCCCACCTCTATTACGCGGTCTCTAAAATAATAGTACTTAAATCCGCCATTTACAGCGGCACACTATTCAGTGCCTCTCCCCTCCTCCCTATCGAAAGTTATCAATTGGGAGGGCAACCCGGTTCACGTGGTTATCGTAATAGAGCTTTTTATGCTCAAAGCTACATCAGTTCCCCCCTTGAACTTCAACTCCGCCTCAGCGCTTCAAACGCCCTCTATCTCTTTACCGACCCTTTCCTCTATAATGCCATTGATTCCCAGACCTGGGAAACAGCATTAGGGTATGGGTTTGGACTATCTCAAACGACTAAAGTTGCCACCCTTGGCCTGGCTTTTGGTTCACATCCGCAACTCTCCCTTGGAGAATCATTCATCCACCTCAATCTCAGTCGATATTTTTAAGCTTCTCCTACATAATAATATGTATACTCATTATAACAAAGCAAGGGGGTTAACCTATGGAAGACCGTTCACGACCACAATACTTGAATCCCGACGGGTCCTTTACCCGCAACCGTCCTGGGCTCCCTAAGCGGTACGACAGTAAAGCTCGGGCACTTGCCCAAAAAATGTCTCAAGACCCTCCTCGGAAGATCGACCCCGAAGCGGCGAAAAAAATCGCTGAAACACTCAAAATGTTCCTCAAAAGTGATCGTGAGTAACCTCATTTTATTGAGTAATTTAAACGCACCCTTATAAGCCCTTTACGATATAAATTTTCAATCTATCTTTAATTTTAGTAACCACCTGAGGTCTCACATGAAACTGTTTACAATAATCACTACTATGCTCCTTGCATTAGGAACACTCTTTGCAGAAGAGATCACTTTTCCTGAAAGAGGTGGCGAAGGCACTGTTATTATCACTTCTGATCCCAGAGGATCAATTGTTTACCTTGACGGAGAAGAACTTGGAAAAACACCTCTCGAAATGCCCTTTCGATCAGGTAGATTTGATCTTACAATTATGGATCAAGATATAGAACTAGTCGACACTCGGTTCAGTGTATGGCCCGACTCTGTAAACACTTTCCACGCAACGACTAAGATACCCTTTGGCAAAATTGAACTGAGAACAAAACCAGGTAAATGTAAGGTATGGCTTGATGGTGAACGCGCAGGTTCAACACAAGGTGGAACACTTACTATGCATAACCTTGACGCTGGAACCCATCTCGTTAGAATAAAATGTGGAAGTAAATCAAAAGAAAAGCTCATAGAAGTTCTAGGTGAAGAAACCGTTAAAGTAACTATGAATGCCTATAAGAAGTAAGAGCAAAAGCTTTTTTACCAATAAAATAGACACAAAAAAAGCGGGAGTTCAATGAACTTCCGCTTTTTTTATTCGAGAGGCGACACCCAGACTCGAACTGGGGGATAAGGCTTTTGCAGAGCCTTGCCTTACCAACTTGGCTATATCGCCATTTCGGGTGAAAAGATACATTTTGAAAAAAGTTTATCAATAGATTTTATGTATTAAATGAACTGAATCTCTTTCGAAGCACTCTTTTCGCTCAAACACAACTGTTTTAATCTATTGAGCATCAAATGCTACCACGAGAAGTACTTGAATCACCCCAATAAAAAAACCTATAATCCCCCCAAGCCTCTCTATAAATTTAAACTCTTTTTGAGCAATCTCATTGATGATTGATTCTAATTTTTCTAAAGGAAATTCTTCAATATTCTTTTTAATTATCCCCGCGAGATCAACCTTACCCGATATGATCTCAGCAAAATCTTCATTCAGTGAATCGTGATCATTTGAGAAAGCATCAATGATCTTATCTCTAATTATATCGAGCTTGTCTTCGGGTACAAACATCTTAATCATGGGTATCACATCGAGAATTTCACCTATCTTTTCTTCCCACTTCTTCTCGATCATGTGCCGAATTACAGGCTTTATATCAATTTTCGCAATAGTTGCTTTTAAATCATCACTCGTAAGAAAATCTTTAGCAACTGCTTGAGAAATCTTCTCTGCTAAATCATGATGCCGACGCGGTATAACACCCTGAATTCTCATGCCCAATATTTTGATAGGCTGTACTGGCCGAGTGAGCATTTTGACTGCCAAATAATTGGTAAACCAGCCAATACTTGCCGATATTACTGGAAGCGCCCATAGCACCGGTGAAAACTGCTGAAAAAACTCCATTATTCTGATCCTTTGATTTCTATAACCCCATATCTCATAAGGATATATTGTATCTTTTCAGAGAGAATGTACAAGTTTATGGAAAAACTATCAATGAAATTAATCGGGTTGCTCATTCTGTTTACCCTTTCAGTTGCTGGAGGGAGTGAACTTCTCTCACCAGGGACGACTGCTCCCCCTTTTTACATTCAAACCCTCAAAGGGATGCGCTCTGGCCTTAAACAGTATATTCAACCTAAGAATAGCATCCCTAAGCCCCTCACCCTCATCAATTTTTGGTCCCTCTCATGTATTCCCTGCCGAAAAGAGATGCCCCTGCTCGAAGCTTTTCAGGCCAAGTACCCCGATCAAGTAACGGTCCTCTTTATCAATGTCGATACTAAAAGTCGCTCTGCAGACGTTCAAAAATTCGCTACTCAACACCAAATAGTATCTCCAGTTTTTTTGGACATCTACCAGACCACAGGGAAAAATTATACGGTTTGCTCAGGGGGAGCCTGTAATGTTCCCGCCCTTTTTGGGGTTTCACAAACAGGGACTATTCTCTTTTCACAATCGGGATATGATGAATCTCATGACCTTTTACATTTTTTGACTCAAAGACTTATTCATGCAAATACCCCAAAGAAGCACCTCGTTTCGTCAGCGCCTCTATCACAAGACACATTGAGTATCTTGCTCGATATTCTTAGCCATGCCTCCTTGGACTCTCTTGCACTAAAATACCATACTACCCCAGCTACAATTGATACCCTCATCAATAATACTATTGAGTATTTGAAAATGAGATATCCAACCAAGTAGATATCCCTATGTACAAGTTTATCGAAGCGCTCGGTACTGCACTATTAAAAGGCTACCTCTTAACCCTCCGGGTATCAGTACCACGAATACCCCAAGGTATTATTGCCCTCTGGCACCAAGACCTACCCGCGTCAATTGCCGCATTTAAGTACCAATCGATCACAGTCCAAATATCAGCCTCACGCGATGGGAGTATCGCACATCGACTCTGTCAATCATTAGGGTATACAACCTATAAAGGATCAAGCTCATCTCTTCAAGGGAGTATTCGCTCTCTCCTTAAAACTCTGCATAACGGCGGCTCCGTCGGTATCGCCCTCGACGGCCCTCGTGGCCCTGCGGGCATATGTAGTAATGGCGCCCCCTGGTTGCATGCACAAAGCGGCACCCCTCTCTACCTCGCAACTATATCCTATAAAAAATCACTCCGTATACACAGTTGGGACAGAATGCATTTCCCCCTCCCTTTCAGTAAGGTAATTGTTTCACTCAATCCAGTTTCCCCTGTAACCTGTTCATTAATACAAAAACAATTTAAAGGGTAACCCCCTCTTTTTAGCGCTATAATAACTCCCTTGAATAGCAGTTCTTACTCCATCCTTTTACTCTTTTTTCTACCTTTATTCATTCACTTATCCCAGGAGCCCTCATGATACCTTTTGCAACCTTTGTCGCCTTTGACCTTGAAACTACTGGACTTGATGCTGCACGCAATAAGATCATTGAAGTGGCAGGAGTGAAATTCACTCTGGAAGTTAAAAAAGACACCATTATTGCAAAAACTATCAGCACTTACGAATCACTGGTTAAACCAACCATGCACATTCCTGAAGAGGCAACTCAGATCAACGGTATTAGCAATGAAGATGTAGAAGATGCCCCTGGTATTTCTGGAGTACTCTCTGACTTCTCAAAATTTTGTGGAATCAGCACCATTCTTGTTGCCCACAATGCCTCATTTGATGCACGATTTCTCCAATCAGAATTAGCGGAGAACAATCTCCCCCTCATTAAGAATCCTATCGTTGATAGTCTTGCAATTTCTAAGAAGATCATGCCAGAGTCCCCGTCGCACAAACTGGGTAACCTTGCAAAACGCTTGAGAAGACAGATGAATATTACTCTCGATTCTGAGAACCTACACCGAGCTCTCTATGACTGTGAAATTCTCAGAGAAGTTTTTGTAGCAATTCTTAGAAAACGCTTTAAACAAACCGACCTTCAGATGGGCACCTTTTTTCAATCTATGGAAAAACTTGGGGTATCGGTTAACTACCTTAAATAACAGCCCCCTCTAGAAGAGTACATTGGGCCGAAACACAAAGGTCCAACCAGTACCTTCGACTTCTTGTCTCAAACTGCCTTCATAACCAGCAGTTCGAATTTGTAGTGCCCCCAGAGAGAGAGAGAGCACATACTCACCATCAAAAATGGGTATTTTTTTGCCAAAAACAAAGGTAAACTGCGTTGCCTTCAAAAAATCATCCATCAATACATCAAGCCGCACCTCTTGATCTGAATTTTTAAATGAGAAAAAATCGCTATTGTCTTTATCGGTTCTATCACGTTTTAAAGAAACAAATAAGGTATTGTTTATTTCGTTATGTGAATGAATTTTACCACCCAACCTAAAACTAAATGAGATTTGTTTCATCTCACTCAAGTCAGCACCCTTCATTTTTGATTCAAGCTCCAACCAATCATCTCTCACATACTTACTATTAACAATATGCAGTGGCCCATAATTTATCAGTGCTCCACCAAATCCCTGACCAGTGATGGCTCCTGTTTCTCTCACGCCACTAAAAACTCGATTCCCCAAAAAGAGTGAGAGAGCACCGGCATCTGGGAACCCTGCTGTGACCGATGTTATAAGTGGTCCATACCAGGAATTATCATACCCGTCTTTATCAGTGTGACTCTTTTTAACATACACACCAATATTCGGGAATGGATTCACGCTCAATTGTAGGGTCACAAATTTGGGAAAAATAAAATTTTTGCCAAGATACCCATAAACACCCTCTTCTTCCCCAGCCTCCAACACAGTTGGATCCGTAAAGAGTTTTCCAAAACCAAGAAAAGTGAAATAAGGATTCAGTTCATAATCAAAGGTAAACGTTCTCGCAGAGTCAAGAGGGACACTTCCTACCGGCTTAAAACCTTGTGCTTTTTGAAGAGTCTTCTCTATCTTAATGATATCCGCTTCAGAATACCCCTGAAAGAGCAAGGCTTCACGAACCGAGAGAGAAATTGAATCATTATCTCCCAAGACAGGTTGTACCTTAAGCATCTGCAATTGTATTTCATACTGTATAATATCTGAATCTTGATACCCTTGAGATCGCAGAAACTCTTTATCACTCTCACTGAGATTACCATCTGGACCGAGTTTGGGAGGCTCAACATTTTGCATTTGATCCTGTTGCGCTCGAAGCATCTCCTCATATTGTGTTATTTGTGCTGGAGTCAACCCTTGCAAGGTTAACATTTCTCGACTTTGAGTAGAAAAATTTCCATCACTTTCTATTGGAGGAATAATTAGTTCATCATCGTCGTCCTCATCATCATCCTCTTCCTCTGAATCAGCGTCATCATCTCTTTCATCATCGAGAGACTCTTCATTCAATGCAACAAGTAATTTTTGTCCACCTGCATCAATCTGCTCTTGAGAAAAACCAGCAGATTCAAGCATGAAAACCTCTGCAGCTGAAAGAATTGGCCCGCTATGAGCAACGACATCCTCTTGCGCAGAAAGGTTAGACACGAAGAAAAGAAAGAGCAAAAGAATGAAATGAGATGAAAATAGTACCATATTAGACTCAAAAGGCAATGTTTTGAATATGATACCATAAAAACGGAAAAAAGGCATGAGAAGTTCATCTCATGCCTTTAAGATTTTGTTAACAACAGTTTTTTAACTATACACCAATTTTCTTTGCTACTGCAGCAATACCATTTTTGTTGATAGTTCTCAAACCTGCAGCACTTACTTTAAGAGTCACCCATCTGTCTTCTTCTGGGATATAAAACTTCTTTCTGTGCAAATTTGGCTGTTGCTTCATCAGCTGTTTACGCTGAGAGTGAGAAACCATGTTCCCAACTAATCCAGTTTTGCCTGTAACGTCGCATTTGCGGCTCATAATAATCTCCTTGACTTTGCTGGACAATGATAATAACAATTCAAAGGTTTGCCAATGGTTTCACAAGTAAAACAATTGTTATTTTTACTAAAAATTATACTATTACAGAAAATCAGGCTCAAAGTGGGCCAAATGAAAGGAATTCCTCCAATGTCTATGTTAATGCGTTCAATTTCTGGTATCCGTGGTGTCGTTGGCGACACACTCGATCCTCAAGTGATGACTAAATACACCAATGCTTTTATTCAAGTTACCAAAGCAAAAAAAATTGTTATTGGTCGGGATAGTCGCCCTACTGGCGAACACTATGAACGCATTGTTGCCTCTGCCTGTGAAGCAATGGGGGTTGACGTGATCATGCTTGGTATTTCTTCAACACCCACCGTTGAAATGGCTGTAGTTAAGGAAGGAGCTGATGGTGGTATCGTTATTACAGCGAGCCACAATCCTGTTGAATGGAACGCCCTTAAACTCCTTAAAGGTGATGGAACCTTTCTGGTACAAGAAGAGATTGAACAACTTTTTGACATTGTAGACAATGGAGAATCAATCTGGACAGATTATACTCGTCTCGGCACATCATCCAAGGCAACAGATACTGACGCCTATCACATACAAAAAACATTAGAACTCCCCTTTATAGATGTCGATCTCATAAAATCAAAAAAGTTTAAAGTAGCCTTTGATGGTGTCAATGCCGCCGGCTCCTATATCATCCCAGCCCTTCTCAAAGAATTGGGCTGTGAAACCTATTCTATCTACACTGATCCGGATGGAACCTTCCCTCGCGGACCAGAACCCACCCCCGAAAGTCTAACCGACCTCGAGGCGCTTGTTAAAGCCAATGGTTGTGCCGTTGGCTTTGCTACAGATCCAGATGCAGACCGTTGTGCACTTGTGAGTGAAAAAGGACGAGCGGTGGGCGAAGAGTACACACTTGCAATAGCAACTGACCTTGTATGTACTCACAAAAAAGGCCCTGTAACGGTAAACCTATCTACAAGTCGAATGAACAATGACATTGCTGCCAAACATGGCCGTGAACTTATTAGATCAAAGGTCGGCGAAATTAATGTGAGTACTGTCATGAAAGCCAATGGTAGTGCTATTGGCGGTGAAGGCAATGGTGGTGTTATTTTACCTGACCTCCACTACGGACGTGATGCAATTGTTTCTGTCGCCCTCGTCCTTCAATGGATGGCCGAAAATAATAAAACAATCGAAGATTTTGTCAGTTCTACCCCTGCCTATGTAATGGCAAAACATAAAATTGCGCGTCCAGAAGGCTCAATTCAAGATATTTACGATGCACTGGCTGAAAAATTCAAAGACTTAAACATCGATACTCAAGATGGAGTCTGGATTGATTATGATAATGCCTGGGTCCATGTTCGTGCATCTAACACCGAGCCCATCCTCAGACTTATGAGTGAAGCACCTACTACCGAAGAGGCTGATGCACTCTGTAAGAAAATTGAAGACGCAATGGCCGAGTGATCACTCCCCCACACGCAGCAACCTAAAATACCCAAACAGTCACTGAAGCCTCCCTTTTATAGGGAGGCTCTTTTATTTTATCATACAGCCTTGTAATCATTGATTCAGAGAGATACTAGCCATCACAACTTTGTCTATATTAATAGTAGACAAATAGTGGGGCTTCATTATATGACAACATATTATGAAACTGAAAATGGTAGAATAAGCTCATGCAGCGACTGCGGTAAATACAGCGTTGAGTTTGGAAACCTATCTATCTGCATGGACTCAAAAGAGATTATTGATTTCTTTACCATGGTTCAAAATACAAACTTTAATTTAACAAAAGATAGCGGCGGATTAAAAGCAGTTTACTATCGATTTAAAGGTGCAGACCTTACCATTGGGTTTGATCAACCGGAAGTTCTTGAACTCCATGACCTACTAGAGTTTGGTACATTTTTTATATCACAAGCTTCAGAATCATCCATCCCTCATTCAGACAACAAAAATAGTTAACTTTTTATCCTGGTAACAAGGCCGTTCGCCCAAACTTAGAATACCCTTTTTATTACCCAACTTCGTTTATTTTACAAAAAAAAATCAATAAGAAAGATGGCGCTTCTCTTCCTATGTCAACAAGTGTCAACCATATTACACGACCTATAAGCCAATCGCAATAGTATCAACTTCTTTTATGTTACTTTAAATAGGCGTTACTCAATACTCACATAAGAGGTTAGCAATGAAATCACTGTCTGCACTACTATCCTGTACACTCTGCCTCATATGCTGTAGCGATACTCCTAAAGACATTCTAGACTTAGAAAGTTCGTCATCCGAAACGCTTGAAAGCTCCTACGACCATGATGCCCACCCAATATCAGCTGAATCAGCCGAGTCATCGTCGCTATCCTCTGAAGAAATATCCTTATCATCTCTGGAGGCGCCCCCAAGTTCCTCATCAGAAAATGAGTTGAGTAGCATTGAACAATTGATATTTTCAAGCTCGCACCTCGCATTTATCCCCATAGATGGATCAAGAATTGAAGCTGAATCTGGAGAGGCCCTTTCTCCAACTATTGACATGACTGCTGTCGGAGCAACGGGAAACTTTATCCGAGTATTTAAAACAGGAGATATTATCAAATACCCCTCAATAAACTTTGGTGACAAATCTCAATCTCTTGTGCTAAATGCTGCTCAAAATTATGATAATGCTCGAATAGAATTTCGTATTGATAGCCCTGATGGTACTTTAGTTGCAGACATACTTATGAATCAAACTGATAGTTGGTCAGATTTTAAGCAGCAACATGTTGCTATTGAACCCCAATCAGGTATTCATGACTTGTATATGATTGCCAATCATGTCTCCGGAGCGGGGGATATCGATTGGATTCAATTCACTAATTATCCGCTCAACCAACCAATAGCCCCCCAAATTACTGCCATTTCGGCCAACGATTCAACTATCACCCTTTCCTGGCTCCCGCTAGACACCCTTGCATCTCACTATCTTCTCTATGCGGGAACATCTGATACCAAGCCTAATGACCCTATCCTCACTTTTTCAGATACTACTTCTCTTTTTACCATTAATAACCTCATCAGTGGAACTGAGTACACCCTCTGGCTCGAGGCTCATACAACATTCACCCAAAGTGACGCTAATTCAACGACAATGAGCACAACTGGAGAAACCCCTCCAAACCGTTGCCTCAACCTCCCCCACTGTGCAGACGTATCGAAAGGTGAATGGGCTCTTGTAGTCATCCCAGATACCCAACACTACTCTCAAAATAGAGCATCAGCACCAATCAGCCACATGCATGGAGCATTTGATTGGATTATCACCATTAAAGACCAACTCAATATTAAATTTGTACAAGGCCTTGGCGACATTACTGAAACGTGGAATAATCGAGGTGAATGGAATGCAACATCAGAAGTATGGAACAAACTCTATGGAGAAGTCCCATTCATAGTAAATCAAGGCAACCATGATGACCCGGGAATGCTCAATGAATATTTCCCTATCACAAATTTTGACCACGAAATTTGGTGGGGCGGCGATTACAACGGCACCCTCAACACCTACCAACTTTTCACCTTTTACGGTGAAAAGTACCTATTTATCAATATTCAATCCTATGATCAATTTCTCAATGTAACCGACAAAGGCCCCCTCCACTGGGCAAATGATATCATCTCACAACACCCTAATCGAAAAGTAATCATAGCCACCCATGACACCACTGAACGTGATTGGGTGGTTACTAATGTTATCGAACAGCATGATAACATCGTATTAACTAACGCTGGCCATTCTTGTGGTAGAGAAGCACACTGGACTACTTCAGGACCAGAGGGTGGCGTCTCTTATAACTATATGACCGACTATCAATGTGATTCAAATGAAGTGATGCTTCTTCGGTATTATATCTTTAAGCCCCTCGAAGATAAGGTCGACTTCTATACCTATTCGCCCATAGCCGATTCATTTGAAGATGACGAAAGTTCTCAAGGATCATTCCCTCTTATTCAAGTCGACCCATAAAAAAAGGAGGCCCATTGGGCCTCCATAGAAATGCGAAATTATATAAATCTAGGCATCAGCCTTCAACGATACGTTCGATCTTACCACCAAGCCCGGTAATCTTTTTCTCAAAATATTCATATCCTCGATCCATGTGATAAATCCGAGAGATCTCCGTTTCACCTTCAGCAACAAGGCCAGCAAGTACTAATGCAGCAGAAGCACGTAAATCAGATGCCATCACTGGTGCACCGCTCATGTCAGCCCCACCATTGATAGTTGCACTATTTTCATTCAGAGCAATATCAGCACCCAGTCTCTGTAATTCAGACATATGAGAAAAACGATCATGATAAATATTGTCTTGAACAATACAAGTCCCAGGAACCGTTGAGAGGAGCGCCATAAATTGTGCCTGCATATCAGTTGGAAAAGCCGGATGGGGGTTCGTAATAACATTCACGGGTTTCAACTCACAATCTCGAGCATCAACAACAACATAATCATCACCCACTTCAAGTGCACAACCCATTTGTTCAAGTACTTCGAGTACCGCTTTAAGGTCTTTCGGCTCTGCATTGGTAATTTTTACTCGTCCACGAGTTATAGCACCACCAACTAAAAAGGTTCCCGCTTCAATGCGGTCAGGAATTGTTTTACCTTTACCAGGGTTTAATGTTTCAACCCCTTCAATAATTAATGTTTTGGTACCAACACCCGAAATTTTTGCTCCCATTCCAATAAGGTAGTCACAAAGAGCGGTGATTTCTGGCTCCATTGCAGCATTATTAAGTACCGAAGTTCCCTTTGCTAGGGTTGTTGCCATTAATATATTTGCCGTTGCGCCTACTGACGAGATAGGAAAATTTATTTCTGCACCCTGAAGCCGATCACAAGTCGCTTCGATATATCCATGCTTCACTTCAATATGTGCACCCAGTGCCTCCATACCTTTAATGTGAAGGTCTACAGGGCGAGGCCCCCAGGCACAACCACCAGGAAGTGAAACACGAGCCTTTCCAAAACGAGCGACCAAGGGACCTAACACATAAATTGAGGCCCTCATAGTCTTAACTAGTTCGTAGGGAGCTTCAAGATGGGTAACATTAGATGAATCAAGCTTGAGGGCCCCAGGAGAAGAGTCAATCTTCATACCTAGAACTCGCATCACATTACACATAGTTTTCACATCTTTGAGACGCGGTACATTCGTTATTTCGGAAACACCATCTGCCAGAAGGGTTGCAGCAAGAACCGGTAGTACCGCATTCTTTGCGCCTGATATAACAACATCCCCATTAAGTGGGCCACTCTTCCAAACCTTGTAGCTATCCATCGATCAACTCTCCAATATTGCGTGCTGCTACTGCAGCAAATCCTTCACCATCCCGAGGTGTTAATTGATCTGAAATAGTCATCAAATCCCTAATAACCTGCTCTTCTCGGGAGAGTACATTTGTGATTGCAAAAGATACAAATTTCTTCAGTGATGACTCTCTCCAAAAGAGTAATTCAGGAAAAAGAGCTCGATTGAGAAGAATATTAACTGCGGACATATAGGGAATGGATACAAAGAGCCGTGCTATTGCATAGTTTATAAATCCCGCTTTATAAAGAATCACTGAAGGAACTCCATAGGCTGCAAGCTCAACATTATTAGTCCCCGGAACTGCCACGGCAAAACGAGCCCGCCCCAACGCATCATAAAACTTGGTTGTCATACGATATTCAAAAAAAAGATCCTGAATTTCTGGATCTTTTGCTAAAAAACGTGGAAGCACTACCTCAATAGCAATATCCTCTGAAAGACCTCTGCGCAGCTGTTCAGCCACCATTTTAAATGATAAAGCATTAGAAACCACAACACCTTTTCTGCTCCCGGGAACGATAATAATAGAATCCCGAGAAGTATATGCCCCAGGAAGCCTATCATACACGGGATGTCCCGCATAATAAACCTCTGCCCCTGCCTCTTGGTAGAACTGAGCCTCAAAAGGGAGTACCGTCTGAACCATAATGTTTTTAAATGCGGTGACCCTTCCCTTTTTCCAAGCCCATACTTGTGGAGGCGCTATGTAGTATACTGGAACCATACTCTGCTTGCACTGCTTAAGAAGCTTCATATTGAGGCCCGCATAATCAATAAGAATCACGCAACAATAGCGTTCAGATGCAATCTCATTTTTTGCCTGCCTTATAAGTTTTTTAAAAAAAGATATGCGAGCAAATACCTCGACAAAACCACTCACCGCCACTTTAGAAAAGGGAACAAGGGTATTGAGACCCCGCTCAATCATAGCATCACCGCCAACCCCTTTAAAGGTACACCCAGGATATCGTGCCGTAAGCTGATCCATTACTCTGGCCCCAATAAGTACCCCAGAATGATCACCCGCACATATAAAAAAACTTTTAGCCATTGAGAGTATCAAACATTTCGAGTAATCCTGAATAGCTATAATCTGCTGCAGGCTCAACATCATCACTGAGTGTCATCCAAACGGTCGTCCACCCAAACTCTTTTGCCGTCACAATATTTTCTCTCTTATCATCAAGAAATACAATGGGATTTTCACTTGTTGGCACCACAGCATCAAGGACCTGCTGGTAAACTTCAGGATAAGGCTTCCCAGACCAATTAAAAAATTCAATGTCGAAGACATCAATAAAGAGGTCTGAAATACCAATAGCATCGAGTCCCGATTGAGCCCAATCCCGTCGTCCGTTAGTAAAAACCCAACGGCGCCCAACGATTGAACTTAAGTGCTCTCTAATTTTTATACTTTTTTGCGGCTTTTTGATATTTTCACCTGAATGAATATAATCAAAAAAATCGTGAGGATTTACCTCATAAGTAGCCCGTAATCCATTGAGTGTTGTACCATATTTCCGCCAGTGCGACTTTCTGAGTTCATTGGCTTCTTTTAGGGAAATTTTTAAAAAATCGGCAATATATTGTGACATATAGACATCCATAGAGTCCAAAACATGGACCTCGTCAAAACCATATAATGTAAGATCATAGTCGAATAACCAAATTGTATTTTGTGATTTTATCAATTCTAAAAGTGTCAAACTGCCCCCAAGCTATAGCAATATGAGTACTTTTTTGCTATCTTTTCATGCCATGATAAAAGAAGACATCAAGTCATTATCCAAAGACGCGCTGAAAGAGACTCTCCTTTCGCACTCAGTTAAAGCATACCGTTCAGATCAGGTTTACTCCTGGATCTTTAAACAGTCTGTTTCATCATTTGATGACATGGTCAATGTACCAGAAAATGTTAGAAAAATTTTATCAGAATCCTATACTCTCAGAACACTGAAAGAGAACAATCGCCAGGTATCAAGTGATGGGACCATAAAATGGACTCTTCGCACCCACGATGACAAACTTATCGAGACCGTACTTATTCCAAGCTCTAAAAGACAATCTATCTGTATTTCTACTCAGGTTGGTTGTGCTATGGGGTGTAAGTTTTGTAGTACTGCCAAAATGGGCTTTATCAGGAATTTGAGTGTCGGTGAAATAATTGAGCAAGTAATGTTTGTAAATGAACATCTTGCCGACAAAGGATTGGCAATAAGTAACGTCGTTTTTATGGGTATGGGTGAACCGATGAGAAACGCTGACAATGTGCAAGCTGTGGTTCAAATACTACAAGATGATAAGCTTTTTGCACTGGCTCAGAAACGCATTACTGTTTCAACATCTGGTGTAATCTCAAAAATTTATGAGTTTGCCGACAAAGATACCCCGTGTAAGCTTGCTATTAGCCTTAATGGTAGTAACAATGCAATGCGCGAGTCGATCATGCCAATTAACAAAGGCTACCCCCTCGAGAAGCTTCTCGAAGCTGTTGATTACTATATAGAGAAAACGAATAACTATATCACGTTTGAATATATCTTAATTAAAGGCCTTACCTGTACCGAACAGGCTGCAAAAGAGCTTTTGGAAATCACCAAAGGGCGCAATGTAAAAGTGAACTGTATTCCAATTAATGCAGGGAACGATAACGGACTTCAACCGCCCTCTGAAGAAGATGTTCAGAAATTTATCAATACTGTCAATCGCGGAGGTACCTATATTATTAAACGGACTCCTCGAGGACAAGATATTTTTGCAGCGTGCGGACAATTAGTTACACAACAACAAAAGGTTGCATAATGTTAACTCAAAATTTACCTGATTTTTGGGAAAAATTATATTCAGAGAAAAAAGACTCTTGGAGCATTGGTGATACTACACCTGCCCTTATAGAGTTTATGAAAGAAGATGCTTGCCCAAAAGAGGGGCGTGTTCTTGTTCCTGGAGCTGGTCGCGGGAGCGATGCTATTGAATGGGCCAATCGCGGGTATGAAACACTTGCTGTTGATTTTTGTCCGACAGCTGTTGACGCTCTTGATTCTTTATCTCGTATACACGAAAACTTTAAAGCGCTCGATTCCGACATTTTTGACCTGAACCCAGATGACCTCGGCCAGTTTGACATGATCTTTGAATACAACACCTTCTCTGCAATACACCCTGGTCGTAGAGATGAATACTTTGAGGTTTGGTATAAAATGCTTCGTGATGACGGTATAGTTATTGCACTTTTTTACCCATTTACCCAAGGCAATACTATGCAAGGGCCACCACACCCGACATCAGAAGTTGAGCTTATGGCACGACTTGATGGCATTTTTGATATTGCAGACCGCATCAAAGTAAAAAGTTCTATCCCTGAACGGGAAGGACTCGAAGAATTCTGGATTCTTAAAAAAGTTCTTTAATCTAACTTCTTTTCTTAATCTTAAAAGCGGCTCTCCTTAACCAAGGAGAGCCGCTTTTGTATATATCCAAAATTTCTACGGCATCTTTTTTTGATTAATAATATATTTAGGATACCTCAAAATTTTGTAAAATTGGCTTTATTGCCTTTTTTAAGTCAAAAAAGAGAATATGAAACCAACAAATAGTACTTTTGCTAAATCGTTTCCCTATATGCTGCTCAATTTCTTGCCAAAGCGGTATGTAAAAAGTATTCTCTTTAAAAGAACAGGGTTAAAATCACAGCCAGTTAAGTTTGTCGGAAAGAGTGTGTATAACTCAATACTAGTCATTGCACCTCAAGACCCCAGCAGGCTCAGTCGCCTCTCCCCCTTTATAAATCAACTCATTCAAGAGGTCGGCTCTAAAAAAATACACATTCTTTGCGCTCAAGAACAAAAAGATATAGTGCAATCATTAAAGGTTGAACTCATCACCCTCCCCCTTGAACATTTCAAGTATGGCGACAAACGTTTTAAGGCAATTGCCACTCATGTACGTAAAAGTTCATACGACTTAGTAATCTATTTAGAAAATAGTGAGTCATACCCAAAACTCTTTCTGAGTTGTGTCAGTGGCGCTGAGTACAGGGTTGGTATTAATTGTGAGAAGCTCACCCCCTTCTTAAACATTAGTCTAAATTTAAAGAGTGATAGTGAGTTTAACACACTTTTTACCCAGCTGAAAATGCATGTAGGGATTTAGATTTAATGGCAACAAACTACAGAAAAAAACGAGCACGACGAAACCAGCTCCCTCGAGACTATGCGGATTTGCATATGCATTCGACACTTTCTGATGGCGCCTTTAGCCCTCATGCTATAATAGATTTTGCTAAACAAAAAAACCTCAAGGCAATTTCAATTACGGATCACGACAACTTTGAAAGCATTAATGTGGTCGCGCAATATGCTGCTGAGAATGGAATTGATTACATTTCAGGAACAGAATTAACTGCAGTACTGGATGCACAAGATATTCATATTCTTGCCTACTTTTTTGACCACACCAATTTACCCCTTAATATGGCTATTCAGGAGCAGTTAAAAATCCGTCACTCTAGAACAAAAGCCATATTAAAAAAATTACAGACTCATGGTATCGACATATCCTATGAGCGGGTTGTTAAAAATGCCAATGGAGGTGTACTTGGACGTCCACATATCGCCCAAGCCATGGTACAAGAAGAATATGTTTCGAGCTTTTCTGAGGCATTTTCAAAATACCTTGGTGATAATGGTGCTGCATTTGTTGAACGTCGTGGACATAACCCAGAACAGATTATTGCTATTATTAAAAATGCTGGCGGAATTCCCGTACTTGCCCACCCCTATGCCTCAAAGTGTGATGATATTATCCCACATCTCAAAGAAGTTGGTCTTGTGGGGATAGAGACGTATAGTCATCTACAAAAAGGCCCCATCAACAGGAAATATAAAGATATGGCAACTAAATATGATCTTGTTGAATCAGGTGGCTCAGACTTTCACTCATTTGAATCAGGGTGTGATATAGGCTCATTAAAAATGCCTTATGAAGTTGTTGAAAACCTTAAAGATAGACTTGACCGCGACAGAGCGGAGTGGTTCTAACAGAGCTATTCCTAATTAGAAATTAGCCCTGAACCTCATAGACGCCATTACGTTCAACAGGACTCAACCCTTCGTCCTTTATTAAGCCCTCAAGCATAGAGACCGTCATTCCAGTGCCAGATCGTGCACCTGCAGCATTTGTAATTTTCTCTTCCATAATAGTTCCGTCAAGATCTGAAGCACCACAATGCAATGATTTACGAGCGGTATCAATTCCAACCTGCATCCAATAAGCCTTTATATGGGGAACATTATGAAGATAGATTCGTGCAACAGCAATAGTTTTTAGAATGTCTTCTTCAGAAGTCATTTGACTTACTTTTTTTCCAAGACGGGTATTATCGGGGTGAAAGACAAGGGGAATAAATGAGAAGAAACCTTCGGTTTCCGATTGTAAGTTGCGAATATACTCCATATGTACTACGCGATCACTAAACGACTCTATGTGACCAAAAAGCATGGTAGCATTTGAAAAAAGTCCCAAAGTATGCGCTGACTTATGTACTGCAATCCACTCATCAGTAGACTCTTTGCCTTTACAAATTTTATTACGCATTTCAGGCTCTAAGATTTCCGCACCACCACCAGTCAATGATTGCAGTCCACATTCTTGAAGCTCTATAAGTACTGCTTCTACTGATTTACCTGAGATTGTGCTAAAATGGAGAATCTCGATTGCTGTAAATGCCTTAAGTATTACCTCTGGAAATAACTCCTTAAGTGTTCCGATCATAATCGGATAGAAGCTATAGTCGTGATCGGGATGTAACCCACCTACGATATGGAGCTCTTTAGCGCCACGTTCAACCGCCTCTCGTGCCTTATCACAAATTTCTTCAAGAGTCCATTCATAAGCCCCTTCATCTCCTTTACGGATTTTTGAGAAGGCACAAAATGAACAGCTTTTTATACAAATGTTGGTGTAATTAATTTGACGATTATTTACCCAATACACAGAGTCGTGATGTTTCTGACGTTTTACCGAGTCGGCTATTTGATACAGGGTATCTTTTGATACCTCGGTAAAGAGATAGAGCGCCTCTTCATTAGTGATAGGGGTACCGGTTTCGCATTTTGTACGGATCGACTCGAGCATAGTTCTAAACCTGTATAAACTTAAGTTGCAAGGGCTTACAAAGATAATTAATTCGGGTCTTATGGGCCTTAAATAGTTACATTTTGAACATACTTGTATCGAAACACAGCGAACTATGGATAACAACTGGATTGACATTATCTGCCTTGGAGCACTCACCTTTTTCTTGGTAACTGGAATTTGGAAAGGGTTTATTAAAGCCCTCTTTGGCCTCGCATCTATTGTTGCTGGCGCGCTCTGTGCCTTTTCATTTACCGAACAAGGTGTGGCTCTTGTAACGGGAGTCTACCCAGAAGCTCCAGGATTTACTCCAGTCATAGTAGCAGTCTTACTCTTTATCCTTTCGCTTATTGTTGTTCAATACACCGGTAAATACATCAATACCCTCATAAATGCAACACCGTTGAATATGGCAAACCGTCTTTCGGGAGGTGCACTGGGAATTATCAAGACCTACATATTTACCATTGTACTCTTTGGAGTACTTGAATATCTCGCACCACTTAACGGTACTCTCTTTGACTCGCTTAATGAATCTGATGGCTATGCCATTTATAATAACCTCCCTTTTACACCGGAAGATCTTTATGCGTATCCAGCCGATACTGAAGTAGGCAAAAAGATTTCAGAATCAGTTTCGGATCTCAAAGATCGTGATACCGTCAAAAAAATCACCCATGCCAATGAAACCTTAGAAAAGCTCCAAGAGTTTTAGTAATTTGCATTATTAGTGGCATGTTTAATAAAATAGAGAAATTACACCCTCATTTTACGAATTCTTTTTACAAACAATTTACAATTGAGTATAATTGAGTATCAGATTTATAGTGTTTTACCTATTTTAATACGACTAAGGGAATCTTAACAGAATGTTAGACAGGAAACTTTTGATAAATCTAAGATTAAATAGTAATAAAACTCACCATTTTGCTATTCCTGGCATTGTTGTCTCGTCATTTTCACTGTTTAAAAAAGTTGTATTTGTCGGCCTCTTACTTTTTGTTGCACAAATGGGAAGCCTTACATATCATCAAATTCACCTTCATCAATTGGTGAAAATTAAAATCAGCAATATAGAGAAGACAAAATTACTGAACACTGAACTTGATGGTTATATAAAAACAATCGCACAGCTTTCGCATGATGACAATAGTCTGCGGGAAAAATACAATTTTAAAACTATCGATCCAGAAATTAGACTTCTCGGTATTGGTGGTCCTGTTGATCATGACTCAGCAATGATCAACCTCACCTTCCCCGCTCTCAAGCTCAACAACTCTGTACAATCAAAAATGAGTTACCTCGAACGACAAGCAGAAGTGCAAGTCGGGCACTTTCAAGAACTCCAAAAACATCTTGAGCGTAAAATTGACTCATGGAGATATATTCCTTCTATCACTCCAACTTATGGTAGAGATGCTTCTCCCTTTGGTATGCGTGTACATCCTGTTACTGGTGAGTATCGTTTACATGAAGGAATGGATATTGCAAACAAACCTTGGACACCAATTATTTCACCTGCAGATGGCGTAATCAAACGCTCTCGAGTTGGTAAATTTTTTGGTAATTATATAGTCATTGATCATGGGAATGGAATCGAGAGTGTGTACGGTCATCTTAATAAAAGTGATGTGAAAGAAGGTCAGTTTATTTCACGGGGTAAAGTACTCGGTTATATGGGCAAAACAGGAAGAACAACAGGAACACATCTCCATTACGAAATTCATAAAAATGGTCGTCCTCTAAACCCTGAACGCTATATCCACCCTAAAGAGTATTCTGTAGATTAACTATAGACTACTCCATGATTACATTTTCACTATCCAATAATATTATAAGGTCATTTTTGGCCTTTCTTTGTGTGTATGCCAGTCTCTATGCCGACCGGTCACCCCCTAGTGTTTCAATTAAAATTGGTGGTGGGTATCAACGTCAAGACCCTACAGAACTAAATCGCGCAACAGCCTTGCTATCCAACAAGATTAACACCATGAAAATGGGAGTGAGCGACTTTTCAATGGGATACATTAGTCACTCTTTCTTTGCGCATTCAGAAATACTCTACCATTTTTCTCCTTTCTTACATTCAGCACATATAGTAGCTGGAGTGGGTGCCGACTACTGGAGTACATCATTCAAGCAAGAGAACACCTTTTTTAGTGACACAGAGAATAACTTAGTATCAAGTACCCTCTGTAATGATGATCTTACTCTAACATCAGGAGGAAGTGGTATCACTGGTTGTTTGAATTCAGCTCAGCACTATACGTTTATACCACTCTGGATTTCAGGAGGCTACCGTTACCCCCTCAATAAAATCCTCTCAGTTACCCTCGCTGGAGGAATCGGTATACTTATAGGAAGTAGTGAACTTATTTTACAAGAGTACACTCTTCCTGCGGTGGGTGCACCAGCTCAAAAAAACACCCTCTCTTTTTCGCTCGAGCCCGATCTTAACCCTATCTATAAGCTCACGACCGACTTTATTGTGCAACCCTTTTCCTATTTTGGGATTTCACTTTCTATGGGATATAGATGGGTCATATTGGACCACTTTACCACAACACGTACATCAGGATCATCTCAAATATTCAACCTTGCACTGGGTAGACCCCTCACTAACGAACAGACTCTCTATATTAAAGAATATCGTGGCCTTGGAAATGCCTTTGACGAATTTACGTTACTCACAGATGAGCAGAAAGGGAACTCGCTCCTGGACACTGTTTCAGGCGACTTTAGTGGCTTGTTTATATATATCACTCTTGTTGTTTCTATCTAAATAAAATCGAATTATCTTCGCTCTTTTGCGCTAACTACTATATTATTTACATTCATCCGGAGAATTTATGAAACTGATACTGGCACTATCCATTACACTCTTAATACTTAATGGGTGCCTTTTTTCCGATGATAATTCATCAACATCACCCCCTCCCAAAACAAACAAAAGCATACAAACACTCAACACTTCAATTCCTCAAGACACCCTCCGTGTTGCAAGCCTCAATATGGCTATTGGTTTTAATCTAACCACACTCTTTGGTGCAACCAACATTGAGCTCCTCTACGGAAAAATTCAGACCATCTATGCAGAATATGATTCAAGTATGGCTAATGCACGTATTGGAATTATGGCAGACTCAATACTTCACTATAGCCCCGATGTGGTCGCCCTTCAAGAAGTGCTCTATTTTGAGCGCCATGGAATAGACACCACCGACTTCCTCAACCAACTTCTTGATTCCCTCAATGTAAAGAGCCCATCCCCCCCATACAGCGCCACCCTCCATCAACTTAATCCCTTCGCTTTTGACACTTTGGCCTTTGACACCATTCCTCTCAAATTTATGTTTGCAGAAGGTAATGCCTTTCTCTACAAACAAAGCATTACCAAAACCCAAGAAGACACCTTCTCCCTGCCGACACGTGTTTCATTCCCTTATTTAAATACTACTTTGAGTTCTATTAGAGCAGTCCATCAAGCCAGTTTTAAAAAGGGAAATGGCCCCAATTGGCAGCTTAACAACACCCATTTTGAGGTTTTTAATAATGCACCTCAAGCCGAAGAACTCCTCCTTTTTCTCGACAGTAGCTACATCAGTACATCTCCACAGCTCGTATTAGGAGACCTCAACTCAAAACCTGGCGCCCCAGCACACGCAATGTTAATGAGTGATGATGGGTTCTTTGACCTTTGGGAATCCATCACATCAAGTAAAGCAACCTATGGTATCGAGCTCAGAGACCCTACATCAACCCTTACCGAACAACTCGACTATGTTCTGGCACGTAACTACCTCACCAGTATACACCACTCCATTCACCCTCTCGGTCCAGAAATACGGGACGGCGTATCGCTTTCAGCAGCAGACCACGCCTTTATTCTAGTGGATGTTGTTGCCCAGTAATTATACAGTCATTTACTCTCTCTCAGATTTAAATTCATGAGAGAGTAACATTATCTCTCATATAATCCCCTAATAGTTTTCATCAACGTCTAATGGACATGATGAAAACTATTACATGTCTACTATTCTGCCTAAGCTATCCACCGCTTTTTGCAGCGAATAATTTTTCTGAAGAAACGCTACTGTACTGTGATGCCACACTGCCTAGTAACACAGAATGTATTCAGATTGATCCAGGCGATCTTTTCATTTCTGAACTCTATCCAGCACCTACTGGCGATCAGCCCGAATGGTACGAACTCAGTAACAGATCTGAACACTCAATCTCCTTAACAACTCTCACTCTCCGAACGCCCTCTCACAAAGGAGGAAAACCCTATTCACTTGTGGAACCAAATTCAAAAAAGAAACTTAAGCCTATGGAGCAGTGCGTCTTCACTCAAGATTCCATTACCTTTAAAGAGGTATACGGTACCCTTAGACTCTGTATCATTCAACCACCTAAATGGTACACTCTCTCAAATAGCGGAGGAGCATTCTTAATAACGACATCACCAGCTCTCATTACTGACTCAGTAACATGGAGTGCCTCTCAGGTTACCTCAGGAACTGCACTTACGCGCCTCTCGCCATTCTCAGATCAATGGAATAGCTCGCCATCTTTTGAAACCGGAACTCCTGGGGCTCTTGTACCAATCGACACTCTCAGTAACTCATTCTCCTTAAGTGATAGAAACTGCATCGGGGACACTCCAGAAACCTGTATCAACGGGACACTCACCTTAAAAGTTAATGAGACCTTTCGCTGGCAAGTATTTGACTTCTCTGGATATAGGGTTATGCAAGAACTTATCAGTGAAAGTGGCACAACACAACTCCACTGGAATGGATCACGCACTAATGGCCAAATGAGTCACCCCGGCCTTTATATACTTACCAGTCAATTTAATAACGAACCTCTTTCTAAAACTCCCATTGTTATCCAACCATGATTCGCACAACTCTTATACTCGTCCTTCTCACCCTGACACTCACCTTTCCAAACAGCAATCATTTCAGTTGTGACATCTCTACTGGCCTTGCAGGAAGTAGTACTCTAACTGATTCGATCTCTCATACATCCAGTAACAACCCCGCCATTCGAGTACCCTCTAAAATTATCGACGTCAATATTTCAGCCTGCTCGCCCTACTCAATACCTGGCCTCTCCCACACTCAAGGAGGTGTCGCCTTCTCCCTATATGAAATATCCTTCGCACTGGATATTGCAAAAACAGAGTCGGTGCATCTCTATTCTCAAACTCAATATGGACTGAGTCTTGCACACACCTTTTGGGACTGGATTACTTTTGGGCTTCAAGGCACGATCAATTCGGAATACTTCCCTGGTCGACAGTATATAAGTGGAGTGCTCAAAACAGGTATGATAGCAGCTCCACTCCCTCAAATAACAATGGGCATGACCCTTTCAAATATCGTCAGTTCTCCGGGATCAATGCAACAACCAATGCTCATATCTATAGGGGCCGCTTACAAGGTTAACTCACAGCTCAAGCTCTCAACAGCAATACGTGAAGGGGAAAATGGTAATTGGAGAAAACAATATGGAGTCAGCTGGGATGTATTCCCCGAATTCACCCTCCAAATGGGGCTTTCATCACAACCTTTTACGTGGTCACTTGGTGTGGTGCTCAACCTTTTTAGGCAACACTCATTTTATAGCAGGTCGATACATCCAGAACTTGGATCAACCAATATCTATGGAATAAAAGGTTTGATTGATTTACAAGAATGATTGAGTAGATTCGTTGCCGTATTACGCTACAATATTGAGTAACCCACCACTTTGAGATTGATACCCATTAAAGCGTTGATTAAGCCCAGACTGTAATGATCGGGTAGTTGCTGTTGGTATGATTTCATTTTTTGAAGTATTTTGATTGAGGGACTCGTGCCCACCTTCATTCGTATCATCGGTAGTTGAGAAGGATCCAGTGACTTCGGTCACTCCCTCGTGTGTTTCTTCTCGCAATTCCTCACGGGCTTCACTCTCAAGCTGTGTTGCCTCTGCTGCAACTTGTCGATCCTTTGAAGAAGGTTCAGCGGGTGCCAGTGCCGCTTGTTGTATCTGCTCTGCTTTAGTGATAGTCTCTTCTGGGGTATCAGCTTTTGAAACATCGATATCGACATGACCACTAACCGCATATTGTTTGCCATCAGGGCCACTCTCATATTCTAATTTTACACCACCCCGTGCATTAGGGCCAGCTGCCGCTAAATGAGACTGCTCATGAGTACGCACTTCTTGATCGCGCGCCTTCATTTCTGTTACCTGAGCCTGTTCCTCTTCACTTAATTCTGCATCATCAATGGGAGCCTTTGCTGATGTATCTGAAACTGAGGTCTCTTTACCTGAAGGTGTACTTTTAACAGAAGAACGTGAATCTATTCCTATTGATTTATCGGTAGTTGGAGCTTGTTGGGCTAACAATGCCTGTGCTTCAGGTGAAAGTGCAAGAGAATAGGCATTTTGAGCTATTCCTTGGACCGCCCCCCCTTCCCGTTGAGTTTTTTGAGCATTCTCTGGAATTGCACCAAAATCGACAACTGACTCAGCGCCTGAAACAGGCACAGCCTCACCAGCAGAACCAAAACTATTGGCTCTGAGACCTCGAACAGATGGATTTAAAACAAAATCAGTAATCATATAGTGCTCCACTATTACATATCGGCTTCGACCCTCTAATCTTGAGAAATTATTGCAACTTTGAATCACATTTTTCTTATCTTCCTTTGGAACCTATTTTTTGGCCCAAAATGACCACTACAACAGCAGACATTACCTCCTTTTTGGACACCTACAATCTGAATAACCGGGTCATTGCTATCCACTCTGCCTTTTCGGCCCTTTCAGCACCTCAAGACAACTCCCTTAACCCAGAGCAACTTTTAGAAATTTTTCTATCTAGAGGTAACACTATTGTAGCCCCAACCCACTCATGGGACTTCCTCACCCCCCCAGACGAAATGCATCGCCCCTTGCGTAATGCATGGAATTACGCTGGCCAATGGGCCTATAAAGACATGCCCCCCTTTACACCAGACACAAAAGAGATCGACTCTGACATGGGGGTCTTCTCAAAAACAGTGCTCAATCACACTGATGCTGTCCGCGGCAACAACGCACTCTGCTCATTTACCGCTGTCGGCCCCCTCGCTCAAGAAATATGCGGCAGTCAAACAAACCTCAACGTAGCGGCGCCACTGAGAGAAATCGTCGCTCACTCAGGAGTAATACTCTGTATTGGTGTACTACTTACCAAGCTCACCCTGATTCATTACGCAGAAGAATGTATCGGTGGAAAACCCTTTTTAAGATGGACAGAAGCATCTGACCACAAAACAGTACCTGTTTCTGTAGGAGGCTGTTCTGAAGGGTTTCAAGCTCTTTTACCTATCATAAAAAAAGCAACGATCAATACAACTATGGGAAGTGCTAAAACCATGATAATTGAAGCATCACCTGCACTCACATTACTCACTGAAGGCCTCACTAAACACCCCGGTATAACCCGTTGTTCAGATCACTGCCCCGTGTGTAACGATCGTATTGCTGGCGGTCCCCTCTACTAAATAGTAAGCTCTCACATTTAATTCTTCACAATACACTCAATCTGTGCTATACTCAATTAAGCATTTCACCAAATTGCACCAATGAAAGAGATCACCACTGTCGGCAATGGAAAAATTTTTGATATTATTCAACGTCTTCCTTTTTTTGAACTTTTTGCACCTCTTGAAAAAAAGAAAATAGCCTCGTGCTTTACTAATATTCTACAGTATGAAGCGAGTGAAATACTTATTGAAGAAAATACCAAAGATGCTGTGTTTTATATTTTACTTTCGGGTTCAGTATCAGTAACCCACAGTACCCACTCTCAACCTCTAGCCGAACTAAAGCCGGGACAGTTTTTTGGAGAAGTTTCATTCCTTACCAACGCTCCTCGCACCAGTACTGTCAGTGCACTCGAAACATCACTTGTCTTAAAAATCGATCCACTTCTCATGAATAATCTCAGTGCAGAAATCCGTGAAAAGATCAAGGACAAAATTATATATCAATTGATCGATCGAATGAAATTGATGAATACTCAAATTCTAGAAACTAATCCTGTTTCAGCGAATAGTGGTGAATATTTTGAAATTGAGTAACGCGCACTGACAAGACAAGACGAACGGTAAGTTACTGCAACATGTGAATCGCTCCCTCCCTATGGGCTCCTTCCACAATATCCATTTCTGTATACCCAATTACTCCTCCTCCCTGGAGAGCTATTTCAATACGCCATAACCCAGTTCGCCACTTCGCTTTAGAAGAATAGAAACGCCAGCCAGCATCACGCCCTCCTTTAAGGACAAATGCTACAGTATCAATCAATACCCACTCATCTTCCTCACTATTAAACCAAAGCCATCGATGTTCGAGCTCTGCAGTTACAGCAAGCGGTGCAAAAACAGAAGTCAAACACCATATCTTTTCTCCCATTGGGAGAGTAAGTGAATGCTCTTGCAATCCGACACGTTCTAATAATGATGGTTTTTGCACTATACAGCGGTATTTATTATGAGTAATTGATAATTCCCGACAAAGGACCTGATCCTTCAGCACGAGTGGCACCGGAGGAATGAGACCCAACACAAAAAGAAGCAAAAGAGCCCCTGCAACTGCTAATGGTGTACGTAAGGCCACCAACGGAAGCTTACGTATTTTCAGAAAGTAAAATGACGGTCCAAGGGCAATGAAGAGACTTATGATAAACCAAAAAGACGAAAGTGACCCGACCAAATGAGGGATAAGGAAATTAAGATACATTGTAGCGCAGAGAGTATAGAGACCTTGAAGCACCCCTCTTCGATTAAGGTGACCCGACCAAAACTCATTGATACAGAGTACCAGACTCAGAAATATGACCGAAATATAGGTCCCATTCGTATGACTACTTTTAAAATAGAAGACCACAAGGGCACTAAAAAGACTTCCTTGTAGAAACTGGAGGGCAAGAGGGTATTTCTCGTACCACCGCCACTTCTTTTCGAATGAAAGCAGACTTATTAAAGCAGTAGCACCAAGGTAATAGAGAGTTAATATCCAAAGATCTGTTACTTCAATCTTAACTCCTAAAGTAATACTATCCCAAAGGAACCCGCCAATAAATGCACCAGCCGGTATAAACCGCCTATAGCGATCATAATAACCCATAAGTACTTTTTGCACACTCACCCAACTCTTATACCATCACGAAAGCAATGTAAAAATATTTTAATGGAATGTACACTCCCCCTATTACCCCTGCAAAAGACCCGGCAAAATTGCACAATTTATCAAAATATGGTATAATAGTTATAGAATTTAGCGCGGGTTACCTGTGGAAAATAAGCGATATTTTAGCCGCATACATTTTGAAGGTGAAACTAAAGTCAAATATAGAGACGAATTTTTTGATGCTGAACTGCATGATCTTTCACTCAAAGGGGCTCTTATTAGCTTTACTTTTGAACCTCCTATTAAAAATGGTGAAACATGCCATGTAGAACTCACCTTACCTGCGAGTGACATAGTACTCTCTTTCGAATGTGAAGCAGTTCACCATCATGAAAACTATGTTGGACTCCAATTTTTCTCACTCACTACAGAGACCCTTACCCATCTCAGAAAAATCATTGAGCTCAATCTTGGTGACCATGAAAAGACCACAGAAGAACTCGCCTTTTGGCTAAAATAAAAAGACTGACACTTCAGTAGACCTATGAGAGAGGGAACAGGTTGTGACGAATCCACTCACAATATTGATTGCAGATGATAACTATGCTACACAAAAACTATTGTCTACCATTTTATCAAAACAAGGTCATACTATCGTAGCCGCATCGAATGGCATAGAGGTCTTAACACAATTAAGTCAACAAAGGTTTCATCTTATTATTATGGATTGTAACATGCCACAAATGAATGGTATTGAAGCTACTCAAAAGATACGTGTTGAAATGGGTAATACTGAGACCATTATAGTAGGAAGTTCCTCACATACAAAAAATATCGACATTCAATCATGCCACAAAATGGGAATGAATGATTTCATAGCAAAGCCCATTACCCGTGAAGCGTTACTTTTATGCATAAAAAAATGGGCAACTTAATTCAGCAACCCATTCTTTAAAATCTAACTCATCACTGGTTATCGACGTTTTCTTCTCGTTCTTTTTTTCTTTTTCTTTTTCTTCATTTTAAATTTAGGTTCTTCATCAGGACACCCATCTCCATCGAGATATCCATTTACAATTTCCGCTTTGTTCGGACATTTATCTACAGCATCGGGAACGCCATCTTTATCATTATCCATGTCGGGGCAGCCATCGCCATCTTCATAGTCATCACGATCTTCAGCTTCAAGGGGACACTTATCAGCAAGATCTAAAATTCCATCTTTATCATTATCAAACTCTGGACAACCATCTTCATCTTCGAAAGAGTCACCATCTTCTGGTTCATTAGGACATTTGTCGTCATCATCCAGAATAGTATCAAAGTCATTATCAGCATCTAAACAACCATCCTCATCTTTGAAACCATCACGATCTTCTGCTTTTAACGGACACTTATCATTTTGATCTGGAACACCATCGCCATCATTATCTGTTTCAGGACAGCCATCACCATCTTCAAAACCATCAAAATCTTCCTTATCTCTCGGACATGAATCCACTTTATCGAGAACACCATCTCCGTCACTATCTTTGGGCAAAAATGAAATTCCAAATGAGACGCCCCCAAAAATACTCATTTCTGGAACCACAGAATATCCAACTGACTCTCCATTAATGAGATAATAACTGGAGTCCTGCATATTAGTACCAAACTTTGCACCAGCAGTAAACGTAAGGTTTATATCAGGAACATGAGCCTCTATACCTGCACTGTGAACAATAGGATAGTCAGTAATCGGAATCTCTTTGGTCGCATGATCTACGAACACTTCAGTCTCTGCACTCCAAAAGAGTGAAACATACTTTTTAATATTCACATCAACACCAGCATCCAAAAGCAGTACATTACTCGCATCTGCAGCCCCGAGTACTAAGCCCCAATTTAGATGAAGATGTAAAGGAAACATACCCTCAATCGCACCAAAGTTAGCGGTGGTGAGAAGCTTAAGAGTCGTTACTACATTACTATTACCATAGGGAGTTGTATTACTATCAGTTGCATACCATCCATGCCTATTAAACCCTTTAGGGTACTCCTCTCCACCAGTGGGAAAGTCAAGTTGTAGCAAATAAGAGAGTTCAAACCCTCCTTTATGTGGATATGGAGGATAATTAAATTTAAAGGACGTTTTCACATTACCAATGCCAGTCTCTTCGTTGCCCAATAAATTGTCCCTATAATAAGGCACATACAACCCTGTCTCTAAGAAGGTAAACAATCCATAGGTCAGAGCAGCATAACTGGTTTGTCGAATGGCCTCACTACTCGTAGAGTGATCCGTCGTTGCCACAACGCCATTCATATTTTTTACTCCAAGGTCGGTTCCACTTGCGTGTTCAAACCCAACACTCACATTAAGCATTTTATGCTCTATAGGGATGGCCGACTGAATAGTTCCTGTCCCTTTAGCTCCCTGTCCCAGAGCAGCTGAAGCAGATAGTGAAGTAACTGATCCACTTATAACAAAAATTAGGGTAATAAAAGGTGAAAATAGCTGTTTCATAAGATTCCTGAATCGACTGAGAGACCCTTGCAAGAATCTCTCCATATCCGGACTATTTGGCTAAAACAGCCCGATTCCATGTTATTGAAAAGATAAATTAATTATCTTTCTCGCTACGTACAAAATTAAAAATTAGCTGTTTTTTACACAAGTAAACGAGATCGTATGTTAGTATCAAAATTATTTTATACCACCCTCAGAGAGACTCCTAGTGATGCAGTGATCCCTAGCCACATCTATTTACTTCGTGGAGGCTATATTAAACAGCTTTCAACAGGGATATATTCTATTCTCCCCATGGGACTCAAAGTTCTCAGGAAAATTGAAGCAATCATACGTGAAGAGATGACTGCTATTGACGGCCAAGAGGTAGACCTTCCCGTTGTTCACCCCAAAGAACTCTGGCTCGAGGCTGATCGGTATGATAGCATCGGAAATGAATTGCTCCGCTTTCAAGATAGAACGAAACACGATATGGTACTCGCTATGACCCATGAAGAGGCCATCACTGACCTCGCTCGTCATGTACTCAGTTCATACAAGCAACTTCCCTTTATGCTTTGGCAATTTAAAACAAAATTTCGCGATGAGGCACGTCCCCGGGCAGGCCTTATACGAGTTAAAGAATTCATCATGAAGGATGGCTATAGTTTTCACTCTTCTACTGAAGATCTCGACACCTACTATACTGGTGCACTCGATGCCTATACCCGCATTTTTAATCGTGTAGGAATTGATCCAGTAATTGTTGAATCTGACACCGGTATTATGGGTGGTAAACAAGCACATGAATTTATGCTCGAGACACCTAACGGGGAAGACTATCTCATTCTCTGTGACGCATGTGGGTATCAAGCCAATGCTGAGATCGCAGAATTCGCACGATCAACCGCTAAAGGTGATTTCTTAGAACTTGAAAAGGTTGCAACTCCAGATACTAAAACAATTAATGAGATTGCTTCCTTATTAAAGGTAACCCCTGAACAGACACTTAAAGCTGTCTATTATGAATCAGAAGGCTCTCTCTACACCGTACTTATTCAAGGCAACTTAGAAGTAAGTGAAACGAAAGTTAAAAACATTTTAAAACTTTCAGAAATTCACCCTGCGTCAGATGAGCTCATTCGCACCTGTGGTATGGAACCAGGCTATGCATCCCCTATTGGTGCCAAGAATACTTTCATTATTGCCGATTGGTCAGTTATTGAGAACACTAACCTCGTCACTGGTGCAAATGAAGAAGGGTATCACTACCTCAACTCAAACATTGGTCGTGACTATCACGTTGATAAGAAAACTGATATTGCTCAAGCTGATTCTGGCTGCGCTTGCCGCTCATGCGGCGCTTCACTCAGAGCAACCCGCGGCATAGAGATTGGTAATATATTTAAGCTTGGTACAAAATTTTCTAATGCAATGGGTGCAACCTTTCTCGACGAATCTGGTAAGAAACGCCCTGTAGTTATGGGTTGCTATGGAATTGGTGTTGGTCGCCTCATGGCGAGTGTTGCCGAGACATATCACGACAAATGGGGTCTCAAGTGGCCTGCCGCGATTGCACCTTATTCAATCCTAATCTCTACCATTGGTAAAGAGGAAGAGGGTTTCGAAAAGTCACTCGCACTCTACAAATCTCTTACTAAAAAAGGCATCGATGTACTCTGGGATGACCGTAAAGAACGCCCTGGGGTAAAATTTAAAGATGCTGACCTCTGGGGAATACCCCTCCGTATTACCATCGGTGGTAAAGCACTTCAAGAGGGGGCCTATGAGTGGAAGATTCGGTCCACCGAAGACAAAGAGATGATTGCCGAAGCCGATATCATGACCAAAATTGATGAGTATATAACTCAAGTATAAACTGCACTATCAAATATTCGATAGTAAACAAAGAGGGCGTTTCACAAAGTGAGACATCCTCTTTGTTTATCGAGGAAAACTGCTACTTTACCGAACGAATCCCCGAGAGGTTGGCAAGTTTACGTACGACACCAACATCTTGAAAGAAACGACGACTCTTTGTTAATACCGCAAGGGGAGTCCCTTGAGGGTCTAACAAAATTACTTCAATTTTTGTAGTAAAAAAGGTTACGTCAACCCCTTCTATTTCTGAGATTGGTAGGAATACTTTTTTTCTAAAGGGAAACTCTACAGCAATTGAATCTTTAGAAAAAGTGTAGCAATAAGCCATTCGGCGAAAAGATCTCAAAATAGAATAAAGGCCATATGGAATAAATGCAAGGAGCAGTATTTTGAAGAGAGAAAATTCATCATAGAATAACCCTCTATACACAAAAAGTCCAAAAGCAAATGAAGAAAGGCCCATTAATATCAATAGGCCCCAAGAGAAAAAATAATATCGATTTATTTCGCGATGCTCAAGTGATAATTTCAATAGCTACTGCCCTACTGCCTTAGGAACAGTACTATCTACCGGCGTAATATCGAGTGCACTCGGAACAACAACTGTTTTCACCGCAGCACTATTCTCCACTTCAGTAGTTTCTTCTTCAGCAAGATTTTTTGCTGCAGGAAGAGCAACAGGATTAACCCCTAATTCAATGAGTGCTACTGCTGCTTGACCTATAAAATCACCATCAGGGTATTGAGACATATACGCTTCTAATTTCTCTTGATTTTTACTATCAAGAGCCTCATCAAATATGAGTCCTTCAATATCCGATTTCACATAGTCAATATATGCACCCATTGGATACTTACTCAAATAATCCTTATATATCACAATAGTTCTTTCTCGAGCCGCATTCTCATAGACCAAAGTCTCAATATCATCCCGTGCATCTTTCTCATAATTACCTTCCGGAAATTGGGCAAGATACCCCTCATATGACTCAAGACTCCCAATTGATCCCGCCTCAAAATAGCTCATTGAATCAAGAAGTACTTTGGCCTCAGCCACTTTGCCATTGTCAGGATTTTGGGCAATAAAAAGTTCATATTGTTTAATGCTATTCTTTTTTTGGGCTTTCTCCCATGGTGCGTTTGCACATCCGGTAACCCCAACTACTATCAAAATAAATCCAAATAAGAAAAAGGTACTTTTCATAATGCTCCTTCTATATATAGTTCTTATAAATTGTATTAAAGGTCAGCTCTAAAAACTCAATTCTATCTCATTTATCAGAAAATATGGATAAATGACGATCAATCAAAAACAATATTTTAAAGAATTCCTCAAGATTTGTCCCTTATAAACATATATTAAAACGATTTAAATGCATATATTTTTTCTGACAGCCATAATAACTCAATTTTGTCTTTGATAGTACCGATAGTACATTAAAGAGTAACTTGTTAAAAGTTCATAAATGTGGTATACTCATAGTATACTAATTGATTATGTAAGTATATTAAATAGAGTACTTTGGGCACATGGTGGGAATATGAAAAAATTTATTGGAAGTATGGCAATGGTAACAATCACTATTGGACTTGTGGCAACACTTCGATCACCCCCAAATACCTCTGCCAAAAATACCCCTTCTAAACACGAGGTCCTCAACTCTCTCTCATCACATTTCAAACAAAAGAAAGAGAAAAAAGACTACACCCCCTCTACTAACAACTTGGTATCTACTAAGGTCCGTAAAACAACACCAGAACGTATGGCAAAGAAGCTTGCATCGAGTGAAACCCTTGATTTGAAAGATTTAAAAAACAGAAAAAACTTCACCGTATCAGCAAAAGATTTGAAGAAAATTGCCCCAGGGACCTACGTGACTAAATACAAAAATCGATATTACAAAATCCAGAATGTTAAGAAAAGATAATCTGACCTTTACCCAACGGGTAAGGAGTGCACGACCCTATTTCAATCAATTTTTTTAGGCCTAAACCCAAGATAGTCACACGATGTCAAGTGAGACTGCATACCATTATATGCCACTTCAACACCCTCATAATGGGTCTCTCCATGAAGATGCCCAAAAACCACATGCTCAGCTCCCGCACCATGTAAAAGAGATAGTACTTCACTCCCCTCTGTTGAAGGAACACCTGGTGGAAAATGAGTGATACCAACCTGTGTATACTCCCGATGCTCCTTAGGGAGGCTCAACAACTGAGTCTCTAATCGATGCAACTCTTTTTGGAACAGTTTGTCTCCCGAGCCTTCAACAAGGTCTCCTCCTTGCTTAATATCAAGAGCTCTATCCCACATACGACTACCCATAAAGAGATACCTATCTATAATTATGGGTGAAGACTGCAATGGTATTATAGAATCAGGCAGTGCGGCACACACCTTTTTATAAGAACTCCACCAGTAATCATGATTCCCTTTTATTATAATTTTTGTTCCTGGCAATTGATCTAACCAGTCCAAATCGGGAAGAGCCTGATCTATCGTACTCGCCCAGGATATATCCCCAGCTACAATAACAATATCATCGTATCCCACTACCTCAAACCACTGTTCCATTATTTTTTGTGGGTGATCATTCCATACTTCTCCAAAGATATCCATTTTTTTATCTGGCACACCAAAGGAGAGATGAAGATCAGAAATTGCATACAGTGCCATTACGCCCTCGGGTGTGCTTGAGCATAGGACTCTTTCAATCGTTTTGTATTAACATGCGTATACACTTGCGTTGTAGAGAGTGACGCATGACCTAACATATCTTTAACAGCCATAAGATCAGCTCCATTCTCTAAAAGATGAGTCGCGAAGGAATGGCGTAGTACATGAGGAGATGCCTTCCCGTCCCAGCCAAGTGCTTTAAGCTGTGTTTCCATATCCCTCTGAAGAGTGCGCCTGCTATAGCGCATATCAGTCGAAGATAAAAAAAGATACTCTTTAAAGCCGGCGGGAACCCCACGCCCTTTTTGCAGTTCACGATACTTATGAAGAGATTCAATAGCCGATGGAGTAAGGGGCACTACCCGCATTTTATTGCCTTTGCCCACAACAGTTACTGTTCTTGCTTTGTAGGTAATGTCTCCCCATTTCAAATCATGGACTTCTGCAAGTCGCAATCCTGAGCCATAAAATAATTCGAGCAGCAATGCTCTCCTTTCCTGAATCTCAGGAACCTCTGAAGTGACCGTATCAGTAACACTCATCACTTTTTGAGAAATAAATGAGACTAAGGTCTGCGGTTTTTTGGGGGTCACGAGACGAGTCGCCTCATTAACCATGATCTGTTTATGCCGAATGAGATAATTCCCAAAACTTTTAAAACAAGCAATCGATTGCGCTGATGTCGCTGGAGCTACTTTTCGCTCAGACACCAGAAAGTAGAGATACTGCTGTAAATGAGAGAATGTAAATTCAGATACCACCGTTCCCTTTCCAGTAAATTCTATAAATCCAGAAAGCACCCTTTCATACGCTAGTACCGTATGGGGGGAGAAATTTCGATTGTGGGCTACATACTCTAAATAGGTAGTTACCCGCTCTATAAGTGGACCATCAGTCATATGCTAAATATACCAAAACACCCTTTATTTACTCTATTAAATTGCAGTATGCCCTTATTAGAGTGAGCTTTTAGAGCCATCTTATGTTATATTTAAATCAAGATGAAGGGATTTATAGCGACAATGGCCATGGTTACCGGTGGGGTGATACTCATTTCTACCTTTAATAGCGGTAACAGTTCTGTAGAGATGAACAATACAGTTCTCGACTCTACAGTGAGTGAACAGAAAATCACGGTTAATACCAGTGAAATCATTACAAAAAAAACATCAGCCATCAAATCAAATAAACCTCGAGTAACAAATAAAGTAATCAGTATCAGTGAGGTTCAATTTGCGAGAAAACTCAAAAATGGAGAAACTCTCGATATAACTTCTCTTGATGGACGCTCACACACCGTGTCCCAAAGCTCTTTAGCACGCCTCAACCCAGGTATCTATATCGCACGCAAAAACAATAAAGTCTATAGAATAGTTAAAAAATAGGGCCCTAATCTTATAGATACAGTCATCTCTGCAATGAACTCATAGTTGTTTTTAATTACCCCAAACAGATAGAATAATTATACATTGGCTCTTATGATTCATTTGATAGAGACAAAAGAGCAGCTCACACAGATTGTAGATGTGGCAATTACCTATGATACGGTAGCAATTGATACAGAGTTTTTGTGGGAAACAACCTATTTCCCCATTTTAGGACTTATTCAGCTCGGGCTCCCTGATGGTAATTCATACCTTATCGATGGCGTAAAAATTGAAGACCTCACTCCCCTTGGAAAACTGATGGAGGATCATTCGACCACCAAAGTACTCCACGACGCGGTACAAGATCTCACAATCATACGACAATACACTGACACCTTTCCTAATAACATTTTTGACACCCGAAAAGCCGCTGGTTTTATTGGGCTCCCTTGTACCATATCTCTTGCCAAGCTCCTTAAAGAGCTCCTGAATATAACCCTCCCTAAAACTGAAACGCGTACCAACTGGATTCGACGCCCTCTCAGTGATAATCAAAAAAAGTATGCTGCAGATGATGTACTCTATCTCGGAAAAGTTAAAGATATTATCGAGAGTAAAATTAGCGGTACTCCAGTAAGTAACTGGCTCAAAGAAGAGATGCTCGATTATGATCGCAACATTCATTACCAAGAGAAAACAGCGCGTAATCAATACATTAAAGTGAAGGGGGCCAAAAAACTTCCCCCTAAGAAACTTGCACTCCTACGCGAACTTGCAGCATGGAGAGAAATTGAAGCATTTGAAGCAAACCGCCCTCGGAAACGAGTGATGAGCGATTCGCAGCTGATGACCCTTGTACATCAAGCCCCCCTTACGGATGAAGCCCTCAAATACACCCAAGGGTTTCCCTACAAAAAAATGCATGACAAGACTGAAGACATTTTGAGAGCAATCAATAAAGGGTTCAATTTAGAGCGTTCAAAATATCCGCAAAAAATTGAGGAAGATTCACCTGAGTTTCTTTATACCCGTGTCGATGAAACATTTACTTTTATAGAAAAAGAATGCAAATCACATGAAATAGATCCTGGCCTCATTGGCTCAAAAGTTGATATTAAAAAATACTACTGCTCCGGTAATCGCCCTAAAATGGCCGATCACCGAATTCTTACAGGATGGAGAAGTGAGCTTCTCTCAAAGCTCAACGATATTTAAGTCCACTCCTCAAAATTATTTTACAAAGTAATCCCATAAATATCACAATATTTATCTTTTAAATAATCCGTAAAATATTGTGGATTTAACACTTCACCCGTTGCTTGTTTAATGAGCTCAGAAGGGCTGAGTTCTCGGCCCCAATTCCAAATAGATTTTTGTAACCACTCATTCAAAAAGCCATAAGACCCTGCATTCATTTTTGCATCGAAATCAGGAACTTCTCGTTTAATGGCTTCAAATATTTGGGCAGCATTCATATTACCAAGAGTGTAAGTAGGAAAATACCCAAAGAGTCCAGCACTCCAATGGACGTCCTGCATAAATCCCGTAAGAGGGGACTCTGGCACAATCCCCAAATAATCTTTCATCTTACTATTCCACATCCCTTCAATTTCTCGAGAAGTTATTTCACCATTAAAGAGTGCTTTCTCAACTTCATACCTCAGTATAATGTGCATATTATAGGTGATCTCATCTGCATCAACTCGAATAAATGAAGGTGCCACTCGATTAACCAGAGTATAAAACTGACGGCAATCTATATCTTTTAAGGTATCCCCAAATGATTGCTGTAACATACCATAATTTCTATTCCAAAATATTTCAGAACGCCCAATACAGTTCTCCCAAAACCTTGATTGACTCTCATGCACCCCGAGTGATACCGCTTCTGCAAGTGGCGTGCCCGCCATTTCAATAGAAAGTCCTTGTTCATACAATCCATGCCCTCCTTCATGAAGGGTTGAAAATACTGAATCAATTAAGTTGTGAGTATCATACCGCGTAGTCAGCCGTACATCTGTTGGATGAAAATTTGTAGTAAATGGGTGTTCAGATTCATCGATTCGTCCACGGTTTGTATTAAAACCAATAAGGTCAAGGAGGGTATTGTTAACTTTTTTCTGTGTCGCTATATCAAAAGAGCGTCCTTCCAAAAATTTCTCAGTTGGCTGTCCCGCATTGGCGATCGCTGCAATTAGAGGAACTAATTCACTTTTAAGAGTCCCAAAAAGTGCATCAATGGAGGCCGAATTTGCTCCAGGTTCATACTCATCAAGCAATGCATCATAAGGAGTCATCCCTTCAACCTTAAGGCACTCTGCCTCCTGCTGAGCAATAGACACCACTTTATCGAGCCACGGCAAAAAATCGCCAGGAGTCCCTTGATTACGTGCTTTTGACCACTCCTGTTGTGCCATCGAGGTGACCTTTGATTTTTCAACGACCAGTTCCTCGGGTAACTTAACCATCCTATCTCGATCTCTTCTTATCTCTTCAATCTGTGCACACTGTGAAGCATTAAGTTCGCTATCTGAAGCAGCAGCTTCTATCAAGTCACCATAGCGCTCATCTACCATTTTTTCATGTAATATCTTAGAAAGCACTCCGAGTGTCTCGGCCCGCGCTTCGCCTGACTCTTTTGGCATATAGGTTTCCATATCCCAACCCAATACGTTCATTGCCGCTGAGACCGAACTTACCTCTTTAGTATATGTCAATAGCGCATCATAATTACTCATAGATCCTCTTTTCAGTAAAATAACTCAAATGATATCACGGTAAAGTAGTTAAATCAAATAAATCAACCCATAAAATAGTGCCAGAGAGCGGGTTAATAGCGGTACTTATCAGATAAAATTAGTATGATAATACTAGAGATATTTGTCGTGAGGCCCCCCATGAACCACTACAACACCATACTCTATCCAATCAATCTTGACGCTCCCAACAAAAAAATGATTAATGAGGCAATCAACCATGCCATGCGCTACGATGCAGCTCTCCACATTCTATTTGTGAACAATCCACAAGCAGGATATCGCTCCCCTTTAGAAAAAGAGGCCGATGTAAAAAGAGCTGTTGCCCACAATGTTGACTCCCTTGACCTCGATCAACTGAATATTACCTATGCCATAGCAATAGGAGAAGTTGGTTCTGCTGTTCAAGACTATGTCAGCAAACATCCTGTTGACCTCATCATAACAGGGCACACTCATCATAGCGCACTCTATTCACTCTTTTTTGACACTGCTGATGAAAAAATTATCGATGCAGTAAACTTACCAATACTGGTATTACCTAAAGAGTAAAAAGAGGGTGGAGAGGATAGAGAGACTGAGCCCTTTTGATCACTTTTGATCGAGTGAGAGGGCCCAATTTTCCCCTGTGATTCTCTGTTTTTTATACATTTGAACTATGCACCATTTCCTTCTCATAATACTCTGTATCCTTAGTATACTTATTCAGCCTCTCTTTGCATTAGAGGTTCGTGGAGCCAATCAATCTCTCGATGTTGCTGCTTCTGCTCGACGGTCAGGAACCGGTGACCTCTATCTTGGCATGCCCGGTGACCTTGCAAGTATTTATGGCCACCCTGCTAGTTTAACCGATATAGTACTCACTCACATTTTAGTGAGCCATTATGAACATTTTGAAGGAGCGCAATACGACCATATTGCTGCAAACATCCCCTTTGATAGTACTACAACTCTTGCTTTTGGATTAGCTCGTTTTGGTATTGACGGCATCCCACTCACCCAAGAGGGAGTTATCTATGAAGGCGCATCATACGAAACATTCAGTGCAACAGACTATATATTTTCGAGTTCTATTGCCCACCAAATAAATGCACTAACCATTGGTGCATCACTGCATCTCTTGTATCGAACCCTCGACCAAACTGGTTTTGGGTTTCGTACCGATCTCTCAGCCCAATATTCTCGACAAAATTTCCGTATAGCAGCACTCATAAAAGGACTCACTACTTCGGCAGCCACTTGGGAAGAAGGGACTTTTGAATATAGCCCAACTGAAATATATACTGGCATGGGATACACTTATCCTCTCCCTTATTTATACGGATCATTTACCTTTGCCTGGCAATCAAGCGGATTCCTTCATCATGATGCACGCTCAACAAAACCTCTCTCAGAGGAGGGGGGCGACTCACTTACATCGTACACCCTTTCCGGCAAACGAATAACGAGCGACCCATGGGGCTGGCTCCAGTCATCCTCCGGAGCTATTGAGTTCACTTCACCAACAGGTCTTGCATTAAGAGTTGGTATTCCCCACCTACACACCCCCTCTTATTTTTCAATGGGTGCCGGCATTACCCTCTTTAAACACACCTCTATCGACTACTCTTTTTATAATCATCCAGAACTCTCAAACACCCACCATGTAAGCATTACTATAATCCCCGAAGTTATAGTGGGGCGACACTTTACAAAACGAACTCCCTTCAAACGAAATCATACAATAACCCCTCATACCCCTCAACAGCAAATACGAGTGCCAAACTCGTCAATTGATTCCGTGAATACTCCAAGAATCGATTCGTCTCATGTACCTGTTATAGATTCCAGTACCCCAATACCGACGCTTTTAACCCCAACTATGCACTCTAAAGATTCTACAATGGCACCGCAAACAGAGCGCCTTCCACAAGACTCAACGAAACCATTGAACGTCCCTGAGCACTCTCCCGCTACCCCCCATAAAAAAGTGTTCTTCGAAGAGGAAATTATTGAAGAGGAGCTTGTTGAGTAATGGCACAATTTGACTACAGTAATCACCGTCGCCAAGGGCCCAAAAAAATACCCCTATTGCGTATGCTCCTTATAGCCTGTGCCCTCTTTGGACTCTATCAACTTATCAGCCCTGAAAAGCCTACTCCCCAAAAAGGTACTCAAGCTCAAAAAAAGGCCCTAAAGAAGACCCCAAAAAAGAAACGTTTAAACAAGAGGCAACCACTACTGCTCATAGACTCGAGTTATAGCGTAAAAGTAAAGACTCACAGTAACAAATCAAAAACGGTTCAGTTCCAATTCATCGATAAAAAGCCCATATTACTCGACTCCTCAAAGATCCTGACCCCTTTCATGCTTGCCACCATTAATCGAGCTCTGATCACTCACAACAAATCCCGTGAACCCCTCTCCATCAGCTTTCACACTACCCAGAAAGATATCCCTCTTTCATTCGTCATATCAAACGGAACTCAATCAAAAGAATACGCCCGCTGGAGTAATGAAACGGGGGTTACCTTTATTGATACAAAAGGATGCGCCTATAGCAAACCTTGCTTGAGCTACCCAGGACGCGTTGAGCTCCTGACCTTTGATAAAAGTGATCTCGTTAATTTTAAAGGCGCTATAGGCACGACCGTCAAAAGCATTCACAGTGGAACTGTTACCTCAGTGAATCACCACTTTCAAAAGAGTACTCTTGTAACAATTCACCATGGCAACAACCTCAACGCCTTCTATTCAGGGCTTGACTCAGCAACATTGAAAGTATCGCCAGGGGACCATGTTAATACCGGTACTCCTCTTGCCAAAATTAGCGAGCGAGCACCAAGCTTCTTTCTCACAATGCTCCGTAACAATCAACCCACATCATTTGTCGATGAATGGCGCGCTTCATACCCCATTCGCTCATCTAAGACCCTCAAAACCTTTGTGGAAAAGCACTTTTAGAGGCACCGCACTCCTACCAAGAGCCAATATTTGCTATTTTCTGTTCAGTTCATCCAAGTGATCCAGCCATGATTATTTCTCAACACCGTACACTTCTCGTAACTCTCTTCATGTTGCTCCCTCTCATCTCAACCCATTGTGTTTTTAAAACATCTGTTGAACCTACTGAGCTCGAAGGTGGCCTTCCATTAGACGGTTACTATACCGCAGCTGAACTTGACAATGAACGCATCTATCACAATCGTGATGACTCAATTTCCATAAACCTCAAAGGGCTATTTATCTATTCTGACTGCTCGCTTCAATCAATTACCCTCGATTCGGTAACAACGGGCACCACCTTTAAGATGCGTTACAAAGTAGCCCTTACAACACCCAGTAGTCTCACCTGCGCAAATTCAACAGGAACCTACGACACAATCCTTACCCTCGAAAACCTATGGGGAAATAATGCAACAGAACTCAAAATTTATAAATATACCGATCTTCCTATTGAAGAGGTAAATGACAAAGCTCTCGACTCCATATTACTGAGAAAAGGCACCTATAATAACTACACCGTTTCATTTGAATTCGACTCTATTTTTAGATTTACAAATGACCCAAGCTCTCACACCACTTACACCCTTCCTAAAAGCTTAGAAGGCCTCAGTGCAGATCAAATAGATAGAGACACCATAACACCTAAACTATCTACTGGAATACTTATAGAGTACCCCTACCAACCCTTTGTCATTAAAGAGGATACTGTAGATTTTTTTCAATCACGATGCATTGACCTTTCCAATACACGAGATTGTGACACCATCCCTACCTTTGTTAAAAAAAGCTACATCGATACACTCAGAGATACTACTCATCTCTTTAGTAATGTCACTAAAGAGATTCATCAATATATGTGCATTGACAGCATAACTCAAGAATTCAAACTCGATGATGATGGGGAACCCTTCTCTATATGTGCAAATGCAGGACTACGAGACACCACTCGTATTGGAAACCTAACTCTAGCCGACACCATCAACTCAAGCCATACCATACTTTTTTACGAACAGTGCATAAAGGAAGAAGAGATCATCTGTTCCACTATTGATACTGTGCTCATTCAATCCTTTTCTCTTCCCGATACCGCAATTGAGGTTCCCATAATTCAAGACTCAATTGTCATTACCGAGAAAACAGGATGTATTGATGGCCAAACATACTGCTCAGGCGAAACTACAATTTACAATACCATTTTAGACACCATCGTCCCGGATACTACCTTTTATCGTTCTGTCGCATATTTGCAAGCAATAAACCATTGTGACTCAATCAACTCATTTAACATAAACCGATTCGATTATAAAGCGCGCGGAGGGGTTATCATTGCCTTCGAGACTTTTTCTATGGCAGACACCCTTTTGTGCCCATTCGACCCTCTCGATATAGATACCTTAGTCTGGGACATTGATCATTTTAAAAAACAGGTTGACTCAAGCTTTACTCATGAAGTTGGCAGTGACTCCTATGACCTACTCGATTCAATCTTGATGGAATTTAATAGGCCCTAACGTAATGCACTCTATTGAAGCTGGTTACATACTCCCAATAAGTAGTGAAGCACTCATTAATGCCCGCCTAGAATGGAGCGACCATACCATTACTGAGGTGAGAAGTTGCACTCATCATGACCTTGAGTCCAACATCACCTATTCATTTCCCAACGCCGTTGTATTACCGGGCCTTATTAACACCCACTGCCACCTTGAACTCGGTATGCTCAAAGGAAAGACGCGCCCCAATATCCCTTTTACCCAATGGGCAGACCAACTAAAAAATCTGCTTACCTCATACACCTCCTTTGATTTTCATGACGCCGTAACTACCGGTCTTGATGCCGCCCTCAAAAGTGGCACCACAACCCTTGTTGATGTCGGATTCTCTCAAGCCAATATTGACTCACCCAAAACTCATATTAATTTACTCAGCCACAAAGAACTTATAGGAATACCACCAAGTGCCGCAACAAACCTTGCAAGTCAAGCTGTCGTAGAAATTTCCAAAGTAATACCAACATCACTTTTTACTCCCAGTTTATCAGCTCACGCACCGTTTTCCTGCTCCCGTGAACTCATAAGCGAAGTCATTGACTATTGCCACAAACAGAGTGTCCCTTTTATGATGCATCTGTCAGAAAGCCAAGAAGAACAGGAACATTACTCTCAAACTAAAGGCAGTATGTTCGACTTTTTATTAAGCCGGTTTAGTGACTACACACCTCCTCAGCCCCAATTAAACGCTGTTGACTACTGCCTTACTCATGACCTCATTCCTAATAACTCACTCATGGTGCACTGCAACCATATAACCAGTAAACAGCTCGATTACTTTGCCCAAAACAACATATCTATAGCTCACTGCCCTCGAAGTAGAGCCTTCTTTAATCATGCCCCTTTCCCTCTCGTAGAAGCCCTCAAGGCCAACACTACCATTACCCTCGGGACCGATAGCCTCGCCTCAAACCATTCTCTCAACCTCTGGGAAGAGATGACCTATCTTTATACTCATCATTATAGCGAAGTAACGGCTTTGCATATTTTACGCATGGCAACACTCCAAGGTGCCCAGAGCATTGGACGAGGAGAGAGCACCGGATCTCTTGAGAAAGGAAAAAAAGCAGACTTTATTGTAGCAACTCCATCTAAATCAACGGACAACCCCTATATCGACCTCGTTTCCACTCCTCCCACTATTGAAATGGTGGTAGTACAAGGCTCAATTGTCTATCAGAGAGAGCAACCCTAATTTACTTTTTTGTATTTTAATGTTAAAATCAACATTTTTGTCTCTCTAAAAGCGAAGAAATGGCCATTTTTTACAGAAATATCATTTGGCACACTGTTTGCAGTTAAGGGAGATAAACTTGATAGTAAAGAGGTATATTATGTATGATGAAGGTGATGTAACTGATGAAAATGAACACATCTCAGACATGTTTGACAGCCACGATGAAAATGAGGGCGAAGAGAGTTTAGTTGACTACTTTAATGCACGAAGCTTTAAAGAAGTCAACTCAGACCACGACACTCCATTTCGCAAATGGCATTCAGATGAAGACGTCAAGGAGATGAATATCCGGATTATGGAATGCTAGAAGACAAAAATTTAATTTCAGACCCTGAGCTACAGTTTGATAATGAAGTGCTCAATAAAATAGTCGTTGAACGCTGTGACTTTCTTAACCGTGAGCACAGTGATAACTTGGTAAAACTTACCAACATATTTATGACCGACCCAGAGGCCGGCTGTGGGCGCCCCCTTTCTCACGCAGAGGAAGAGAATCTCATATTTGGCCTTGCCGAGCACCCGACAACATTCATACTTTTTGCAAAGTACAATGACCAATATGTAGGGCTTATTACCTGTTTTATTGGCTTCTCCACCTTTAAAGCGAAAAAGCTTATCCAGATTCACGATATTGTAGTTCATCCAGACTTTCGCGGAAAAGGCATTGCCAAAAAACTAATGAAGACGGTTGAAGATACTGCTGTTGCCCTACGCTACTGTAAAATCACTATTGAAGTCCGTGATGACAATACCTTTGGTAATAAACTCGTCAATGTTCTTGGCGACACCGAGAATCAATCAACGATGATCTACCGATCCAAAGAAATCAATAATATCTAAGGCTGCAGTCCAACACTCAGCCCCTACAACCCCCACATCTCACAACTGTTCAACTCTGTAATTACAACTTTATACCATTAATTACAGAAACGTCATTAATAGTGCGTTACAAATGATACAAATAAATAATTTTCTAATATAAACTTAAAATAGTGAAACTATAGGCATACAATCGTCTACATAAGATGGTTACCGCAATAATAGAGGATTATAATGAGCACTGTATTTAAGACTTTAGACGGAAATGAAGCGACCGCACACGTCGCTTATCGCGCCAGTGAAGTAATTGGCATCTACCCCATCTCTCCATCATCAGATATGGGCGAACACTCTGACCTTTGGGCTTCTCAAGGGCACCTAAATACTTGGGGCGATGTACCAAGAGTTGTAGAAATGCAATCAGAAGGTGGCGCCGTAGCATCATGTCACGGATCAATTCAAGCGGGAACACTCTCGTGTACTTTTACTGCATCCCAGGGCCTCATGCTTATGATCCCTACTATGTATAAAGTTGCTGGCGAAATGACTCCCTTTGTTATTCACGTTGCAGCACGTACTGTTGCAACTCAAGCACTTTCAATTTTTGGTGACCACTCAGATGTTATGGCTACCCGTGCAACAGGCTTTGCTCAGCTCTCTTCTTTTAATGTACAAGAAGCGACAGACATGGCTACTATTGCTCACGCAGCAACTCTTGAAACACAAATTCCATTTATACATTTCTTTGATGGCTTTAGAACCTCACACGAATTGCAAAAAATTGAGCTTATTCCAGACAAAGTTCTTCAAGAACTTTTTACTCCTGAAAACGTGAAGCGCTTTCGATCACGCGCCATGACACCTGACGCACCACAACTCCGTGGTACCTCACAAAACCCTGACATACACTTTCAGGCACGTGAAACAGTTAATAAATATTATAACGCCGCCCCTGCAGCGATTCAAAAAATCATGGATCGCTTTGCACAGCTTACGGGACGTGAATATAAAATCGTTGAATACACTGGTGCAGCAGATGCAGAAAAGGTCGTTGTCGTCATGGGGTCAGCTGTTGATACTGTACGTAACACCGTAGACTTCCTTAATGAATCAACTGATACAAAATATGGCGTACTCGCAATACGTCTCTATAGACCTTTCGATAGCGCTCTTATTGCCGATGCAATTCCAGAAACGGTAAAAAGCCTTATTGTACTTGACCGCTGTAAGGAGCCCGGCTCTTCTGGCGAACCATTGTACCTCGACATGGTAACAGCACTAGCAGAAGCTGACCGATCAAACATTAAAGTACTTGGCGGACGCTACGGTATTTCTTCTAAAGAATTCACACCATCAATGGTTAAAGCAGTACTTGAGAACAAATCTAAAAACCATTTTACTATTGGTATCAACGACGATGTTACTCACACAAGTCTCGATTGGGATCCAAGCTTCCTTCTCGATAGTGACTTCTATCAAGCGATGTTCTACGGACTTGGGTCTGATGGTACCGTTGGTGCCAACAAAAACTCTATCAAAATCATCAATGATGAGACTGATAATTACGGCCAAGGCTTCTTTGTATATGACTCTAAAAAAGCAGGAGCCATCACTACTGCTCACCTTCGTTTTGGTCCAACACCAATTAAAGCACCATACCTCATTGAAGAGGCAGACTTTATTGCGTGTCACCAACCACAATTCGTAAACACTATTGACCTTCTCGTAAACATTAAAAAAGGCGGACTCTTCCTCGTCAACACACCGATTGATAAAGATGAACTTTGGGCCGCACTCCCAAAACACTATCAAGAGATCATTATTGAGCGAGGCGTGAAAGTTTACACCATTAATGCATCGAAAGTTGCGCGTGAAGCCGGCATGGGTACTCGTATTAATACGGTTATGCAAGCGTGTTTCTTTGGCATCTCTGGTGTGCTCCCGAAAGAAGAAGCAATTCAAAAAATTATTGGCGCCATTAAGAAGTCCTACGGCAGCAAAGGCGAAAAAGTTGTTCAAATGAACATCGATGCAGTTAACGCCGCCCTCGACAATATGTACAGCGTAGCTATTCCAGAAGCAGTAACCAATACAAATATTATTGGTAAAAAGCTCCCTGACAATGCTCCTGACTTTGTAAAATATCAAATAGAAACAATGATTGAACGTAAAGGTGATTCACTTCCTGTTTCGGCTATTCCTTTTGATGGAACATTCCCGACCGACACCGCTCGCTGGGAAAAACGTGACCTTACCGACTTTGTACCGATCTGGGAAGATGACTCGTGTATTCAGTGTGGTAAATGTGCTTTCGTATGTCCTCATGCTGCAATTCGTGCAAAAGCATACTACCCAACAGATATCGAAAATGCTCCCGAGGGTTTCCAATCTGCTGGCGCAAAAGATCGCGACTGGAAAGCGGACCTTCTTTATACTATTCAAGTGTCACCACTCGACTGTACTGGCTGTGAACTGTGTGTGAATGCTTGCCCTGTAACCGACAAAGAAGACCCGACTCGTCACGCAATTAACATGACTCCGTCACTTGATGTAAAAGAAAAAGAGCAAGATAAATTCAACTTTTTTGATTCAATACCAGAGCTCGACCGTTCACGTATTGATGCCTCAAAAATCAAGCAACAACAAGTACAAGAGCCACTTTTTGAGTTCTCAGGTGCATGCGCAGGCTGCGGTGAAACACCATACCTCAAAATCATCTCTCAATTGTATGGTGATCGTATGGTGGTGGGTAATGCAACGGGTTGTTCTTCAATCTACGGTGGTAACATGCCAAACACGCCATGGGCAAAAAATGCTGATGGCCGTGGACCCGCTTGGATCAATTCACTTTTTGAAGACAATGCAGAGTTTGCTCTCGGTATGCGTCTTGCTGTGGATCAACGTGCCAAAATGGCAATGACTCTCCTTAAAAAGCTCGAGTCACATCTTGATACTGAACTTGTCACCCAGCTAATTGAAAACGAACAAGAAGACGAGCAAGCAATTTTTAGACAACGTGAGCTCGTTGACCTTTTAAAGGCTCAGCTCGTTAAAATTAATAACGAAGAGTCAAGTCGTCTTCAAGACATCTGTGACAACCTCGTTAAAAAATCAGTATGGGCCATCGGTGGTGACGGATGGGCGTATGACATCGGATACGGTGGACTTGACCATGTAATGGGTTCTGGCGAAAACCTCAACATCCTTATTATGGATACCGAAGTTTACTCAAACACTGGTGGACAAGCATCAAAATCAACACCAAAAGGTGCTGTTGCAAAATTTGCAATGGGTGGTAAACGTGTTGGTAAAAAAGACTTTGGGATGATAGCAATGAGCTATGGTAATATCTATGTAACTCAAGTTGCATGGGGCGCTAAAGACTC
>JAOPTX010000034.1:0-103746 GCA_051532055.1 Fibrobacterales bacterium | reverse complement strand
GTCGGTGTCGTCCCGATGTAGTTAGTGAAGAAATGACAGGGAAGACAACGGAGTTGATACGTTCAATGGCGGCATATAGTAGATCAGAGGATTTGATCAATATTGGCGCCTATGTTACTGGGTCAGACCCTGATGTGGACCTTGCGATACAACGTATGGGTCCTATCAATGACTTTTTGCGACAAGGGATGGGTGAGAAATTTGGTCCCGTTGAAATTGAAGAAAGAATAAATGAGCTTGCAGGTATTCAAATTTAATGATACTGGTCGACCGGTGTTTTAAGATGATAGAAAAGGGATGTTAACAATGGATGTACTATAAAGTAGCGCTATGAAAAGATTTCGGTTTAAGCTTCAAGCATTGCTCAGTTATCGTGAAAAATTGGAAGAAGATGCCAAAATGGTTCTTGGTGAAGCGGTGCAACTTGAAGCTACAATGAAACGAGAGCTCGATAGTATGGATGAAGAGCGTCACGAAATTGCCCAGCAGCAGGGGGCGTTGCTGAATATGAACGTAGGGGGTGAACAGTATATGCAGTTCATTAATTATCAACAGGACCTTTTTAGGAGAATAGAACAAAAAATTGGAGATATTCAACAGCAGCATACTGTAGTCGAGGCAAAGAGAGGACTTCTCATACGAGCGACACAGAATAAAAAAGCATTAGAAATAATACGTGATAAGAAAAAAGCTGAATTTAAAAAAGAACAGAATGTTATAGAAACAAAATTTTTGGATGATATAAGTCAAAGAAAACGATTTCTCGAATAGATGATGGAAGTATGAAAAATAGAGTATTGTCGGTAGCATGTGTGATTGGGTTTACCACTCTGCTCGCCTTTGGTGGTGAGCGTGTGATTGGTGGTGCTACGGGTAGTACTTTTTTGGATGATGGCGTTGCCCCTGATTCTATTGGTGTTGGGTGGCCTGCCGACCTTTCAATATTAACTGATAGTTCGGACTATACTTCTTTGATAGATACTATCATTGGTGATACTTCAGCAGCCGGTGGGAAATCTTCTGAAGTCTATCCTTTGGTTGAAACGAGAGGGGATAATAAATTTTCAGTACTGTACATGGCTAAGACAGATCGTCCTTCTTCAGAGTCTTATATAACTGGAATTATTCAGTCGATTTTTCTCAAAGATTATAGTATCGATCAAGTTGATGTGTTTACGGATTCACTAAAGTCAGTTGCGGGGCAAGAGTATAAATTGATGGACAATACTGTCTCTCCAATAGTTACTCTCGATTTTGGTATTAATGCTGGAGGGGATAAATGGTATGGCCTCTGGAATTCAACTGGAACCCACGCAAGAAAAACATGGGAATCCCGAATGCCTTTTCTTGAAAAAGATCGAGGTGAGTATATTGACACCCTTAATAGAGTCTATAATACTTCGCAGCGGGTGAATATTGCTTCGACTTATACTGATGCCGCTGATACCGCTCTCTATATTGGATATGTTCAAAATATCATATCACCTGCATCTGATAATAATCTGATTCTTTCTAAAAATATTCTTCGATTAGGACTTGCTGCTGAAAATTCTACAGAAATTTCTAAGGTGTATCCCACGACAGGAGCCACATATCTGAATTCTCTTGATATGACTATTGATGGGTCGACCGGGAATTTAGTAGTCGCCTACGGCATGTCTGCCATTAGTTTAGTCGATCCCCGCACGGAGTTAAAGTTTAGGGTCTTTGATTCTGATCTTAACGAGGTACGTGCTCAGCGTGATATTGTCGGAGAAGTACAGGCTACTCCACGAAATGGGGCACTTGGCCCAAAGATTAAAGGCTTCGAAATTGTTGACCTTGGAAATGGGGTTATTGGAATGGTGTACAGTAAATACCAAGGGGTCAATAATCGTAATGTTTATTATAGGACCTATAATCCTACAACGGATGCATTGTCACCTGAAGTGCATATTTTTAGTGATGCTATTTATCCATCAATCAGTGTAGATCCGACAAAAAGTCACATTGTGATTAGTGCTCTTAAAAAAGTGAGTGGTTTAGATTTTGATGCATTTGGGTGGAAAAAATCTAATCCTGATTTTACGCTGTATGAAATGTACCCTTACGGTGCGGTCTATGATCTAGAACCGAGTAAAGATATTGACCCTGGGACAGGGACAGTTTTTAAAGGTCAACTCACTAATGATCGAGTTACCTTCAACAGAGTTGATAGTGATTGGTTGCCCCTCTTTTTTTGGTCAAGAGTTGATAATGCAATTGATGAACATAAAAATGCGGTATTTGTGTATAATGATGAGCATAATGCAAAAATTCTAGTCTATAAAGATGTTGCAATTTATAAAGAATCGACACTCTATCAGTCAGGGGTGATGCGTCTCTCTGATAATTTTGATGTGGGGATTAAAGATTTTATCAATGGAGAAGACTCAGTCAATATGCAGTTGATAGAGTATGGGTGCCCCCCTTGTGATACCAATATTACGATGCAGTTTGATATGGCACAGGTGCCAGGCTTTACCGCTCCCGTGTCACTGACTACAGATCCACTTACTAATGCTGTGATAACAAATCAGTTTTTTGATGGTGATTACTACCGATATTTATTTGGCTTAAAATCATATTTTGAATATAAAAAAACACCGACTCTCGACTCTTTGAGATTTACGTGGAATATTAAACCACAGATACCGAGGGTTGACTCCGTAAAAATTGGTGAAAATAGCTCATGGATTCTCGGTGCGGTATTTAATAATAGTACTCGTCGAGTGGTGAATCGGCTAGATACCGTGTATGTAGCCGTCTCAGCCTATGATCATGATAATACCAATGGGTTAAATATTTACGCAAAAAATGGCTCCGTCACCACCGACTCTCTTATCAACTTAACACCGACTACAGGTTCCTATAAAGGAGTAATAAAAATTGCTCCAAAGAATATTGTGAATAGCGCCTATACCTTAAAGTTTATGTCTCGTGACCCTCTTGGTTGGGAGAGTACTGGGGGGCTGCAAATGAATATGGATTCTTTAGTATTTGATTATTATAACATTGTTCCTGAGGCTATTGTTTCGATTGTAGTACCTCGTATTAATGGTAATGATTCGATTCGGGACACTATTGTCTCGGGTGCTACTTTATCAATAAATGTAGGTGATACTGCATGGGTGACCCTCATGACCAAAGACTCAAATGATGCAGTTGTTTCTGTGTGGTGGCATAATAGTGATCTTCTTTATTCAGATACGATAATTGATGTTCCTTCTGATTCGACCTATCTCTTTCCGGCGCTCCCAGGCCCTATTGATAGTGACCCGCGGATGATACCATTGATAGGGGTTGATACAATACCCGATACGGTTACTGTTTCTCTCAGTGATGTCGATGATACTATCTCTTTATGGTTTCGGCTTATTCCCAATCATTTCCCCCAACTTGATTCAGTTATTTCAATATTACCTTGGGATATTACGGGAGCCACGGTGGATGATACCATAGATATTAACAGTAACCCTGGGACGCTATTCTGGAATGATTTAACGAACCCCGACCGTGAAGACCCTGAAATAGATATTCATCCTTTTATTAGCATGAACTTAGAAGGTATTGCTTTTGATATTGATGGAATTAATGGAGATAGCTCTACTTTGGATTGGCGGTTTTTGCGGTATGATTCAAATAATATTTGCTGTACCTTTGATAGTATATATACGGTACAACCCTCAACGGGAGATACAGTTGTTCGTGATGAAGTATATCGTGGTGATGGATTGACGCATCTTTTTGAATTGAATCCACCTGATGTGGAAATTACAACCTGTGATATTGGTGGCGGATGTGTTTCAGATACTCTTAAAATTAAGTATCCGAGGCTTGATACTCAGCGAGCTGCAGAAGGGGACTTCTCGGATGCTAAAGCGAGCCTTGGGGATATTGAACTTATTCTTAATACTGATATTATGAGAGATACGGTACATATGAGTCTTTTTTCAAAAGGTACACGGGATTTAGAAGTCTTCTCGGTGTTTAATATGAATGGGATTGATTATTCACCGTGGCTCAATTACGAAATGAAGTGGCAAGACCAATCGAAACCTGTAATCATTCGAACTGATAGTAATCACCTCAAAAACCCAATACGCCTCTCGGATGGTGATAGTCTTTTATTTGACTTTTTCTGGGATGTATCGAATGAGGTCGGTGATCGTGTATTAGAAGATACCTTGCTTATCCAATCGAATGACTTTTTTCAACCACTATTAAAGATTCCCTTTCGCGTCGAGTTCAATGACCTTCCCACCATCTCAATTGAACGGTTTTCACCAGATCCTCTTGATACTACATTAGTGATACCTATAACGCAGGGAGCAGCTCCAGTGATACCTGCATTTTCTCAACTGAGAATTCATTTTTCTGAGCCGGTTTCTAAAGTGGGCCTTGATGAATACTTAAAAGTGTATTCCTTAAGGGATAGTATTGCATATTGTACTATTGTTCCTACTGACTCAGCGTGTCTTATTGGGGCGATTCCCGAAAGGGCGCAGATGTACTCAAAGGCGCTCTATGATGGGGGCGGTAGTTTGTATTCAACAAATTTAGCGTATGACTATCGTGGTCAGCCTGTCCCATTGTATACAGATACTGTTGTTTTTACTCCGTATTATAATGTGTGTAGTTTTGAAGGTATTACACCCGCTCCTTTTAGCTTTATAAAAGGAGACGATATTAGAATATTTGTCTCAAATAATATTCGGGATAGCGTGGGTACGAGGCTCAATCTTGAAAAGGACTTTATAAAGGACACCACAGAGAAATCCTTAATATATTCAACAAAAATAAGTGCAGCACCATTTAAGGTTGCTTCTACTGTTCCAGCAACAGTTGAAGTATCTGATGTGTCTGCTGGAACACCTTTAAATAGCATTTCACCAGACTCTGAGATTCGAATTAATTTTAATAATCGTATTGTACGACAGTACATTATAGGGTTTGATACTGCCCAAGCAGATACTTTGCGGCCGATCGACTCTGATAGTTTAAAAGCTGGAACAAATGGGACGGTCGAAGTACGTACTGCCTATAATAATTGGGAAGAGGTGGATTTGAAGTTTGTTAAAGGGACCCGTGGTGATAGTTCACTAATCTTAAAGCCACTTAGAAAGTTTTATTCAAAAGATACGATTTTGGTTATCCTTGCTGATAGTATTATTGATTCCTGGGGACGATCTTTAGATGGTAATGGTTCCGGTGATGGCTCATATTTATATAAGCGATATAGCTTTGGGTGTAAAGATACTGCGGTTTTAAATGATTCATATTCGTTTAGGTTTGTAGTGACACCAACCAGCTTTTACATCTTCCCTAATCCATTTGTTTTTGAAAATAGCCAACACACAGATAAGATCAATGAAGACGGTGATCCCTGTATTGAATTTAAAAACCTCAACACTATTAGTTCTAAGATTGATACTGATGAAGATATAGATGTTAGAATCTACTCAGTGCTTGGTCAGCTTATATACAGCACAAGAAAGCTGAATGTAAGCCCAAGCTTTAATGCTGACCCTGACTCTGGTGCACTTCCTAGTTTTTGCTGGAATATGCGAAATAATGCAGGGCGAGAGGTGGTTACCGGGGTCTATATGTACACAATTGGCACAAGAGATGACGGTGTTCTTGCTAAAGGCAAATTAGCCATCGTTAGATAATTCACAACAAAATAATCGGTTTTTGTTAAAATAATACCCATTTTTAGATCGTTAGAGCCATATCATCGTTATCAATGTAACAATAGAGCGTGAAAAAAATTACAACTTTGAGAACAAATTGTAATCTAAACGTTTCTTTTATCACATGAAAATGGTATATTATGTGAAGTTACGTTATCAAGGTAACAGCAGTGAAAATGAAGGCTGTATGAGTGTTACTACTAGAACGTTAATTTGATAACGAAAGAATAACCAACAAAGTGTGAGAATTATGGCAGACATATCACCCAAAAGTATCGAGAGACTTTGCAGATATAGAAAAGTGCTTCAGAACTATAAGAATAGTGACAAGCTCTATATCTTTTCCCACGATTTGGCAGTTGGGGTAAATAATTCATCTGCACAAGTACGACGTGATTTGATGGACCTCAGTGTAAGGGGCTCATCAAAAAAAGGGTACTTAGTTGAGGAGTTCTTAAAAGAGATCAATGCAGTACTCAATTCGAGTACTGCACAAAGAGCAGGCATTATTGGTGTGGGTAATTTAGGAAGAGCGATACTCTCCTATTTCTCACGGGTTCGCATGAATATTACTATTGAAGCGGCCTTTGATGATGATGAAACGAAAATTGATAGAGTGATAGCTGGATGTAACAGTTATCATATTTCTCAACTACAAGCAATTGTAAAACGAGAAGCGATTAATGTGGGGATTATAGCGGTTCCAGGGTGTGATGCTCAGGCAATTGCTGATGATTTAATTGCAGCAGGGGTTAAGGGTATTGTTAACTTCGCTCCAGTTCAATTAATCGTCCCTAAAGAAATTTACCTAGAAAATATTGATATCACAATGACAATTGAAAAAACAGCATTCTTTGCATATAATCAAATGTCTAAAGGAGAAAAAGCAGATGGTTAGTACTATTCAGACAACAGGAGTAGACAACATTCTTGCCCAGTATGCAAATGCGGGTAGAGATAAGCTGATTCCAATTCTTCAAGAGGTCCAAGAAGAATTAGGGTTTTTGTCTAAAGAAGCGGTGGTTCAAGTTGGTGAAACCCTTAACTTGCCAGTGAGCAAGATTTATGGCGTTGCAACCTTCTATAACCAATTCCGTTTTAAGCCTCTTGGGAAATATCACATTCAGATTTGCCGTGGAACTGCGTGTCACGTTAAGGGGTCAGAGTCAATTGTTACTGCTCTTGAAAACCTTCTTGAAGTTCCAACAGGAGATACTTCTAAAGATGGACTCTTCAGTACTGAAGTTGTAGCGTGTATTGGTGCATGTGGACTTGCGCCCATTATCGCAATCAATAATGAATTTCATGCGTATGTTGATTCAAGTAATGTTAAAAAAATCATCAGAACGTATAAAAAGAAGGAAAAATAATGGCTGTTGTAACGTACGATATTCATAAGAACTTGGATCTTATTCCAGTTGATACTAAAGAACAGTTTATTGGAACCGTGTTTTCTTCAAAAGAAGCAAAACTTTCTAAAGATGAACTTGATATAAGGTTTTCAGAACTCCGCGGTGAAAAAAATGTAAAACCAATTATCTATATTGGTGCGGGAACATGTGGTATGGCGGCTGGTGCTGGCAAAGCATTAGAGAAAATAACTGCATATCTTGCTGATAAGAATCTCGATGCCGATGTAGTACGCGTTGGTTGTATTGGTCTCTGTACTTCAGAGCCAATGGTTGATGTGAAGCTCCCCGGTAAAAGTCGTCTCTCATTCCAACAGATCACAGAAGATAAAGTTGATGATCTCATGGGTGACATTTTTTCTAGTCAGGTGAGTGTTAATAAACTTCTTGGACAGTTTCAATCTGCAAATGAAGAAGAAAATTGGGATAACCTGCCTTATATGCATGAACACCCATTTTTCAAAATTCAAGAACGTGTTGTTCTTAAAAATTGCGGTATTGCTGACCCCATAAATGTTGATGAATACATTGCACGTGGTGGATATAGCGGGCTTCTAAAAGTAATAAACAACATGACTCGTGAAGAGCTTTGTGATGAAGTTGAAAAATCAGGCCTTCGTGGTCGAGGTGGGGGAGGGTTCCCTACGGGTCGAAAGTGGAAATTTGCACTGGGCGAAGAGTCTGAACAAAAATATTTTATCTGTAATGCGGATGAAGGTGACCCAGGTGCGTTTATGGACCGTGCAGTTATTGAGGGTGACCCTCATAAACTTGTTGAAGGTCTTGCAATTGCAGCATATGCAATTGGCGCCAATAAAGCATATGTGTATATTCGTGCAGAGTATCCTCTTGCTATTGCAAACCTTAAAGATGCTATTGCTCAAGCTAAAGAGTATAAGCTTATTGGAAACAATATTTATAATAGTGGATTTGATCTCGATGTCATCATCAAAGTTGGTGCGGGAGCATTTGTGTGTGGTGAAGAGACTGCACTGATTCACTCAATCGAAGGTAAACGTGGTATGCCACGCCCTCGTCCACCATTCCCAGCGAAAAGCGGACTTTTCCAAAACCCAACGATTATTAATAATGTAGAGACCCTTGCAAATATACCAGCAATCGTTACTAATGGTGCCGAGTGGTATGCTTCCATGGGTTCTGCAACTTCTAAAGGAACAAAAGTATTTGCAGTTTCTGGAAAAGTTAAACGTGCTGGTCTTGTTGAAATTCCTATGGGTACTTCAATTCGCACAGTGATCTTTGATGTTGCTGGTGGTATTGAGCATGACAAAGAATTTAAAGCAGTTCAGTTTGGGGGCCCATCTGGTGGCTGTATCCCAACTCAACACCTTGATATCAACATCGATTATGAATCACTCATTGAAGTCGGTGCTATGATCGGTTCTGGTGGAATGGTTGTTATGGATGAAGATACCTGTATGGTTGACGTAGCAAAATTCTTTATGGGCTTTATCCAGCGTGAAAGTTGTGGTAAATGTATTCCGTGTCGTGAAGGTACTCGAGTAATGCTCGAAATTCTAGAAGGCATGACTAAAGGTCGCGGTGCAGATGCTGAAAACCAAAGTTTGGAGCGCTTCAAAGGTGTTATGAATCTTGAACGACTTACTGAAGTAATTAGTGCATCAAGTCTGTGTGGACTTGGACAAACAGCGCCGAATCCAATTAAATCTGCAATGAAGTTTTTCAGAGATGAATTTGAAGCGCACATTTATGAACGTCGCTGCCCTGCTGGAGCATGTACAGAGTTATTGACATTTGAAATTATTGATGATGCATGTACTGGTTGTACGATATGTGCAAAAAAATGTCCGACTCAGTGTATTGATGGTGAGAAAAAAGGCATTCATATAATAAATCAAGAAGATTGTATCAGTTGTGGTGCATGTATGGATGTATGTGCATTTGACGCGATAAAAGCGTATTAGGATTAGTGAGGAAATCATGGTAAATTTAGAAATAAACGGAAAACCAGCTAAAGTTGAAGAAGGCGGACTACTCATCGATGCTATACGCGAAGCGGGCTACGATGTGCCAACTCTTTGCCACATGAAAGATAAAACACCAACAGGTGCATGTAGAATGTGTGTTGTTGAAGTAGAGGGTGCACGTGGACTTATTCCAAGTTGCTCATACCCTGTAAATGAAGGTATGAAAGTTAAAACTCATACCCCAAAAGCAGAGCAAGCGCGTAAAACTATTGTTGAGCTTCTATTATCTCGTCACCCGAATGACTGTCTTTATTGTGTTCGTTCAGGTAACTGTGATCTTCAGAGTCTTGCCGTTGAGTATGGCGTGCGTGAGAAATCATTCGCTGGTAAACCAATGGGTAACCATATCGATCAATCATCTGCATCAATCACTCGTGAACCAGACAAATGTGTTCTCTGTGGTAAATGTGTACGCGTGTGTGAAGAAGATCAAGCTGTTTCGGCTCTTGATTTTATTAATCGTGGATCAGAAACGATTGTTGGATGTGCTTTTGGTGAAAACCTTAATACCTCTAGTTGTATTAACTGTGGTCAATGTATCATGGTTTGTCCAACAGGTGCTCTCTCAGAGAAGTCACATACAAAACGTGTTATGGAAGCACTGTATGACCCAGATAAATATGTTGTCATACAGCACGCGCCTGCAATTTCAGTTACTATCGCTGAAGCATTTAATGCAAAACCTGGTACTGATGTAAGTGGGCAACTTGTTGCAACGCTTCGTCAAATGGGATTTGATCAAGTATTTGACACATCGTTTAGTGCTGACCTTACCATTATGGAAGAAGGATCTGAACTGGTACATCGTATTAAAAATGGTGGAAAACTACCAATGATGACATCGTGTTCACCAGGGTGGATTAAATTTGTAGAGCAGTTCTATCCAGATATGATTGATAACCTCTCTACCTGTAAATCTCCACAAGAGATGATGGGTGCGATCATCAAATCATATTTTGCTGAAAAGAATAACATACCTCCTGAAAAAATATTCAGTGTATCGGTTATGCCATGTACAGCGAAGAAATTTGAGTCTGAACGTCCAGAGCTTATGGATGCAAAACATAATCCTGATCTCGATGCGGTACTCACAACACGCGAACTTGCAGATCTTATTAAAATGAAAGGTATCAACTTCGAAGATATGCCTTCATCTGAACCAGATCTACCTTTTGGAGAACGTTCATCTGCAGGTAAACTCTTTGGAGCTACTGGTGGTGTTATGGAAGCGGCAATTCGTTCTGCGCATTTTCTCATTACTGGTGAAGAAATGGTTGAACCTGAGGTTGAGGCTGTCCGTGGATTTGATGGAATCAAAAGAGCAACAGTAAAAATTGGTGATCTTTCACTTAATGTAGCTGTAGTAAGTGGTACTAATAATGCACGTGACCTTCTTGACAAGATTCGTAAAGGTGAAGAAGAAATTCACTTTATGGAAGTGATGACGTGTCATGGTGGATGCATTAACGGTGGCGGACAGATTTTTGACCTTGATAAGGATAAAGTTGTTGAACGTATGGGTGCACTTTATAAAATTGATAAAGAGAGTAAAGTACGTTGTTCACACAATAATGAGTCGATTCAGAAACTGTACGAAGATTATCTTGAGAAGCCTTTGAGTCATAAATCTCATGAGCTTTTGCATACGTCATATAATAAAAGAGAAGTGTTGAAATAGCACTATTTCATTGAACCCATGGCGAAACCGCAAAGTATAATATATACGGTCCCCGACGCATGTAGAGTCTGCTTTACATGCGTGCGGGAATGTCCGGTTAAGGCGATCAAAGTTGAAGATGGCCAAGCACAGATTGTATCGGATCGATGTATTTTGTGTGGAAATTGTGTTATGGTTTGCAGTCAAAACGCCAAACAATTTCAGAGTATCTCCGATCATCTCGGAGATATTCTTGATACAAAACAAAAAGTTATCGCTATCGTAGCGCCAAGCTTTCCTGCTGAATTTGAAGAACTTTCTCTCGAACAATTTGTTGGCTCCCTTAAAGCAATTGGATTTGACTATGTAGTCGAAACTGCCTTTGGTGCAGATCTCGTTGCAGAAGAGTATCGCAAAGAGTATGAACGGGTTAAAAAAGTTAATGCTGAATCAACTAATAAGAACGAGATTCTTATTTCTACTTCGTGCCCTGCAGTGGTATCATATGTTGAAAAATATGTGCCAGAGCTTGTAGAAAATTTGGCAAAGATTGTATCTCCTATGGTCGCTACTGCTCATGTAGCTCAAAAGATTTATGGAGAAAAAGCACAGATTGTATTTGTTGGGCCATGTATTGCCAAAAAAGCTGAAGCGATGTTTGATGATTCACATGCAGTTAAAGCGGTACTTACCTTTAAAGAGCTTCGTGAGCTCTTTGATAAATCAAAGTTAGAGCCAGAGGATATTGACGAACAAGATTTTGACCCTCCGTTCTCCTACAAGGGTGCACTTTTTCCTATTACACGTGGCCTTCCACGGGCTTCATCTTTAAACATGATTGATAGTGGCATTGTCTCTATAGATGGGAAAAATAATTTAGCACAATTTTTTAAAGAGCTTACAGAGTCAACAATAGAAGATATTCAGTATGTTGATGCGCTCTGTTGTGAAGGGTGTATGATGGGTCCTGGAATGACATCAAAGAGTTCCAAGACAAAGCGTACTGGTCTTATATCGAAATATGCTAAACGGCGTATTTCGAACAAGCATTTTACTGAACATAAAAAAGAAATGAAAGAGTTTATAGATATATCTCTGAAGACTTCCTTTTCTGTAAATGATCAACGGATTGAGATCCCTTCGGCAGAAGTGTTGAAGAAAATCCTTAATGATATGGGTAAGTTTGATCCACTCGATGAGCTTAATTGTGGAGCGTGTGGGTATGCAACGTGTGTTGATCATGCGATTGCGATTCATAAAGATCTGGCCGAAGATGCTATGTGCCTTCCTTATACTATAGATAAGCTGAGGAAGACAGCAGATGAGTTGAGTAGCTCAAATGTTCAACTCAAAGAAACTCAAGAAGCACTACAGCATAGCGAGAAGATGGCGAGTATGGGGCGGTTGTCAGCTGGAATTGCCCATGAGATCAATAACCCTCTAGGCGTTATTCTTCTTTACTCAAATCTATTGCTTGAAGAGTGTGGAAAATACCCTGGGTTTCAAGACGATCTTGAAATGATTATTGAACAGACTCAGGTGTGTCAAAAAATTGTTGGAGGACTTCTCAACTTTTCACATAAAGATAGAATAAGATTCGAAGAAGTTAATGTTGTGTCGGTAGTCGAAAAGGCCTCCCGCTCATTACTAAAACCAAATGACATATTTTTTGTTAAACAATTCCCTGAGACAGATGCGATGGTTGAAGTCGATACGTTACAAATGTCTCAAGTAATAACAAATATTATTAATAACGCAATGGAAGTGATGCCCGACGGTGGCGAAATTGGGTTGAAAGTACTACCGGGTGAAGAAAATGTACGTATAGAGATCATAGATTCTGGCCCGGGAATCGAGTCAAGTATAAGTTCGCGAATATTTGAACCGTTTTTTACGACTAAAACTATAGGGCAAGGCACTGGTCTTGGACTTGCAGTCTCTTATGGGATAGTTAAAAACCACAAAGGAACAATTTCCTTTGAGAGCAATACTGATTTTACAAAAGGCCGAACTGGAACTACATTTGTGATAACCATTCCAGTGAAGCAAAATGATTTACCTTAAATAGATGGAGAAACCATGGCAGATATAAATGCAACCATACTTGTTGTAGATGATGATGAAGATGTAAGAATTCAAGCACGGATGTACCTCGAATCAGAAGGATACACCGTTATTGAGGCAACATCTGAAGTTGAGGCATTGGACGTTATTGAGAAGGGTGGGTTTGATCTCGCAGTTCTTGATCTTATGATGGAGAATAAGGACAGTGGTTTTATTCTTGCACATAGAGTTAAAAAACTTAATCCTGAGATTCCGGTAATTATGGTTACTGCAGTGACTAGTGAGACGAGCATTCATTTTGATGCAACAACCCGTCAAGAGAAAGAATGGATCAAAGTCGACTCATTTCTCGAGAAAAAAATCCGTAAAGAGCAACTTCTTCGTGAAGTGACCATATTGTTAGATAAATAGTTTTAAATCCTACCCAATAATGGTATCATTGTTGGGTAGTTGTTTGGAAGTATATTAGTATAGGTAGTGTGTGATTAATCTTCAAGTTCTTGTATGTGATGATGAATTCGGAATGCGTATTGGTATCGAAAGATCTTTACGAAATTTTACACTACCTTTAAAAGAACTATCTTCTGATGTCGGTTTCTCTATTACTACTGTTGCTTCTGGTGAAGAGGCCGTTGAGAAACTTAAATATCAACCATTCGATATACTTATTCTCGACCATAAATTACCTGGTATTCAGGGAATAGAAGTATTGCATATCGCAAATGAATTAGAAAATAAGCCGTTAACAATAATTGCTACTGCGTTTGCAACTATTGATGCAGCGATAAGTGCAACTAAGAATGGTGCATTTGACTTTATTTCAAAGCCTTTTACTCCTGAAGAATTACGGAGTAGAATTACAAAGGCCGCGAAAAGTATTATTCTCCTAAGAAAGGCCAAACAGTTAGAGCAAGAAAAACGACAAGTGAGATTTCAATTTATCTCGGTGCTTGGTCATGAACTCAAAGCTCCACTTGCTGCTGTTGAAGGGTATCTTGATATCATGAAGAGTCGTGCCGTGGGTGAGGATATTGCGAGCTATGAAACTATGATTGATCGATCAATTATACGCCTCACTGGCATGCGTAAAATGATTCTTGATCTACTCGACTTGACACGGCTCGAATCGGGCAATAAAGTGCGTACCTTTGAAGATATTGATATGGTCGAACAAGCGCAAGGCTCTCTTGATAGTGTTGCCCTTGATTGTCGTGAGAGAAAAATAACTATAACTCTTCATGTGCCTGATGCGCTTCCCTTTCGTGCAGATTCGGTTGAAATGCAAATTGTATTAAATAACTTAGTGACTAACTCAGTTAAATACAATAAAGATGGTGGAACCGTTGATCTTTATTTGAGCCCGCTTGAAAATGGTGTGCAGATAATCTGTAAAGATAGTGGTATTGGTATGTCTGAACAAGATTTGAAAGGGTTATTTAAAGAGTTCTCTCGGGTTAAAAACGAAAAGACGAAAAATGTATTAGGGAGCGGTCTTGGTCTCTCAATACTTCAAAAAATATCAGATCTCTATAATGGATCAATTGATGTCACGAGTGCAGAGGATGTGGGGACTACTTTCTCGCTTACTCTATTTAATGCTGACGATTGATAATATAGCTGTACATATCTCAATACTATCCTGAATGCCCTATTAATTACTAAAAAGTCTCATTTTTACTTTTTTTAGCTTACTCTCAATTAAATGAGCAGTTATTTATAGTAAAGTTATCTTAGAATCAGAATTTTTCTGTTATCAAATTCACACAGTGAGTATATTATTAAAATACAAAGTTGTAATTTTTGTGTTCTAATGATTAATGAGGCGAGGAGTAGATATGTCAAAAATATTGGTAGTAGATGATGATCTCGATATGGTTGAGATGATAAGAGTAACTCTTGAGGCAAAGGGTCACACCGTTGTTTCGGCGCATAATAGATTAGATGGAATGGCTGCAGTTGAGTCGGAATCTCCTGACCTGTTGATTCAAGATGTTATGATGACTGACCCTGATGATGGTATAACTATGGTACAGGATCTTAAGCGAAATGGTTTTAAGAAACCAATTATTATGTTGAGCTCAATAAATGAAGTGACAGGTTTCTCATATGAGCGGGATGATGAGATGATTCCATGTGATATTTTCATTCATAAACCTGCAAAGCCTGAGACATTGATAGAAAAAGTTTCAGAGTTATTAGGGTAGGGGGATTTATGCCAGATTTAGATCGTATGAAAGTCCAGCTAAAAGTTAAGAAACTCTCTGGACAGCATGGAGTGGCGCGGTCCGCACTCATGCCAATACTCCATGATATGCAGAATGAATATGGGTGGTTACCTCCTTTGGTTTTGCAAGAGGTGGCAACGGCTTTAGATATACATAAAGCAGAGGTAGAGGGAGTCGCATCATTTTATTCATTTTTCAGAACGCAAGAGGCGGCGGGAAAAAATGTGGTGAGCATATGCCAAACTATATCCTGTGACCTTTCAGGGAAAGCAGAAATAGTTGAGGCCTTTGAAGAAGCTCTTGGGATAGCTATAGGTGAAACAAGTGAGAATGGAGAATGGACGCTTGAATATGCAAACTGTATGGGACTTTGTGATCAAGGTCCTGGAGTGCTCGTCAATGAAAAACTCTATGCAAAAGTGACTACAACAATGGTTCCGGAAATTATTGAGGCGTCAGGTGTGGGTGCTGTAGATGTTCCCTTTAATATTCATAAAAAAGATGCCATATTAGAGGCGAGTATTGATAAGGGGGAGGCAATACAGAAGGCTCTCTCTATGAGTCGCCCAGACCTTATTGCAGAGATAAGGGCTTCTGGTATTCGAGGGCGAGGTGGGGCTGGGTTCCCAACTGCGATGAAGTGGCAACTGGCTGGCGCTGCACAAAGTAATGAAAAATATATTGTTTGCAATGCAGATGAGGGTGAGCCGGGGACATTTAAAGATCGGTTGCTTCTTGTTGAGCGAGCCCATGAATTACTGGAAGGAATGACTATTGGTGCTTATGCAATTGGGGCTCGATATGGTTTAATTTATCTACGAGCAGAGTATTACTACATGAAGGATCAGCTTGAAGAAGTAATTGCTGAACGGGTAGCCGCAAATCTTTTAGGTAAAGATATTTGTGGAAAAGATGGATTTAATTTTGAACTACAAATTAGAATGGGTGCAGGGGCGTACATCTGTGGTGAAGAGACTGCACTTATTGAGTCTATGGAAGGAAAGCGTGGTGAGCCTCGTAATCGTCCGCCCTTTCCTGTTGATACCGGGTTTATGGGTAAACCCACATCCGTAAATAATGTAGAGACTTTTATAAGTGTGGCATTTATCACTGTTAAAGGTGGAGAATGGTTTAACGCTCTAGGTACTGAGCAATCGAAAGGCACAAAGATATTGAGTATATCAGGGCACTGTGATAAACCGGGAATTTATGAATATCAATATGGTATTACGGTTAAAGAGATGTTGGCAGAGTGCGGTGGTAGTGATGCTAAAGCGGTACAGGTGGGCGGTGCTTCAGGGTTGTGTATCCCTGCGAAGGATTTTGACCGATCCATTGCATTTGAAGATATACCTACGGGAGGCTCGATAATGGTTTTTGGACAGAAAACAGATATGAGACAAGTAGCAATTAATTTTATGGAATTTTTTGCTGAGGAGTCATGTGGACAGTGTACTCCCTGTCGAGAAGGTAATGAGGTAATACTTGAAGGCCTCGATCAGATGGTTGATGGAGACTGTGAAGAGGAGTATTTAGAAGAATTATTGAAGCTCAGTAATTCAATGACTGTTGCATCAAAATGTGGGCTCGGTCAGACTAGTAGTAGTGCTTTCGCGAACATTGCAGAGCACTTTAGAGGTGAACTATTGAGATATGAGGAGGGTAAATAATGAGTGCTCCACAAAACCAAATTGGTGGTCTGATAAAAGTGACCATAGATGGTAAAGAAGTTCGCGTGCCTACAGGGACAACTATCTTAATGGCTGCTCGAGAAGTAGGTATTAAGATCCCAACACTGTGTCAGCATGATGACCTTGAGCTTGGTGGTGTATGTCGGGTCTGTGTCGTTGAAATAGAAGGTATGCGTACACTGCAGGCATCATGTGCTTTTCCAATTAATCAAGAGATGACCATTCGGACTCAGACGCAAAAAGTACGAGAAGCTAGGAAACATGTTGTTGAACTCCTTCTATCTAAGCATGTTGGGGAATGCTATGCCTGTGAGCGTAATGGTAATTGTGAATTAAGAGAGCTTGCAGATATACATGATATCAAAGAGTTCACTTTTGGTAAAAAAGTAGAGCGAGATTTTGTCGTTGATGATACGGCCTACTCAATTGTCCGGGATATGGACAAGTGTGTGCTGTGTAGACGTTGTATTCGTACCTGTGTCGACCTTCAAGAAGTTGGGGCATATGAAGCATTTGATAAAGGGTCAGAGTCATATATAGGGACTTTCAATGATATGCCTATGGATGATGTCGTCTGTATTAATTGTGGACAATGTGTCAATCGGTGTCCGACTGCGGCTCTGACAGTTAAGAATGCTAAACGAAATGTGTGGGATGAGATTGCCGACCCAAGTAAGACTGTGGTGATTCAGACCGCTCCTGCACCAAGGGCAGGTATAGGTGAGATTTTTGGGCTAACGCCTGGGACTTCAATGACCTATCAAATGAATACTGCTATTCGGAAAATGGGGTTTGACAAAGTATTTGATACAAACTTTTCAGCTGATCTCACTATTTTTGAAGAGGGTACAGAGCTGATATTGAGGTTGTTTAATGCACTTGTTGCAAAAAAAGATGATGTGGCGTTACCACAGTTTACCTCGTGCTCACCAGGGTGGGTAAAGTATCTTGAGCACTTCTATCCTGAAATGATCCCCAATCTCTCATCAGCAAAATCACCACAGCAGATGTTTGGTACCGTGATGAAGACCTATTTTGCTGAATGTAATAATCTTAAGCCAGAGGAGATTGTATCAGTTTCACTTATGCCTTGTTCTGCAAAGAAATATGAGTGTGATAGGCCTGAGATGAACGATAGTGGTCACAAAGATGTTGACTATGTACTTACTACCCGCGAAATGGGCAAGATGATTAAAGAGCATGGTATCCACCTTCCTGATGAGGAAAAATCTGATTTTGATGATCCATTTGGTGATGCGACAGGGTCTGGTGTGATATTTGGTACGACAGGTGGTGTGATGGAAGCCGCAATCAGAACGGTGTACGAACTGGTTACGGGTGAAAAAATTGAAGACCTTTTTGAAAAGACAAACATTGTTCCACTGAGAGGTTTTGAAGGGATCAAGTATGTGGAGCTCCCTATTGCAACAGTAGGACCAGTACCTGATATTCTAAATCAGTATCTTGATAACTGGGACTGGCTCAAAGGGGCGACTCTTAAAGTGGCTATTGCTCATGGTACTGCCAATGCTAAAAAGGTGTTGGAGGATATTAAAGAGGGTGGTAAGTTTAGTGAGTGTCACTTTATTGAGTTCATGGCTTGCCCTGGAGGGTGTATTGGAGGAGGTGGTCAGCCAATTCCAACGACTGAAGCTGTTCGGAAGGAGCGTATGAAAGCGATCTATGCAGAAGATGAATCGTATGCAATACGTAAGTCACATGAGAATCCTGCTGTACATAGAATATATGCGGAGTTTCTCACTGATGGTATTTTGGGGCATAAGGCCCACTCATTACTCCATACCCATTATACTGAACGGGGAACAGATGTACTATAACGATTCATTATAGTATTGAACAAAGAAGGAGTGCCATTGTGACACTCCTTCTTTGGGTATATAATAAAGGTCTGTATCACTACAGGCCTATAAATAGTTACTGAGTGCTATTCGAATCTCAGTTTATTGATAAGAAGAGTGCTGTTTTCTGAGAGAAAAACAATCTGATGCACTTTTGAAAGGTCATTAGATTTGTCGCCTTCAAAGTCACTTTCTTCAACATGAAACTGATGTGCGGGGTCAAGCATGTCGTCAAAATCTATGCTAAAATCTTTTGGTGAACTTGAAGCAGAGATTGAGTCTGCAATAATAAATCCGCCCTCTTTATCATCATAGTTACCTTCCCAGTAAGGAGCCCCTTCAGAATTGTGGCCATCAGGTAATTCACCCCACATAACACGAACAGAAAATACTTCATCAGAGGTGTATGTGAATTTCATTGATGAATGTTCTGAGATATCTACAAACTCTTCATCTGGAAATATCCAAACCGATTGTCCTTTTTCAAAGATCATAGAAAGGACTTCATTTTCCCCATCAATCGTGGGGCCTTTAGCGGGGAATGCACCAAGGTCATATCCCTCAGACATTGTTTCATTAAAAATTATAAATGCATCATCAGCAATCTCAGAACCTTCATCAGAACTTTGACTTGCGTCATCAGAACTGCCATTCTCAGTTGGTGTTATTGTTTCTGCAGCACATCCGATTATTGTAAATAGCGCTACAATCGATATCGTTATTAGCTTCTTCATGTCGATCCCCATTATGTATGTTTGTGTTAAATATACCCTCATCATATTGGTGGGTATACTTTGTTTAGTTAATTGCTCATTTGTTTTCTGTTTATTGTTCTAATTTCGTTTATATGTAAGGTTATTTGGGCTATTTTAATTGGGAAACTCGGACCCAATCTATTAAAAATTCACTGGTGCTAAAGCTTTGTTCTGGTTCAATCCACTCATCAAATATTCCTCCAACAGCAAGGTTTAATATTATGAAAAATTCTTGATCGTCATTTCGTGAGTCACTGCCAAAGGGGTTCATTACATCAGTAGTGTTGCTGCCACTAATTGCTACAGTACCAAAACTTGTGCCATCTAAAGTAAAAGTAAATTTAGATTCTTCCCATATGAGACCATACACATGGAAGTCTTCGGTGAGATCGATATTTGCATTTGCATCATGCCCGATAGATATTTTGTGGTCTGAGTCATCTCCCCAGTGTATGGTTCCTTGAGTGACTGTAGGGAGGCGTCCTTTAAATTCCATAATGTCGATTTCACCACATTTGGGCCATCGCCATGAACTGATATTATCACCTATGAGCCAAAAGGCGGGCCACATAGCTTGGCCTGGTGGTAACTTCATACGAGCTTCGATCTTGCCATATTTAAAAGAAAATTTGTCAGACGTTTCAATTTTAGCTGAAGTGTAGTTACAGGAACCATTATGGCACATACCGATACGTTCTTTTTTGGCAGTAATCACGAGAGCTCCATCACGAAAAGAGAGATTCTCTTCTCGATAGTTTTGGAGTTCGCCGTTCCCCCAGCCCCATTCACCGTTGCCCGTTTTTATTTTCCACTTGTCGGTGTCGAGTGAAGGGTCTTCAAAATCATCAGTCCAGATAAGTTCCCATTCTGAACCAATATCCGCAATATCGTCACTTACTGCCCCAAGTGTTAAATCATTATTGGGGGCACAGGTTATGAGTATAAGGCTCCATGATGCTAAGAATAGGGTTCTTTTTATCATGATGTTCCTAAATATTTATGGTTATGAAGGTGCGGAGTTCAAGTTCATAATTGAGTACGGTATGTATCCTATCAAGTATTTCTGAATCTGAAAATTGTGTTGCATCATCAGCATATTGTATAGTTCGGTAATAGATACGTGCGCCAATAGATGAGGATTTCGTGAAATCAAAGAGTGCGATACGAGAGAGTCCATAACTGACGCCAAGCTTTGCTTGAAGTGGATAGACGATATTCCATTCATCCATGTAGTCATAAGGTCCCCAGTCGTCAATCTTGATTTCACTACTCACACGCCATTGAAAATAGGCGAGGTCAAAACTTCCTCCAAATGCATTAATTGTTGCTTTCATTTGTCCATTAGGTCCGCGTTTGATGTCATAATAACCACGCGCAATAATCTTAAAGAGGGGCGATGGGTTAAAAATGAGGCGAAGCTTGGTTCCAAATTTATCATAGGGACTTTGACCTTCTGCAAAGCTTACTGTATAACCGCGTTTGTTTACATACGTTATTCTATCAGTGCGGCCAAGTTTTCGGTATTCTAAGTGGAGGTGTGCGGCGAGTTCTGCATCTTCTTGGTTGTCTGAATCATAGAACCACAGTTGTGTATTCGGGGTAGGATCATAGGTTACTATAAGTTCACCACCAATTGTTTTGGGGTTTTGTACCAAAACTGGTGATGGGGTGTATCGGTCTTCCTTTGGTGTGGTAGGATCAGTGTTCACCGGGAATCCATCGTATACACTTTCATATTCTGCTCGTTCAAGAGGGTCAACGACAGGTTTTTGATACATAAAATTTGGAGATATTCTAAATGAACCAATGTCGTGAGAAAAGCCAAAAGTTCCCAGAATTTTATTCGTTCCACCGATGTCTTTCATGGTCCAATCTGCAAATTTGTGTTCTCGATCCCAGCCACTGTATGCGATAGGGCCCATGTATTGTCCGAGGGCAAGAAACTTAGTTTGGCCATAGTCCCCCATTACTTCAACTTTACCACCAAGCCCATCAAGAGTGGTAAGGGTAACTGAATCAGGAGGGATAGTTTCAGAATCAAATCCGGAGCCTACAGTATACCCCTTTTGGGTTTCATATTTTTTGCCAATTTTTTCATTGAGTTGATACTTTTTACTTAATAAAGAGAGAGAAAGGTCTGATATCATTGCACCAGCTTTAAATGTCAGATTTGAGGTGTTTTGTTCTGCTGAGACAGTGAATTGGGATGTTCTAAAGGTGCTTGCTCCTCTCCCAGTTTCTTCTAGCTGACCGAGGTCGATTTTTAACATAGGAGAAACTTTAAGGTCACCAATGGTTTTTTGATAGAGTGCGTATATTGCTGGATTGCCACCATCAACGGGCTTAGGGCCAATTGCTACACGCATTCCTTTGAGGAATTTCTTACCAGTAATTTCAAGGCCATAGGGTACGGTCATATCCCATTGGTCAAACGTTGGGTAGTCATAAGCTTCTGTGTAGAGGTTAAATAAATCTCCAAAATGTCCCCAGTGAGTATGGCCTTGACGATAGTAGCCATCTATATCAATATAGTCCCCGCTATAATTAAAAGACGCTCGGTACAGTCTTAATGATTGTCTAGGAATTTCTGCATTATTGAGCATTGCCGGCTCATAATCAACAGTGTCCATCATTTCGAATTTCATGGGTTTGTTTAAAGTGTTATAATCAAATTGGTCGAGCTTGAATTCAGATACATTACCAGTATATTTAAGTTGCGCATTGGCAGTTAATTGGCTCCCCACAATTCCTTTAAATCCAAAGGTAACTGACTCTTCTGTATCAAATCGCATGGAGCTTGTAAAGTGTCCGGTGGAATCAGCACGCTTATTATTGGTGTATCCAACAGAGGCAAGTGAAATGTTCATATGATTCATCTGTACTTTGTTACTTTCTTTAAGTTCATACTCAACACGTTTCACATCATAGAGTGCTAGATACATCTCCTCACGCATGCCGTCAAAGAGTTGATCAATGGAAGTTTCTGTTGTTGTTTCAGAATAAGGGTTCAGTCGGGTCCACGCTTCTTTCATTACATAAAAAGCAGGGCGAGGAATGAGCGGACGTGGGTCTTCATCATCCGAAGGAGCGATAGCAACAAGTCCCTGCCACTCCATCATATGGTTATTATGAATGTCTAATTCCCACTGTTGCCAGTTGGTAGGGTCCATAGACCAGTCATCCTGCCACCCCATTACAGCACCAACAGCGACGCCTGTTTTTTTGCCATAGGTTTCTGTATAGAGTTCATGAAGTTGACTTTTTACAATTTTTGCTTGCTTGAGCGGGTTTTCGCTTTTGAGTTTGTCATCCCATGCGCCATTACCGCCGAGTGTAAAGTAAAGAAAGGGCTTAGTTGGCATCTCATTTTTAAACTGATCAAAAATACCACCTGAAATTGCACCACGTGTTGAATTGACTCCATAGATATCAATTGTGGGGCAGAGGCGTTCAATATAGTCGGTAAAGGCAACGTCTCCATTAACAAGAGTGACGGGGTGATGGGTGTCATTTAGTTTAATGAGGTTTGTAAAAGTGCCAAAGAGTCCATAAATAACTTCTGCTTTTGCTGCTTGTGCAGCATCTTGTGAAAGTTTGTCAATACGTGGGTTACTCCAGCCCCACCCCCAGTTGTGTGAGCTTCCTATGGCGTAACTCAAAAACCCCTGTGTGTCTTTGTATTCCTCTATTATAGTGGTGATCTCTTTGGTGAGGATGTTTTGAACCAGTAGGGATTCGAAATCTGGATTTGCATTCCAGGTGCTATTGTAAGTCATGCCCCAGCGGCCCATCTCCCAATGAACAATGGTCATGATTTTAAATTTCTTATATACATAGGTAACCCATTTGGATGGGATACCAGGAGAAGTGACTATAGCAGTTGCCCCTGACTCTTGAAGTAATCGCATGTCATGGGTTAAAACTTTGCGAATGTAGTTGTCTGATTTTGCCCACAAGTCATAATTATAATTGACTCCTACAGGTTTATGGCTCCAACGTATTGCGTTGATAAAGAGGTCTCGTTGATCAACCTGAATTTTGAATCCTAAACTGTCTTGATGCACGGTAATAGTATTTGCTCGTGCAAAAATTGTGTGTGATAACAGTAGGGTGATTGCAATACACATAATAGTTGTGCGAGCTATGTGTGAAATCATACAGGTGTCCTTTTGGTGTGTGTCTAACTCTCTTGAACGTGTGGTTAATCTATCTAAATTTGGGTGATATGCTCTCTTTAAGTAAGTGAGCCTTAGGCTAATTCATAATTGCTGTTTACAAACTGTTTCAATGTGTTCACGACGCTCTAAATTCAGTATGTTCTCTTTTAAAGCCTCTACTGCTAAGATAAGTTACCTTTATGTAAAATTGACATATAAAGAGCAATTCGTGTCACATTTTTGGGGTGTTTCCAGCTATTATAGCATTTTTTATGAACAGTAAGCGCTATAACCTAACTAAGAGCGGAGCTTAAGGTAGTCTCTCGAGTGATAATTAGAGTATTGTGGCGTTCTCTGTAATTTGAACAACTCTAAAATGGGTTAATTTGAGTGAAAAAGGCGAAAATGCCATTAAAATCTAAATAGTCTCAAAGGAATATTCGATATATAAAACGGTGATGTGCGCAAAGTGCGTACATAAGTGATTGGAACTTAACAGTGAGAATAGAGTGGAGATCAAAAACGCATTTATATCGTTTTTGAAAGAGAGAGTTGTCGGATTTGGCATCTTTCTTTTTGTCGTGCTACTCTATGTATTATGGGGCATCTATTGGTCAAATTATAATAGGTATCATGAATTTGTAGAAAAGCACCGTACGACTGATTATAAGTGGGTTGCAAATGATAGTCTAAAAACTATGGAGTTGATCTATGTGGGTGACTCCACCGATTACCCAGTAGATCTTATTGAGTATGAAGAGATGGCATTGGGTTCTCGGATATCTGAATTTGTTGTAGCACCGGTTGTTGCGATAGGGCAATTTTTTAGTGATACAACGGCACTAGAAGCTCAGAATGAGAGTAGTGTCGAAATACCCCTTTCAGCAGGTGAGTTATTGGTTGTATTGTCGAGTGCAGCTCAAAAATATTCTCAACTAGATACTTCATCTGACGCCCTCAGTAGTGTGTTATTAATGACCTCACAAAGTCAAGAACCTAATGAGCTCCCCTTTGAAATTCCCGCCTGGGACCAATTTGAGGTGATTGACAGCGAGGCATTGGTTAAAGAGAAAGCTGTATTAAATGGTGAAGTGATTCTTGAAGTGGACATTGAAGAGGTCTCCTCTAAATCCTCGAATTCATCAGAGGGCTCTGTACCACGTCTGTCAAATGAATACCGAGTAATGAGTGTAGATGAAATTGATTCTTTGGTGCTTCATAATGCCCGAATGTATGCAATAACATTACATGAAGAATTACTAGAACGAATTGTGAGTGATTCTCTCATAGGGCTGTTAAGTAGTAGTGAGGTGAGAGGTCTTTCTTCTAGAGGTGGTTATTCTTCCTATCAAGCAGCCTCATTGTCAGTTCAGTTAATTTCATCAGCAGAGAATGCATCTGTAACAGTATTTGAGCGGCCTGAAAAAAATGAAGAAGTCTCTTCAGGAGTACAGCAGTCAGAAGTTATAGAAGTCGTACCTCTATGGCGCTTTGCAATTGATACGGTCCAACAGTTAGGGATTCAATCATCATCTTCTTCATCATCTTCATCATCGAGGATAATAGAATCAAGTCACCAATTGTTCATATCGAGTAGTTTGACTTCATCTGAACCATCAGTAATGAGTAGTGAATTGAGTAGCAGTATTGGGGTGTTGAGTTCGGTTGAGGTGGCATACTTTCAGGATTCTATAGAGTCAAATGAAGCGGTCTCGCTCCCAAGTTTTTCTCGTAGATCCAAGATCTTCTACTATAAGCCGCTTGCGCGTGAATGGATTTCTGAGTTTGCTGATTGGCTGAGATATTTTTTGTGGAAAATTGAAATACCTGAAATACCTGAAATATCGAGGGAGGCGGTTTATATTTCTTCTTATTCACTAATAATAGAGTCATCGGGTGAGTTATTTGTAATGAGTAGTGTAGAGCGCTCTTTAGCTGCATCATCGAGTATAGAGGTTGCACAAGATTTGCATGAGAGAGATAGTGTGTTTGAAGTGGCAACAATACCTATTGAATTGCTACTAGTGCGACCGCTTAGCTCTTTGAGTGATACGCAAAAAGTTGATGTGAGTAGTGTGAGTGAAGCTTTGAGCAGCTCTTCTACTCTTATAGTGTTGAGTTCTGTTGATCATTTTACAGGAATTGTTGAGATAGAGATATCCTCTTATGTTCAAGAAAGTAAGGATTCATTTGTTGTAATTGACACGACCCGTTGGTGGAATACTGCCATTCTTAGTGTCGATGACCTTGTTATTGAGTTGCGATCAATATTTACCTTTGGAAAAACTGAAATGTCTGACTCGTCACAAATCACCAGAGAAAAAAAGAGAGATACTCTGGTGCGTGCACTCTATGATCATGTGATTTTGTCTAGCTCAGCACTGGGGGTTTCATCTCAAGAAGTGATAAATCAGGGCGCTGAAGCTCGGGAAATTCTGCAGGAAAGAAAACGATCTCGTCTTCGTCAATTGGTAGTGCGGAGCCGGGAAGAGATGAGACAAAAACGGTTAACATTTATAACTGACTCTCTTTATAGTGATTCCCTGTATCAGGATTCGGTTGCTGTGGCTGCTTTGAAGCGGGCACAACGACAAGCAATAGCCTATGAGGTTCAACTTGATTCACTTGTTCGTCAACATGATTCTCTAGAGCAGTTCTTAATAAATGAGTTTTCCCGAATGGACTCTGCCGCACAGGTTATTCAAGCCTCTCAAAGTAAAGAACTGAGTACACTTGACACAGCTGAAGGACGTTCAGGCCTATATGATAATTTTATAAATGGCGTTAGAACAATAGTTGCTTCAGTTAAGTCGACAGCTGTGAGTAACATTGAAAAACCTGTGGAAGATAGGTCCGTGCACAGCGATGATTTTGAGGGTATTGATAGTGATTTTGATGATGGTGCTGAGATGAGCGATGAAGGAAGGGTAATCGATGGGATCATAGATGAAATAGTTACATCGAGTAGCTCTAAAGCAATCGCTATAAAACCGATAGGGGATAGGGTGAGTGCATCATATTTTAGCCTATCAAGTGAGATAAGGATAAAGGCTCAGGATCGACTGTCGGCAATTGATAGTGTGTTGGGATTTATTACTCAGCAGATGAAGGATGGGGCTTTGAAGCCACGGAAAAAATCTTTTATTGAGCCGCTTGAATTTGGAGGTGAAATAGGACAGCGAAGCGGCCAAAACAATGATAGTATGATGTTGTCGAGCGAGGCTGTATTGATGACAGAGGAGAGTGTTGGAGGTGATAAGAGGCAAGTTAATGTGGAGTACTTTGTTGTTGGCCATGATATTCAGTCAGAAAATGGTTTACTAAAAGGCAGTTCTAGTGAAAATGTGTCTGATGAAAACAGAGCAATTGAATGGATTGATCAAAGTACTAATGAAGAATTATTTGAACTTGATGTGGTGGAAGAGAAAGAGAAAGGTGTTGGCAATCAAAGAGTCGTAGATGTTGAAGGGGTTGAGATACAAGATGAAGTTGTAAGCGAAATGCCTGTAGAGCTTATTGAAGCGAGTGACGAGGATCTCATTGAGGTAGTCGAAACATATGATTTGGATGAGGATGAAGCTCATGACCAGGTGACCTCTTTAGAGATAGTACCACTACAGCCTACGCAAGAAGAGCTTAATGCACTGAAACGTGCCTATGAGGCTGATAGTTTACTCAATTATGTAAAAGGTTCAATAGCTGATTCAGTCGCCCGTTGGGTTCGTATCGACATACGTGAACAAATACGGTTGGATTCGTTACAAGTGGTGGCAGACTCTATTCAGGCCTTTAAGGATTCGCTACAGCTGCATATGCAGCAGATTACGCAAATGAGAAGTGATTCAGTAAAAGAGTTGGAGCGTTTAGAAGAAGAGGCGAAGGAGCTTGAAAGTGTTAGAATATTCGAGGAGCGTGAAGCCCGTAAACAAGTGGCAGTTCTTAAAGCAGCAGAGGAAGAGCGGGCTCGCGAGCAGGAACTCGCATTGGTATTAGCTTTGGCGGAGAAGGAGCGTGTAGAAAAAGAGCGAATAGTAGAACGTACTCAAGAAAAAGCAAAAGAACGCGCTCGGATAAAAGCGCTCAAAGATCATGAGGCTCAAAAACAGGTAGCGGCTCTCAAAGTAGCTGAGGAAGAGCGAGCCCGTGAAAAAGTTCGAGTTTTGGCTCAAGCAGAAAAAGACCGGATTGAGAGAGAGCGTACTGCTCAGCTTGCTCAAGTAGCGGATTCTTTACGCGTTGAAAAAGAAGCATTACAGAGGGCGTATGTAGATTCGATAGCGAAGAAGGTGGAGGAGAAAAGAGTGGAGGATTCATTGGATCAAGTGAAGCGAGTTCAACTTCAGTCGGTGAAGACTCGATCATCAGCGTCAATTGTTTTGTTGAGTAGTGATGGAGGAGCGGTTTATAGAGGGCCTTCAGTAAATGAGGCAGTGCACATTTCGAGTGATTATGGGGTAAAAAAGGGCGAACGAGACATTGAAGATGAGGCGATATCGGTGGGAGTTACATTGCATTCAGCTGTTGATTCTTTGATGATATTTCAAGACTCTGTTGCCTTGCGTGCTGATAGTATATTGCAGTTTGTAAAACGTGCCATCGCTGATTCTGTGAGTTTTTGGGTTGAAACAAGTAAGAAATTGCTTAAAATTGATAAAAACAAGGCTGAAAATGGTGAAAATGTCATTACTACGGATTCTGATGATGAGTCGGGTCAGGGAGAGTTACTTGAGGTGATCGATGAAAATACTCATAAATCACATGTAGATAAAAAAATGAAAACAGAAGAAGTTGAGCAGAAGAAAAATGGTGCAGGTGAAAAAGAGTCGAAACAAGTGGTTGAGAAGCAGGGCAAGAAGTTGAATAAACGGTACCGGTACGTTCTGAAAAACTTTAAGTGTGACTTTGGGGTTGCAAGTAAAGTATATGCTGAATTTGACTTAGAATTGCTCTTTTTTGACAAAAAATTAAAATATGAAATAAAGAGATCGTCGGACAATATCAAAGCCATTACCCAAAATATTTTTTATTTTACTTCCAAAGACAAAATGCAGCTTCCTCTGATTCAGAAGAGGTTAACGCAAAAAATGCACTATCTCTATCAAAAAGATATAGAAGTGCGGTTTAAAAACTTTGAGACGAAAATAAAAAATGAAACTTCTCCATAATATTATTTATAAAGTCTTGGGAACACCGAGTGATCGCTATATAAAAAAGCTCAAACCTGTTCTTGAAGATATCTATACGCAATTCGTAAAACTTGATACCTTAGATGATGCAGAATTGGTTGCACGAGGTATGGCCCTTAAAGAGCGCGCTCGTGGCGGCGCAGCACTTGATGAAATACAAGCCGAGGCATATGCTATTGCCCGAGAAGCTGCAGACCGTCGACTCGGTATGTTTAATGTCATCCATGAAAAGTTTGAGTTTGATCTATCTCTTCTTGATGACACTCTTCAAAATGTGGTAAAAGAAGCGCGTGAAGCTCTCGAAAATCACACTCCAGAACACGAAATATTTCTTCCGGCAGCCTTTTATCAAAGAATTCGTGAAATATACCCCGAGTCTGTGAAGCCTTTTAGGATGCAGAGTTTTGAGGTACAGCTTATTGGTGGTCTTGCTCTTAACGATGGTAATATTGCAGAAATGCAGACCGGTGAAGGTAAAACACTTGCGGCAACTTGTCCGGTATACCTGAATGCTCTTACGGGTAAAGGGGTGCATGTTGTCACGGTGAATGACTATCTTGCAAGTCGTGATGCTGAACTTATGGGTAAAGCGTACCACTTTCTTGGCTTGAGCGTAGGTCTTATTGTACATGGACTGAATTCACAACAGCGTCGTGAAGGCTATGGAGCAGACGTAACCTACGGAACAAACAATGAATTTGGCTTTGATTATCTTCGTGATAATATGGCTACTGACCCAGAAGATCTTGTACAACGAGGCTTTAACTATTGCATCGTGGATGAAATTGACTCTATTCTTGTAGACGAGGCTCGTACACCGCTTATTATTAGTGGACCAGCGGAACAGTCAACAGAGAAATACACGCGGGTAAATGCAGTTATTCCTCAGCTTACAAGAGATAAAGATTTTATTGTTGATGAGAAGTCGAGAAATGTACTTCTTACTGATAGCGGAGTACAGCTTTGCGAGAAAATTCTTGGTGTAGAAAACCTATACGGTAATATGAATGCTGAGTGGGTCCATCACATTTCACAGGCTCTTAAAGCGTGGTTTGTCTTTCAAAATGATGTTGACTATCTCGTCAAAGATGGTCAGGTGGTCATTGTAGATGAAAACACTGGTCGTCTCATGGAAGGCCGTCGGTACTCTGAAGGTCTTCATCAGGCTATTGAAGCTAAAGAACAAGTTAAAATTGCGCGTGAAAATCAAACTCTTGCACAAATAACCTTTCAGAACTTTTTTAGAATGTATGACAAACTTTCTGGTATGACTGGTACTGCTGCGACTGAAGCAACAGAGTTTATGCAGATTTATAGTCTTGGCGTGATAACGGTGCCGACTCATAAACCGTGTGTCAGAGAAGATCATAATGATAAAATCTTTAAAACTCATGAAGAGAAATTAGCTGCTATTGTATCAGACATCAAAGAACGACACGAGAAAGGGCAACCAATACTTGTGGGTACTATTAGTGTTGAACGTTCAGAAGAATTACATAAACGCCTGAAGCGTGAAGGGGTTCAACATGATGTACTCAACGCAAAAAATCATGGGCGTGAAGCGGAAATAATTCTTTCTGCAGGGCAGCCGGGACGAGTAACTATCGCAACAAATATGGCGGGTCGTGGTACCGATATTGCACTTGGCACAGGGGTAAAAGAGGTGGGCGGTCTCTACGTTCTTGCAACAGAGCGTCATGAAAGTCGACGTATTGATAATCAGCTTCGTGGTCGAGGAGGACGTCAGGGTGATCCTGGTGAGTCATGTTATTATCTCTCCCTTGATGATAACCTTATGAGGATTTTTGGTTCTGACCGTATTAAATCAGTTATGGATCGTTTGGGTGCAGAAGATGGTGAAGTAATTACCCATCCATTTGTAAATAAAGCTATCCTCAATGCGCAAAAACGGGTTGAAGGTCAAAACTTTGAAGGGCGTAAGCATCTTTTAGAATATGACGATGTCATGAACGAACAGCGTAAAATTGTCTATGGTGTTCGTGGACGTATTCTTAAGGGTGAAAATATCCAAGATGAAATTTTCAATAACTTTGAAGACGCAATTGATATTAAACTCAGTAATTATCTAGGCGATAGCGAATTTGCGGAGAACCTCGACTATGACACTATCGATGCAGATATTCGTAGAAGCTATGGTGTAGAAGCAAAGCTCAACTCTAAAATGGTCGCGGCAAAAGGTGGGGCAGGAGTTGTTGAACACGTAATAGATCTTGCAAAAGAAAAGCACACTAAATTGCTTGATATGGTTGATGAAGAGAATCTTCATAATTTAGAGCGCCGTGTACTGCTTCTCACAATTGATCAGCACTACAAAGAGCATCTACAGCAAATGGATCATCTACGTGATGCAATTCGTTTTCATGGCTATGCACAAAAAGACCCGCTTATGGTATATAAGAAAGAGGGCTTTACAATGTTCGAGAGTTGTATGGAGTCAATTGCAACGTCATCAACAGAACGTCTTTGTAATGTACGTGTAGAAGAGGGACCTGTTCCCGTTCCAGAACCTGAGGTGCAAAAGCCACAGGGTATTGAGAACCGGGAAGATATCAAAGAATCAGGTGAGGCATTTCAAAGACCAGCACCACAACGGAGGCCGCAGCCGAAAAAGACTGCACCTGTTCGTAATACCGGACCACAAGTAGGTCGTAATGATCCCTGTTGGTGTGGTAGTGGTAAGAAATTTAAAAAATGTCATGGAGCATAGTATTAGCAGTCGATTTTTCTCATTAGAAGGGTTAGACGGGTGTGGTAAAAGCACCCAAATTAAACTCATAGAAAAAAAACTGATCGAACTCGGTCATACTGTAACGCTTATTCGCGATCCAGGAGGGACGAAGGTATCAGAAAAGATACGAGAGCTTATTCTTGACCCCGATTGCTCAAATATGGCATCTAAAAGTGAACTGTTTCTTTATAGTGCATCTCGTGCCCAGCTAATAGGTGAAATTATAGAGCCCGCTCTTAAGAATGGATCTATTGTACTTGCGGATAGATTTGGCTGGTCCACGTATGCATATCAAGGATTTGGCCGTGGGCTTGATGCTACTGAAATTGAAGTATTGTTGAAAATTACCTGTGGTTCTATATGGCCGGAGCAGACCTTTATTTTGGATATTCCTGTAGAAGAGTTTCGTGCGCGGAGTGATAAGGATAATCGCGTACCAGACCGTATAGAAAAAGAAGCAGGTGAGTTTTTTGAACGGGTGAGAAATGGTTATCAAGATGTAGCCCGCAAAAATCCGGAAAATGTTACCTTACTAGATGGCACTCAAGATATGCTTGCATTGAATAACGCTATTGTAGAAAAAATTATCGCCTCCCTCTAAGGAGCGCAGAAAGTATTGGGGAGTGCAGGAGCACTTTGTGATTTAAAGGAGAAAGTATGAAAAAATTGGTTTCATTTTTACTATTTGTCGGACTGCTTCTTATTGTTGGGGTAGGAACTCTTGGGTTTTCAAAATCAAAAGAAGACTACTATGAAAGTATTACTCGATTAAACGAGGTACTTGGGCATATCAATGATCGTTATGTTGAAGAAGTAGACCCTGAAGAGCTTACGGAAGCTGCTTTCGATGGGATCAGAAAAGTTCTTGACCCGCATACAACGGTCTTTACTCCCAAAGAATATGGCAACCTTAAAGTAAGTACCGAAGGTGAGTTTGGGGGACTTGGTATTACTATTGCAATTCGTGATGAAATCCTTACAATCATTTCTCCATTAGCAGGAACTCCAGCATTTAATATGGGCCTTATGGCAGGTGATCGTATTGTTAAAATTGAAGGTTCCGACACCAAAGGCATTACAATTAATGATGCCGTTGATAAGCTTCGTGGACCTGTAGGTACCGATGTTACAATTGATGTGTATCGTGAAGGAGTACCTGATCTTATTGAGTACACTATAACACGCGCAAATATTAAGATTAAATCGGTTCCTTACTTTGGTATGATCAATAAAGAGATTGGATATATTAAAATTATTCAATTTTCTCAAAGTACTTCTCGTGATGTAAAATCTGCGTTACTCGACCTTAAGCAGAAAGGAATGAAAAAACTGATTCTCGACTTGAGATACAACCCTGGTGGGCTTCTCAGTCAGGCCATAGAAGTGAGTGATCTTTTCCTTAAGAAAGGCCGCACCATTGTATCTACAAAAGGCCGTTATCAAAAGTCTGAAGCACAGAGTGATAATGATCCAGTATTTGGAAGAACTTTTCCATTGGTTGTGTTGGTTAATGAGGGGTCTGCTTCTGCAAGTGAAATCGTATCAGGTGCTATTCAGGATTGGGATAGAGGACTCATAGTGGGTAAGACAACATTTGGTAAGGGGTCGGTACAATCAATTCTTCCCCTTGATAATGAAGGTCGTGCTATAAAAATGACGACTGCTTTTTACTATCTCCCAATGGGACGTTGTATTAATAAACCAGAAAATTCTGTACCCCATGCAAATGATACTACTAAAGCAGATACTGCCAAAAAAGTGTTTTACACTAATGGGGGCCGTAAAATGTATGGTGAAGGTGGGATTTCTCCAGATGTTGTGACTGAAGCACAGGCATTAAGCTGGTATCAACAAACATTAGAGCGTCAAACAAGCTTTTTTAAATTTGCAATTAAATATCGCCCTGAACTCGATAGTCGAGGATTAGTCGTGGGTCAAGATTGGAAGACTGAACAAAAAGTAGTCTCTGCATTTAAAAAATTCCTTGATGCGGATTCTGTTTTTAATAGTCAACATACAACGGCTGAAAATTCAGTAAATATGTTAGAAAAGATCATTAAGATCGACCAATCGCCTGGTGAGTTTGATACGACAGCAGTAATTAAAGACAAAAAGCTTGCATTAGCAATAGCGAATTTACATGATGCCCTTAAGCATAATCGAGATTCAGAATTTGCTAATAATAATGAGTATATTGAAAAAGGCCTTAAACGAGAGTTTATCAGTGCGTTCCAAGGTGAAGGAGAGCGTATTGCATTTACAATAAAATCAGACTTACAGGTGTTAAAGGCTGTTGAACTCCTAAAAGATGTGAGTAAATATAAAAAGGCAATTGTTAAAAAATAAAGATGGTTTTTCAGGAAATAAATTACGATAATGGGTTTACACAGGAAAACTGAGGAAAATATGGCAGCTAAAATAGCTAAAAAAGCACCTAAAAAAGTGTCTGAAAGCATTGATGGATATGAGCCACTTGCTTGTACTAAAGAAGCCTTTGAAAAGTCTTTTAATCAACATCTTCACCATACACTTGGTGTTGGATATAATTCACCATCGACTGATTATGAGAAGTACTTATCAATAGCGTATTCTGTTAGAGACCGACTTATTGATAAATGGATGCAAACAAAAGTAGCCTATCAAGAACAAAAATCAAAAATGGTATACTACTTCTCACTGGAATTCCTCATTGGACGTTCTTTTGGAAACAGCATAATCAATATTGATATTGAGAATGAAGTCAAAGATGCTTTAGATGAAATGTCACTCTCAATGGAAGAACTTCGTGAAGCTGAAGTTGATGCTGGCCTCGGTAATGGTGGTCTTGGGAGACTTGCTGCGTGCTTTATTGACTCAATGGCGACTTTAGGAATTCCAGCATGTGGAATGGGTATTCGATATGAATATGGAATGTTCCATCAACGAATAGAAAATGGACATCAGGTAGAAAAACCCGATCACTGGCTTAAACGTGCAAACCCTTGGGAGCTTGCACGTCCAGAAAAAGAAATTAAAGTCCCATTTTATGGTGAAGTAAATACGTACATCGATCAAAATGGAGTAGAGCGTAAACGCTGGGAGACCAAAGACTACGTTCTAGCAGTTCCGTATGATACACCTGTACCTGGGTTTAGAAATGGTGTTGTGAATAATCTTAGACTATGGTCAGCAAAGTCAAATGATGATTTTGGACTGGACTACTTCAATAGTGGTGATTATATAAAAGCTATTGAGAGTCAAGAACTTTCAGAGACTATTTCAAAAGTTCTCTATCCTAATGACTCTTCAATGAATGGTAAAGAACTTCGCCTTAAGCAGCAGTTCTTCCTCTGTTCAGCAGGTCTACAAGATATTGTAAAGAATTTTAAAGTAAACAATGGTGATGACTTCTCGAAGTTTCACGAAAAAGTGGCTATACAGCTCAATGATACTCACCCAGCGGTCTCAATCCCTGAGCTTATGAGAATTCTTCTTGATGAAGAAGGACTGAATTGGGATGAAGCGTGGAAAGTATGCCAGGCTACTTTTGCATATACTAATCATACATTGATGCCGGAAGCTCTCGAAAAATGGCCTGTGTTCCTATTCGAAAAAATTCTTCCTCGTCACCTTCAAATTATTTATGAAATCAACTATCACTTCCTTAGAGATGTTTCGTTTAAATGGCCAGGAGATACTGACCGACTAGCACGTATGTCCATTGTTGAAGAGGGTGATACTAAGATGATTCGCATGGCGTTCCTCTCAATCATTGGTTCTCATTCAGTAAATGGTGTTGCAGCTCTCCATACCGAGCTCCTTAAAAACTTTTTGGTAAAAGACTTTTTTGATTTTTATCCTGAAAAGTTTAATAATAAGACCAATGGTATCACACAAAGACGCTGGTTGCTGAAGTCAAATCCAAAACTGTCTTCGTTAATTACTGATACAATAGGTGATGCATGGATCACAGACCTCGATGATCTTAAGAAACTTGAGAAGCACGCGTCTAAAGCGCCATTTCAGAAAGTGTGGAATGAGATTAAAAAAGAGAATAAAAAAATTCTCGCTGATATTCTCGAAGAGCAGCAGAATATTTCAATTAATCCTGAGTCAATTTTTGATATTCAAGTTAAAAGAATTCATGAATACAAACGTCAGCTATTAAATGTTCTTCATGCAATACATCTTTATTGTGAGATTAAATATGAGAACAAGAAAATTGTGCCTCGTACTATAATTGTTGGTGGCAAAGCTGCACCAGGCTATTATATGGCCAAGCTCATTATTAAGCTGGTTACTGCGGTTGGTGAAGTAGTTAATAACGATAAAGATGTAGGCGATATGCTCAAAGTGGTCTTTATCGAAAACTATAGAGTCTCACTTGCAGAGAAAATATTCCCTGCATCAGAGCTTTCTGAGCAGATTTCTACAGCAGGAACCGAAGCATCGGGGACAGGTAATATGAAATTTGCACTTAATGGAGCTCTGACCATTGGTACACTTGATGGTGCTAATGTTGAGATTGCCGAAGAGGTTGGTGACGAGAACATCTTTATTTTTGGAAAAAAGATTGAAGAAGTTCAAGAGCTTGAAAAAAGTGGCTATAATCCCCGTGATTACTACGATAAGAGCCCAAATCTCAAACGAGTTATTGATCTTATCCAATCTGGGTTTTTCTCTCCCGAAGAATCTGGATTGTTTGAACCAATACTCAGTAATCTTATGAATCATGATCAATATTTGCTTTTTGCAGACTTTGATTCATTTGTTGAGTGTCAAGAGAAGGTCTCTGAACTCTACACAAAACCAAAAGAGTGGACGACTATGTCTATCATGAATGTTGCTCGTATTGGTAAATTTTCGTCAGATCGTACTATTAAGCAGTACAATGATGAAATTTGGAAAGCACCCATAATAAAAATGTAAAAAAGGGCTCCTACGGGAGCTTTTTTAATAACCTATGAGGATACATGGATAAATTAGTTGTAACAGGTAACACATCGGACAATCCATTTGCGATTGATGTTGCTCAGTTACTCGGTATACCAATTGACATTTCTGACCTAGTGGCACTGAGATGCTATGCGAACTCCGAGTTTTGTCCCCGTTTTATCAGTGATGAATCTGATTTAGAAAACATTGGGACTCAACTTGTCGATCGTACAGTAATCATTTGCTCAACGTCTTCAAATACTCACGGCCGTAATAGTCTTGCTATGCGCAACTTTATTTTGGCTCGATCGGCTAAAGAGAATGGTGCTAAGCATGTTATTTTGGTTGAGCCAGATCTCTTTTTCTCGGCTCAAGACCGTGGTCCATACGTATACGGTGACCTTGAAAAAGATCGTACCATGAAGGATTTGAAAAAATTCGATGGACAAGCATTTACATCACTCCTCTATGCTCAGCTGCTTAAACAGTCAGGTGTTGATTCTGTAATTACCGTACACAATCATTCGGTTAAGGTGCAAACTCTTTTTAATGAAGTGTTTGAAGGTAATTTTCATAACTTAATTCCTGCTGAACTGTATGCTGATTATCTTAAGAAATCAGATTTATTACATACTGGAATGAATGGTGAAAACCTTATATTATGTGCGCCAGATAAAGGTGCTGTTCCTTTTGTTAAAATGGTACACGAATATTTGGGACTTCCTGATACTAAAATATTATTGCTTAATAAAGAACGTTCAGGAGAACGAAAAGTATCAATAGAAGTTCACCCTGAATCAGAAGTTACAATAGCAGATCTTGCTGGAAAAGATGTAATTGTAATGGATGACATGGTTCGGACTGGTAATACTATTGTCGAATCCTGTGCGGCTATTAAAAAGGGGAATCCAAATAAAGTTGCATTTGGAGTAACTCACTTTTATCCATCACAAGAAGCACGTGAAAACCTTAATAATAAAGCAATTGATGAGATTATGACCACTAATACGATACACACAGTTATGAATCGTGATAGTCAGGGTCGTCTCAGAAAAAAACTTGTTGTACTTAAAATAGGCAAATGGATTTGTCGCCATATATTGCAAATGCTTGAAATGGAAGAGAATCGATTTGATAAAGATTTTTACTCTATCGACATGTCGAGTAAAAATCCACGCTGGCCCCCCCCAAGCGTATAAATTAAAAGGCAAATTTCTTTGTCATGTAAAATTCAAGCTTACCTATCCTGTATAGGTAAGCTTTTTTTATATTTGCACTTATATTGAGTGCTAGGAATTATATGAAATTGATAATGAGTACTATTAAAAGTTTGATAAAGTATCAGAGTAGTTTGTTACTCGTTTTGGTTCTTCAAACAATCATATGTACAAGAATATCAACAATAGATAATTGGGACACGTTCCTTTTTGTTATCAATATTACTCATTCATTTTTTGCTCTAATACTTTTTTTCGTGATGTTGGGTGGCTTGCTTGCTTATTTTAAAAGAAGTGTGCGCCTCATAATAAATCTATTGGTGTTGATAATCTATATTGGGTTACAGGCATACCATATTATACGATTTGAACCTCTCTCATACCTTACTATTATAAAGAATGGGCATGATATCTTTTATGTAGAGTCAATACTTTTTATACTCGAAAATATATCGTGGGTTGGTTGGGTAATTTTGGTTGCCTTAATAGGAGTCATAGTCCTATTACAACGAAAATTTTTCATTTTTACTAATCATAAACGCTTCAAAAGACCGCTCCTGATTCTTTCGATGTTATGTATAGTAAATGTATTGATAGTTATAACATCAAAGGGCTTTACGGCTGATCATGTAGAATTTATAACCTCTGTTTACCATTATATGAATCCTAAAAAAATTGATTCATTCGAGAAGTTGCGATCTAAAGGGATATATCCTTATATGGATGTTGTTGATGCTGAGTCTGAAATTACTATTAAGGATTCTGTAAATAAACCTCATGTATTTGTTGTGATGCTCGAATCATTTAGCGGGTTTTATACTGACCGGATTGAAAATGGTAAAGCGGTTACTCCATTTGTTGATTCACTAAAAAATCACGGACTCTATATACCTGAATTTTACAGTACCTCAGTTGAAACGAGTAAAGGGCAGTTTGCCACCCTTTGCTCTGTGTATCCGAGTTATAGAACAAACGTGTTCACAAGTTTTTACCAAAATAATTATCGTTGTTTGTCTCACATAATGAAAGATAATGGGTACACCAATGTTTTCTTAAAAGCTTATTCAAATTTAGGGTTCGAAAATACAGGAACTTTCGTTCTTAATAATGGTTTTGAACATGCAACTGGAATGGACAGAAGGTATGTTACAAAAGAGGAAAAGAAAAAGTATACCATTGGTTGGGGGATTCAAGATGACCTATTCTATAAAAAGACCTTTGATATTTTGGATTCATTAAAGCAAGAAGAAAATAAACCTTTATTTGTTATGACCATGAGTGTTACTAATCATATGATGTTTCGTTCTATACCGAAAGAACAAAAGTATATCTACCCGAAAGCAAAAAGTAATCATGAAAATTATACTAACTCAATGCACCTGACTGATAAATATCTTCGTGAGTTCTTTAAACAGTTGGAGAGACGCCCTGAATTTGATAATAGCATTGTTATTGTAACAGGTGATAATGGCTTCCCTATGGGGCAACATAAGAATAATTATCACAATACTAAAACTGCTTATAATGAAATGTTTAAAATGCCACTTATTGTATTGTGGAAAGATAAGGTGGCGCCCGCGGTCTTAAATAAGACTGCATATTCTCAATTAGATATTGCACCGACGATATTGGACCTCTTGGATATCCGTACTACAAATCATTTTGTTGGATCATCGGTTTTTAAACGTCCAGAGCACGGAGCCTTTGTACCACTCGTGCAACCATTTGATGGAACATTTCTCGCATCAATACGTTACCCTTTTAAATTGATTCACAATCTAAAGAGTAATAAGGATGAACTTTATAATATTGCAGACGACCCTGGAGAGAAAATAAATATCTTTGACGACTTTGAAGATATTAAGCTTATAAATCAAATGAGGGAAGATCTGGATGTAGTGAGGTATAATGAAGTTTTATTAAAAGAGAATAGAATATATACGAGTGACTTAGGTAAAAATAACTTTCGTATACAGATTGATACTTTTAAGTTAGAACAAGGAGAGGACCTGGAGTACAGAGTCGAAGGTAACTATGGGCCAAAACACAGGTTTACAGTTATGAATCATACTGTACACCCATATAGCACAATGGAGCAGATTGATAGTTTACACTTAAGTCCCCGTTCAAACTTATCGATAGCCGCAGAATTTTTTAAACCAGGGATAAATGATTTGGAATTTAAGGTTTATTTTGGTGATGAGTATCTTTTCACAAAGTGGAAGAGTGTTTATGTTGAATCACCGAATACCACGCTCATAACTGATTTAAATATTACTGGTAAAGCAGGGTATAAGAAATACCAAATCAATAAATCTATACGCGAGATTGACTTAAAGATTGATGCCCGTTTATATGATATGGGAGTGGGAACCCATGCAACAAGTACCAATACTATTATTCTTGATAAGGATTATGGAGTATTTCATACATGGTATGGTATGGATGATGGTGCAAAATGTGGTGATGGTGCACTGTTTGAAATTTTAGGCGATGGGAAACGGCTCTTTAAATCAAAAAAAATGAAACAAAATACGGTAAAACATGTTTCTGTACCGGTCACCTCAGTGAAAAAACTTGAGTTGAGAACTCATGTGGGTAATGGGGGCTCATGTGATCATACTGATTGGCTCAATCCTGTACTCTACACTGCTGTATCAAAAGAAGAACAATCAATATATAGCAGTACTTTTAACAGCACCAAAGGCAATATTTTGAGTGATAGCATTACCTTAAAAGTTAAGTCAAAAAGTGATGTTTCATTTAGTGTCTCGATTTTAAATGTTCTTACCGGCAAGCAAAAAGAGATAACAGTCAAAAAAGATGAAGTCAAAACTTCTGTAGGGGAATTAGTAAAGGTCGGCTACAACGAAATTTCCGTTTCGCTATACTACCAAAAAATATTGATAGATACTCAAACGCATACCATTTTTCGTAAAGGAGATGGAGTGAAGCGTTTGACGACATTGAAAGGTAGCAGTACTCAAACGTATAAATCTCTCAAAATAAATAAGAGTGTTGATAACCATCCACTGACTGTTGGCGATAAAAAATATACTGAAGGCCTCGGAACTCATGCTCCTAGTGAACTGAGATATCAGTTAAAGAGTTCATATAGTACATTTGAAGCCGTTGTTGGAATTGATGATGAAGTAAGCTGTTCTGATGGCATCTCATTCGAAGTGCTGGGTGATGGTAAGTCGCTCAGTAAGTCGTCCATTGTTAAACAAGGCAAAACAATTACTATTAAAACAGATATTTCTGGGGTTAAAAAACTTGCCCTGAAATCTAATAGCGAGGGTTCTAGCTATTGTGATCATGCTAATTGGATGAACCCACTTTTAATTAAATAGGAATACCTATGACTAATAATCAACGCATAGCTGTTGTGGCGTTGGCACTAATTTCAGCGCTCATTTTATTTATAAGCAGTATTGTTCTAAGAGAGCCAGTAATTAATTCACAGACCGTAACTTACGGTGACATTACGAGTGTTGTGGAGCTTCCGCATTATACTCATGATACACTCGCAGATACAATGGCTTATTCTTTTAATTATGTAAGAGATCGAGAGGGTTCTAATTGGCTGACAGTAATACCCGATGATTTTTTGTATTCAATGAAAGTGAATGGGGCAGATGTAAGGCTTGATACTATTCAAAAATCGAAGTTGCGAGACTATAAAAATGGCGCTCGAATTTCACTCATTGATCATTTAGAAATCGGTTCAAATGCTGTTGAGATAGTTGTTGTAAATAGTGGGGGGAGAGGAGGTTTGGATATTAGGTACAATCCTCCTACACATCAATATCGAACATCAGCATTGCTTGTTTTTATGGCGGTACTTTGCTTCTTCTTTGCAGGTGCAGTAATATTGGCTCCAGTATGGCGATCTATTGGACGAAAAAAATCGTTTACTATGGCTGCCGGATTGATATTATTGGGTATAACCTGCCTATTATCAGGAAACCAAATCACCAATATTTTTAGTAATTACAATGGAAAACAAGTCGAAGAACAGTGGCCAGTACAAAAGCATAGTGTTAAAGGAACGTATGTTCTAACCTTTGATTATAGTCCCAGTTTGCTGAGTAGTGATCTCTTTAAAATTATCCCTGATGACAAGCTTGTAGGGATGCGCGTTAATGGAGAGAGTGTTGACCTGACTCACCTCAATAAAGCGCAACTTAACGATTGGCATAATGGATTTTTATATGACTTTGGTCCTTACCTTACTTCTGAAGTGAACAGTATTGAAATTGTCATTACAAATAAGGGTGGCCAAGGTGGTGTTACGGTGTACCCTAATTACAGTGTGATAGAACGTATAGCAGCATTTACTCTATATAGTATAGGGATCTGGCTTTTCATATACGCAGCACTTAGTTATTTTGCATTCTCTAAAAGCGAGATGATCCTTTTTGGAATTGGGATAGCGGTACTTGTGTGGTATTTGATATACACACCACTTATAGTTCGTATATTTGATGTATATGAAGGGGGGGGACACAGGGATTATATTTTTTATCTCATTGATAACCTTGCTTTTCCACATCCTGCTAAGGGTTGGGAATATCATCAGCCACCTCTTTATTATTTGATTGGGGCAGTAGTTGCTTTTGTCAGTACACACCTTTTTACTGTTGATTGGCATGTACCGATGCGACTTATATCTCTTCTCATGTTTGTTCTTTTTCAATTGGTATCGTATCTTACTGTAAGAGAACTTATAAAATCACCACTTCTTCGGAAAGTACTCCTGTGTGTTATACTTTTATGGCCTTCGGGAATTATTCATTCCATTAGAATTGGTAATGACATGCCAATGTACCTTTTTACCGTATTAGGTTTTTATTTGATTGTACGATGGTGGAGGTCTCACAAAAAGATCTATTTCAATTGGGCGCTTGTTTGTCTCTTTTTGAGTATGGTTTCAAAATCAAGTGGGGTGATTCTTGGTGGTGTTTTTGCAGGACTCCTTCTCATTCAACTTATTCGGAAAAATCGCAAACAGTTTATTAAACCTGCACTCTTAAGTTTGGTAGTTGTAATTATAGCGGCTGGTGTCAATATTGGTGATAATATCTATTTTGCACAAGAAGAGAAGAGCGATTGGTTATTGCTGAATGTTGGAAATTCAATCAATAAAAAATTGAAAGTTGATAATGGCATAGTAAATTACATCTATCTTGATATTCCTACGTTTGTATCCCAACCGTATACTTCAACATGGTTTGACTGGGGGGGGCGGCAGTATTTTTGGAACTTCTTTTTGAAATCATCGCTGTTTTCAGAGTACCAATTTAGAAGTCCTTTTCATATGGTAGTGGGTGGGGTATTAGGGGTACTCCTTCTTATTATGCTCCTTATGCCTTTTTGGGGTATTAGAAAACTGAGCATTGCACGTATTTATAAAGAGGCACCCGCGCTTCTTCTCGTATTGTCATCTCTGGGTGCACTTCTTGCATATCGTATTAAAGCACCAGTATCATGCAATACCGACTTTCGTTATATCTATCCTGTACTTATTGGTGCAGTATTATTGTATGGAAGGATGGTTCAGCTACAGACACAGACCAGTGTTAAAAAAGTACTCTTAGGGGTGCCTGTTCTCTTTGCTTTTTGCTCACTGCTCTTTTTTGTCACCTGGGGATTTGTTCAGTAAAGCCCAGGTTTTTACATTGTGCTATTGCTGTATAGAAAAATAGGGGTAGATCCAGTTGAGATGGTCGCAACGAGAATTTATTTTATTTTTTGATATAAGAAAGAGAGAGTCGACTTTGGGGACAGCTACTTTAGTAGTGTAAAGCTTTCCCCTTCTCACAGAGCTATGATGATAGAGAGTAGTTGTTCCCCCTACTATAGAAACTGAAACACCGTCACCACAAGTTTTTTCATCTGACATTCCAAATGCTACAAAGAGGGAGTCGGCATTATTGGGAGGGGTAAATGCATAGCGACTGGTACCATGGGTTCCCATGCCAAATGAGTATATCTTGTTATTAACCGTTATAGCCGACCTATTTACAGCCAAGTTATCTACGAGTATTCGCCAGTCTTGAGTTCCGTTAAGTGAGGAAAAGGATAGTGGTAAGGTTGTACCATGATTTTTATTAAAGAGTTCTTTAGTGTGACGAATTCGTTTCTTCGCAGTACTATCAAAGGTGAAAAAATTAAGTCTATTATACCCTGGATAGAGAGAGTCTATTGGTAACTGATAGACTCCTGTTTGAAAAGGAGAGAGAGTGATTCTTCTCCTTTTTTTAATATAGGGTGAAAAGAGAGTGACTTTAATTTGCCCTATATTTTGATTAGTGTGGATGGTGAGCATATTTTGATAGGATATAGAAGTAGGATAAATATGGAAATAGGGTGTTTCAGATTTCTGTAGTTTGAAAGGGGGGTATTCAGATTTTTTGAGGAGTAAGGTGTAGTTATGCAATAGTTTCACATAGTAGTGCGTAGTGTCGATGTCGGCTAACCTATAGGATTCTACCACTGAAATATTTGGTAATACAAAGTCTGATTGGTTTGTGCTGAATTTGTAATTACTGTATGAGCGTACAACTTGGAAAGGTACTTTTATTTTTTCAAATATTCGTGTAGTGTGGTATTGATTTGGGTCGGCTTCAGTAAAAAAGAGGGCTTGTATATACGCAGCTGAATCTCTTGTAAGGACCAAAATAGTGTCATTGGGGTTACACTTCTCCTGTGCCTCAATTATTGCATTTCCAAGTCCATAGTGAAATTCTTCTTGGGTCTCTGTATGGTAGCCAGTAAAATAATAGATGATAAAAATTGAGAAAAAGATCAAAATCATAGAGAGTGCGAGTCTATAAAAAGTGGACCATTGAGTAGAGGTAAGGTAGAGACCGTAGGCAGTAAAAATAATGATTGGGTACGCGAGAATGTTAATGCGGGTCATATTGGGGGTTGTAATAAGTGATGTAAGAAAACCGGCAACGACCCAACAGAGAAGCATGCTCCATCCAATGTTATTACGCTGTATAATCCAGTTTTTACAAGCGGTGTAGATGCCGATAAGTGTAAAGGGGATTGTTACTGGGAAGATGATACCTGCATAATCAAGAGTGGTCAGTCTCAAAATATCTTTTTGGCTTCCAAAAATGAGAAGGATAAGGTCTGCAATGTTTTTGAGTAGAGTGTTTAGAATAGTACTAGCCGGAAGAGCAGTGATACTTAGGAGTTGAGGGTTACCTGTGTAGCGAGGAATTGAGAAGTAAGGAGTAATAATCTCTGGGAGACTAAAGGCGTTGATGAGAATAAAAATAATGATTGGTGTGGCAATGATCAAAAATATAAGAACACTGATTGTCACTGGCTTTAAAGAAAATTGTTTTGTTCGGAATGCAAACACTACAAACCCTAACAAAAAGAGCGGAGTAAAAGCATATGAGGTTTCGTATGCATACAGAGAGAGAGCTAATAGTGCTGTAAAAAAGAAAAGGAATTTTTTGTGCTCTGATGCGCGCAGTAAAAAGTAGAATGCAACAAGTACTATTGAGGGATAGATATTGGCTTCAAGAGACCACCTACTTATCATGAGATGCCAGGGTGAGATTATCGTTAGGAGAAGAAGGAGTGTTCCAAATCGTTTGTCGAGAAGCCTACAGCCAATACCATAGGCGGCGATAAAAGAGGCGATTCCTATTAAGGCATTTGGTAGCCTCAGTGAAAAGGTGCTCAGGTCAAAGAGCCAAATAAAGGGGAGGGCGATGTATCCTAAAAGAGCATTTTGTCCACTTCCCCAGCTAATAAAATGAATAGGCCATGGGATGTTATTCCTATCAATTCCATAGTGGATTAGAGCCCAAATGTCATATCCAAGAGCAGCCTCTTCTTGGTTGAGGCCGGCGGGGTGGTTTCCCAGTTGAATGAGCCTAATAAATGCACCGAAAATGATAAGGAGTGCAATAAATCGATTGTGGTCTTGTTTGAAAAAAGAAATAATAGTTTTCATAGGTTTATAGAATGATAATTAATGTATTGAAAAATGTAGTAAATTGACTTGCGACGGTGGGGTAGAGAGAGAGCTTCAAAGGACTTGCTTAGAGGGAATCACTTGCTGTAGAATCTTGCTCCAACAGGTATTGAGGCCATTCATTAAAGTGAGTGTTAATTTGTTTAATGACCTGTTTTGTTCTATTAGGGAACCAACGGTTTAAGACATAACTGCGGTTCTTAGCCCAAGTGTCCCATTTCGTTTGAGGTTGCTTTGGTGTTTTATTGTCCCCCCATCGTGCTGATTCTGCGATTATAGAACTCTCTACTTCGTTGAGTCGAGTCTCATACATCGCTTTAGCGCGGTCAACAGTAAATAGACCATCGTTATAAAATTCTTTTGTTACCACTTCTTGGAAAAGTACTCGATAGCTTTTATTTGCCATGAGGTGCTTGTGAAAACCTATTTCAGAATTGTTAAGTTTTTTAAATCTATTGGAAAGATAGCTTTCCATTATGTGTTCCGCATCCCATGTGTGAAATATCCATTTCCCTTTTCTATGTTGGGTTGCATACCAGTTATTGTTTCCCCAGTCTGTGTTGCCAAGGTATAAATGTACAAGGATATATTTGATATACTGAGGTATATCTAACAATTCACTGACACTCTCGTAGTGAGAGTCAATACTCAAGTCTTTTTGAGCCCTTCTCCAGAGTTCTATATAACTGACAGAATCACCATGCACAAGTTGATTTCGTTTATGCTTGAGAACATTATAGTTTTTGCTTTTCTTACCTAAATAGGATTGGGCAAAATGGTGGTCAGGTCGTTCATGAATATAGTAAAGCCCCCAATAAAGGCCATTGAGATAGAGGTGGGCGTAATAGCCATGCGGAGCGTATCCACCTATTGCATTGTGAAGATCGGCCGCAAATTGGTCTTTTGCATAACTCGCTTTACTCCGTTGTTTTTCACTGACTGAGAAAAAGGTGTTATTGTGTGCAGCATCTAAAATTATATGATTGAATTTTTTAATCGGTGTATCGTCAAAGAGTTGATGTTTAAATTTTTTGTAACCCGTCTTTTTTCGGAAAGTGAGCTTAAAGGAGAGCTTATCAACTTTCCAACGCCTCGTGCTTGATCCACCAAAGACCTCTATTGATGCCCGGGTTCTGTGAGATGGCTTATCGGGGTACAAAAATTCTATAGAAGCTTCTTGCTCTACGCCTTCACCTGATATATAGATTCCGTTATCACCAAAGAGGGAGTCCCAGCTCATGGTGACGGAAACTGTTGGATTAACAAGAAGGATGTCAGTTTTATTTGAAGGAAGTTTATCTGAGTCGATCACTCGGCTATCCATGCTCCAATCGGGGCCCTTTCTGCCCCATTGTGCATGGGGAGGGGCATCGTCGTCATCTTGTTCAAGCACGTGTCTTGGGAAGATAAAAGAGTGAGTGACAATGTCTGAGAGCCTATCGCAATCATGGTAAATTGCGGCACGGATATTTGATGAGTTTCGTATTCGAATCGGGCGCGTGTAAACGTTTGCATTTTCAGGTGTCGGAAGGGCGCCATTGAGAGTATAGTAAAGAGTGCCTTCAATAGTACTATTCAAAGAGAGATCAAATGAACTATGATACAAACCTCGTGTATGACTAAACTCAATATCCCCATCTCCCTTTGATTGGGTCGGGGTAATTTGAGTTTCGAGACAGGGTTCGCTTCTTGAGAAGTATGACTCAATAGTAGTACATTGAGTTAATAGGGCTATCCAGGCAAATATAAAAAGGTAGTACATAAAGAGTGTCAGTGTTATTAGTTGTATAAGTGTACCAAATGTAGATAATTAAATGGGATACATTCTGGAAAAATGAGGAGTGACTTTTGGTTTTTTGCGAATGAATTATAGATGCTTTTTGTTGCTGAAACCATAAAATATGCCGTTTAAACTGCAGTAGGGGCCTTTTTTGTGAACAGTTTGTAAACTGTAAATTCCTAATTAACTTTGCATACCCCCTACTTTAAAGCTATTTTATACGGGCAGCCTAAAGTGTATTCGATACATATGATAAGGCAATAATGATTTTTTATCCTGGGGGGGATAGTATGGCTATTCAAATCACTCGCGCAATCGTTGCGATCATAATGGTGTTCTTTATTCAGGGGTGTATTTCTGAAAATAGCGATTATCTCAATATGGAGATGGCTTCAGATCATACCTTAGTAAAACGTGAAGACCCTGATGGAGAAAATACTAACCTCCGTTGCTCCGATGGAAGAGATAATGATAATAATGGCGTTTCAGATTGTGATGATCCAAATTGTAGTGTTGTTGCTGTTTGTATGCCAGAGTCTATATGTGATGATGGACTTGATAATAATAATGATGGTGCCATAGATTGTGATGACTCTGCATGTAGTGACTTTCTTCCATGTGTTACTGACAGAGAAGATAATAATGCAGCCTGTGCTGATAATAAAGATAATGATGAAGATGGTAAAGTAGACTGTGAAGACCCAAGTTGCGAAAGTGTTGCAGTGTGCCTTCCAGAAGGTCAGTGTGATGATGACAACGATAATGATGCTGATGGCGATATTGACTGTGAAGATAGTGATTGTGATGGTTTCAGTATTTGTATTGATCCACCTGAACCACCAGAAATTACTACGAGAGATATAACCCTTAAAATTCTTGGTAAAACATTGGGGGCTAATGCGTTGCCACTCAGTGAAGAAGATGTCTCATTTTATGACCTTACTGATGCAAGTGATATCTCAGGTCAAAAGATTGAAACCACAGATGAGGGGTTACTCAATCTCAGAAATATTCAACGAGGTACTCGTCAAATTGAGCTTCGTGCAAAGGGGTACAAAAATTATGTGGGTGAACTAAAAGTTGATTCGGATATGGATGTTATTGAGTTTGTATTACTTTCTGATGATTATAATAAGGCTGATACGATAATTAGTGATTCTATGTTTGTAGTATATAAAGAAGAGGGTATTCCTCTTGACTCTGCTCAGTTTGCGGGGTCACCAGGGTATGAAGGAGATTGGGGGGTATTTAGTGATGATAAGCACCCGATGAAAGTAGAACTTGAAACAGTTACTGGTTCGGAAGCTTCAGAAGGAAATGAGGCATTTAAAATTACAGCTACACCAAGTTGGGGCGGGTTATTCTATCAATTTGGAGAAGAAGTTACTCTGCCCGATTTAGTAGACATGAGTTACTGGCATGATGCAAAATTAATGTTCGATATTAAATCTAATTTTAATGTACAACTCAAAATGGAATGGGGAATGCCAAATGCTTCAGGAACAGGGGCGGCGGTAATGTGGCTCAATGATTATGGTATGAAGCCAGATGATAAATGGTATTCTATTGAAATTCCTTTCGGTGATTTAATGACAAAGAAATCAATTGAAGAGATGAGGATTGTAGTGAATTTCGTAAAAATAGCTGATGGAGAGTATATTGACGAAGGTAAAAATCGCTCTGAATCGTGGACACCTCCAGTCACTCCAGTTTTCTATATTGATAATGTGCGGTATGCACAGAAAAGAACTAAGCTGTGTCTTACTGATGCAGAAGGGAAGCTCTTCTGTGAAGAGGCTGAAGATTAAGTTTTAAAATTTTAATTCAATAACAACGGCCCGTTCAATGAGTGGACCGTTGTTATGTAAAATTTAAAAAAGTTGGTTTTAAAAATAACCTTTTGCTTCACCATAGAGCGTTGGTTTTAATGAACCAAATTCGCTATCAAGATCACCAATAAAAATATTCGCTCCAAGAGATAAAGTGACATCACTATTCCATGAGTAACTAAGCATGGGGAGTAGGGTGAATGATTGATCATTTATGTTCATTATACTATTGATACTCCCTTTGTAAAAATCGAGAAAGTCATAACTGAATGATGTAAGGGTATATGATTGCCCAAGGCCTGTCATCTCGCCACTAAACATATTCATGAAATCACCAGAGCTATACTCTGAAGCGCTCTCCTTTCCAAGTCCATTGTAATAGTATTCAACCATTGCCATTATACCATTATCAAAGGTGTAGTTGAAGCCTGCATCAAGATCGACATATGCAGAGTCAGTAGTAAACATGCTCTGCCCACTAAATATTCGGTTCTTATAGGCGCCTTCTATCCATATACCGATTCCATTGAAAATATCACCTGCAAGATCAAATCCTGTGATCCATTTGGCTGGAAGCCCGTAAACGGTTCTGTCCGGGGTCATTTGGCGTGCCGTCATGAGTGAATAGTCAAAGCCTGCAATATTTGATTTTACACGTACCCCTGCGGAACCCTCATCAAAGCCCAGGCCGGGAGCTACAACGAGATCTATAGAGCTGAGATCACCAATAGGGATTTCCGTACGGAGTGCGGTGACGCCAAATTTGGCAGCTTCGGGGTCTGTAGGGCTTTTCATGTTCCAAAAATCAGTCGGGTTCCAAGCGTAGCCTGTCCCCCATGAGATTACTTGTTTACCGATAGAGAAGTCGGCATGTGTAAAGTAGAGTTTGAGTACAGCTCTATCAAGGGTAACGGCATCCTTAGGGAGTAAACTACTATAATAGAGGTTGGTTATGCGAGGGTCATCGGTGAGAAGGGCTCCTCCAGCGGTATCAAAGGGGAGGGCAATACCTCCAAGAAGAGGTGCCATGAGGTCGTTATTTGCCTTCGCCATAAAACTACCCTCTTTAAAGCTTGCAGAAGGGTTGATTGCCTCAAAGGCACTACTAAAAAGAAGATGTGCTTCGATCGATGCGGTCGATTCAATTTCACGTTTGGCTTCGAGTCTAAAAGTTTCAGTATGCCCAACAAATGCAGTATCGACAAAATCGATTACCTGCATTTTTGCATTGAGGTATCCACCAAACTCGATGTTTTGTGCAAAGCTTATTGATGTAGAGAGCACAACAGAAGTGAAGAGGAGTAATGGTCTCATTATTTACCTAAATTACGTTGTGTGAATATTGATTTTGGAATTGAAATATCAAATTCTTGTTTACTTGTCTTTATCACAGTACGAGAACCTTTTTGAATATTTTTCATCTCTATGGTGGAGGCAGTCCAGTAATTGCCAAGTTTGGCCACTCCTTTCATAGTGAGCTCTTTCCAAAGCTCGCCATCTTCATCGTAGAATTCGACAACGAGTCCAATAAATCGTTCTTTATCAACCCATTGTACTAGCTTACTGTATGTCTCGTCATCTGCATCTTTTGCAATGGCCTCAATTTTCCAGCACTCTCGATTGAGCTTATTCTCTTCTCCAATAATCTTATAGGTATAATCCTTTCTCTTATCAGACTGACTCATGTCTTCATAGGAGAAATCAGATCCATTCATCGAGCCTTTACGACTAGAGCCAGCAATTTTCCGTTTGCGGTTTGTGCGTGGAAAGTATACCCAAATTTCATCACCATCATTCAAAGAAAGCATTTTCATTCCTTTGACTGATTTTGGACTCGTATATTCCATAAAACCTTTATCGCCTTTGTCTGCACTATAACTTATCAGTTTTGATTCCCGTGAAGTTCCACTTGATGGATAGGAGATTTGTATCATATCACTTTTGGCACTTTGTGGTTCTTCATTTGCCTCAACCTTGTCAAGAATCTGATCAACAGTGAGAGCAAAACTGGGGAGGATAGCGAGTATTAGTAGAATAAAGAGAATGCGCATATTATGCTCCTTTCTTTTGGGTTAACCTTTCAACGAGTGCGATGAGTGCAGGCATGATAATAACAGAGCTTACGAAGCAGGTCCAAACTCCAATAAACAGTGTCTGACCCATGGCGGCAATGCCTTGGTGCTGTGCAAGGCCCATGGAGCCAAAGCCAATTGAAGTAGTAAATGAGGTGAGTAAAATTGCACGACCGGTATAGTGGAGCACTGTTTTAATGTTTCCACGCCCTTCTATTTTATAGCGATGTAAAATGTGGACACCGTCATCAATGCCAATGCCGATAATGAGGGGGAGTGCCATAACACTTGAATAATCAAACTTCATTCCAAGGAGTGCCATGATACCCACCATCCATGCGAACCCAACTAGAAGTGGAAGGATAGCCATGATTGTATATTTAATGGATTTAAAGTCGATGAGTAAGAAAATGATAATTGCAATAAACCCATACAATAGCGCTTGAGACCCATACTTAGAGATAAGGTCGATAAAGAGGAGGTTAATAATGGGGGTGCCCGTAATGGATGAATCGATACTTGCAGTTTTTTCAGAAAAATTACGAATTTTAATACCATCCCATACATTGTCTTTTGGATAAACAGTAATTAGATTTCCGCCGCTCTCTTTATGGTGATACCGTTTAGAGACGCTTTCGGGTAGGGTCTCAATCGTAATACTGTCACTGTTTGACATTTTTACGAGTCGATTTTTAAGCTGTGTATGCAGAAGCGTATTATAGTGATTGAGCTTCTTAAGAGCAGCAGGCTCTTGTTTAAGCTCTTCAATGTATCCAAGAATAAGACTGAGTGAATCAGCATTGCCCACTATTTGATCGGCCTTACGCTTGATTTTATTATTTTCTCCTGAACCCATTACCGAGAGAACGCCCATCTCTACAATGTTTTGGTGGAGTCGCTTGAGCTCTGTATAGACTGTTTCCAGGTCTTCTTTGGTAAGAGGTTCTGCATTCATACTATTAATTTTTTTAGAGAATGCTTCAATTTTTGGTCGGTTATAATTGAGTTGCTCTTTCATTGGGGGGATAAATTCGGTGATCGCATCTACGCGGCCAATAAGTCCGGTTCGCTCTCCCATTTTTTTCAGTTTTTCAGTTTTAGTGCGTACCTCTTCAAGGTCATTAGAGGCAAACATTGCGTAATCGGGTGAGAGCTCATATGCGTCAATAATTTTATTTTGTGCGACAACCGATGGGGTGTCATCGGGGTACTGTTTTGTCATGTCATATTCAAATTCAATTGAATAAAACCCAAGATAAGAAAAGTAGAGGGTGACTACAGTGAGGATAAGGAGTGAAGCGGTTACTACTGGTTTTTGCACCGCAGTGCCGAGGCTTTCAATCCAAGAAAATTGCATGAAGTTTCCAATGGGTCTTAAGGGGCGAGTCAATTGGGCATTTTTCAGTGATGCAATACTACTGTTCCATGTATTGGGTAGAGCGGCGAGGGACATTTTTCTTAAGGTGTTTCCAATGAGTGAATATCCTTTTTGGTCCCAGGCAATCATCGCGGGGAGGAGTATCATAATGCCAAAGAGACAGACTATAATACCAGAGCCGACAGCGATACCCATTTCGGTTAGGGCGTCAAATTGAGGGACGGCAAGGGTAAAGAAGACCACTGCAGTGGTGAGTCCACCAGTGACAACCCCTGAGCCAACTTTTCTATACATGTAAAAAAATGACTCTTCAATTGAGAAGCCTTGCTCCCTTCCATCTTTAAAACCAGACATATAATGTATGGCAAAATCAATACCGAGTCCAATGAGTATAATGCCAAAACTTGCTGACATTTGATTGAGGTTGTCGAGGAGAAGAAAGAGAAGACCACCAGTCCACATGATACTTATGACCAGACTGACTACTGAGTAAAATGGGTTTTTCCATGTGCGAAAAGAGCCAATGAGTATGATGAGAATAAGTGCTAGGGCTGCAAGTGATGGCCATCCAAAGTCCTCTTTGAGCATTTGCATTTCGTATTCAGCCATGATAGCAAGACCGGCTGGGTGAAATGTAAGAGTCGGATAGTTCTTTTTAATAGTGGTATCAAGAGTATCAACTACTGCATGACCCAGTGCCATTAGCTCGTCCCATTCATTCATGCTGACGGTGGGTTGAATCATGAGCATGAGAAATTTTTTATCAGATGAAAAGAAATACCGAGGACCCATAATCATGCGATCAACAGCATTGGCGAGTTTCTTACTGTTTTCTTCTTGCATCCATGTAGAGATGCTTTTCGTAAATTCAAACACACCATCAATGCCATTTACTGCTTGGTTTTCACCGTCAAGAGAGGCCATGTTGTCTTGGTCATCGATATATTCTGTTTCGAAATTATCATTGATACTGGTGAGCATGCCTGGAATTGAGAGGTCTGTGTACATTTTAAGAACGGTTTTCAAATCCTTTTTCTTCATGGACATGAAGGCGTGTTCTTCAATGAACTCATGATCCATTTCAAAGTCAATACGTTTGACAAGATTAAGGGTGTCCCATTTTACACCAGGAACCTGTGTTTCGCCTGACGCAAGGGCCCAGTTTTGTTTAAAGGTGAGCTCCTGTTCTTTATCCCTTCTTACGTATGGAATAGTTTGCCATTTCCCGACCATTTCGAGGAGAGCTGCCTTCATTAGGGTCTCATCTTTTTCGGGGCTCTCAATGGCAATCATAATAGTTGATGCAGAAGCGTAGTTGTCGATGAGTTGTTTGTACTCTTTGATCTGCGGAATGTTGTCGGGCATCATGTCTGCAAAATTGGTCTTCATCTGAATTTGGGACATTAACACAATACTTATCATTGTGATTACTATTCCTGACAGAATTATCTTACCTGGGTGCTGTGCTATGAGGGCTGATAGCTTTTTATAAATGGTGTAGCGCATGGTGCTCCTTTTTATGCGCGATCTTTAAAAAGATCGGTGTATCGTTGTATGAATAAATTCTGGACTTTGTCAATGGGGTAGGCATCAGGCATCATCATATAGTCACAGAGTACTCCATCAAAGTGAGCTCCAAAGAGGAAAGCTTCTGTTTCTGGGTCTTGTGAACCAAGTGCAGTAAAAAGCTGGATAATACTACCCATTACGGTGTGCATACGTGATTGAATTTCTTCCGAAATGATAGCCTGGGAATCAGGTTGAATTGTTGTTTGTAAGTAGAGGATCCAAAAAGGGAGATTTTCTTTAAATGAGGAATAGGAAATATTAATGACATTTATGAGCGACTGAAGGGGGTCAGTGGATATAGAGTCATTCATTATTGCTTCAATAGCAGAAAAGCCCTCTTCGAAGACCTCTTTAAGAAGGGCTTCTTTATTTTCAAAATAGTTGTAGGCAAGGCCTTTAGATACGCCTGCCTGTTTTGCGATTGAAGCCATGGTACTATTTACATACCCCTTTTGCGCAAAGACTTCTAATGCGGCATCAAGAATTTTGCGTCGTGAGTGTTGTCGTATCTCTTCATTTTGATCTTCAGTGCGGGGGGCCATTCTCATCTCATTTTCAAAAATATTTTTGATTAACCAGTCAGTCAATTAAAATATATCATAGAATTTAAAGATGATCAATAATATAATGACTCATTGTTCATTTAAAAAGAGATTTTTGTAGAGTAAGCTATTGAAAAGCCGTTTTTAGCTAAGGAATAGTTTTTTTCTTTTATTTTAAGGCTTTGAGGAGGTGATGATTCTTGAGTGTTTACGGCTTTTATTGAATTCCATAAAGGAATAATCTGATTTGCGGTAATCGACATGGTGATGGTGCCCATTGAATAGGTATACGATACTTGAAATGGTATTGAAATGAGTTTACCAGTAACAGTATATGTCATGGCGCTATTGAGTGTTGGTGCGCTGAGAAAAAATGTAGGTATGGTATAGGTCTCATGGATAAGGGATGTCTTGATAGAATGGTAGGCTAAGGGGCTGGTTAGAGTTACAGAGCCATATCTATTTAAGTGAGTAATTGAGAGTGGCAGTGTTAAACGCTGTATTCTTAGGGAACTGGTAATAAAGTCACTCTGATTAAAGTAGCTGCTCACAAGGATTGTACTGAGCTGCGAGGGAAAGAGTGTGTTGTAGCGCAAAAAATCATTGAGGCGGTTATTTCTATTGTTATTGCTTGTAGAAATTTGGTATGAGAGGTATTCTCCACCGATGGAGAATGAGTTAATAACCGTTGGGGAAAAAAATGTTGCACTCAGGCGACTATCAATGAGGTTGTGATAAAAATCTGCATTATGATATTTTTTAGTATTAATACCAAAAGAGTGAGTAGTATTTTGTCTAAAACCCATGGTGGTGGTGGTACCTGTTTTTATTTCAATTGAAGCATGGTAGTGTGGGGTGGAGTTTAAAGGAGCGTAGTGATATGTAGCTCCATAGTGGTTGGCTGAAGATGAGTCAGCAAGCCAATAATGAGACTGTGTAGGGGCGCTGTAATCGATTGTTGCTGTAGAGGGGGTTGATTGAGTTTCACCATAGATGAGTGATATGAAATGTCTATGATATGCTCCGTGTGCTTGAATCGTTGCTTTTCTATAGTGTGCTCTGTAAGTACCATCTATCGCAGGATAGCTATTGGTTCGAAAGGCTTCGGTCCATAAGTGTAGAGAGTCCTCTTTGATTTCTGAATGATAGCTCCCTTCAATAAGAAGGTGTTGAGCAATTCCGAGCCCTCCGGTAATTGTTCCATTGCTTTGGTACTCAAATTTGGTAATAAATGGAGTGTATCCCTGCAGATAAAGCCCAATGTACTTTTTGTGTGAGTAGTGAGTAAGTGAGAGAGAGTCGACATCAGGGGTGCTAGAACTCAACCGAGATGAATATGAGTTGAGACCTCCATAAATGGTACCGATTTTTCCAATGGTTAAAAAGAGTGTATGACTCGATGAGGTTGAGCTGATATGACTGGTGTTTGTGTGTAATATGTTATCGTCATGATACTTAAATGCATAGTGAAGAGTATCAAATGTAGAGAGATGATAGAGCGGGTTATCTAACGATAGAGTATAGCGGGGGAGAATCAATTGTTTAGGGAATGCCAGAGATTCCAAAAGGGGGACAATAGCAAAGAGTGTGTGGCTATTAAACAGTATGAGTAAAAGGATTAAGGTCTTCATATGATAAAATTAGTTAAATAAAAAAGCTGACTCAGAAAGAGCCAGCTTTATTGTTATAAAACCTGAATGTTAGTCATCAAAGCTTGCAAACATAAAGAGGAGTCTGTCGAGGTCAGAAGGATTGGCAGGGAGAGGATTGGTATGACACTCCCAGCGGTAGTAGCTTCCGCCATATACTTCATCGCGTACTTCAATATCTTCACAATCTTGGGCGTCGTATGGTGAGATATCTTCAAGTGATTCTATGTATTCAAAAATATTGTCATTAGTAAGGTTGGGGAATATGCCACCAAAGGTAGGGTCTGGAAATACAATTTTACCAGTTAGATCTGTGATGTCATCTGGTTCATCATCACCGGGCCCGTATGTTTTGTTTCCTGCAACGTCAGTAAAATAGAAAGGACCTTTTGTGAGTTCATCAATATCCCAGCGAGAGTCGTATAAACATTTCCATTCATTTTGTATAGAAGATGCTCTGCAGAATTCGTAAGAAGAGTAGCTTCGTTCATTGCCATCACGGGTACACATTACTTTATAGCGTCCATCATCTTCTTCAATAGTACATGGTTCGTCTTGATCCCACGTATAGTTATCAAGTTCAATGGTTGTCCACATGGTGTCAGAGCCAACGACATCATTCCATTCTTCGTATGGGTTAAGCTCATAGTAAGGTAAAAAGCTCTGGATGTTACTGGTGCGTGTAAAGAGTGCGGGGAAGTTTACTTCGAGTGTTTTAGTTCCTCTTGCATAGGTGATTGGTACCGTTCCTAGAAAGTATTTTTCGAAATGTTTCATTTGATCAACGGCTGTTTGAAGGTCTTGTGGATCAACGTCTGCATCAATGCCAGTGCCAACAACATAGATGTCGTTCTCTTGAGTGTTTGTAGAAGACTGCGCTTCTTTGATCCCATACTCAAGTCCAGTTTTTACATCTCTAAGTGCTTGGAGAAGCTCATCTGGAATAGCAGCAAATGCTTGGGCATAGTCTGGTTTAATAGCAGTAAACGAAGAGCTTTTTGAAAAGAGGCCAGTAAGATGATCAAGGGCAGCGCGTTCTTCGTTATTGAGGTTTGCATAGTCTTCATCTTCCAAGTCGCTGATGGTATTGATCCATTCATAAGAACCGTTATCAGAAAAGTCTAGGTTATGAGCGAGAACTACTATAAGGTATGATTTGAAAATTCTCATTCCCGCAAGCATTGGACCTATTTCCCCATTATCAATTTGAAATGTTTTTTCATCTCTTGTATCGGGGCGTATTGTAAAATTGAATTCAAAGTTGCCTGCTTCAAGGATTGCCGAAAGACGTGAAATTGAAGCATTTACTTCAGGGAGAATTGACTGGGCAATAACATTTTGTAGCTCTTGTACTGTCACAGGGTCAGCTTCTGAAAGTTGAGCAGAGGCTTTAAGTAAAAAGGTTGGTGACTGCTCTGGGGTAATGTTGAATGCAGGATTTCCAATAGAATTGATCTGTACTTCATCTGTAATAGTGGGTAATTGTGTGTTTCCTCGTTCAATTACCGGAGTTGCTTCCATTTTGTCAATAAAGTCGTTGAGGTCATCATCTTGGGTTAATACCATCATCGAAGCAAGTGATTTGCCAAAGAGTGCACCGCAATGGCTGGGAGCAATTTCAAGGGCTTGGTTGTAAAGTGATAATGCACCTGTTGGGGCGTTGATAGTTGCTTCATCCCAACTGTCTGCATTAAACATGTCTTCCATCTCACGGATTGCTTTATTGTTTGCTTTTTCCACTAGGGCATCAGCAGCTGATTGCTTATCAGCAGGAACATCGCCACAGGTGAGGGTGCCATCAATACCTGTATCAACATCAACAATAATGTCGCCAGAGCTTGTTACATTCATGTCAGAGCTTGATAGATTTGTGCCCGAAGAATTGTTGCCAGTATGGCTTGAATTACCGGTTTGTGAAGATGAAGAGGGTGTTCCGCTTGCGGCCGAAGAAGTTGTTCCATTTATAGTTGAAGAAGATACCGTAGCTGAGCTCGGTTCATCTTTATCGAGTAAGCAGCCACCAAAAAATAGTGGGACTGTTAAGGCAATTAGGGATAAATATTTCATTATTTCCTCGTTTTCATTGATAATTACTGTTAATGTACATGAGTTAAACGATTATGTAAGTGATAGGTGTCACATCAAACTCAAAAAAAATGAAAAAAAGATTAAATAAAAGGTGACCGTACACCATTAAAGTAATTATTTAGTGGCTATGAGGTAGTTTTTGGGTAAACAAAAAGGGTTGCCTCTCATATAGTGGAAACCCTTGGGCTAATATTTCTGAAGCTCTCGGTTATTCTATGATTTTGTTGTCAGCTTCTGTTTTATCAGTCTTATTGTACCCTTTCTCTTGGCGTTCAATATTGACGAGATTTTTTTGATAATAGATGTCGAATACTTTATTGGCATCCATTCCTGAAGATAAGGCTAAGGAGATCCAAAAGTGCAGTTGATCTACTATTTCAACTCTAATGTTCTGCATGTCAAGGCTATCCTTAGACCACCACTTCCAAAGAAGTTCATCTTTCAGTTCACGAGATTCATCATCCATAGCCTCAAGAAATTTTCTAAGCCAAGTATTGGTATTGGTATTAGGACCAATTTTTTCAGTACTTTGACCCTCACTTAACAGTTTTTCCATAGTCATTTCGGTACCATCGTCCGATTTGAGTCCCTGTTTTTTAAAAACATGGTTATTGAGGGCTGTTTGAAGGCGGAAAAGCTCTTCGAGTTTATCTTTTTGAGGCATGGTGTCTCCATTTGAAGGTCAAATGAAAGGTAGTTTCTTCTCTCTAATCATCAAGAACTACTTGAAAGAATACCAAAGTTACAATAGAATTAAGCTAAGGCTTAGTTTGTGGAGGACCCAATGAAAATAGTGGTAGCCTATAACAGCATTACACCAAAAAGTCAATCCCTAGTAGAAGCCGAAAAGTGGGCGCGGTCAAAAGGGGCCGAACTATTTTTAATTCATGTTTCGGGAAGTGAGTTTGAAACTCTTTACTGGGACACTGAAGGTGTAGGGAATGTCGCCATTGATCAAACTGAACTGTATCGTCAACAAGAACGAGCCTTTGAAGAACAGGGCGAACTTCTTAATACAGAAATTAAACGCCTTAAGGCTCTGGGTCTTATGGCCACAGGGATGCTCACTCGAGGTGAGCCAGTTGTAGAAATACTCAAACAGGCTCGTGAGCAGGATGTAGATCTGATAATTGTTGGATGTCATAAACGGAGTGGTTTTCAAGGCATGATCTATAAATCAGTAGTTGAAAAAGCTGATAGGCCAGTTTTAGTGGTGCCAACGGTAGAGGGTGCCCCTTAAAAAATTGAGAATTCTGAATTCAGGGATCTGATTTTTTTTACATTTCCAAATAATCTGTAAAATTATGTATGAGTCGTAGCGTGTTTACGATTTTATCAATAATAGGACTCCAAATGAAACAGTATTTAGATTTAGTTCAGAGAATTCTTGATGAAGGCGCGAAAAAAGAGGACCGAACCGGTACCGGAACCGTTAGTGTCTTTGGGCATCAAATGCGTTTTGATCTCTCTCAAGGATTCCCAATGGTGACTACTAAAAAGCTCCACCTTAAATCAATTGTGCATGAGCTGCTCTGGTTTCTTAAGGGTGATTCAAATATCAAGTATCTCCAAGATAATGGGGTACGTATTTGGAATGAGTGGGCGGATGAAAATGGTGATCTGGGTCCAGTCTATGGAGTGCAATGGCGTTCATGGAAAGGTGCCAACGGTGAAACTATTGATCAGATTTCTGATGTGATTGAACAGATTAAAAGCAATCCTGATTCTCGTCGTCTTATCGTCAATGCTTGGAATGTTGCTGAGATCCCCAATATGGCGCTCCCCCCGTGTCACATGTTTTTTCAGTTTTATGTGGCAAGCGGTAAACTTTCATGTCAGCTCTATCAACGATCTGCAGATACCTTTCTCGGTGTCCCCTTTAATATTGCATCCTATGCCCTTCTCACTATGATGGTAGCTCAGGTATGTGGACTTGAAGTGGGAGATTTTGTGCATACTATTGGTGATGCGCATATTTATACGAACCACTTTGAGCAGGTGGAGCTTCAATTGAGTCGTGACCTAAAGCCTCTGCCCCAAATGAAAATCAACCCGGAAATTATGGACATTTTTGATTTCACTTTCGATGACTTTGAGCTCATCGGATATGAGTCGCACCCCCATATTAAAGGTGCTGTTGCTATATGATTCTCTCAACGATTGTGGCAATAGCGGAGAACGGAGCTATTGGCAAAGATAATTCGCTCATTTGGCGCCTCTCTAAAGATTTGAAACGCTTTAAAGAGATTACGACGGGTCATCATATTATTACTGGTCGAAAAAATTATGAGGATATTGGACGACCACTCCCCAATAGAACAACGGTTATTATAACACGACAAAAGGATTATAGGGCTGAAGGGTGTGTTGTTGTTCATTCCCTAGATGAGGCGATCCAGGTTGCTAAAGATAATGGTGAAAGTGAAGCGTTTATTATTGGTGGGGCTCAGATCTATGATATGGCTCTTCCTTATTGTGGAAAGCTCTATCTGACGGAAGTACATCAATCATTTGAAGCAGATATATTCTTAACCAACCTTGGTGATGGGTGGAAAGAGGTGTATCGTGATGGTCCCTTTCCCAAGAGTGAAAAAGATGAATGTGAATATTCGTTCGTAAACTTTGAACGTGATATCTGATTTAAAAAAAAGAACTATACACATTTTTTTATAGAAAGAGCCTCGTCTTTTGGACGAGGCTCTTTCTATTTATATAATCAAAAGGTTATTGTTGTGATAAGACGATAATCGCAACGAGTGGGATGGCGGCAACAACAAAAGCCCACATGGGTGAGTAGGTGGGCTCAGACGTTTTCTGTTTTATATGGACATGCCCTTTAGGGTGTTCGATAAGAAAGTCGATCTCTTTTTTTAGTGTCGAGCTAAAGTTGTTGAAATCGCGATAGCTCTTCTTGCTGAGATACTCAATGTTTTTATATTTAGTCGTGAGCGGTTTCATACTGAGGCGCTTGTTAAATCTATACTAGTGATTATACAAAATTCAATTCCATTTGTGTGTGTTGTTTATCACAAGTGTGATAAGGTTCACATGCTCGAAGGAAGATAAAATATGACTGACCGTTCAGAATATTCAATTGAAAAGCCTGATCTTCTCCTTGAAGAAGGGGGGCGACTTATCTCAAATTCCTTTGATGATGTATACTATTCTATTAAAGATGGGCTCGAAGAGTCGCGGTATGTTTTCCTAAAACATAATGACCTTATTGAAAGGTGGATTGGTGTTGAACCCTTTGTTGTGACTGAGTTCGGTTTTGGAACGGGCCTCAACTTTTTGGCAACATGGGATTTATGGCGTAAAACAGCCACTGCTCCACTTCATTTTATTTCTATGGAAAAATTCCCCATTGGAAAAGAGGATTTAATCACAATTCTTGAACGATGGGGTGAACTCAAAGAACTCTCAAATGAATTTCTTAAAGTCTACCCAGATTGTGCGCCGGGTAAATATGAACTGTATTTTGACGATGGGAAAGTAAAATTAACACTGATCTTTTCTGATGTTGCTGATTGCTTGGAGGACATCCCCGATGAAGTAGATGCGTGGTATCTTGATGGGTTTGATCCTAAAAAAAATCCAGATATGTGGTCTGACTCTGTATATGAGGCTATTGGTCAAAAATCTAAAAAAGGTTCAACAATTGCAACGTTTACTGCGGCGGGTGTGGTGAAGCGTGCGTTACGGTCAAATAATTTTAAGCTTAAGAGAGTGGATGGATTTGGCCCTAAGTGGCATATGCTCAAAGGGGTCTATCAGGGGGCTGAAGATGCAGAAGGTTAATCTGGACTTGCGTGAATTATAATGAGTAATCGAGAAGCGCTTTTTTTTCGCACACCTTCATCATTAGGCTTACCGTTGGAACTTCCTACCAATTTTTAGCAATTCGGTATTTATTATGGTATAGTCAGAGAAACAATTTGATGTTGTGTACATGGTGGCATTCCGAAATACTCAAAAAATATTTAGCTCAATAGTGCTAATGTTTAAAAAGATAAAGTTGATTTTGGCTTATGAAGATTATTCACTTCATCAGCATTTAATGAAGTTCATATTTCTTACGGGGTTTTTCGGGCATATTGGCTTTTATTTTATTCTTGAGTATCTGACTGATTATTGGGAAAATGTATATCTGCGTCTCGCTGCAATAGCAATTTATGGATCCTATGTTTTTATATTGAAAAAAGGATTTTATTCAACGGCTGTGAAGCGTTACTTTGAGCTTTCTTTTGCGATAACACTCCCAATAATGTTTAATATTTTTCTTATTATGAATAACGCAAATGTGTATTGGGGGGTCTCTTTAGTTTTGTCGACAGTGATATATGGTCTGATTGCACAGCCAAAATGGGCGCTTATTTTATATCCATTAGGCGTAGGGGTGGCAGTAGGAGTATTGTTCGAGCTCGGGCATCTGGATGGTGAACTTTTGAAGAGGGTATTAATTATTAATTTGGCTTCATATTTTTTGATGTATGCATTAGCAGGGGTGCAATCTATAAGTAAATACACGTTTAATGAGTTGAAGCAGACAAAGATACGGCTTGCAGAGTCTGAAAAAATATCGGAGTTAACAATCATTTTCGAGAAATTTGTGCCGAAGCAGTTTATCTCAAAAATTGCTAATGGAGATATTTCAACTATTGAATTTGGAAAAGCAAAGACAGAGATTCTTACCGTACTCTTTTCAGATATCAGAAACTTCACAACAATATCAGAGCGTTACCCTCCTCAAGAGCTTCTTGACCAGTTGAATATTCACTTTCAAAAAATGAGTTCAATTATTCATAATTATAATGGATTTGTGGACAAGTTTATTGGGGATGAGATTATGGCTTTGTTTGATGGGGATACAGGCGGCGGTATTAAAAATGCGCTTGATTCGGCAATAATGATTCAAAAGGCTCAATGGCGGTATAATCAGTGGGCGGAGCATCATGAGACGGAGCTTTTTAATGTGGGAGTTGGGCTTCATACAGGGGAAGTTGTAATTGGTACGGTTGGGAGTAGTGATAGAATGGATTCAACGGTATTGGGGGATGTTGTAAATGTAGGGGCTCGATTAGAGTCACTAACATCTTATTATGGCGTGGGCATTATTGTTTCTTCAGCAATAAAAGGTGGAGTGGGTGCAGGCTCAGAATATCACTTTAGAGAGTTGGATATGGTGGTGGTTAAGGGGAAGTCGCAGCCGGAAATTATTTTTGAAGTTATTGAAGGTAATCCCGTAGAGCGGCAAAATAAATTGTTACGCATACTGGATGAATTTCATGTCGGTTTGGGGTTGTATCGAAACCATAAATGGGATATGGCATTATCGATTTTCGAAAAGTGTTTAAATGATTGCGGTTCGGATAAGGTGCTGACGATTTATGTGGAGCGTTGCAAAAATAATATCAAGACCCCTCCTAATGAATTTTGGAATCCAAGGATTGATTTTAATATTTAATACTTTATAAAAGATATGCATCGTCACTTTTTTTTGCTGTTGGGGAGTCGGGATTGCCAAGTAGATTTGAAAAAACGAAAAAAGGATCTTAGCCATAAGGCTAAGATCCTTTTCAATACTCCCAAGGAGATTTGAACTCCTGTTGCATGGATGAAAACCATGAGTCCTAGGCCTCTAGACGATGGGAGCTTAGGGTGTCCCTTTCAGAACGAGGCTAAAGATAAGTATTTCTGAAATTAGTGTAAAGAGAAGGGGTTAAAAAAAATGAAAAAATGATAAAAAAGGTGAAATATGGTTTGTAGAAAGTCAAATAGCTACATTTGAACAAATGAGTGCCCAATTACACCTTAAAAAAGAGATAAATCCTGCTTTTGCTCGATCATTAGTGAACTTTCGAGTTCGTGCTGTGGTGGTTATTGTGGCTCTTACTCTTCTCGCTAGTTTGCTTGATGCTGCTCTTCTTGGAGGTATCCGTCTCTTTTCGGCAATTGTTACTGGTGAGTCCATAAATCTTTTTTGGGGGATAACCTGTACTCCTGGTGATTTCATCCACTGGATATGGATTATGACCCTCGTAGCTCTTATTAAGTTGATAGTTTCTTTTTTAAAGATGATGCGCTCTGGGAAATTCTTTATTGTTTTTGAAAAGTACTTTCAGCAACAACTCCTTCTTTGCTACTCAAGATTGGGGAATCGCTTTTTGAGGACTCATACAAGTGATGAGGAGGCGTTTCATTTTACTGCTGATTTTCGCATACTAGAGAAAGGGGCTGAGGCAGTTTTTTATGGAGTACACGCTCTGATACAGCTCGCATTATTTGTTCCCCTTCTGTTTTGGCTCTCGTGGGAGCTTACGGCTATCATCCTTTTTGTGGCTGTACCTTTTGTTGCATTTGTTCAAGGAAGGCTGTCAGTGCTTAATAGGCCTATTGAGCAACTCTTAGAGTATCGAGGGGTGGTGCATAGGCGTATCACCCAATACCTCACCCTTATTCAGCAGTGGACTGATGCTCGATCTCTTAGAACCATGCAAAGTGACTTACATGGTATGATTGGTGAAATGGCATACAAAGATACTGTGGTCATCCAGAAGAAGAGCCTGATTTATGGGGGGTCTGAATTTGTAGCAAATGTAGGGACTGTATTTGTATTCTCAGTGGTGGGTTGGTTTATACTTGCTGGCTCTATAACACCAAGCGACGTTATACTCTATCTTGCATGTCTTTTTTTGCTCTATAAACCAGTGAAAGAATTTGCGCGACTTGTGCCACTCTATAAAGATGCTCAGATCACATGGGGTCGAGTACGAAAACTCTTGAGTCAAGAACAAGAGATACTTCCATTCGAGTTGTCTGACGCTAGTATTGTTTTGAGTGATGTGGTATTTTCTTATCAATCAGAGCCACTCTTTAATAGGGTGAGTTTAACGATTCCACTGGGTGCCCCTGTGTTGGTGTCAGGTGACAATGGGTCGGGTAAATCAACTCTGTTGAAATTATGCTCAGGGCTTGAAATTCCAGTTTCTGGAGTGTGCCAGCTCCCCGCTTCACCTTCCATGATAGGATATTTAGATCAGGATCCGATGATCCCCTTTATATCACTCAATGGGTATTCATTTGAATTGACGTGTCAACAAGATAGGGATCTTTATACGGCCTTAGGAATAGAGTCGATACTAAAAAAATTAAATAATAGGGGGTTGAAGGGGCTTGATAGCCTAGGATTTGAGCTTTCGGGGGGACAGCGTCAACGATTGGCTTTGGGAATTGTAGCTTTTTCTCAGGCACAAATGCTTCTTTTGGATGAGCCAACGTCATATCTCCCTGCTGGTGAGCGACTAAACCTCCTTTCAGTGCTGATAAATTTTTGCATTGCCCATAAAAAAGCTATTATTATAGTATCTCATGAACCCCTTGATCAGTTAACTGGCTGTTTTCGAATAAATTTGAATGAAAAACCTTTATTATAGACTACGAGGCCTTCCTCCAATTATCCTATTGCTCTCTTTAGGGTACATTGGTGCGAATATTGATAATAAGCTCAATACCTACGCACTTGGTGTAATTATGGTTTCTCAATTTATTCGTAATTGGTCGCGTACCTACATTGGGGGGCATAGTAGAGGAACTCAGTTACAGGCACCGTTGTTACAAAAGAATGGTCCTTATTCATTATCGCGTAATCCACTGTACGTATCGAATATACTTTTCGGCTTAGGACTTATTCTTTTACTTAATATATGGGGGGTTGGAGTTGTTGTTATTTTTCTGCTCTTTGTCTGGCATCACAAAGTGTTGATTGCTATTGAAGAAGAATATCTCAAAGAGAAATTTTCTAAAATGTATTATGAATGGGCTCGTGAAACGCCGCGGTATTTTGCTGGAATTTCTGGATATTCAGAAGGGGCACCTGAAAGAACATTTTTTGAGGCATTAAAATCAGACACTACAACATGGGTGTTGCAATGGTTAATGGTTTTTGCTTCTCTTTTGATTAGTGTATAGCAAAGAGTCAATCTATGTAGAGAGTGAATCACTCCCATCATAGATGTCATTCAGAATTATTATCTAGTTCTTTTTGCCTAAAAACTTATGTGAAAGATAGGGGGTGATACAGAGCGAAGTAATGAGTGCAGCAATGATGCCAATTACAGCAAGCTCGCCAATGGTACGCATGCCTCTATGATTGATAAAGAGCACTCCAACAAAGCCCGCAATGGTTGTAAGTGATGAGGCGATTACCATCTTTCCCGTTGTATCCATTATAGTTTTAATGCCATCATCACGATGTTTCACAAATGCTACAAGGAGATGTATAGTAGAATCAATACCGACTCCAAGGGCGGTGGGGATAACTATCACATTAAAAATACATACCTTGCCCAAATCTATTGCACTATTGGTGAGTCCCATGAGTCCCATAGTCCATAGGGCGCCAAAGCCAAGAGAACAAAAGCTAATAATGACCATTGTCGTATTGCGGAGTGATAAGCTGAGTGTAAGAAAGATGACTATACTGATGAAAATAGCCATCTTGAAACTGTCACTTTTTACTGCTTCAATAACATCAGCTGTAATAAAGGCGGATGAGAATACTCGCAAGTCTTTGTTGCCGAAGTTCCAATGGGCGTATTTATCCTGAAATACTTTCATGTCGTTTGCATCCCAGCTATTGTATTTACCATAGATAAAACCAATTGATCCAATAGAGCCATCTTTTTCTTTAAGGGCATCAATAGCCCATTCAGGAATGTCCTTTGCAGTAAATTCTGAGACATCGACCATGCCACGAAGCTTCACAACCATTGCTGAATCTTCACCCGTTACTTTGCTGAATGCGCGTGCATTGATGAGTTCTGCAATTTCTTCCACCATCTCCATTCGGTCCTCTTGCTCACCTTCTTCAGGGACGAATGTTTTAAGAGTGAGAAAGCTTTTAAGGTACGGGTCTTTGGAAATGTTTTTCCGGACCATGAGAGTGTCATAGAGTCTGTCGAGGTCTTCTCGTGAATCACCAAGTACCGCAGCGGGTTGAGACGATTTGCGCTTTGAAGACATTGCGTCGCCATAGCGAAACCGTGGTTTGCTTTCTTCTACTTTCTCTGTACTCTTTTTAGGTCGGAGGTTTCGAAAGTCATTTTCAAACTCTGCATAAGGAATAAAGATAGCGAGAACAGCGGTCAAGATTATAACGGTGATGGCTGCTTTTTTCATAAATGCAGCCACCTGAGAATCACCCCAGTGGCTCGGGAAGAATGATGTTGGTTTACGCTTATTGAGGCCGCCAAAAGTCATGACGAGCACCGGTAGCCCTAATATTGCTGTAATAAAGCTGAGGGCAATCCCTGTCGCAGTAATAACACCAAATTCGTAAAAACCATTAAACTCAGCAATGAGGAGTGTAAGCATTCCGGCTACCGTTGTAAGTGCAGCGAGAAACATGGGATAGAGTAAATGTGAGATGGTATTGGCGAGTGCAGCATTTAGAGTGGGGTGGTCATTTTGAAATCGCTGTACATTACCCATAACATGAATAGAGAAATCGATACCCATGCCGAGAATGATAGCTGCGACAAAAAGCGTGTAGTTATTGAGTTCTCCATAAACAATAGTGGTAAAAAAGAGCATGATGCCCGAAGCAAAAGAGACCTGTGCAAGGAGGAGGAGGGCTGAAAGAAAGCTTCTGAAAAAGAAGATGACTAGTCCGAAGATTAGGAGAATTGATATAATGGCAGAGGTTATGCCGTCGCTTTTCATCTCTTTAACTTGTTTGAGGCCTTCGTATGATCCTTCAACTGACATGCGAATTCCTGGATTTTTCACTGTCATTGAATCAATAAGGGTGCTTGCCTTCGCTAGTACTTCCGTAGTGAAGTTAATGTTTGTTGGTGGTTGATTGAGTTTTACCAGTACCAGTCCATTGAAGACTGTTTCACCTTTTGATTTTGCAAGAAGATGAGTTTTAAGTTCGGTTGGGAGTTCTGCTTTAGGGTCGTAGTCAGGGACAATTTCTTCTCCCGCTTCTTGTTTTCTCTTTTTTTCATCAGTGTTATAGTACCCTTCAAAGGCTGTTGCCGCTTCGTCGGGTAGGCCAAGTTCATCGGGGAGTGATGCGTCAAACCATACAAGTTCTTCTTCATCTTCTTCAGAGTCTTCAAAAAGATTAACAATAAGCGGTCCAGCTTTGCGGCCCATACGGCCCTGTATTGTCTCAAGGTTATCGCGAATGCGCTCAAGATGTGGGACAGGGAGATAGAGAAGTGCATGGTCTACAAAAAATGAGTTGTCACGTTCGTAGTTTGAACTGATGGCTATGTCATTCCACTCAGTGTCGATAATCTCTTTCACTTTCTTTTGAAGAGTTGCAACGTATTGAGGATCTTCATTTTGAATAACGATAATGAATTTGTCAGAGCTTCCAAAACGCTCATTGGATTCGTTGAGTGCGAGTACCGAAGGGGTGTCTTGGGGGAGCAGCACTGACAGGTCGTTGTTTATTTTTAAGTTGTTAAACGTGTAGTAACCCGTTGCAGCAAACAAAATTAAGGCTATAAAAATAATGAGAAAGCGAAATCTTTCAGCAAATGCGATATAGCGTTGGGCAAATAAGTCAATTTTTGATGCCATTAAAAAGTTCCTAGGTCATGTGTTTGAGGAAATATACAAAAATCCCCATGGGCACAGCTTCAATAGAGTGAGAGATTTATTAGAGGTATGTTTTTACCATTGTATAAAAAGGACTGTTATTGTGAGTGGCAAGAAACTCTCTATCAATGGTCTGTTTCAGAAAACGTTTTTCAACAGAGTTGTACCAATGTATAAGATAGGTTTCTTTACGGAGCATGGTGTTGAGTTGATTTGCATAGCCTGACTTAAACCAGAAGGCGGATATTTCAGGTCCAAGAGGGTAGAAATATCGAAAATTAAATACCGTCATATTCGGTATTGTGCGATTGCCTGTGAGCCCTTGCATGAGATGAGTGCCCAGTCTAAATCGTTTAAGGCGTTCGTCCTGGGGCATCTGTTCTATGGTATCAAAGGCAGTTACCCAGACAGGATTTCCAGGTTTTGAACCAATGACCGCATTGTTTACCGCTTGATGGTAAAGTGGTTCTATCAGTTTAAACAGTTGGTATCCATAGGGAATGCGTACACAAAGTTCTCGAGCTGCCATTCGTAGACCTGCAGCAATCCATTTGAGCGGATTTTTGGAATGAAAAAGTGAACCAGGCAGAGCGACTGTCTCGGTACCTATAAAACCATCGAGTGTTCTAAGGGAGTCGAGGCTTTTTGTGGTAATAGTATCCATGTCGAGGTAGATACCACCTAATTTAAAGAGAGAGGCCATTCTCAGAAGGTTCGCGCGTGATGCGGGTGACGTAAGGGTGTTAAAGAGTTGTAATGCTGTGTTTCCACCGGGAGGGAGATCTGTAAACCATGATGCATCAGCATCCATGAGAGTTACGCCATGTTCTTCGACAAGTTCTCTAATGCCCTCAGTGTCTAAGGTGAGCCCTTCTTGTATCAGCAGGGTCTCATCTGGCTTACAGTGGTGAATAGCTGATTTAATGGCAATTTGATTCGCAAGGGGGAATGATGATCCAAACCATATAAAAATGAGTCGATTGGGTACTTTGTATTCCATAAGTTACGCTCCTTTCCAGAGTTTTGTTGTCTCGGTGAGAGTGCTGCTTTTTGACTGCAGGAAGGGTTTTGAATTATAATGTATGTCAAATGTAGCATTTTTAAAAATACCGGACAAAGATTTGCAGTATATGTGCCGTTTTTTTGACGTAACTTTTTACATTTAGTCTTATAAGTCACTCACCTGTAAAGTCTATGAATATTGTTGAAAATTCCATAAAAGAGCATATTGAGGCAGTAAATTCACTTCACACTATTAAAAGTGATATTCAAAAGCTTGCTGATCAAACAGTAGAAACCATTCGAAATGGTGGGACTATTTTTCTTTTTGGTAATGGTGGCTCGGCAAGTGATGCTCAGCATATTGCAGCAGAATTTACGGGGAGGTTTGTGAAAGAGCGGGAACCTATGGCCGCAATTGCCTTGACGACAGATACTTCTGCCTTGACGGCGATATCTAATGATTATGGTTATGACCAAGTTTTTGTAAGACAGGTAAAAGCGTTGGTGAGACCCGGCGATCTTGTTATTGGGATCTCGACAAGCGGAAATAGTGGTGGAGTGAATCTTGCATTGGTTGCGGCGAAAGAGAAAGGTGCTCATTGTGCATCAATGACTGGCCGTGACGGTGGGGAGATGGTCTCACTCTGTGATACTAATGTTGTAGTGCCTTCTACAGTAACTGCTCGTATTCAAGAATGCCATATATTGATTGGGCATATTATATGTGAAGCATCAGAGGCAACACTCCCTTAGCTATTCTTTAGGGGTTCTTAAGTAATATCCCAATAATTTTTTCTGCATTGGCACGCCACGTAAAGTGAGAGAGTGCACGTGCTCTTCCTTTTTGTCCCATTTCTATTCTGAGTTCTGGGTTCGATGTTAATTGAAGTATTGCTGTAGTGAGCGAATCTGGTTGATTTGGGTCACATAAAATCCCCGTTTCATTATGCGCAATTGCATCGACTACACCACCACATTTGAAGCCGATAACGGGTACTCCAGCACAGTTTGCTTCGATATAGACAATACCAAATCCTTCAATATCATTTTCTGAGATTGTGCTGGGGAGGACAAACAGATCTGCAAGATTAAAGTGCTTATTTATTGCATCATCTGGTATAAAGCCAAGAAAGGTGACATGTTCTTCTAATTGTAGTTCTGCTACTTTTGCTTTAATGGTATCGAGCTCTGGCCCTGTTCCACCTATAATGAGATGGAGATTTGGTTGTTTTTCTAAAAGTATAGGGAGGATAGAGACAAGAAGGGCGCTGTTTTTTCGTTTTACCAGTCGAGTAATGTGTCCGATTATAATTTTATGCTCTAGGCCATACTTTTTTCGTAGGTCAATACTTTCAACAGGGAAAAATGTTTCGGTATTTGCCCCAGGATGTGCAATAGTATTGGGACCTGTGTTGTGGAGCTTTTCATTGAGGAGCTCTTGGACGGCTTGACTATTGGGGAGTGCGTGATCCATTGTGCGAAATACTTTATTGTAGAGTACTGTTGTAAAAGGATTTAAGATTGAGGTGAGTAATTCCCGCCCATGAACAAGGGTAGCTTTAAAATATTTTTTCGCAAGAAAGGGATAAAAAAGGTGCCAGAGCCCATTTTGCCATTGGCCATAAATAATGTGGGTATACTCTTTTTTACGGAGTACAAAAGGAATTAGAAAGAGGAGGGGGAGAAAAAGATATGATGAATGTATGGGTATTCGAGTTACGTTAAAAGGGAGTTCCAGTTCTTTTTGATCTTTGTGACTGGGGCAAATAACGTCAATCGAGATTCCAAGTTCATGAATGTTTTTGGTAAGTTCAGTACAATAGGTCTCAATGCCACCTATTTTGGGCGCATAATCTTGAGTAATAAAGAGTATTTTCATGAATTGCTATTGAGAAATGCATTGGAGCAAAAATAGTAAAATATGATCAGCTTAAGTATTTATTGCTCTCGCGAAGAGTAAACATAAGGCCGGTATAGATCCTTACTAGGATAGCTTCAGTGATGCTTTTTTTAAGTAAACGATACTACCACAAATGAGGGTAGCAAGTCCAAAATAGGCTATTCTATCTCCAAAATCGAGTAGCTGAATGGCCGTAAACTGTGTAAATACTGTGTATGAGAATAGCATGATCAATACAATGTTGATAATTAAATGTTTTTCATAATAGTGTTTTTTGGTAATAATAAAAAGTGAAATAAAACAGAGAGAATTTTGAACGAGAATAGCAATGACAGAAGCTGTGGCAGCGCCAAATATACCGTAGGATGGAATGAGGATTAGATTGCCGACAATGTTTACTGTTAGACTAATTGCATTTATATAGAGTGCAAGTTTACTTTTACCAATACCGAGTAGCACGAGTCCATTTGCTCCAAGCACTCCATTTATCAAATTGCCAATGAGTAGAATTGAGAGTGCTTGTGGTGAGTGTGAGTAGTTTTTACCTGCAACCATAAGGATCTCTTTGGGAAGAAAGAGGATGGCGAGGGCAATAAATAATTGGATGAGAGTAACGATGTTAATGGTGTAAGAAAATACAGGTTTAAGTTCGATGCTGATATCTTTTCTATTCATTTTACTTACAACGGTTACTACGAGAGAGTCAAAGTTTTGACGTATTGTTTTTACACCGTTTGACAATACTACCATTATAGAATAGATGGCTGATTTTTCTGGCCCAAGCAATGCAAGTACCATCCAGATATCAACACGTAACAATATGCTTGAAATGAAATCTGAAAGGGTGAGAGGTAATGAATATTGTAAAAGCTCTTTAGGTATTGCAAGACTGAAGCTCCATGATTGAAACCGTTTTTGAAGAATAATACAGTACCAGAAGGCGCCGAGGCAGTTTGCTATAGTGAATCCAATAGCTAAACTATATATGCCACAACTAGCATAATAGCATATGATTGCAAAGACTGGAAATAAAGAGTTTACGACAAATCTATTAATGAGAATCTTGTATTGTGGTTTACGAATACCTTCGAAAGATGTTGCCCCGATATTGAGAAGCATGTAAGGAATTACATTAAAGATACAGAGAAGTATGACGGATTGAGGAAGGCGTGATAGTTCGGGAAGACTAGTAAGAACACCCAGTTTAATAGCTAGAGCACCGATGCCAAAGCCAATACATGCACTAATGAGTGAGATGTTTAATGCAGGGAATATTCCTGTTCCTTCAGGCCTAGAGTGCCGTTGATTTTGTGGAATAAACCACATCAGGCCCTTGTCGAGCCCTAATACAAAAAAGCGAGAGGCTGTGAGTACAAATAGTTGTAAAGAGATAAAGAGACCAAACTCTTCTTGGGGAAAAAAACGTGCAAGGAGTAACACAAGTAGAGGAGAAATAGCATTCGTAAGAACTCCAAGAGAATTGATGAGGGAGCCTTTTACGATATATTTTTTATCTTCATTCACAGTTGGATAGTCTCAAGTTCTTGTTTAAGTTGGCTTACATTATTTGAGTGACTGAGTTCCCTTATCAATATATTTCTATTTGTAGTAATTTCTCCCTCAGAGAGTGGGGTGTCCCATAGAGTATTAGCGGGCGTCAGGTCATACTCAATAGAGCAGAGAACGAGACCAATTCTTTTAAAATAGTCAAAGCACGGGTTTTTGTTGCTGAGGTATAATTTACATCCAAACCAGAGAAGAGATACCATGTTGGTAACCGCTTGTTGACGATAATGACCCATAATAGCTATTGGACAACCAAGAAGGATCTCATTGTATTCCTCTAAAGTCATAAATGAGGTAAGAGGTGAAAACGATTGCCCTAATAATTCTGCTCCCTTATGTAAAATGATTTTTTTATACTGAGCATCACCATAGCTAAGGGGGCAAATTATTTTTTTGCCATTGAGATTTAGTGTGGAGAGAATTGAAAATGTTTCGAGGTGATTGTTACTGTAGGTAGCTGAATTTCCGAGAAAGATATTTGTCCCCAAGGCTGTTCGGTCATTACTCCCCGTAGTAATCTGTTCGATATCTGAATAGCTAAAACGGAATGGCTTGGCTGTAATCGTGATATATTGCTTAATGCGCTCAATATCTTCATCGATAAAACTGCCGATGTAATTCATTCTCTGAACAATTTCTTTGAGCTCTCCAAGAGAGAGTTTTTGCTGTTTTTTTCTGGTAATTGGTTTTAAAAGTGTGTCAGATAATCTCTTAGCTTTCCGAGAGAAAACTTGAAGCGGAGTGTAACGCCATGTTCGTGAGGTTATAGGGCCACAAGAGTCTTTATCTGCTTGTGTAATGTCATTATATATTTCACTTCCCCAAAATATCCATAATAGTTTTTGTTTTTTGGGAAGACATAGAGCGAGTCGTGCACATTTATAATAGAGCGAATGAAAGACAATGAGATCGAAATCAGCTAGCTCACGACTGAGTTTTTCGAGTGAAATGTGAGAAGAAATCGCAATAGCATTACAGTGTTCTTGAGCAAAATGAGCACGATTATCTATTTCATTATCACAGAAGATGTAAAAGTAATTTGAGTGAGGAGATGCCTCTTCAAATTGTCGTGCAGCAAGATCAGTAAACTTTTCGTTTGCAGTGAGATGTGCTATTTTCATTTGATAGTAGTAAAAAAAGTGTTAATGTGATTGGCTATTTCGGTACACTGGGTAGTAGATAACTCATAGTATAAAGGGAGCCTGAGTAAACAATCTGAATAGTGATCAGAAAGAGGCAAGGAGCGCCCATCATGTTTGTCGGTATAATATTCACTTGAATGTAAGCTCAGATAGTGAAAGACTGAAAGAATCTCTCGGTCTTTTAGGTATGATATTAAGTCTTGACGATCTTTTTCGCTTTTGCAGAGGACATAATACATGTGAGCATTATTTGTAGCATAGTTCGGTAATATGCCTTTAGATAAATGACCCTTTGAAAAGCTTGGCTCTAAATGAGTTTCATAACAGTTCCAAATCTCCTTACGCTTATTTTGAATGTCATTTAAACATTCAAGTTGGGCCCATAAAAAAGCAGCAATTACTTCTGAAGGTAAGAATGATGAGCCGGTATCTACCCAGCCATACTTATTAACCTCTCCCCTAAAAAATGCAGACCTGTTGGTTCCTTTTTCCCAAAGGATTTCAGAGCGTTCTGCAAATTGAGGGTCATTGATAGTGAGCATGCCTCCTTCACCAGAGATAATGTTTTTAGTCTCATGGAATGAGAAACAACCAAGGTGTCCAATGCTACCAAGTGCTTTGCCATTATAATATGAGTCAATTGCTTGAGCGGCGTCTTCTACTACAAAGAGGTTGTGATCATTAGCGATATTCATTATCTTATCCATATCGCATGCAACACCCGCGTAATGAACGACAACAATTGCTTTTGTATTTTTATTTATTAATGGTTCTATTTGAAGTGGATCTAATCCAGGTTGGTCAGAACAACTATCGATAAAGCGAATGGTCGCCCCTTGCCTTACAAAAGCGAGTGCAGTAGAAACAAACGTGTATGAAGGCATTATCACTTCATCACCTGGTTTGATATTAAGAAGGAGTGCGCACATTTCTAAAGCATCGGTACATGATGTCGTTAAAAGTGATTTATGAAATCCATAGGTTTTACAGAAATGGTCTTGACACTTCTGAGTAAACATGCCATTACCAGATATTTTACCAGACTCCACTGCCTGTTGAATATAGGTGGTCTCTTTGCCGGTAAGGTACGGTTTATTAAAAGGAATTGATTTAATCATTATTTAACCATATATGATAGTAAAACTCTTCTTTGTCCATTCTGAACCCGCATGATTCATAAAGGTGTAAAGCAGCGCTGTTTTGACCTTGTGTAACAACAGTGCAATGTAGAATTCCTTTGGAATTTAGCCAAGCAAGTGCACCATTTAATAGTTTTTTACCATAACCTTTTCCACGGCTTAATTCATCAATAGCAAATAACTCAATAGTCGCATTAATGTGAGACATAGATAATGAACAAATACCGGTGATAATTCCATTTTCTTCGGTGACTAAAATGTCATGGCTTGGCGATGGGTTAAATGAGTTGCGTATCCATATTGCGTAAAGTTCTGAGGCCTTTGTACTTGATATTTTCGTGTCAATAAAGAATCGCGAAAATTTGGCACTCTGTAGAGCGATATTTGTAATTCTCTGTTTGTCTAAATTTTTACCGGATATTACGGTGTTTAGAAAATTGGTATGATTCTCTTTTGTAGAGAGTTTGAGGGATAAGGTAACCTTTGAATTAACTGGGACAATAGTATACTTTGGGTGAGTAAAGTGGTATGGCGTGTCAGTTGGGAAATATATAAGTACGTAGCCATCTGCTTTTAAATGATCTAAGGTAGCATAGAGTTCAGGTTCAGAAATAGTTGGATTTGATAGTTGGGCAATAGGGAATTCAAAAAAGTTTGAATCCCATTCGAGGTGTGTATACTGATGAATTGTCATAACTAAAACATGAATAAAGGGTTAGTACAAGTATAGATAATTTTAAAAAAGTTATTTGTAGAGTTCTTTGAATCCCATTGTTGTTGTTTCCCAAGAATACTGGGACTGAATATCATTAGATTGCATTTCTTGTTTTTGGGTATTGGGTACCTCATCTAACTGAGTAGAAATGGCTTGTGCGATTGATACTGTAGTAATAGAGTCGATTTGAGTTCCCCATTTTCCAAGTACTTCAGGGAGAGACCCTTTATTGGTTGTAATGAGTCGCTGCCCAAGGGCGAGTGTTTCGAGCATAGTGTTCCCAAATGATTCTTCTAGGCTTGGAAGTACAACAAGTGAAGCTTTTTTAATAGTGTCAACAAGTTCTTGGCCAAAAGACCATTCAATAATGGTAATCGGGAAATGAGCCGCTTCTTTTTCAATATCATTCTTTAAGGGCCCCTGTCCAATTATGGTAAGAGGGTGCTTTTGTTGAATCTCATGACTTAATTGTTTGTAGGCTTTTACTAATACATCAATCCCTTTACTTTTCGTGAGCCTTCCGTAAAAAAGAATACCTGACTGGGTATCAAAATTGGGGAGTGATTGGTTCATAAATACAGGGTCAAGGCCATTAAATACAAGATGAAGGTTCTCTTTGGGAATATTAAAGCAGTTATGTATTTGGTCAATGGAGTGTTTACTTGTACACGTTATGACATCAGCTTTAAAGAGCCCTAAAGCCATAGCAGTAAACCGCCGTTCTCTTAACGTTATTTTAACCCAAGTAGAAGCTTTTCTCCAATCATTGCCAAACATATAAGTATCAAAGTTTGGGTAACGATTGGTGTACACAAATTTCTGTTTGTTGGCTATATATCCAAGAAGACTACCTTCATCGCCATTTGAGTGAATGACTGTCGTGGAGGTCGATATTTTCTTTATGATGCGATAAAAAGATATGCCATTGAGGAACCTGAATATTGATGAAATACCGGGTTTTATAGCAAAGAAAAATGCCCATTTAATATCATAAGGCACATCGGGTACTTCTACTTTCTCAAAGGGGCCTTTTGAATAGACAACGCATACGGAATTTCCTTGATTACAAAGTTCAGTAGCAACCATATGGGTTGATTTTTGACCACCGCCACTATAGTTTGACCAAGGTGAGTAATTACAGGTGAGAATGACGTCATATTGTTTCACTGAGGCCTCTGGTTAATGCGTGTCGGTAAAGTGAAATCTGTTTTGTAAAACAATGTTCCCAACTGAGAGTTTCAGCATAGGTTCGTGCATTGTTTTGCAGGTGAGATCGATCAGCCATAGTAACGAGTGCTATTATGGCTTCAGCGAGTTCACTGCTGTTATACGGAGACACCACTAATCCTGCATGTGATTGCTCTGCATGTTCGAGTGCTGCACCATCTCTTACTGCAATGAGAGGTACCCCAGAGGCTAAGGATTCAACAATTGAGAGCCCAAAAGTTTCACCACTTGAGAGAGCGAAGCCAATATCATTTGAGGCATGCCAACGGGCCATCTCTTCTGTTGAATTAATAAAACCCACATAGTGAATGTGGCTATGGCTTTCAACATATTTCATTACTAAGGGAAGGTCGGGGCCAGTTCCTGCAAATACGAGTGCAGGTTTGATGGGAAGTGTTTGACAGGCTGTTGTATATGCATCAAGGATTGTACGTATCCCTTTTTCATCACTGAAACGATGAGGAAAAAAAAGAATGAGACGTTGGGATTCGCCTGCTTGATACTGTTCTCTTAATGCATTATCTCTTTTGGACGGATTAAAAAGCTCAAGACCTACCCCGAGTGGAAGGTGTTTAATGTTTTGCATCCCGTGTTTTATCATCCGTTCGATAACGAGAGTACTTGACGATAAAATCATTTGCATCGAATGATATGATTTCCGGGCAAAAGCCCAAGCAAGAGCTTCCATTATACGGGCAAGATGTGTGTTGAATTTTTTAAAAAAGCGTTGCACATAGGTCACGGGGAAATCGGCGTGCCAAAAACCAACAATGGTGGCCTTTGGTGAATGTGACCGTTTTACTGCTTTGGTCACAAGGTAGGGCATGAGATAGGGCGAACCTACTTCTATAATTTGGGGGGCATATTTGTTGATAATAGTAAGAATAGGATTTGAGCGCATAAGAAAGCGGTATTCCCAATTCCCTGGAACTTTAAATGCTTCCACATGTTCAATAACGGTCGTTTCATTAATCACCTCTGTATAGGTTGATGAATCTTGCATCATAAAGATGTAGTGAACATCGTTTCGTTTAGAATAGTAGGCGAGCTTTTCGAGATGGTATCTTCTGACACCACCGCCCGATGGGCTCCAAAAATTATTACAATCGAGTACTGTAAGCATGAGGTAAATATACAAAGAATTGGAGGCAAACTGCCTATTGAAAATGTATCGAAATCCAATAGAATGGTATGAGGTTGCTTATGAAAGGTTGAGCTTTTGTGATGTTTTTCAATTAATGCTAAAATCCGCTCAGGAGCTCTGCATGAAATTCAATACTGTCAACAGAGTGGGTGACTCGTATTGAGGGTGATTTTGCAAGATTTACAATCTCGTACCCTCGTTCAATAACTGATTTTCCGATAGAATTTGATAGTGTCCTGAGCATAGGATGGGTGATGCTTTTTACATTTGATGATACAACTTTGGCATACATACCATTGGTAAGTTTGACTACTGATCCAATAGGAAAGAGAGGGGTGTAAATAAAAAAGGCATTAACAAGCTGCGGGTTAAAAAGGCCGAGTTTGTTCATGTTGATGACTGTTTTAACGCCATCAAATTGAGGAAGTGCTTTTCTATGGGGGCGATGACTGATTAACGCACAGTAGACATCAGCAATGGCGATGATTTTTGAAAAAGGGTGGATGTCTTCTGCTTTTTTATTTTTTGGATACCCAGTACCATTTTCACGCTCATGGGCTTGATAAATAGCACTGTTGGTAGAGTTGTAGGTTCCCGTTAATGAGCGTGCAATGTTTGCAGCAAAGATAGGGTGTTTTCGAATATTTTGATTGTCATCTTTATCAAATTTTCTTTTCGAATTACGCATAGTATTATTTATTGAGCAGAGTCCTATGTCAGCAAGGAAAGCAGCGAGACCAACTTCAGCAAGTTCTTGTCTTGAGAGGTTTGCTCCAGTACCTATTGCGAGTGACATAATCATTTTTTTTACAGCATGAGAATAGACATGATCTTTGTAGGGTGGATGTTGGTAATTGAGTAAGTTGAGCATGATATCCATATCACTGCTCAGGAGCTGAATATAATTTTCAACTATTTCTGCAATAGGATCCGATGTCGTGAGGGTACAGCTTAAAATATCTTGATAAATACGTTCAGCCTTATCACAACTCTCTTCATAATATTTAATAATTTTTGATTTGTATCCTGGATTTCGTTCATTATGAGTCAATTGAGTAATGTTGATTCGATGAGATCGAGCTCGAGATATAGGATCAGAGAGAGTGTTGTTGTCGACATCAGTTAAATTGTCTTTATCATAGAGTTGTTCAAGGGTAAAGCTTATATCATCAGCAAGTTCAACTTCTTTGGCAGGCTCTTGAGGAGGAAGAGGTGTGTCTGATACTGGTGTTTTAAGAACGCTTTTTCGGTCAATAGCAACAAGCTTGGTGACAGTGGCGTGAACACTTGCAAAGTCAAAGAAGAGAGCATCATCACTTGCTTTAAGTCGTAAAATATTTTTATCACTGAGGGTGGTGTCTTTGGTGAATATAACTCGACCCTCTGCGGTGACAATGTCACAAAAAGTTTCGTGTCGTTCCTTGAAGAAATTCCGTTTTATGGTATATCGATAGCTCATAGTTCCTTCTAGAAACCTTCCATACTTTTAGAATTGATGACATTATTGTCAACTGTTCCAATAATGGTGACTTCTTCATCTTCGGACAAATCGACAAGTCTAAACTCGTCTTCACTCAATAGCTTTCCTTCGGGGTCAGTGATGATATTTATTTTGGGTCGTGTAATATTTTGTTGGTTAGATGAGATAACTTTGGCATATGAATTATCATTTAATTTTACGAGTGAACCAATGGGAAAGAGTGACATATATTGTAAAAAGTGGCTAACTACTTTAATATCGAGCATTCCCACTTTACCCATGGTAATTAACTGTTTCATAGCTAAAAAAGGGCGCTGTCCTTTTCGGTGTGGTCTATTGCTAGATATGGCAGAGAATACATCAGCAACAGCAACAATTTTAGCAAATTTATGAATTGCATTTTTAGATCGGCCACGTGGGTATCCTTTACCATTTTCACGTTCATGAACTTGATAAGCGATAACACTGGTAGAGTTTCTGAGTCCAACCATCTTTTCTAATATGTTTGCCGAAAATATCGGGTGTTTTTGGATCTCAAAATTTTCACGAGTAGTATATTTTTTCGGTGAATTCCGCATTGTTATCTTCAAAGAGCGCATCCCTATATCAGAGAGCAATGCTCCAAGGCCAATTTCAACAATTTCTTCTTTTGCATAGCCATAGGCGGTAGCGATATTGAGTGCGGTAATGACGGTGTTCACTGCGTGTGTATGGAGATGGTCATCATCGGCAGGGTAATCAAAGTTGGTAAGATTAAGGAGTATATCTTTGTCGGTCATCATAATGTCGAGAAATTTCTCAACAATTCGTTTTGCGGGATCGCCATTAGTAATGGTGCCATTAACGATACCCCTGAAAAGCATATCGGCTTCTGTGCAAAGGTCGCGGTGAAGAGTCTGCATGTTGTTTTTGTATTCTTCATTTCGCTCACCTACTTGAACCTGGGTGATACTTTCGCTGAGACGTTGCCCCTTGGGAAGATCATCAAACTCTATAATAGAATCTATTTTTTCAAGGGGCGCTTCGTCCTCAAGTTGCATAAGGTTAAAGCACGAATCGTCATCTATTTCTGGCTTAAGATCATCAGGAGGAATCAGTTCTTCGTCCTCTTCTTCAACTAATTCTTCAGGATATCCGGTATCAGTTTCGCGGTTAGGGTCCCATTTGTAGATTTTTTTTGCTTCTGCCCTTACACTAGAAAAGTCAAAATAGAGGTCGTTTCCCAAATCAATGATTTTCTGGAGTTCTTCGGTTTCAATCAAAGTTTTTTGGGCAAATATAGTTTCACCATCACTGGTAACCAGGTCGCAAAATACCTCATCATTAGGTTTAAGCAGTTCTGTTTTTACTTTGTGTTCCACCACAAACTCCCTGGTTATATCGCAAACATCCTAATAAACCTTCAATGAATGAAGGGGGTGTTTTAAAGATAGAGTATGTTATTTTATACTATCGGTATATATAATGATACTATAAAGTGATATTGAGGCGCCACTAAAAAATTAAAAACCCATCATAAGGTCATTCTCAAACTCAAAAGAATCTAATGTACCCACAATTTTTATATCATTTCTTTTATGGAGGTCTAATTCGTAATAATGTCGATCTTTGATGAGTTCACCTTTGAAGTTTGACATCACACTTACTATGGGCGCAGTAACATCATCATGATTGGATGAGAGTACTTTCGCTATGGCGCCATTATTCAACTTAACCAATGAACCTATAGGGAAAAGTGAGGAATACTGTATAAAATGGGCTATTGTTTTAAGGTCTAGTAATCCTACTTTACCCATAGATATAAGACTTTTCATAGCATAAAATGGTCGTTGAGCTTTCCGGTGTTTACGGTTACTCGAAAGGGCAGAATAGACATCAGCAATAGCAAAAATTTTCGCATAAGGGTGTATTGCATTTTTAGAGCGCCCCCTTGGGTATCCTTGGCCATTCTCTCTTTCGTGATGTTGATATGCAATAATGGCTGCAGAAGGTTTGAGTCCTTGTATAGAATCAATGATATTAGCTGCAAATATAGGGTGTTTCTGAATTTCAAAAATCTCATTTTGGGTGTATTTTTTATCCACATTGCGCATTTTATCATTAATGGCAGCCATTCCAATGTCAGCTAAAAAAGCACCTTGCCCAATTTCAAGAATGGCATCATAGTCAAAACCCATTGCTGCAGCAATATTTAAGGTATTGATTGTCGTATTGGTAGTCTGATGAAAAAGGTGGTCTTCATCTCCTGGATAATCATAATTACATATGTTGAGTAGTATGTCTTTATCGGTACGCATTATGTCGATAAGTCTATTTATGGTGTCAGAAATGGGGTCTGCACGGCTGATATCACCTGATATAATATTACTATATATGTTTTTAGTTGTAGCAATAAGTTCTTCGTGAAAGAACTCCATCTTTTGTAGGTATTCTTCAGTCCGCTCACCAAAGCCAACTTGTTTTATGAAATTTGAAAAAGAGTTGTCAAAGGTTAGGTTGGTGGTTACAGGTTCTTCATCGAGTTTGTTCGTCAAGTGTTCATTTTCGAGCATCATTTTACTGAATTGACTTTCAGGGGCAATAATGTGTTCTAAACGTTCTGCTTCACTCTCTTCAGGTTCGTCATCTAGGCCATTGTACTCATTTTGAGGAATTGGGATAGTGTTAGTATCTCGATAGGGTTTAATTTTTCGAACAGAACTTTGAGCACTTTCCCAATTAAAGTAAAGTGTTTCAAATCGTTTTTTGATTTCTTGAATATCCTGATGACTTAGAGCGTTCTGTTTTTCAGCAATCACTGTATTATCTTCATCTACATAGTCGCAGAATGGAGTATGACCCACTGTGATATTTTTTATGAGAATGGTATAATTACTCATAATCTGTCGTCACCTTCGAAAAGGGTGGTTATCCCAATTTATTTTCATTATAATATTAATCAGTCCAAAATACGAGAACTTTTTAGGAGTACTCTATGGCAAAGATAAGTATTGAGCATGTTAATCCATTTTTAAAGGCGACGGTTGAGACCTATAAGACAATGTTGGGTGTTGAACCAAGACCAGGTAAACCTGTATTAAATCAGGGAAGTGGTATTAAATATGACATTTCAGGTATCATTGGTTTAACGGGAGATGTGCTCGGCTCAGTATCCATGAGTTTTCCTAAAGATACCGCATTAAAATCCATATCAGCATTTTTAGGCGAAAAGGTTGATACCCTAGATGATGATGCTATGGATGCAATTGGTGAGCTGGCAAATATTGTGGCGGGCTATGCGAAAAAATTTCTGAGAGATTTTGATATTAGTATTTCATTACCTACTATTATCAAAGGAGATGATCTTACCTTGAAAGAGCCTAGGGATGTATTCTCTTTTATCGTGCCTTTTGAAAGTGATTTAGGAACGTTTGATGTCGGGGTGAGTCTTAAATCTAAAGACTAAAAGTTTCAGGTCTCATTAATAAAATATCTAATTTAAGCTACTGACTTTTTAGTAGCTATTGTGTGTATGAGTATTGGTGGGTATTTGATAAGGTCAGCCTTCTAAAAGAAGAGCAATTTTTCGGGTACTTTGGTTGTGCATTAGAATCACTTTTGCACAGACAGTAAGGGGGACGCCAATGAGCATTCCGACAGGTCCCCATATCCAGCCCCAGAAGACCATTGAGAAAAACACCACAAAAGCAGAAATGTTGAGGGACTCACCCATGATACGGGGATCGAGGTAGCTTCCTATTGCAAGCTGAATCGTAAGAATGCCAAGCATTGTTATGAGAGCCCATTTAAGAGGGCTTTCAAATTGAACGAGTGCCAAAAGAATTGGTGGTACTCCAGCTATAATAGATCCAACTGATGGAATGAAATTGAGTAAAAAGGTAGCAAGGGCCCAGACAATTGCAAAATGTATCCCTATTGCAGAAAGTAATATGTACACTAAAAAACCAGTAGCAAGGCTGATCAATGTTTTGTAAAAGAGGTATTGTTGAATCTGACTGCTGATGTTGATGATTGATTCGGGGATTTTACTTGCACTTCCAAATATGGTGATTGCTTTTTGACTCAACCTTTCGGACTCGATGAGTAAGAAGAGTGTGAGGAAAAAAACGAGAAGACCATATTTAAAAAAGACCATGATAGATGCCATTCCTTGACCAAATAGAGATGCCACTGCTTTGTGATCAATTTGACTAAGAATTCCACTCATATCTGTTGCTATGCCAAAAGAAGAAAGTGTTTCGGAAAATTGGCCCAAAATTGCTTGGAGGCGGTCACTATAGAAGGGGATTTTTGAAACAAAGTCATTAATGGGTACTATAAGCATTGAGCTACAAATGACTAAGATTAAAAATACGAGACTTAAAGAAATTATAGATGCTAAAGCTGGTGGTACTTTACGTACTCGTAAAAACTGAATAACGGGACGGAGTAAAAAGGCAAGTAATATAGAGAGCACAAGAGGAAGGGTGATGGTTTGTGCTATTTTCAAAAATGCAAATACCAAAAATAATGCGATAATACCCAAATACATATTGCTGGTCTGTGTTCGTCTAAAAAGCATAATTACTACTGATGATGGGTTTGTCTAAGTATACAATATTAAAAATTGCAAGACACCCAAAATTAGGGGAGTACATAATTTTAACCAATACGACTCTTTTTTTCCTCTAGATAGTCCCAGCGTTCATAGAGTGCTGTAACTTCGTCGCGGAGGGTATCACTTAATGTATGAAACTCTTGAATACTGTCGATGTTATTGGTTGCAGAAGCATCAGCGAGTTTTGCTTCTGCATTGGCGAGACCTTCTTCTCGTTCTAAAATAGTCTCTTCAATGGTTTCAAGGTCTTTCTTTTCTGTATAAGAGAGTGACTCTTTTTTTGATTTGGCTATAGGTGAACTGTTTTTAATAGGTGCTGCAATTTTCTGTTGCTCTTTTAACCATTCCATGCAATAATTGTGGCTTCCTGGCATAGAGTATACAGAACCAGCATTAAAAAGAACACTTGAGGTACAAATCTTGTCTAAAAAATATCTATCATGGGAAACGATAATAACACACCCAGGGTAATCTCTAAGGGTCTCTTCTAATACTTGGAGACTATAAATATCAAGGTCATTTGTAGGTTCATCAAGAATCAATACATTTGATGGTGTGAGCATTACTTCAGCTAATTGGAGTCTGTTTTTTTCTCCACCACTGAGCCGCTCAATTTTGGTGTTTTGCAGTTCAGAGCTAAAAAGCATTTTTTCTAAAAAACTTCTTTTATGGATTTTTTGATCACCCCAATAGACATGGTCGCTATCCCCACCAATATGTTTCCAAACGGTTTGTTCAGGATCAAGAGTGTCCCTTTTTTGGTCAAAGTAGGCGATCTTGGTGTTAACACCGTGAATTACTTTACCGCTATCGCTTTCGAGTTTTTCTAATATTATTTTGAGTAGTGTAGTTTTACCACAACCATTGGGGCCAATAATACCGATACGGTCGCCTTTAATAAGTTCCATAGAAAAGTTGGAGAAGAGTGTATGATCGCCAAATGATTTACTGATATTGTGAAGTTTTAAAATAGTTTTGCCGAGGCGTTCAGTTGAGTCAAGATTAAGTGCCATACCAGAATCGGTTTGGAAACGATCTTTTGATGCTGCCTCGTTAAATTTATCGATACGATACTTCGCCTTAGTTCCACGGGCTTTAGGGCCACGTCGAATCCAGTCGATTTCCTTTTTTAAAAAGGACTGACGTTTTTGATCTTCACGGGCGAGCTGTGCCTCAAGTTCAGATTTTTTTTCTAAAAAGTAGTCGTAGTTTCCAGTATAGCCATATGCACTCCCTCGCCACAGTTCAATAGTATGATTTACGACACGATTGAGAAAGTATCGATCATGGGTTACCATCATGAGGGTGCCACTAAAATTTTTCAGATAGCTTTCAAGCCAAATAATGGTAGCGTCATCAAGATGATTCGTTGGTTCATCAAGAAGAAGTAAGTCGGGCTTATGAGTAAGGGCTTGTACAAGCTGTATTTTTTTTAATTGTCCACCAGAGTGTGACCCATTAAAGGTTGCATCGAGGTCTATATCTAACCTACCTGCAAGAGACTTTATTTCAGAATAGAGTTCTCTGCCATGATATTTATTCATTTCTTCTTCTGCTTCAACTATTCCTTCGCCACTCTGAATCGCATCGTGGTATTGAAGAACAGCATCACCATCCTCGCCTTTACTGCTACAGATATAGGCAATGATAGAGTTGCCTTGTGCAAGGTCTGCATCTTGGTGAAGATAGTGGACACGTAAATTATTACGCATGACTACTTCACCTACATAGTCGTCTTCGAGGCCCGCGATAATTCTCATCAGTGTTGATTTTCCACACCCGTTAATGCCGAGAAAGGCTGTTTTCTGTCCTTTTAAAATACTGACATCCATGGTTTCAAAGAGAACTTTTTCACCCCATGCTTTACAAAGACCCTGTACATTAACTATTACTTCTGCCATTACTGCGCTACTCCAACTCTGTCCCAAGACGTTACTTGAGATCCATTTACAAAGGTTACGGTTATTGATGCTGCATATATCCCATTGCCTAATCGATTAAGATTAAGTGGTAACCGAGGATTTTTGCCTAATACTAATTGTTCAAATGTAGTTCGATACGCTACAAATCCTGCCACATCATACAATATAACTTCTGCATGTGTTGCATTATCTCCTAGTGATAGATGTACAAATGCCTCATTCTGAGTTATGGGGCTTGGATAGATATAAAATGAATCTATAGAGAGGATGCCAATGGTACTGTTGGGATTTTTGAGTAATGATGCATTAAAATAATGAGTTCGTTGTGATTGAGCCCCAACTTCTAACCATTGATTATGAGAGGGTACCGAAAGAGGGAACTCTAATTCAGTTGTAGAATGGGCATAAGCAATATAGAGCTCAAGGCCTGATGTGTTTGATCGAGTTGCAGCAAGAGTTCCATACGGAGAACGTAGAGAATCAGCATAACTTACGGGCGCTATGGTTTGAGGCCATAGAGTAGTTGGAGTTCCAGGAAGTGTTGTCGTCTCTGTGAGAAGTATCCCATTGTGGGCAACTGCATAGAGTAATCCTTCAGGTGTTGCAGATAGTATCTCTGGAATCGAATCTCCTGTAATATCCACAATAATTGGTGTTGACTGAATAGTACCGGGGAGATACTGAGAATAGCCGAGAAAATTTTGAGTGTATGTTTTAGAAAAATAAAAAGGAAATCCGTCTAAGGGCGCACCATTATAATCAATAGCATAGAGAGCGTTATGTCCTGTAAAAATAATGTCGATGTAACCGTCGTTATTTAAATCTCCAAGTGCAACACTACTGCTATCACTGCGTTCGAATTTGAGGGGGCGAGGTTCAGTAGAGGAGCTATTAAGGGGGATTATGGTAGCATCTCCTCGTGAGCCTAAGATAAAACAATCATCAATACCATCCCTATTAAAGTCACTCACTGCTATTGAATAACTATCAGGCTGAGAGGAAAGAGGGGTATTGATTTGAATAAATAATTTGTCTAGTGGATTAAAGAGTAGAACTACACCCTGGGAACCAACCACTACAATAGTTGGTAAGTTATTTGATGATTGAGTGGCTCCCTGTGCAAAAGATTGGGGGACGAATGCGTTGTCAAGAACCGGGAATCGGTAATGCGCTACCGTATCTAACGATTGGTTTAAGGAAACAATACCGCTTAAGGTGAGTGAAAAGAGGAGTGAGTCTATACTCATCAGTCCACTAGACTCTGGTATTGTGAGGCTATCTAACTGTAGAGTGGAGTCGGAAGAAAAGTGGAAGGCTTTTGTTTGACCATCAGCTGCTTGAGTATAGATAGTTGATTTTTGAGAAACGACATGTTTGATAGGTGAAGTGGACTGTGTTGAGCCATCATTGAAAGAGAAAATTATTTCGTTAATGACTGAATCTGCAAGGGGAATTTGCCGTCTGATTTTATTTTCGGTAGGATTAATGCCTTGTGTAACAAATGATGTAATGGTGTCGCCTGGTAATGAAAATAGTTGAAAAAGTGCATTAGATGTGGCACGAACAAGTGCTAAAGAGTCATTGTAGGGGTGGTTTAAAAAAGTGATTGCTGCTGGAAATGCATTGCCTCTTGTATTGCGAGGCCATTGACTATCAACTGCCTTATGTGGATTCCATTCTATAGTGAGGGAAATTATAGGCGATTCAAAATTAATAATGGTATCGGTTTCAGTTGGACTACGAGGGATGAGGTTTTTTTCTTGAACATGTGTACTGGGTACATTGATAGTCAGTGTAATATTAGAGTGCCCCCCATTGATTGATTGTGTGCTAGTAAAGCCTGAATTAGAAAGGGTAGTGATCGTGTCGCCTTTAGCATTTATGTGAGGATAGAGGTCACTCGGGCTTCCAAATCCTGAACCTGAGACGGCTCTTCCTGTGGTTGCATTTCCATCAGATTCTAGGAGCTGAATACCAGGGTAGTGATCTGCAAGAGTGTCGCCATTAGTAGCATTAACATACCCTAGCGCAAGAGTCTCTTCAATGAGCCATTCATTAATATGCCATATAACAATACCAGAGCCAGGCAGTCCCATATCAAGTGAGTTAGTTGAGTCAATTGTACCTTTGAAAACGGTATTAAGGTGACTCGCTAAAGAGTCAAAAGGTAATGAGTAGGGGGTTGGGAGACCATTGACGATAGTTTGAATAACGAGTTGATTGTCATAGGTCCACGATCGTTGTCTATTTTCAATGAGAAGATATTCACCACTATTTATGGGGATTTTAATAATTTCTCCACAATTACTTGTGGGACAGAGGTTGGATTGATTATGTGCTGCTACCCATATTGTGTCTGATGAACCGGTTTTTTTAGGGGTAAGAGTTGGGGTCCAATCCATAAATGAACGAAGCCATGCAGAGGGTAGGGTCGGAAAAAAGCCATTGATTGCATTGTGACCCGCAAAATCCATTACATCAAAAAATCCTAGGCGTGATTCTCCTGCTACAATATCATAGGTGTTGGGGAGTCCCATACTTCTCAGAAGTTGATTGGTAAGAATTCCTTGAATACCCCAATTGAGACTATCTTGAGAAGCGTGCTCACTTACAACCATAATAGACGTTATGGTGTCGATACTTGGTGAGGCTACCGTGATTCCATTGGTACTATTCCCGTGGTCTTTTGAATCTTTAAGATATGCAAAGTCTTCTCGCGCAATAAAAAAATCGATGAAATCTCCTGGGCTATCGGCATTGCTGAGACCGAGAGATCCGCCGTCTGAGTACCGAGATGAACCGGCATGAAGAAGTAGGTATACCCTATGGACATTAGATAGAGGAGGGGCTTTTAGAAAGGGGTTTTCTGTTGATTGAGCCACTGATTGTACTGCATCTGCTATGAACTCCATATAGAGCAACGCCCGAGTAGAATCAAATTGAGCAGACTTTTCGTCATCAGTTTTCTGTGTTCTTCCATAGCCAATCATCTGTCTAGGGAGCACATAAGCAGAACTATCCTTGGGGTAAATATCAGCCTTAATAGTGAGTTGGTTATTAGATACAGAATGTAACCATTTATTTGTTGTAGAAAATTGTTGAAGCCAATAAGTTTCAGTATCTCTTGTACCAGGTTTCTCTAGATTATATCCTTCAAATACTATATCGGAGTTAAACGACCCGTTACCGGTTATATATTTTGAGTCACTTTCTTGGAAGGCAACTTTCAATACGATTACTTCAAGGGTGTCTGGTTGGTTCTCAATGGTTGTCTTAAAGAGAGGTAGACCAAATAGAGGTTCAAATAATATGAGTGACAAAAAAAGAGAAACTAAAAAGCGCATAAAAGCCTATGTATTATAGTGTGATGCAGTTTAATTGATTGTTACATTTTCTGGTAACTTGAGAGTCCAATACTTTTCTTTCTCTTTTTTAGAAAGATTAATAGTTGAAAGATGTATTGTAAGTGATGACCCATTTGATAATGAATGTCGAGTAGTTTTTGGGATAATATATGATGCTACCTGAGTGTAATCAGTATAGTGTATTGATTCCCTTGCTCCATTGTATTCTGCCTGTGTGTTGACTACTTCTCCGTTATTTTGATTAATGGTTGCTGAATGTTGGTATCCGTTATTTGACCAAGTGAGAATTTGATGATCACCATTTCTTTCGCTACCTGCTGTATTCCAGCCCTCTGGGAGAAGTTGATTCCAAAAGAGTCCCATGAGTATATGTACGTCAATTGCCGGGATATTAGGGATTGCGATAATGGGGCCAGAGCCTATCATAACCTTTTCTTCATCGGGGATGTATAGCTGCCATTGATCTTTTTTCCAGAGAAAAGATCCGACATGAATACCCAGGGGGCCATAAAACTCGATTCTATAGCGTTCATTTGGAACGAGTAATGCGACAGCATCAATGGAATTATTTTCACCTTGTGAGACTATTGTTAGTGAAAACTTTGCTTTAATAAACGGCGGTACTTCTTGTGATATTCCTGTAAGATAGTGTTCTATCTTTGGGTGTGAAGGAGCACAGGCGTTAATGACCATGAGTAATATTAGTGATAGGAAGTAATGCCATATTTTTACCATAATTATTGGTCTTTTAATGGGGCAGTATTTTTTGGTAGGGGAATTTTATTTTGAATAAAAAAGTGATGTGCATTTTTACTTTCTGGAGCTATAGAGAGTACCTCAATCCAACACTCTTTTTCTTTATCAATCAAAGAGAGTTTGTGGTAGACTTGAGCAAAATGTTCAAAAATGATCTCATCGTGTACAGAACCTTTAGGGACTCTGTTGATGTATTCGAGCGCTTTTTTATAGTTCCCTTCAAGATAGTAGTACCATATTTTAGAGTCGAGATACGCAATGTTCTTCGGTTCAAATGAGAGTGCTTTATCGATAAGAGCATTACCCCTCGGCAGATCTATATTTTGTTCAATGAGAGTGTAGCCTAGGTAGTTCATTGCGGCATGGTTGTTAGAATCTAGGGCCAGAAGCTTGCTGAAGTATTGCTCACACTGTTCAAACTTTTTAATTCGCTCAAAGCTTGCTGCAATTTCAAAAAGTAAATCCGTATTTAGAGGGTCACTTTTGTGAATGGATAGGAGTAATGAAATGATCTCTTCTTTTAAGGGGGCTATGAGGGTATCATTTCTTGGCTCTTCTGTGAGTGAAAGAATTTTGTATTTCAGTGCACTAATTTTATATTCAAGAGGTCTGAGCTTGTCAGGGTTTTGAGCTATAAGGGTGTCGATAATTACAAAACCAGCGTTCCATTGTTTGTCGGTATAGTACAGTGTCGCTAGATGATTCTTGTAGAGGAGTGAACTTGGCTTAAGGGAAATTGATTTCTCAATGTTAGATATTGCATTTTCGAGGTCTTTTGAAACTGCGTATATTGAACTCATATAGTAGAACGAAAGGTCGTTTTTAGGGTCTTTTTCAGTTACTATTTTAAAATGTTTAAGTGAAGAGTCAAGGTCGTTAATTTCATATTCTAATTGTGCTAGCTTCTGTAGGTAGGTTATGTTAGTAGTGTCGAGGGCATAGAGTTTATAGAGATATGGGGCTGCACTAGAAAAATCTCCATTTTCTATGTAGATACGACTCGTCTCGTAAAGGGCGTTTTTATTTTCTGGATTTAGCCCAATAAGGTCTATTAATATTTCGATACTCTTTTCGTTGTTCCCTTGCTTTGAAAGGAGGTTTGCTAGTTGAAATCCAAATGACTCAGTACCTGTTTGTTCCCATGCTTCAGTGTATAGAGATACATTTGCCGTTGAGTCTCCGTAAATAGTGTTGAGGAGTGAGAGTCGTTCAACATAGTTTTCTGGGAATTGTATTTGTGGAATAAAGAGTGAGTAAATAGCTCTTAATTCATCATAACTTTTGGTTTCCTCAAGAATAATTGAGTATTGATACAGTGCTTCAACATTGCTTGAGTCTTTTTGTATTGAGAGGCTGTAATGAATTTTTGCTGAATCAGTTTTGTTGTTGAACTGATAGAGATATCCGTAAAATTGTTCTTGCGATGATGTTGGGTTTTTAAGATTTGCATAAGCTTTGGTGTACGTTTCTAAGGATTTGAGATATTGACTCTGTTGAGCATAGAGCTTAGCGAGTTCTAAAATCAGAAAAGTACTAGAGGTGTCGTATTGGTATGCCTTTTCATAAAAGAGAGACGCGAAATCGGGTCTATCAATATTATTATAGTGGAGGCCTCGAATAAAATATTTTGATGCAATGACTCTATTTTGGCGTCCAGTTAAACTGGATATCCCAATTGTATTCTCATCGCCGGTAAGGGCTTGTGGGGCGGCAGTAGTAGTTACTGTTGCTAAGGCTATGCACAGTGCAATATAATTGAATAGTTTCATTATTGGGCAATGGTTAAGTGTATTTGAGTATTCTTTTTGAGGTATTCTCCGGAGCGCGGCTGTTGATTAACAATAGTATGGGGTAGTTTTGTTGTATCAGAGATAATCGTTGTATCGCCGACAGTAAACTCAAGAGAATCGAGAATTTGTTGAGCCTTATGATATGAGAGGCCAATAACGTTTGGTAATACTCGTGTACCCGATTTTCGTGCAGCTGATACTACAAGATTAACTTGCGAACCGATTGTTATGAGCGAACGTGAGGAGGGTTCAGTTCTAATTATAACTCCCCAAGGGATGAGTGAATGTGAGCTTCGAACAGTTTCACCAACCTTTAGACCCAGCTGGTGAAGAGATATTTCAGCTTGTCTTCGAGATTTACCCCTGAGCTCTGGGATTATTACTTCTCTAAGGCCTTTACTGACTTTGAGTGAGATAGTGCGGTTTTCTTTAACTTTTTTATCAGCAATAGGCGTCTGTAGCATTACTGCACCCTTGGCTATTGTTGCAGAGTATTGCCCTTCACTGTGCCAAGAAAATTTGAGACCCTTTGAATGTAAGAGCGCCTCTGCTTCATCAGCAGTAAGGCCGGTGACATCTGGAACAAAAACAGTTTCTTTATACTGCCCGGATACATAAGGCATTATTATGCTGTTTATAATAATGAAGCCAATGACGATAAGTATAGACCAAAATCCAGCTCCGTAAACTATATCACGTATTATTTTTCTGTTCACTATGATCTCAATTCTTCTTCTTGTAAAATAAGCAGATCTTTACCGGCAACACTTATGCAACCTTTCTTCTGAAGGGTTTTTAATACTCGAGAAACACTTTCACGAGTGGTACCTGACATTTCGGCAAGTTGCTGTTGAGTTGGCTTGTTCTTAATCGCTACTATCATTTGGCCATTTTGGGCATGTATTCGTACACCTTTCTCTTCCATAAGGTTTAGAATTGTCGCTGCTATACGACCATATACCGTCATGAGTGAAAGAGAACCAACTTGTTTGTTTGATTTTCTTAATCGACGCGACATCTCCTCGAGAAGTGACATTGCGAGATCAGGAAATTTTACCATCTCTTCTCTAAAGTCAGAACGGCGGAGCACAAGAATCTCAGTATTAGTGACAGACTTAACCGATGCGGACCGTGGTTCACCATCAATAAGGGACATCTCACCAAAAAAGTCTCCTGTACCAAGCATTGCGAGAATGGTTTCCCTGCCATCAAGCCCTGAGATGTAGACTTTGACGTCTCCATCTACAATAATAAAAAGAGCTTGATCTTCAGAGTCATCCTCAAGAATGATATTCTCGTCTTTCTTATATGATCGTGAAAGCACCAATTCGGAAATTAGTGCGAGCTGTGCATTATCAAGGGACGAAAAAAGATCGACCCCTTTGAGTAGTTCCAGCTTGTCTTTAATCATGTACGCCTCTTTATTTAAGGTCTACAGTAATGCTCTGATCACGGCGCGGACCGACAGAGACCATACCAATTTTTACATCTATGAGTTCTGAAAGGGTTACGAGATACTTCTTTGCATTCTCGGGTAACGCATCCCAGGTTTTACATTCTGTTGTGTCGCAGTTCCACCCTTCAACCTCTATATATACTGGTTTAGCCAGTGATACTTTAGTGAGTTGGTTTGGCATCACAGTGAGTGTTTCACCGTCTAATTCGTAGTCTGTACATATTTTAATAGTATCAAATGTGTCAAGTACATCGAGTTTAGTGATAGCAAGATGAGTTAAGCCATTGATTTGAGCTGCTTTTCTTACAACGGGAGCATCAAACCAACCACAGCGACGTTGTCTACCAGTCGTTGCACCAAATTCATGTCCAATTTCACCAAGACGTTGTCCATTATCATCATTGAGCTCTGTTGGGAATGGTCCATTACCTACACGTGTTGTATAGGCCTTTACAACTCCAATAACCTGGTCAATAGCAGTAGGGCCAATCCCAGAACCGCAACATGCAGAACCTGATACTGTATTTGATGAAGTTACATAAGGGTATGTGCCATGGTCCACGTCAAGAATAGTACCTTGTGCACCTTCAAAAATGATTTGTCCACCTTTTTTCCACTCTTGGTTGAGGTAGGTACTGGTATCGCAAATAAATGCTTTGAGTTGTTGACCATAGTCATAATACTCTTCGACAATTGCTGCCGGGTCGAGTGGTTCTGCGTTATACAGAACTTTAAACTGCTCATTTTTTACATCTGCAATAGCATTAATTTTTTCAGCAAGACCTTCTTTGTCCAGAAGCTCTCCCACACGAAGACCAAGGCGGTTTACTTTGTCACTATAACAAGGACCAATGCCACGTCCGGTTGTTCCGATGGCATTTTTACCAGCTGCGATCTCTTTTAATTGGTCGAGTTTGGTATGAAAGGGGAGGACCACATGGGCATTATCTGCAATTTTGAATCGACCATCTGGATTGATACCTTTTTGTCTGATATCTTCCAGTTCAATTAACATTTGCTTTGGATCGAGTACCACACCGTTGCCGATGACACATACTTTATCTTCATGCATGATCCCAGATGGAATGAGGTGAAATACAAATTCCTGATCCCCAACTAAAACTGTGTGGCCTGCATTTGCACCACCTTGAAAGCGGACAATGATATCTGCTTCAAATGTGAGAAAGTCTACTACTTTTGCTTTCCCTTCGTCGCCCCATTGCGAACCGATTATTACTCTATTTGGCATATTTCCAACTTGCCCCCGGTATCTCAACCAGCGGCGGTTTTGTTAAACATCAATCTTATCAAGAATAAGATGCGCATTATCTTCAATAAATTTTCTACGTGGGGGAACTTCATCACCCATAAGCATGGTAAAGATTAAGTCAGTGGCGACATAATCTTCCATGGTAATCTGTTTGAGCATACGACTATCTGGTTCCATAGTCGTATTGGCAAGTTGCTCAGGATTCATCTCACCAAGACCTTTGTACCGCTGTACATACAAACCTTTGACATCTACGCCAAGCTCTGCAACTACTGAATCTTTCTCTTCGTCACTATAGACATATTTCTCAAATCGTCCCGCCTTAATCTTATAGAGTGGTGGTTGTGCCATGTAGAGCATACCCGTTTCTATGAGAGGTCTCATGTGGCGGAAAAAGAATGTGAGTAACAGTGTTTGAATGTGTGATCCATCGACGTCAGCATCCGTCATAATGATAATTTTGTGATAACGAAGTTTATCAAGATTGAAGTCTTCATCGCCAATGCCACACCCAAGTGCAGATATGATAGTGTTGATCTCTTCATTACCCAGAATTTTATCTATGCGAGATTTTTCAACATTTAAGATTTTACCCTTAAGAGGGAGAATTGCTTGGAATTCTCTATCACGGCCCTGTTTTGCCGATCCACCCGCTGAGTCACCTTCCACAATGAAGAGTTCGCATATTTCTGCATTTCTACTTGAACAGTCAGCAAGTTTTCCTGGAAGGCCACCGCCTTCGAGAACATTTTTACGTCGTGCAAGTTGTTTTGCTTTACGAGCTGCTTCGCGAGCGATTGCAGCATAGTATACTTTTTCTACTATTTTTTTAATGATGGCCGGTTGCTCTTCAAAAAGTTCGTTGAGCATATCTCCAGTAACTTGTTCAACAAGTCCTTTCACTTCAGCATTACCAAGTTTACGTTTGGTTTGACCTTCAAACTGTGGCTCAGCTAATTTAATAGAGATGATTACAGTGAGTCCCTCTCGGATGTCTTCACCGGTAAGGCTGACATCTTTTTTCCCTTTAGCAAGGTGGTCGCCAGCAAATTTATTAATAGCACGAGTAAGAGCTGCTTTAAAACCTGATACGTGTGTTCCCCCTTCGTGGGTATTCACGTTATTTACAAAAGACATGAGGTTTTCTTGGTAAGACTCATTGTATTGAAGTGCGATCTCAACAGGACACGCGCCCTCTTCTTTCATGATGTGTATAGGTTTCTCAAAGAGAGGTTTTTTATTTTGGTCAAGATACTCAACAAATGCAGCGATGCCACCTGGGTAATAAAAGTTTTCTGTACGTGGGTTTCCTTCTTCATCTGCAGCGTCATCGCGAAGGTCAGTGAGTACAAAACGAAGGCCGTCATTGAGGAATGCAAGCTCTCTTAAGCGAGCAGCGAGAGTATCAAAGTGAAATTCAAGCTCTGTAAAAATTTCTGGGTCAGGGAAAAAGGTAAGGTGGGTTCCGTTGAGGTCCGTTTCGCCAAGTTCGACTTGATCACCTTGTGGTTCACCTCTTCTAAATTCTTGGTGTACAATTTTTCCACCGCGGTGTACATCAACGATAACATGTGCTGAGAGTGCATTGACACAACTGACACCCACACCGTGGAGTCCAGCAGACACTTTATAGGTGTCACTATCAAATTTACCACCAGCGTGTAGTTTAGTCATCACTACTTCGAGTGTGCCCATTTTTTCAGTAGGGTGATAGTCTGTAGGGATTCCTCGTCCATTATCTCGGACAGTAATACCATTTTCTTTGGTTATGACTACATCGATATCGGTACAGAATCCTGCAAGGGCTTCGTCCACCGAGTTGTCGACAACTTCCCACACAAGGTGGTGAATGCCGCGGCCGTCGGTTGATCCAATGTACATAGCCGGACGTTTTCGAACTGCTTCAAGCCCTTCGAGAACACTGATATTACTTCCACTATAATTTTCTTGAGACATCTAAAATCCTTAAAACTAAGACCATCTAAAAGTAGTAAAAATTGGCGTGAATCTAACTGGAAATTACCATTAAATCACCATTTTTTGCCCTAAAATGGGAGCTGACTGGGGGCGAATGGATTGGTTTCCCTTAGAAAAATTTGAAGGCGTTTACCTCTGTTGGTGCAATAAGGACTCTGATTTTATCCAGTATATCGGATTGCATAAATATAAACTCATTTTTGCTCGCTGTAGAACTGCCAGAAATCAAAATAGTCTCACCTTGAAGTCCAATAAAGGCTATGGACGCGCTTAATTGAGGCCCTAAAATACGACTCCAGTTGTCTCTAACGAGAGTGTCAGATTTTACCCCAGAAAATGCAGGGTCTTTAAGAACTTTGCCTATTATTCCCGAAACGGGGTGCATTGTTTGCTTTTTTCGCATCATGCGAGGTCTCCTTTGGCTATTTCGATAACGCTATCAGTGGCGAATGGAAGATCTTCTCTGTGTGGGGTGGCAACAAGAACCTGAGCGTGGTGAGATATTAATTCACCCACAGCGAGGCGCCGATTATTGTCAAGTTCTGCAAAAATGTCATCTAAAAGAAGTATAGGTGCCTCTCCAACGCGGTCTTCGAGCATGTGGGCGGCTGCAAATCTCAACGTTAGAGCAATGGATCGACATTGCCCTTGGGAACCGAAATTCCGAGCGTCATGTCCATTCAGCTGAAGGGTGAGGTCATCCTTGTGGGGGCCATAAAGCGTGCTGCCTAGTTCAAATTCAACTCGAGATTTTGCAGTGAGTTTATCAAAAAAGAGTTGTTTGAGTGACTCTTCATCAATGTCTTGGGTAATTGATGTATGATATCCTAGTGTAAGTTCTTCTGCAGCGCCAGATACTGTTTCATAAAATCCACTACAAGTAGGGGAGAGGGTGTCGATAAATCTCTTTCGGGTAAGAATAACTTCGCTGCCTAGTTTAACGAGTTGTTCAGTCAACGTTTCCCATAAAGGGGTTCGCTCTCGCTCTGTTTTGAGAAGGGCGTTACGCTGTTTCAGAGTTCGATTATAATCCTTGAGAGTTTGTAAAAACGGAAGAGAGTGTTGTGATATCACTGAATCCATAAATTTCCGTCGGTGTGTAGGGGCCCCTTGAACCATCTCGATATCGTTACTGACTATTGGTATAACACAAAAGGATCCAATAAGCTGTGAAAGTTGGGCTGACTCTTGATTGTTCACCTTAACTTGCTTTTTGTTTTTAGTGGTTAGTTTATAGGATTGCGCTAGAGCGCGGTTACCCACAAACCCTTCTGCTCTCACAACACAGTGCGGTTCATCCCAGCCAATGCATTCTAGGATTTTCGAGGTGCGAAAGGAGTGGCCTTGTGTGACGGTGTAGAGCGCCTCAAGAAGATTCGTTTTACCCTGCCCATTGGGGCCAATAATGGTGTTAATACCACGGGTCAGAGGAACTGTTACTGATGAGTAATTTCTAAATTGAGTGAGGGATAACCGCTCGATATACATAAGGACTCGCTATTGTATTTCCAGCAACTGCCATTTGGTTGAGTTGACGTTTTCTGCAGTATCGGTGACAATAAATCGATAGGTGTAGTAGCCTCTGGGGAGGCGTTCATTGTCATCCCCTCTCCCTTCCCACTGGATAGTCTTTGGGGGGATGCCACGGCCGCTAAAACTTTTAACAGCTTCTTTGGCTGAAAAGTCATTGCTGACAGTGCAAATAACTAAGTACCACTCTTTGAGGTTACTCGAAAGATCACTTGCTTTAAGTTGGAAATGTATTCCCCGTGTTGTAGGGTCTGTTGGGGTGAGCAATAAAATGCTGCGGTCTAGCTGTGCAGATATAGCGGGAAGGTCAGTGTCGATAAAAGCGTCAAGAACCATTCCAAAGCCAATAGTATGTGACATCGATTTAAAGTTTTGCCCTGTGACCGCGACATCTTTGATGGCATAATGAGTACTAATAAGGGTATTGAAAAACCGTTCCTGCATTTTGAGTCCGAAAGCAAGTGAAGCATTCAATTGAGAGTCGCGATTGAAAAGCGCAATGCCGCCTTGTACTTTTAGGTTGTCATTGGTGCCTGCTATTGTACCAAGCCCCAAAGTAGTAATTGGGTTTTTAAGGGTGAGTGAATGGGTTTCTACATCAATGAGGGCATAGGTTCTTGTTTTGCCAAGGTGTACTGCACTCCCGAGTCCAAATGATCGAGTAATGTCGGGGTTGCTTTTGGTGCTGTCAAGAGTTTCGAAGATTGAGCGGGAATCGAGTGCAAACTTCAGAAAATTGTTGTGTCGATATTGAATACCGGCTGAAAAATCCATCGAAAATTCTTCTTGCTCTGACCGACGACCAATTCCGGAAAAACCTATAGAAATCTTTTTTAGAGGAGCTAAGGAAATTGCAAAGGAGATGGTCTGCACTTCAAAATCGAGAAGAGGGTCTATAGTGTAGGCAAGATTCATTGCGCTATTTTCACTAACAGCACGCATCCAGGATAGGTAGTAATAAGGGTCTACTCCAAATCCTGACATACCTGACTCAAAAGTGTCAGTGTGTTTAGTGGAAAGTGGAGCAGGGTTCCCTGAGTTTGTTGAGGTCTCTAGGTCAAGTGCTCGACCGCCACCACCAAGTGATATTGCGTCAAAACCGTAGAGATTGTTGTCCGTTTTATGGGCACTTAATAAGGTTGAGAGTACAAAGACCGCAGTCGTTGTACTCTTAAATATAAGTGAAAAACGAGTTCGATCCATATTACTCTGTTAAACGGAGCGGCATGAGAAGGAAGAAAAAGTCAAGTCCATCGCCAACGGGCTCAATTATTGTTGCACCTACGGCAGTGTTCATTTTAACAATCACCTGATCAGAAGGGCACATTTTGATGATCTCTAGAAGATAGTTAGCATTGATACCAATGTCAAAAGGTACTTCACCTTCAAATGTTACGAGAAGTGATTCGTCTGAATTACCACCAACGTCTTGGTTTGATGTTGAAAAAGTGAGTTGTTCAGACTCGAAATGCATTTTAATTTGACGCGTACGCGCATTTGCGAGAGCAGCCTGTCGGTTGATTTTTGCAATTGAATCCATGCGATCAAAGGTACAGGTTTTAGTAAATTCAGCAGGAATTACATTCTGATAATTTGGATAGGGTCCTTCAATAAGCTTTGAAACTACTTGAACTTTATCATTTGAAAAGCAGATGTGTGTTTCATCAATCTTTACATCAACTTCAGCATCGCCCGGAAGTACTTTAGAAACAAAGGAGAGTGTTTTCCGGGGAATAATGACTCCCGCATTCCAATTCTCGCCCTCTTTTTCGATAAAAGCTTTACCCAGTCTATGCCCGTCTGTTGCAACAAAGATTAGTTTCCCGCCTTCAAGTTGGCAGAATACGCCGTTTAAGCTCAAGCGAGTAATGTCGTTTGATACGGCAAAGAGTGTTTTTTCACTCAGGTATTGAAGCTCTGAATTCATAACATGGAGCTCTTTATCTGAGTGTATCTCAGGGAAGCGTGGGAATTCGGATGCCTCAAAACCTGTGATATTCGCGGTGTATCCAGAAGGAGATTGGAGCGATACATTGTTATCAGAAACAGTAAATGTAAGGGGGAGCTCTTCTTGAGTTTTAACGAGGTTAAGAAGGATTGCTGCATTTACAACAATATCACCATTTTGTGACCCGTTAACTTCGAGCTTGACGCTGATTCCGAGGTCGAGGTCAGTTGCTGAAATCTCTAGGAAGTTCCCTTCAAGTCTCAAAAGAAAGTTATTGAGGATCTGCAGAGTAGATTTGTTGGGTACTGCATAAGATACAGTCTGCAAAGCATCTAAAAAATCACTTCGTTGAACTTCAAATTTCATTACTTGCCTTTACCTTTATTGTTTAGTAGTTAAAAATATAGACATAAATTGTCTCTAACCCCTTAAAAACTGAGAGTAGTAATACAGTTTTATCTATTCAGCACTATCTTATAAGAGCTGAATGTGGAGTATATTTAACTGTTTCGCGAGCTATGGTTCTCTTGCAGAGTTGAACTATGCGTTACGGATATAAAAAGTAGCTGCAACCAGACAAATTGAAACGATAGCAATGACCCAAAGTACTTTTGGATTAGCAATTGCATCTTTTTTAAGAGGGTTATTCTTTGCTTGTTTCTGTCTGCTTCTTCTCTCTTTTCTACCCATGAGATGTCCTTATAGAGCACGGCGTTATTGTTTAAAAGAAATGTAAAAATAAGTAGAAGGAAATTCCGAGGAAAAAGTACAAGTTTTAATGATTTTTTGCCTATTTGATGATAAAATGGATCTAATGTGTTGAAAACCAACTTAAAATTGCCTTTTCTACGGCTTCTCGTTCATAGTCGAGAGTGATGATGTGGTTACTGTTGGTAAATGCGTTGAGTTGTTTGTCGAGAGAGCTTAAATGTTTGAGTATAAAATATGAGTTAGAAAAGCTGCTTGTTTTGTCTTTGGTACTATGGAGTAAAAGTGTGGGGCAAGTGATTGCATTTAAATCACTACTAAATACTTTAACTCCTTTGAAAAGCTCTTTAAGGGCATGAATATGCATTTTTTGATAAGTAATGTGCTCTTGGCGGGCAACGGGGTTGCTAATTGCACTATGCTTGTTTTTGGTAAATACAAAATTAAAAGGGGGGAATATTCGTACAAGGTCTCTGATACATATAAAGGGGATAGGGATTTTGGGAGTTCTAATAAAGGGGGCAATGAGTATGAGATTTTTGATCGTACGCTCTTTTGCAAGTTGTAGTGCGAGTGCGCCACCAAAGCTCAGTCCAATGACTGAAATCGTTGAATACTCCTTTTTTAATGAATCATAGGCATTCGACACTGTAGTATAATAGTCATTCCATGTATAGGAACTCATTGCAGTATACGTGTCTTCCCCATGGCCATTGAGACGTACCCCTTTACAATAAAAGCTGGGAGAAAGTTTTTCAGCGAGAAACTTCAAATCACGAGGGCTCGAAGACCAGCCATGTATAAAAAGTATTGCAGAATTACCTGAACCGAAGGCAAATGCCTCCGCTCCAGGGATAATAGTGCTCTTTGGTAACGAAACGTCCGACATAGTCGAGACTAATTACCCTTTCCATAGAGATTTATGGGAAGGTCATCATTCTCCATCATTTTTTTCATCTCTTTGGCATTTTTGGTGATTTGACTGGTGATAATGTCAAATGCCTCATCTACAGAGTCGACTACGTGGAAAAGGTCAAGGTCTTCTGTATTTATCATTGCGGTCTCTGCAAGGAAATCAATATTAATTAACTGATCCCAAAACTCTTTGCCATACAGAATAATTGGGATTGGCTTAATTATTTTTTTTGTCTGGATAAGGGTGAGTGTTTCAAAAAGTTCATCAATGGTACCAAAGCCACCTGGAAATGCTACAAGTGCTTTTGCAAGGTAGAGGAACCAGTACTTTCTGATAAAGAAGTAGTTAAAATTGAGATTAAGCTCTGGGGTGATATACGGGTTGGGACTCTGTTCAAAAGGGAGCTCAATATTGAGACCGATATTAGGTGCTTTTGCATCATGGGCGCCTCTATTTCCTGCTTCCATGATACCAGGGCCACCACCAGTAACAATACAGTAATTCTCTTTCTGTTTTTCTGACCAGATCGAGATTCTTTTAGCGAGCTCACGGCACTCATCATAATAGCGGGCAACTTTTTTGAGTCCTTCGAGCCGTTTATATTCTTTGGTTTTGGTTTTATTGGCTTTTTTAAGCTTATTAAGTTGACTATTGACATCTCGAGTTGCAAGGGTACGAGCTGATCCAAAAAAGGCGATTGTATGATCTACATTGTACTTATTGAATTGCTCTCTTGGTGATTCAAACTCTGCAAGTACACGAACCGTTCTTCCCGCTCTTTTTTCGATAAAATTAGGATTCTGATGTGCAAGAATTGGTGTAGTGTTTTTTGATTTTTTGGCCATTTGTGCCTCCTTTCCATCTATTGAGTATATCCTGAAAAAAGGGAATATGCAAGGCAATTGAGCATTTTGTGAGTAGCGAAGTAAAATAAATTGAGCATAGGTTGAGAGATTAAGAATTACGCATATTTATCCAGTTTTACGAGAGATATTTGCCTTTTTAACGAAAGTATCAGATAATGAAGGTATAGTGCGGTTTTTTATGCCGATACTAGATTATGAGAGCTGAGTTGA